>CAVUAW010000017.1:0-218941 GCA_963739655.1 uncultured Bacillaceae bacterium | reverse complement strand
AACCATGGAGGCACTATGTTTTTCTCACTTCGTAACCGATTATTTATGATTTTCACCTTGCTACTGACCTTTCCTTTTCTCATTCTTTCGATCCTGATTCCCAATTGGTTTACGTCGATCATGGAGGAACGTACGACGAGTTCGACGATTGAAATGATGGAGCAGTATTCGCTGTATATTGATTCGATCACGTCACAGGCAGAGGATTTAGGAAAGCAGGTACTGGTGAACCCTACGACTCAGGAATGGATTAAGTCCGAGGAGAATAAAACGGAGACGACAGATGCCGAACGTCTTCTGATGAAGAACCAGTTAAAGGCGGAGTTATCCTCGATGATGATCAACAATTCCAAATCGATGTCCGTATCTGTTTACCTGAGCGATGGGACTGGGACGGCCGGGAGTCTTCCCCCTCTAGAGAAAACAAATTGGTTCGATGATTTCTATAAAGACGATCAGCGTTGGTTTCGATCTCATAATGATCTGATGGCGGATCAGGTGAACAGTTACCTTCTGCCCCTCTTTGATATCAATACGCTTGATTTATCTGGGGTGATCAAGGTGAACTTTCCATCGTCCCTTCTTGAGAATGCATTAAGTAAGATCAAGCTGGGGGAGAACGGAAGAGTCTATCTCCTTGACAGCCGCGGCAGAAATGTGCTGACGGGCAGTATCGATACACCGGAGAATGTAGTAAAAGAAAGCTTAAAGACCATTAAGTCTAAGCCTGACAGCTCAGGATTAATAGAGGTCCCTTTCGAGAAGGAAGAGTACATGGTTTTCTATCAGAAGGCAAGGGTAGGGGAATGGGTGCTGGTTAGTGAAATTACCAAGTCCGAATTGTTTTCTCAGATTAATGAACTTCAGAGGAATCTCCTTTTGATAAGTGGATGGATTTTCTTATTGACGATCATGGCGTCTTATCTTCTTTCTTCTACTATCGTAAAACCTTTAGGGGAATTGACCAGTGCCATGAAGCTGGTGGAAAAGGGAGATTTTAAGAAAGCTAAGCAATTAATCCCTTCGATTAAGACAGCAAATGATGAGATTGGCTATGTGGTGGATGTGTTCGGCCAGACGAGCAACCGGCTCGACACCCTGATTGAAACGGAATATGAAGCCAATATACGAAGGCGGGATGCGGAATACAAGGCGTTGCTTCTACAAATCAATCCTCATTTCCTCAATAATACCCTGGAGACCATCGGGGGACTCGCAGCTCAAGGGAAGACTAAAGAGGTGATTGGTGTCACTGTCCATTTAGGGAGGATCATGAGGTATTCCCTCAATACGGAATCGGACATAGTGACTCTCGGGGAAGAAATGACCTATATAAGGAGGTTTATGGAGATTCTGAAGCTGCGCTATGAAGAGGCTCTTTCAGTTTCCATTGAGGAAGATCCGAATGTTTCTACGCTCCCAATCATTAAGTTTGTCATCCAGCCTCTCGTGGAGAATTCTGTGAAATATAGCTTCATAGAGAAGACGGAGGCCGTCCTTCGCATTTCAACGAAGAAAGTGGATGACTGGGTGGAGATTGTGATTGAGGACAATGGAATCGGGATCCCTGAGTCCATCTTGGAAGAATTGAAGCGTAACACGGGCCGTCACGAATCGCGGCAGGTATTGGAAAGCAAAGGGCGCAGCATTGGGCTTAAAAATGTCCTGGGGCGATTGAATCTGTATTACGGAGAGAAATTTACCTATCACATTACATCAGAAAAGAATCAAGGCACAACCATTGTCTTACGCATAAAAAATGGAGAGGGGGATCTTTATGCTGAAGGTGATTCTGGTCGATGATGAAATACAAATTCGAAATGGGTTGAAGTGGAAAGTGGACTGGGAAGAAGAAGGCTTTGTTATTGCTGGTGAAGCCTCGAATGGCAAGGAAGCGTTACAGGTGATAGAAGAGGTGGTGCCCGACATTGTCCTGACCGATGTCAGGATGCCAGTCATGGATGGGATGCAGCTTGTGAAAGTGTTATCGGATGCAAATCCGGATATCAAAGTGATTGTCTTGTCGGGATACGCGGATTTCGAGTATGTACGTTCCTCTTTGGTCGAAGGAGTGAAGGATTATCTGCTTAAGCCCGTGGATCCTGAGGAATTGACAACTGCCCTCAGGAAAAGCAAGGCAGAGGTTGAAGCAGAGAAGCAGAGAAGGATGGAAACGGACAGAATGAACCAGTTCCACGCTGAAGAAATGAGGGAGCAGTACTTGCTTCATTTGGTGAAGGATGAATGGGCGGGGATGAATATTGCTGAAGAGAGGCTCAGTCAACTGAACCTCGATGTGCTAGGCGATGACGCTGTCGTACAGTTCATTACCGCAGAGATCCGGAGCAAGGAACACGATCAGGTAAGGGAGTTGTTTCTTCCGTTCAAAATGCTTTGCAGGGAATTATCCTATGAGCATGAAGGAATCATGTCCTTTTACGACACGAGCTATCCGAATATGCTTCATTTCCTATGTCATCAAAACTCAGAGGGAAATCAAGTCGCTATCTTTGTTCAGGAGCTGCAAAAGAGTGTCAGCACCTATCTGAATCTTGAAACGGTCATCGGACTGGGGAAAGTGGTCAGGGGTTTATCACAATTAAAGAACGGGTATATTTCGTCCCTTCTCTCTTGGAGTCAAAGTTCAGCTGATGTCACTTCTCAACTCATCGACGGAACAACGAATAAAGATACCGTCGAGTTCACTGAGGATTCTGAATGGAAGCTGTCAAACAGTTTGGAGCATGGGGATTTCGAGACATTCAAAGTATCCCTACTGACTACTTTTGCTGAATGCGACCGGCAATCGGTGATGTCGTATTCCTTTGCAGCGAGCCGGGTGCTCTTCATGCTGGGATCTATGGCAAGAAAATATGATCAGTATACCGATGATTTGAAGAAGAAGATGTGGAATTGTCAATTGGGTATATGGGAACTGACTTCCCGGGAGCGGGTTAAAGGGGAACTGCTAGAGCTAGCAAGAATGATTGCGGAAAAGGTGAATGAAACCCGCCATTCCTCTAATGGAATTGCCATCGTGGAAAATGTAAGGCAATATATGGACAGGCATTACACCAATGAAATTTCACTCACCTCCCTTGCTGATCAATTCCATATCAACTCCGCCTATTTATCGGAGATGTTCAAAGAATTGGTGGGTCAAAATTTCAGTGATTATCTTGTGAGGCTCCGAATGGACAAAGCCCGTTCCCTGTTGATGGATGAACAATTAAAGATCATCGAGATTGCCCATCTTGTCGGCTATTCCAATTCCGGCTATTTCAGCACTGTGTTCAAGAAGCGCTTTGGACAAAAGCCACTTGATTACCGAAAAACCATGAAAGTGGATAAGGGGGAGGTACGATGAAGTATAAATTAACCGTCATCTATGGACTGACGGCGATAATCATATTGACAGCCGGGATCTACAGCATCTTCTCTTTCACCTCCTTTCAGGAAACAAGCAGGGAGAAGTCAGGTGGAAAACGAGATGAACAACCAGGGATCCACCTGACATTCTGGAGAAACATAGGAACAGAACTTGAAAATCAGGCGTATAAAGAGCTAGTGGCTGACTTCAATAAAGAGCATCCCGCGATCAAAGTGGAAATGATTCCTATACCATATGGGGATTATGAGTTGAAGCTAAGAACCGAGATAGCAGCGGGTGACCCTCCTGATATTTTGACGATCGATACCCCGACTCTCGCCCTTTATGCTAGTGCGGGTGGTCTGATGTCTCTGGACGATTATATGAGACAAGAAGGTCATATTGAGGATCTCGCATCCCCTACGTTGAAGGGCATCACATATGAGGATGAAATCTACTTATCGCCGATTGCAGAGTCGAGTGTCGCCCTTTTTTATAATATTCATTTGTTCGAAAAAGCAGGAATACCCCTCCCTTCCAAAAATCCACATGATCCGATGACATGGGATGAGGCCCTGGAGGCAGCTAAGAAAATATCTGCTTTATCACCTGACATCACGGGAATCGACCCGGCGCAAGGATTCCCGGACGGAGAGTCACCTTCCTACTTCAAAATGCCCATTCTTTGGCAATTTGGAGGGGATGTATTGGATCCGGACAATCAGACAGCGAGTGGATATTTGAACTCCCCGGCTTCACTAAAAGCTCTCCAGTTTTATCAGGATCTATATCAGAAACACCGGGTGGCCAAGGTCGAACTCCCCAAGGAAGCATGGGAGACCAATAAGCTTGGCATGAGAGTCCTCGGTTCCTGGATGGTGGAGAGTCTTAGTATGATGAATCCTGATTTCCGGCTGGGTGAGGATTTCGGGATTACCGCCCTGCCGAAAGGGAGTGAGCAGGTGGTTCCTAACGGTGGGTGGTCACTCGGTATTTCGTCTGAAACCGACTATCCCGATGAAGCCTGGGAGTTCGTCCGATATGTCACAAGCTTTGAAGGAGCAAAGAAGTATGTTGAGATCACTGGTGATGTTCCGGCACGTTATTCTGTTGCAGAAGCCTTTCCCGAGTTCAATGAGTACCCGAAAAATATTTTCGTAGAACAGGCACAAAAGTACTCCAAGAATAGACCGATTACCCCTGCCTATCCTGTCGTGAGTGATGCAGTCAAAACGTTATTTGAAGACGTGGGAATCGGAGGGAAAGATGTTAAAACTTCGGCAGAAGAGGCGGTAAAAAATATTAATGCAGAACTGAATGATTTGGAATAGAAACCTTTGGCAGCTGCCAAAGGTTTTTTGTGCAGAAAACTTCCAAAAAATTTAAACTGTTTAATCCGAAGAAAGTAAACGTTTTCATACTAGGGTTCTAGTAAAGTGAACTCAACAGACAGCCTAACCGAAATGGGCAGGTCATAATTTCTGAACAACTTGAATTTTTAAAGGGGGTCAAACAATTGCAAGAACTTGCCAAGGCAGCTACACAAGTTCTATCGGAGACAAAGAAAAATGAAAAACTCAAAACCAAGCTCCATTATGTGAAGAAAAACTATATTCTCTATTTGTTTCTTGCACCTGCCATCATTCTTACGATCATCTTCAAGTATGTTCCCATGTACGGGGCATCCATCGCATTTAAGGATTTCAGTCCCATTAGGGGAATCAATGGCAGTGAATGGGTCGGATTCAAGCACTTTACGGACTTTTTATCGTCTCCGAATTTCATGGATATCCTGGTCAATACTTTGAAATTGAGTTCTTTCGAGCTTCTGATCGGGTTTCCGATCCCGATCATCCTTGCACTCATGCTGAATCAGCTCCGAAAAGCAGGGGTGAAAAAGAATATTCAACTCATCCTATATGCACCACATTTTATCTCGGTCGTCGTGATTTCGGGAATGATCTTTCTTTTCTTATCACCTACGGGACCCATTAATGCGATGCTCTCGGTGTTTACGGATAAGCCGATTTCATTCATGTCAGATCCCGATGCTTTCAGAATCATTTATATCTGGTCAGGCGTTTGGCAGGGTGCAGGGTGGGCATCCATCATCTATGTGGCGGCACTCGCCAATGTGGACCCCCAGCTTCACGATGCAGCAACTGTAGATGGGGCATCTCTACTGCAACGCATATGGCACATTGATCTTCCGACGCTTAAGCCTGTCATGGCGGTCCTGTTTATCCTGGCTGCTGGAGGCATCATGGCTATCGGATTTGAGAAAGCCTATCTGTTACAGACGTCTATGAACCTGCCAACCTCGGAAATCATTTCGACCTATGTATACAAGCGGGGGCTGCAGGCCGGTGACTATTCATTCGCCACAGCAGTGGGATTGTTCAATGCCGTTATCAATGTTATCTTGTTGGTTTTCGTCAACCGGGTGGTCAAGAAATTAAACGAAGGCGAAGGTCTATTATAGAAAGGGGGAAACGAGGTGTACCAACACACTAGGAGTGATAAATTCATTCTTTTCATCAACAAAATCCTGCTTGGGGGAATCGTGATCATCGTTCTTTTTCCTTTGATATACGTTCTACTATCCTCAGTTCTTGAGCCGAATATTTTGGTCAAAAAAGGATTATCCATCAGCGGGTCGGATTGGACGCTCGAAGGATATAAACGGATCTTCGAAGACGGGACCATCGTCAAAGGATTCATCAACTCGATTCTCTATTCTGTCGGATTCACCCTCATCACCGTGAGTGTTTGCATCATTGCCGGGTATTCACTCTCGGCTGAAGGGCTTGTCGGACGAAAGTTCATCATGGTGTTCTTTCTCATCACCATGTTCTTCAACGGAGGATTGATCCCGACATATATGGTGGTGAAGGGCTTAGGGATGCTGAACACGATTTGGGCGATCATCCTTCCCAACGCCATCAACGTCTGGTTCATCATCCTAGCGAGAACGTATTTCAAATCCATTCCGAATGAGTTGAAGGAAGCAGCAAGGATCGACGGGGCATCCGAGTTGAGAATTTTCTTGAACATTGTGTTTCCGTTGTCAAAGCCGATTATCTTTGTCATTGCGCTCTATGCGTTCATCACACAATGGAATTCATACTTCGATGCGATGATCTATCTCGAGGACCGGAATTTATACCCGTTACAGCTCGTCCTGCGCTCGATCCTTATCCAGAATGAGATACAACCGGGAATGATCGCTGATCAGCAGGCTGCCGCGGAACTCCAAAGAATTTCCGAGATGATCAAGTATTCATCCATCGTATTAGCGAGCTTACCACTGATCATTATGTATCCATTCTTCCAGAAATACTTTGAAAAAGGTGTTATGGTGGGATCTTTAAAATAATCTACTTATTAACAATGGGGGTTTAACAATGGGGAAAAAGATGAACGCAATGTCGACACTTGTAATGTCAGGTATGCTGCTAGCAGCCGGGTGTAGCAACAACAGTGAAAGTGCTTCTTCTGAGAATTATGAACTGGAAAATGTGAAGTTTCCTTTAGAGGAACAGGTGACACTGAAGATGATGACATCCAGTTCACCACTAGCTCCGGATGATCCAAATGAAAAGCTGATCTTCAAAAGGCTCCAGGAAGAAACGGGAGTGAAGATCGACTGGACCAATTATACATCGGGGGAAACCTTCAATGAAAAACGGAACCTGGCCGTCGCTAGTGGTGAGCTTCCCGACGCGATTATGAATGCGGGTTACAGTGATTATGAGCTGTTAAAGCTTGCGAAGGACGGAGCGATTGTTCCTGTTGAGGATCTGATTCAGGAGCATATGCCTAATCTAAAAAAAGTCTTAGACGACGCGCCTGAATATCGATCGATGATGACGGCTCCAGATGGGCATATTTATTCTTTCCCTTGGATTGAAGAGCTCGGTTCAGGGAAGGAAAGCATCCACTCTGTCGATGACTTTCCCTGGATCAATGTGGAATGGTTGAATACGTTGGGTCTTGAAATGCCGAAAACAACGGACGAGCTGAAAGAAGTCCTCAAGGCATTCAAGACACAGGATCCAAACGGGAATGGCGAGGCCGATGAAATCCCGATGTCCTTCATCATCAATCATGGAGGTGAAGATGTTTCCTTCTTGTTCGGTTCATTCGGTTTGGGGGAGAACTGGGATCACACCGTCGTAACGAATGACGGTGATGTAAAGCTGACGGCAGCCGATGAAGGGTATAAGGACGCCATCAACTATTTGAATGAGTTATATAAGGAAGATTTAATCGATGTAGAGGCCTTTGAACAGGATTGGAATACCTACCTATCAAAAGGGAAAGAAGGACGTTACGGCATGTACTTTACATGGGATAAAGCAAACGTCACGGGTATGAACGATCAATACGACCTCATGCCTGCCCTTAAAGGACCGGATGGAACGAAGAACGTGACGAGAACGAACGGTATGGGATTTGACCGTAACCGAATGGTCATGACGAGTGCCAACGAGAATCTTGAATTAACGGCAAAATGGATCGATCAATTCTATAACCCGCTTCAATCGGTTCAAAATAACTGGGGTACCTACGGGGATGACAAACAGCAAAACATCTTCGAGTTGGATAGTGCAAGCCATTCATTAAAGCATCTTCCATTAGAGGGAACGGCTCCTGTCGAGCTCAGGGAAAAAACATCTGTCGGCGGTCCATTGGCAATCTTGGATGAATACTATGGAACCGTGACAACGAAACCGGATGATGCGGCATGGAGACTGGGGCTCATGAAGGATGTCATGGTAGCGGATATGAAGGCGGAAAACATCTATCCAAAAGTGTTCTTCTCCCTTGAGGAATTAGATAAGCTTTCGAAGATCGAGGCCGATTTGCTTGCTTATGTGGAGCGTAAAAAGGCAGAATGGATCACCAACGGGAAAGCCGATGAAGAATGGGCGGATTATTTGATAGAACTCGATCGCCTCGGGTTACAGGAATGGCTAAAAATCAAGCAGGATGGATATGACCGAAACCAATCATAATCATATTCAGGCTGTACCTTGCTCAGGCAATCGTGCAGCCTTTTGAATGCAAAGGAGGATTCTTATGACGAACGACTTTCAAGAAAAAGTGAGCCTTTATACAGAAACCTATCGTCCGCAATTTCATTTTTCCCCGAAGGAAAAGTGGCTGAATGATCCGAATGGGATGGTCTATTTCGAAGGGGAATATCATCTATTCTTTCAATATCATCCACATGGAACCACGTGGGGACCGATGTACTGGGGGCATGCGGTGAGTCATGATTTGCTGCATTGGGAGGAGCTGCCGATCGCTCTCTATCCTGATGAGCATGGTGCTATTTTCTCTGGAAGCTGCGTGGTGGATTGCAAGAATACATCGGGTTTCTTTGAAAAGGAGATTGGCGGGACTGGTAGCCATTTATACAAATTCGGACACATATCCGGATTCTGAACATCCTAGGCAGAGACAAAGTCTTGCTTATAGCCACGATAACGGCAGGACGTGGAAAACATACGAGGGAAATCCTGTCCTATCAGATGAAGACATAACTGATTTCCGGGATCCCAAAGTATTTTGGCATGAGGAATCTGACCGTTGGGTAATGGTTCTGGCAACGGGTCAAACGATTACTATTTATACGTCTCTTAACTTGATCGACTGGGAGTTTGCCAGTGAATTTGGCCAGGACGAAGGGGCCCATTCCGGAGTATGGGAATGCCCTGATTTGTTTCCACTCATGGTCGACGGAAATTCCGAACAAATGAAATGGGTGATGTTGGTGAGCATCGGTGACAACCCCGATTTCAAAGAAGGTTCAAGGACGCAGTTCTTTGTTGGGGACTTTGACGGCAAGACGTTTATCAACAATCATAATGTGGACACCATCCTCTGGCTTGATCATGGAAGGGACAATTATGCGGGAGTGAGCTGGTCCGATATCCCTGAAAAGGACGGAAGACGTATCTATCTTGGATGGATGAATAATTGGAGATATGCAAACCAGGTTCCGACTGAAACGTGGAGAGGAGCCATGACGTTGCCTAGAGAATTGACCTTGATTTCTACTGAAGATGGTTTTGATCTTTTACAAAAGCCTGTATCCGAAATGAATAGAATCAGAAAAGAAGCAAAGGTCATCAAGGAAATAGTGTTAACGGAAGAAGCGTATTCAATGGATGTAAATCATGAGTTCATGGAAGTAAATCTGATTGTAACGCTGGAAGACGCAAAGGAGTTCAGGCTGGCTATCCATCATTCATTAGATGAGAAATCCAGTATTCGGTACGATCGAATCACTCATATTTTATCCGTCGATCGGACTCATTCAGGAGAAAACGGGTTTTCGGATTCTTTTCCCGGAATATCTGAGTGCCATGTGGAATTAATGGACGATAAGCTCATCCTTCAGCTATTCCTGGACGCTTCTTCCTTAGAGGTATTCGCACAGGAAGGCAGGAGAGCATTAACCAACCTGATCTTCCCACAGGGAACGAATCACACCCTTTCCCTCACTGCCATTGGAGGGGGTGCCAAGGTTGAAGAGCTCTCGGTTACCGAGCTTTCATCTATCTGGGGAAAGAGAGATTGAGAATATGAATGAACCTTCGATCCTGTGCATCGGTGAACTGCTCATCGATTTCTTTTGTACCAATATCAATACAGACTTGGCTCAGGGACAACAATTTTTAAAGCAAGCAGGAGGTGCTCCTGCGAATGTGTGTGCCACCATTACCACACTTGGGGGGCGCGCCAGATTCCTGAGCAAGGTAGGAAATGATCCGTTCGGCCATTTCTTGAAACAGACTATGATGGATCTTACCATTGATGAGTCGTCCATTCTTCTTGATCAGCACCATCCTACAACTCTGGCATTTGTATCATTGAAAGAAGATGGGGAAAGAGATTTCGTGTTTAATCGTGGAGCGGACGCCCATCTGAACAATAAAGAGCTTCATGAGAGCAGGTGGATGGAATCTTCCATCATTCACTTCGGATCCGCTACTGCTTTACTGGAGGATCCCTTAAAGTCCGCGTACATATCCTTCATTCAGACGGTCAAAGAAGCAGGGAAATTTATCTCTTTTGACCCGAACTTTCGAAAGGATTTATGGAAGGGGAGAGAGAGGGACTTTAGTGGGGCGGCAGAGCAATGCATCAGTCAAGCCGACTTCGTCAAAGTAAGCGAAGAGGAATGTAAGATCATTTCGGGACTCTCCCATCTATCAGATGGAGTCGAACGTTTTCATAGACTGGGGGCCAATACGGTAGCCGTCACCTTGGGGAAGGATGGAACACTGGTCTCAAATGGAAAAGAATCGTGTATCGTCCCAAGTATCTCCGTTCATTCCGTCGATTCAACAGGAGCAGGCGATGCGTTTGTTGGGGCGACTCTGCATCAATTCAATCACGATCACGATCCGAAAGCCCTCCTAGAGGATTTCGAAGAATTAAAGAACATCATTTCAACCAGCAATCGTGTGGGAGCAACTGTTTGTACGAAAATGGGAGCAATCAGCGCGATAAGAGAATTAAAGGGACGGACATTTTCTTGATGATAGCTATTCATTAGTGTTCACTGCCCCCAGCACGGTAAAACTTTAGCATACGGGGGGCACTGTTTTTGGTTGGAGCTCGATCTTCCCACCCTCCCTAAAAGCGAAGACAAGAGAGGATCACTAAGTATGTGGTCAGTTTATCTTGAAATTCAGTCTTCATCAATCTCGGAGCAATTCTGCATTGGTGAAGCAAATAAGTAACTGGTTTTATCGCTTTTTTTTAACGAATAAGACTATCCAAACGGTTGCAGCACCTAAAAAAGGAACTAATATTGCAACAAATGTATTGTTGTCGATGGTTAACAACTCCTTATGAGTAAGTTGTATTTATAAGAATATTACCATGAAATATGCGTCTATTCTGAAAAAAATTGTTGATTTCGAGTTTCAATTAATCGGAGCGTTTCTTTAATAAGAGGATCATCTCTTTTTTTATTTGGGGCAGTAGAATTGAATTAGGGTATAAGGGAGAGGAGTAACAGTTATATAAAGAGAAGGCACATATCTATGAAGAAAATTAGTATCATACTGGGTGCAGTCATTCTAATCGCAATAGTGGCAAATAGACCGAATATAGTGGCTAATGCCAAACTATATTCATTCGAAAATAATAAAAAAGTTTCAACCGAAACAAAAGTTGTAACTTTTCATGAAGTATTTGGTATTTTGCATAAACAAACAGAATTGGGCGAGGAATTAGAGAACTCCACAACATATTCAAAGAAGCAAAGTGATTTCATCTGTTGAGAAATCACTTAATATTCTTAATGATCGAAACTATCTGATTCGCACATCCGTATATAAATAGAAGGTGGGGGTGAAACATATGCAACTATTCGAAATTAATGTGACTAAAAAAATGAAAATCTCGTGATCAAATGGCAGTTCAGTAAAATTGAAATACCTTTAGCCGATATAACTGAAGTTGATTATGATGGTGAAGATAAGACGGCTATTAGAATTGGTAATCTTTATGCAAGCACTGAGTGAATTGGTATCACTAATTTTTATTCTTTTTTAAGTGAAGGAGGAGCAAAATGATCGTTTTAGAAAAACCTGATGTTGAACAATTCTTCCAAACGTTTGGTATTCAAACATTTGCTGTTAGTCCAGATGAAGAACAGTTAGTGTTCAGTACGAACCTAAATGGAACGTACAATTTGTGGGCGATGAATCTTCCGCAAACTTTTCCGTATCCTATAACATTTGAGAATCAAAGCTGTCACGAATTGATTTATGATAACAGCGGGGCCTCTATCTTAGCCATCATGGATAAAGATGGCGATGAGAATGGACAGATTTATGCTGTTTCATCGAAGGGTGGCAAGGTGAAAACAATTCGACAAGCAGATGGCTATCATCATGAGATGCCATTCTTATCGAATGATGGGAAGTATCTATACTATACTTCGAATAAAGAAGATCAAACATTTTTGAAAGGGTACTCATACAATCTGGAAACAGAGACAGAGGAAACCATTCTCCATGCAAAAGAGGCCATCACGTTATTAATGGATAAGAGTCCTGAAGAAAAAAGCTTTCTCTATGGTGCATTTCATGGAAATACATATTCATTACCTTACGTGAAGGTTGGGGAAGAACACATCTTATTAACACCTGACGTGAGTCCAGAGCATACATTTGCTGGAGCAGTATACGTGTCGGAAACCGAAGTATACTTGATCACAAACTACGGAGAAGACTTCTCGTATCTTGCGAAGTTCAACCTTGAATTGAGGGAGTTTCAGAAGGTTTTCCAGCTTGAAAATGAGGATTTAACAGAATTGAAATTTCATAGGAAGAATAATAGTCTTTTACTCGTTAGTCAAAAAGGCGTTCTAGATTATTTCTATGAATACCATCTTGGTTCAGATGAGCTTGAGAAGATCACAACACCAGTGAGCGTCATCGAAAAAGTGGTCATTGGCGAAAACGGCGGTGTCTATCTACTTGGCTGTTCTCCAACGGTCCCTTCGAATATTTTTAAGAAATCGGAGAAGGGATGGTCGAGTTTGACAAACTATAGTGTCCCTGGAGTAACACAAGAGGAACTGGTTGAGCCTGAGGTCGTTACTTATCCTTCTTTTGATGGTCTTGAAATCGAAGCATTATTATTCAGGGCGAATAAAGAAAATGACAATGGTCATGTTATTTTTTGGCCGCATGGAGGTCCACAGGTTGCTGAACGTGCTTCCTTTCGCTCTTTATTTCAGTTCCTTCTTCATCGAGGGTATAGCGTTTTTGCTCCTAATTTCAGAGGCTCATCAGGGTACGGACTTGCTTTCAAAAAAATGGTAGAAGGTGATTGGGGGAACGGTCCGCGCCTGGATAACATCTATGGATTAGAGTGGTTAATCGAGCAAGGATATGCCGATCGGGAAAAGATTCTACTCATGGGTGGTAGCTATGGAGGGTATATGGCCCTTCTTCTTCATGGGCGGCATCCAGAGTATTTTAAAGCTGTTGTGGAACTATTTGGACCGAGTAATTTATTTAGTTTTGTAGACTCGGTTCCTGAACACTGGAAACCTGTAACTAAGCAATTAGTTGGTGATCCAATTAAAGATAAAGAAAAGCTAGCAGAGGCTTCACCATATACGTATGTCGCTTCAATGACCAAGCCGATGCTCGTGATCCAGGGTGCACAGGATCCGCGAGTCGTGAAAGAAGAGTCTGATCAAATTGTTCAGGCATTGAAAGAAAAAGGTAGAGAGATAGACTATCTTGTTTTAAAAGATGAAGGGCATGGGTTCTCAAAGAAAGAAAACGAAATGGCTGTATATCGAAAAGTTCTAGCATTTTTTGATGAACATATTTAATCCAGCTCTGTTTGTTATTGATTAGGGTGATTAGATCCAAAACGTTGCTATTATACAAATGGTCAACCTAGTGCTATGCATTAAGGTGACCATTTTTCTACGCATTTTATGCTATGGTGATGAATGACCAGTATGGTTTCCTTCCTTACTTCATCAGGAATAAGTGGGTATGGTTTTTTAACTTCCTTTGAGTTGGCAATCGGAATCGCATTTAGTGACGTGATGTTTTTCAAAAAAAGTCATATTAGTCAGAGCTATTCGGATCCACATTACGAATCGAGGTAGAAAGGGGATAAGGAAAGTGAGAGTGAAATTGCGATTCTTAAAAGAAGAAGATGTTCCGCTTATTCAACAGTATGTTTCATCGAAAGAGATTTCTAGTACAACCAATGTCCCGGATCCTTATCCGGAGAATGGTGCAAGAGAGTGGTTTCAAGCCGTATCTAAAGAGCAGCAAGGCAACCATTACGCATTTGCTATATTTGCTGATGATAAGTTCGCGGGAAGCATCTCTGTCAGACGTGAACGCGAAGGTGTGGGAGCGATCGATTATTGGGTAGCGCCAGCTTTTTGGAATCGAGGAATTGGTACGAAAGCGGCTGAACTGGCGATTGAATTTGGACAGAAGGAACTAGAATTTGAAACGTTTGAAACATGCTGCTTGATTGAAAATGAAGGCTCTGTTCGCGTGCTAGAAAAGGTGGGATTTGAACGAGTTGAGGAATTTCAATTAGCAAAGGGTGAAAAACATGAAGGGAAAAGAGCGGGATTGTATCAATTAGCGAATAGTAATAGTTAACTTATTTCTTTAGAAAAGGGAAGGGAGACTGCAGTCTCCCTTTAATCTCTTATTCCATTTGATCTGAAGCGTAATTAGCTAAAACAACAGCAATTTCGTCTTCAATATCCTTGATATCATCTTCTTCCACAAATTGGTTGAGCATAATGGAGAAAGTTAATCCATCGTTTTGATCCACATAGCCTGAAAGGGAAGAGACTCCGGTTAATGAGCCGGTTTTGGCATGAACGATTTGTTCTGCTGGCGTGTCTCTCATCCGATACCGAAGTGTGCCGCCTTCAAGTCGCTTGGAATCACCCGCAATCGGAAGAGAACGATAGAAAGGATCAAACCAGCTTTTATCTTGCACGGTATAGAGAAATTCAGAAAGTTGATTTGGCTTAATTAAAGTGACGTGAGAAATGCCGGAACCATCTCTAAGTCGCAACTCATCCGTATCTAGTCCTTCTTGTTTCAGAAAGTCTGTCATTACTTCCAAGCCAGCTTCCCAGCTACCTTCATTCTTTTTCACTTTCCCCATTTCTTTCACTAATATCTCAGCATGGCCGTTATTGCTTAGTTTCATAAACGGAATAAGCAAGTCAGATAACGGCATTGATTTCTTTTCGACTAGGAGAGTAGCATCTTCAGGTGTTTTCTTTAGTCGTGTCTTACCTTTAAATTTAATTCCAGCCTCCATAAGTGATTGCTTCATCAAACTAAGCGCGTACCGCGCTGGGTCCCATACCGCAATCCACTCGCGCTTACGTGAGGAATCCTCATTGATTTCACCTTTTATTAAGATTGTATTGGAGCCGTGCTCTCGAGAAATCGTTAATTCTGCTTCTTCGCCAGATTTGACAGTTTTGGCTTGATTTTCAATTGTTAGAACATCTGAAGAGGGCGAGAGTCGTACATCAGCTTTATCGCCAGAGTGTTTTCCAGGATAAACCTCGACTATAACTGTACCTGCATCGTAGTCCTCGTTTGGTGATGCCGTTAGGGCAGACACCTTAGCTCCGTAATAGTAATCTTCATCAGACCAAACCATATCCTGAGAGAGAGACTCCTCGTCATACCAGCTGTTGTCACCAATCAGATCTCCATGTATTTTATGTACGCCATTTTCTTTTAGAGATTGTGCAAGTTCGTCGAAATCCTCTTTCAGAAGGGTTGGATCTCCTTTACCTTTTAGATAGAGATCACCGGTAAGCTTGTTGTTTTTGAGTTTGCCATCAGCTAGAAGTTCTGTACTGAAACGATAATTGGGTCCAAGTGTTTCAAGAGCGGCACCGGCAGTAAATAGTTTCATATTAGAAGCTGGTGTTAAACGTGTGTCACCGTAATTCTCATAAAGCAGTTCACCAGTGCTACTAGATCGAACACTTACTCCAGCGATTGCGCCATTTAGTTGATTGTCTGATAAAATTTCATTTAGCTGTGTTGAAAGGGTACTGTTTGTTTTATCTGCACGTGCGTCATCATAAGATGTGAAAGCAGGGAGAATAAGAAGGATTAGAAGGGTAGTTATAAAGCAGATCTTCAGATTTCGTTTCAACTCATCATCTCCTCTTTTTTAGTATCTTCTACTTGATTTGATTCTAGAAACCAGGACAAAAAAACTTGGAAATCTGTTTACCTCGAAGTTTTTGAAAAGACAGATTTTTTACTGTCTAATAACTAGGTGTTCGTGTATAACGTTGGAATCACCTTTCATTTCAAGAAAGTTAGACCGTTAGACACAAAACCATCATTTTAAAAGTAGTTAAAACAGACTAGATCTTCGTTTGGATCTAAGAGTGAGGGTGTAAGAAGTAACGATTTCCAATTCAGGGGAAGTGTGAAGTGATGAAGCCAGGAATTGTGATAAACTTGGATGAACAGTTCGTGCGTGGAGTGGAGGGTTTTGAATCATGACCATTGTTAGCTTTTTAATTATCGGTTGGGTATTAAGTTGGTTTAAATTTGATCAAATTTTTATCCAAGCTTTTCAAGAGCTGTTCAACAAAGATATTACAAAAGCCAGTTATTATTTTATCTTCTTTTGCATCGGTGCGATTGGTGACATTGCTTTCCTATTCAATGGTACTTTTTACAATTACTTGTGACACCATTCAAATTGGTTGGTCCTTAATATAAGGCAAAGGTAATAGCGTGCTTATCTGAGTAAGAGAAATAATACTATAAAGAAAAGGACCGGCACATTAGTTACAATGTGACGGTCCTTTTTGTGATTTATTGGATTAATAGACTTTATCACCGTTAAAAATCGAGTTCTTTACTACTACATAATCCACGGTGCGAATGGATTCTAACTTGTCTCCACCAGAATAGGAAATCGCTGATTGCAGATCCTGCTCCATTTCAGTCAATGTGTCTTTGAGGCTGCCTTTGTGCTCGACAAACATTTTCTTACCCTCAACGTTTTTCTTCTCACCTTTTTGGAATTCAGAAGCAGAACCAAAGTACTCTTTGTATCGCTTGCCATCGCGTTCTACTGTATCACCAGGTGATTCTTCGTGGCCTGCAAAAAGAGAGCCGATCATAACCATGGAAGCGCCGAAGCGAACGGATTTCGCGATATCACCATGTGTACGAATGCCACCATCAGCAATAATTGGTTTGGTCGCTGCCTTTCCACACCAGCGAAGTGCTGCTAACTGCCAACCTCCTGTGCCAAAGCCTGTTTTGATCTTCGTTATGCAAACTTTACCGGGGCCGATGCCGACTTTTGTAGCATCTGCACCTGCGTGTTCTAACTCTCTCACTGCTTCAGGTGTGCCAACATTACCCGCAATGACGAAGCTCTCAGGTAGAAGTTTCTTGATATGTCCGATCATCTCGATGACCGCATTCGAATGACCATGAGCGATATCAATTGTAATATAGTCGGGCGTTAATTCTTGCTCAGCTAGTTGGTTAATAAACGTGTATTCCTCTTCTTTAACCCCAACGCTAATGGATGTAATAAGCTCACGTGAATTCATATCGCGAATGAAATCCATTCGTTTTTCTGGTTCAAAACGATGCATCACATAGAAGTATCCGTTTTCAGCTAATGAAACGGCAATTGTTTCATCAATAATCGTCTGCATGTTTGCAGGTACAACAGGTAACTTAAATGTATGTTTGCCAAGTGTGACGGAAGTATCACATTCTGATCGACTGTTTACGACACATTTAGCGGGAATTAGTTGGATATCTTCATAATCAAATACGTTTTCCAAGAAAACCACTCCTAAAAACGAATAATTCGTTTTGTTTTAATTTGAATGTTCGTCCATTTGATAATTTACAGGATTTCACTTAAGATGTCAAAGATTTTTTTGAATCGTTTTCATATCACTTCGGGAATAGGGGAAGGAATTACGTGGACCAGTATGGAAAATGATTCTAGAACATAAATAGAAGGAGATGACTTTATGGGTGATGAACTGCTTCGCATCGGTACTAGTTATATTCCTGTCTCGAATGTAGCTCGGTCAAGTGAGTGGTATGTGAGAAATTTAAATGCAAAGCTGAGCTACAAGGACGAGGATAAAGCCATATTGAACATCGCGCATCAAAGTCTATTCCTCGTCGATGCAAGAGAAAACGAGAGTGCTAATTTCTATGACAGCAAAGGGAACGTCTGCTTTTCAATGACATTTGAAGTAGACGGATTGGAAGCACTTGAAAACATTCGAGATGATTTCATCGCTAAAAAGATGAAAGTGGGTGAGATCGAAAACAGAGGGCATATGGGAAGAAATTTTGTGTTCTATGATCTAGACGGCAATAAATTTGATGTGTGGAGTGAAGTAAGTCAAGAGTTTAAAGAGCGTTATCTCATTCCTAATCCGATTGGCGAAAAGGCGTCGGATTGAGGTTGGAGCAAATTGTGTACATCGAAAAAAAGGAGCAGATTCACCTCGTTGGCATAAGAGTTCGGTGCCCGGAAGAGGAGTATATTTCAGAAATACCACAAGCAGCGATACGACTAGAAGAGCGTAAGCATGAGATCTCACATGTCACAAACCCCCTTACAGCAAATAGGTGCATTCGGTTTAAATGCTTCTTCAGAAGATGAGGAAGGGTATTGGGTTGCCATCAAGTAAAGAAAGTGGAGAAAGTTCCCCGGGGAATGGTATTGTTAACAATTCCACCTCAAACTTATGCAATCATGAAACATACTGGACCGAACAAGACGATTTTACATACGTATGACCGGCTGCACAACTGGATTGAAAATAACGGTTTGACGAAATTAGACGCCTGGCACATCGAGCGCTTTCATTACTTTAAAAATGTAGAAAAGGAGGAGATGATTTTATGATTCGTATTGGTAGCGTATTTATTCCGGTTACAAATCTTGAGCAAGCAATCGCATGGTATGAAGAGCACCTTGGCGTTCAGAAAATTGAGGAGTGGGGAGAAGGAATTGGTAAGGGTGCAGGGTTTTATTTTCCAAACAGTCCGACTCAGCTTGGGTTAGTTCAGGTTGAATCAGATCAGCCTACAGAGTTTCGAGTGCAGAATGAACAGAAGAATAGCTACTTTAATTTTCTTGTGGATGATATTTATGCTTTTTATCGTGACCTGAAATGTGAAGGGGTGAAAACAACTGATTTGGAAAAGTTCGGGGGAATGACGTGCTTTGATTTCTATGATCTTGATGGTAATCCGTTTAGTGTAGTAAATGAAGTGAAAAATTCCCCATTTCATTCAGATAAAATCCAAAAGCTTCAGGCCACTAAGCGCTAATTTCTAGAAGAGAAACTTATAGTGAAACGGCACTATGGAACTAGGGTGACTCGTGCAGAGTTACCTTTTTTCCTGGGGTTGAAACCTTCCAGCTTTTTCTACTGTACGTATTAGTAGAGTGTAAATAAGCAAGAAATGAGGGGGGACTTTAGCTTCTAGTTAAGTGGAGTTTGAATAGGAGAGATCAGTTAAATGAATGAAAATAGGGTAGTTTATAAAAAGGCTATGTTAATGAACGGTGTTGATTTTTGGCTCATTTACGCCCTGTGAAACGAAGGTTTCACTCGAATGAGCCAAAAATCGAGAAATCAACATTATAAGCTAACATAGCCTATAAAAAGAAACGAATTCAAAAATCTAGAGGGGAGTGGAGCTAAGTGAAAAAACATTTGTATCGTGGAATGATCGGCTTGCTCAATTCTAGGAGGATAGGCTACTTCATTAATAAATTGAGCAGAACTCGATTCAGCAGGTTGTTGGTTCCTCTATACGTGAAGCTATTTAATATTCAAACGGACGAACTGGATAAACAGCTAAAGGAGTTCACGTCATTAGAATCGTTTTTTGTAAGAAAGCTAATATCCGGTTCACGTTCTGTTAAGGGAAAAGAAAGCGACATTGTAAGTCCTGTTGATGCAAAATTGGAGCAATTCGGTGAGGTAGATGACACTTTAATTGAGGTAAAAGGGATTGCTTATTCGATTGAGGACTTACTGCAGGATGAAGAAATGATCGCTCGATACCGACATGGAGCATTCCTTGTGTTGTATCTTAGCCCGAAAGATTACCATCGGATTCACTCTCCTGCTGATGGTGTTGTAACAAAGCAGTATGAACTTGGTGGAAAGTCCACTCCAGTCAATAAGTTAGGTATGACTTTAGGAAAGTCACCACTCTCGACAAACTACCGCATTGTGTCTGAATTAAAACAAGAAGATGGGATGTTTATGGCTCTCGTGAAAGTAGGAGCGATGTGGGTAAACACGATTGAATTAACGCACCCTACCTCAAAGCTAGATAAAGGAGACGAAGTGGGCTTTTTTAGTTTTGGTTCCACCGTGGTGCTCTTGTTTGAAAAGGGAAAGGTTTATCTTTCTCCAAATTTAAAGCGACAAGCTTTTATAAAGGCCGGAGAGCCATTGGCAAGAAAAATGAACTCAAAAGATGAGAATTTTTCATTTGAGCTCTAAAATGACTATTGCCCTTTTTTTACAAAATATAGTAAACTATAACATGGACTGTTTTCAATGAACGACTTTGATAGCGTTGGATACATAAGTTAATAGTGAATTTGTAGGGATGAAGATCTTTAAGCTTATTGCAACTATTTTCATTTACTCCTTCAAATCCAATGATAGAACGCTGTTTAAATCTACTTTTGATTCTACTACAATCATTAAGGAAGGGAAGCGTTGAAATTGCCTATACAATGTTACACGAGATCAAATCTTCTAGCTCTCATTGATCAGAAAAAAGTAGTATTAACATCAAAAGTGTTAGTATATGGATTTACACATAAACAAACTCTCATGGCGAGTCAAGAGCTTGACAAGCTTCTTAATCGTTATCAATTTGGACAATATGAGGGAAGTCAATCGAGGTATTTAGCTTAATGGCAATGAGTCCTTTTTATGAGAATTATTCGAATTAATTAACGGAAATTGGAAAGAGCCAGGAAGGTGATTATGCCTCCTGGCTCTTTGTTGTAGAAAAGTTTATTTTTAGGCGTGAGTTCCAAGCAATGCATCGTTGGCTGAAACGTACTCGTAGCCAAGATCTCTCGCTACTGCTTCATATGTGATTGCCCCGTTTGCTACGTTCAATCCTTTTTCAAGTGCAGGGTTGGTTTGAATCGCAGCCGTTACGCCTTTATTTGCAATTTGAAGGGCGTAAGGGATCGTAACATTCGTAAGGGCAATTGTTGATGTTCTTGGAACCGCACCAGGCATGTTCGCTACAGCATAATGAACGACACCGTGTTTTTCATATGTTGGGTTGTCGTGTGTTGTAATGTGATCAACTGTTTCAATGATTCCACCCTGATCAATCGCAACATCGACAAGTACAGAGCCAGGTGTCATGCTTTTCACCATTTCTTCGGTAACGAGCTTCGGTGCTTTGGCTCCTGGAATGAGTACCGCTCCAACGACAAGGTCCGCTTCTTTAACGGCTTGAGCGATGTTAAGTGGATTCGACATAAGCGTATTGATTGCATTACCAAAAATATCATCGAGCTGACGAAGGCGCTCAGCGCTTAAATCAAGGATTGTTACGTCTGCACCAAGACCCATCGCGATTTTCGCGGCGTTTGTTCCAACAACGCCACCACCAATAATCGTAACTTTCCCTCGCTTCACTCCAGGAACGCCTCCAAGCAGAATACCTTTTCCACCTTTAGGTTTTTCAAGAATCTGAGCACCAATTTGAGAAGCCATGCGGCCAGCTACCTCACTCATTGGTGTAAGAAGAGGCAGTGTACCACGATCCACAACAGTTTCGTATGCGATTGCCGTTACGCCGCTATCCTTAAGAGCTTTTGTTAATTCAGGCTCTGCTGCTAAGTGGAGATATGTGAAGAGAATGAGTCCTTCACGGAAATAAGCATATTCAGAAGAAAGTGGTTCTTTTACTTTCATCACCATTTCTTGATTCCATACAGATGCTACGTCTGTTGCTATCGTTGCGCCTGCTTCGCGATAGTCAATATCCTCGAAACCGCTTCCAATTCCTGCTCCTGTTTCAACGGTTACGTAATGACCAGCCTTTGTTAGTGCGATTACGCCTGCTGGTGTAATGGCTACACGATTCTCGTTATTTTTGATTTCCTTTGGAATACCAATATACATGATTTCATCCCCTTAGACATTGTTTATGATCAAGTACCTCCGATTATAGACGTCCTTATTCCATTTCACATTGTGAAAATGCAAGAAAATAAAAGAGGGTATTTGTGTAATTACACAAACACCCTATGATTTCATTTGTTCCATTTTTAAATCTAGATAAAGCGTTACTTTCTGATTGGCATCTTTTAAATCAATACTCGCTACTTCACAAATGCGTTTTAACCGGTAGTTTAACGTATTCGTATGAACATGAAGCACGTGAGACGCTGCTTTGACATTACTATCACACTGCAAATAAATCTCCAGTGTTTCAAGAAGTTGAGTATGGTGAATGGCATCATATGTTTTTAGCTTTTCGATATAAATGTTTTGATAATGATGACGCATCCGCTCTTCATAGAGAAGGTCAATAAATTGATAAATACCAAGCTCTTGATAGCTGAAAATCGCACTCACTTCACGGTTAAATCGTTCTTTAATCGATAGAACGTGAAGCGCTTCTCGATAACTGTCTTTGATGTGAAGAGGACTTTGATAGAGGGTACCTGCTCCACCTTTTAGTGTATGAACACCAAGGCGATCACTGATTTTCTCTACAAAAATATGAACGAAGCTCGTAAGCTGTTCGGCCCCATTTGTGTGATTGAAAGGACGAACGAGTAGAATGAGCTGATTCTGATCCAACGTACTATAAATTAACTCGATTTGGTGGGAAGCCTGAATGTAATAATTCATATGGCGTTCAAGCGATTGCTGAATCTCTTCAGTGAACTCAAAAATAACGATCGCCATCTCACCCTTTAGTTTAAGCTGATACGTTAAGGCTTGATTGTGGATACTTGCTTCCTTTGTATAATATCCAGTGAGCAGTTTCCAGAAAAACTCACGATGACCTTCTTCTGCATTTCGCTTCTTTATTTCCAATTTAAGAATTTGGTTTTTGACCATTTTAGCAGCTTGTTTTAATAGAGCCAATTCTTCTTGGGTCACTTCCCAATTGACCTGGGCCCAGATAAAACCAAGGAGATCTTCATTTTTCCGAACGGATATCGCTACTCTTTGTCCGAGCCCTACTTCTGGAATGGCCGGAATAATCACCGGATCATCACTTTCAAATAGCTGAGGGATTATGCCCTTTTTCCATAAGCTTTTAATGATATCTTCTGGGACTTTCCTTTTCATAATCGTCGCAATACGCGCAGGGTCCACATTCTCATCATGTGAACTATAGGCGAGGATACGGTGATCTGAATCTTCGATTGTGACAGGGCATCCCAGATTTTCTCGAATACAATCAGCTAACTCTTCTAAAGAGCGGAATGGTCCCTGAAAAGGGTTATGATTTTGACGTTCGGTATGCAAGCTCTACCACTCCTTTCCTATCAGGTATGATCGTGTCATCAACTTCACTACTTCTGATTTAGAGTATACAAGAAATTCGTCAGGTTTGTGGCATTTCACAAAGAGAAGTTCTGAAATTGTTGAAGTTCACGAATAAAATCATAGCTTAAGGAGTTAATTTATGGAATATCCAAGTATTAATGATTTGAAATCTGCAGATAAACCATATTTATATAACACAATAAAATATTTTAAAATAAATAGTATGACATAATTAAATTAATGTGTTATTCTAAAATTCGAATCTAATAGGGAGGCGAAGAGTAAATGGTTGAGCAGGGTGCTATTCGATGGTTTCACGAAATAAATAAAGAGGATATTGCGCTTGTGGGTGGAAAAGGGGCTAATCTTGGCGAGCTAACGCAGAGCGGAGTGCATGTTCCGCCGGGCTTTTGTGTGACAGCTGAGGCATACACAACGTTTATATCTGAGCGAGAGCTCGATCAGTCTATTCTTGAAAAGATGAAGGAGCTCGATTATGAAAATACAGATCAGCTCAATCAAGTGAGTGGTGAAATACGAGAATGGATTCTTCAAACGGACATGCTTGAATCTCTTGAAATAGAGATTCGAAATGCTTATGAATCCTTTAGTAAGGAGCTAAATGTTAAGGATCCCTTCGTTGCCGTTCGCAGTTCCGCAACGGCTGAAGATCTTCCAGAAGCCTCATTTGCAGGTCAGCAGGATACATATCTTGAGATTTCCGGGATTACAGAGCTTCTTTATCACATCAAGAAATGCTGGGCGTCACTGTGGACAGCACGAGCCATTTATTATCGCGAAAAGCAGCAGTTCAACCATTTTGATGTCTCCCTTTGTGCGGTTATACAATTGATGGTGAATAGTGAAAAATCAGGTGTTATTTTTACAGCGAATCCGATTACAGGTGAACGAGAGCAGATGATGATTAATGCGAGCTGGGGACTTGGCGAAGCGGTTGTCTCAGGGATGGTTTCACCAGACGAATACATTGTCGATAAGAGAACGTTCAAACTAATCGAAAAGCACGTAGCCGAAAAGAAAGTGCTTGTCGTAAAGAAAGCCAACGCGATCGGAACGGATACGGTTGCGGTGAAAGAATATTTAAGTGAGAAACACGTCAACCAACAATGCTTAACGCAAGCTGAAATCGCGCAACTTTCTCGTGACGCTGTTCGAATTGAAGAACTATATCAAACGCCTCAGGATATTGAGTGGGGTCTTGATTGCCAAACGAATGAACTTTACATTCTGCAAGCTCGTCCAATTACAACATTAAAAGAGGAGGAAACAAAAGTGGTTGAAAAAGTAGAAACGCCAAAAAAGATGCTCGTTAGAGGATTAGCTGCCTCCCCTGGATCTGCTAGCGGAAAGGTACGGAAAATCAAAGACATTAGTGAAGTTTCCCTTGTGGAGGAAGGTGACATCCTGGTCACCATTATGACAAACCCAGATATGATTCCTGCCATGAAAAAAGCGGCAGCGCTCGTTACAGATGAAGGCGGGCGCACGTGTCACGCCGCCATTGTTTCACGTGAATTCGGTATTCCGTGTATTGTAGGATCTTCTATTGCAACAGATGTATTAATGGATGGAATGGAAGTAACGATTGATGCGACACGTGGGGTTGTTTATGAAGGGATTCTACAAGATGCTGAACCAGAGAGTAAGAAAGAAGCGGTTAACGAAGTGTCTAACAACAATGAAGGATTCAACGAAGCGCTTCTTCATCAGCTTGCCCCGATTACAGGAACTAAAATATATATGAATCTTGGAGAGCCAGATCTGATCAACAAATACAAACACTTGCCGTTTGACGGCATTGGGTTAATGCGAACGGAATTTATCTTTACAAATATCGGTATTCACCCAATGCATTTGCTTAAAACGGGACAGGAAGAGATGTTTATTGAAAAAATGGCTGAGGGAATCACGAAAGTGGCGCAGGATATTTACCCGAAGCCAATGGTTGTCCGTCTAAGCGATTTCCGCTCGAATGAATTTCGTGGACTCGTTGGTGGAAATGAAGTGGAACCAGTTGAAGCAAACCCGATGATCGGCTGGCGCGGCGTTTCTCGCTACATCTCTCCACAGTATGAAGAAGGATTCCGTTTGGAGTGTCGAGCGATTAAAAAGGTTCGTGATGAATACGGTCTAATTAACGTTTGGGCGATGCTTCCGTTCGTTCGGACAACGTGGGAAGTTGAGAAAGTGAAGAAGATTATGGCAGAAGAAGGACTGATTCAAAATCAGGAATTCAAGATTTGGATTATGGCGGAAGTGCCGTCTGTTATTTTTGAAGCGGAGGAATTCGCGCAGCTTGTTGATGGGTTCAGTATCGGTAGCAATGACTTAACACAGCTTATTCTAGGATCTGACCGTGACTCTGGCATTCTGAACAGTATGGGTTATTTCGATGAGCGCAATCCTTCTGTAAAACGAGCGATTAAACAGCTGATCCACGGGGCGCATAAGTATGGCAAAACCGTTTCCATTTGTGGCCAGGGACCATCGACTTACCCTGAATTCACAGAGTTTCTCATTCAAGAAGGGATTGATAGCGTGAGCATCAATCCAGATACGGTGGCAGCGACAAGAAGATCGGTTGCGTCTGTTGAGCAGCGCATGATTCTAAATAAAGTCAGAGGATTATAACTAAGTATTTACACGGTGTAACCGTACTGGTATTATATAACAAAATCAAGTGCGATGATGAGAAGAGTAGATGATGTTATCTTACACAGAGAGCTCCGGTAGCTGAAAAGGAGTGAAGGTAACATGATTGAACCAAACCTCTGAGCTGTACATCGGAACCGAACACGGGGATGGTGTAACGGGAGCTCCCGATATAGAGCTAGGGTATAAGTAGCTTCTGCCGTACCTGATAAGAGTCATGTGGCGACACATGACTGAACCGGGGTGGCACCGCGATAAGCAATCTCGCCCCCGGGACTATACGTCCTGGGGGTGAGATTTTTTTATTGATCAAAAACTTATCGCGATCGGAGCTGATGTAGATGAACATGAACATAGTGGAACGAAACAAAAAGAGTCAAATCATCCTCCTTGCTAGTGCGGGTATGGCGAATGTCGGGGAATGGGTCTATCACATTGCAATCAACTTAATGATATTCAATCAAACAGGTTCAGCTCTCGCGGTCACGGGTCTCTATTTACTCAAACCGCTCGCAACGCTTCTAACAAACGGATGGTCAGGGAGCATCGTAGATCGGGTAAATAAACGGAAATTCATGATCTCGTTGCTATTGTTTCAAGCGTTCTTTCTTTCGCTACTGCCTTTGTTTACTTCTCTGTTATGGATTTACTGTCTCGTTCTAGTTGTGAACATGGGGCATGCCCTGTACCATCCGGCCTCGATTATTTACATGACAAAGCTAGTGGCTATTCATGAAAGAAAACAATTCAATTCCTTTCGAAGTTTAATGGATTCAGGCGCTTTTGTCATAGGACCTGCGATCGCTGGACTTCTTTTTATCGTTAGTACACCTGTGACAGCGATTTATGTCAATGCGGTGGCACTTTTGATCGCTGGATTTCTGATTCTTTTCTTACCAAACCTTGAGACATTCAAAGCAACAGAAGCCCGAACTTTTTCATTCAAGCAATTAAAAGCTGACTGGCGAATCGTTTATGAGTATAGTAAAAGGTCTCGTTCCGTCGTCATCATTTACTTTCTGTTTAGTGCCGTCATCGTGATGACTGCAGGAGTGGATTCTCTCGAAGCAGCGTTTGCCAAAGACGTACTGGATTTAACGAACACGGCGTATGGATTTCTCGTCAGCATAGCGGGAGGAGGCATTCTACTAGGTGCTGTAATGAATACGTTCCTTGTAAAAAGACTCTCGACATCGATGTTGATGGGAGCGGGATCTCTTCTATTAGCTTTAGGATATGTGGTATTTTCGACTTCATCTGGTATGACAATGGCAGCAGTTGGCTGCTTCATTCTCTCGTTTTCGCTCGCATTTGCGAATACAGGCTTTCTTACGTTTTACCAGGATCATATCCCGGTGGAGGTGATGGGTCGGATTGTTAGTTTGTTTGGGGTTGCGGAGGCCGTTGCCATTATTATAGTAACAGTTACATGTGGCGCGATGGCAGAGCTTGTTTCCATTCGGTTCAGTGTGATTACGGGTGTTCTTGTGATGGGAGGAATCTCGATCGCGGTGTTTGTGCACTTACTCGTTCCGATGAAAACTTGGAAAACAGGTAGAATGAAAAGTGCGCGTTGAACCAAACAACGGTTCAACACGCAAGGGAAGATACTTAAATCTTAAAATGCTTATTCTCGAGGAGAAGTACTTTTTCCGACGTTTGGTGAGCTTGTTTTTTCGTATGCTCAACGAGATCATAAATGAGCGGACTGCACTTTTTAGCACCTTTGATGAGAAGCGGTACTCCGAGGGCATCGATACCAAGCCCTCGTGAAAGACCACCTCCTATCGACATGACAAACGGCACTGTTGGTGACGTGTTTGAGAGGATAATCTGATCGTCTACTTGAAAATGGTCAAATAGCATGATCGTCATATCATATAAAGCGGGCACGATTAATTTCGACGACTTTTTTCCGATTGTGTAGACTTTATGACCATCTGAATCTCGTCCGTGGAAAAGTAGACGTCCTTCGTCCTTTTTCGTTAATTTGTTAAAAAAGGGCACAGCAAGAACCTCTTCACTTGTTAAAGGAAGAGAAGAGGGCTTTAAAAGGTGTAAATGAAACGCTGCAGCTAGTGAGGTGGTGTGTGTTCCACCGTAATCATGGTAAATGTATATCATATGCTCATCCCTGTAATTGAATTTACTAACAAGTATTGCCTGATTACCGGGAAACAATCCTGTGAAAGAGACTAAGATTGTTATTGGCCTTTTTTAGACCGCTCCAACTAGCCATAATACTAGAGGGACTGTAAGAATACTTGCCAATGTTGTTAGGAGTGTACTATAAGAAACAAGTTGTGGTTCTGTATTAAATTCAAGGGAATACATCGTCGTGTTAGCAGCCGTTGGCATGGATGAAAGTACAATTAAAATACTACTAAGCAGAGGATTTAAGCCAAGTGCCATCGTGAGAAGAAGTGCGAGCACGGGGGAAACAATCATTCTAATGGAGAAAACCGTAGATAAATCACTCCATTTGACACTTCCTCTAGTTAGTGATGCGAGCTGCATTCCCAGGACCATCATAATCGTTGGGATTGTAGCATCTGCAACTAGGTTGACTGCTTGCATGATGAACTCTGGAACCTTGAAGTCAGTTATTTGAACAATGATGCCGAGAAGCACAGCATGATTGATTGGCATACGAGAGATTTTTATAAGAGAATCTTTTAGGCTATGCGTTGCTGTGGGACTACCTTTCGATGCATAGTGAAGTCCGACCGTATTCATGAGCAATGACTGGATAACCATCATGATAATCGCATAATGAACTCCTTCTTCACCGTATGCAAATAGAATGATCGGCACGCCATAGTTACCGCTATTCATAAATACGGCAGAAAGGATCATGGCAGCAGATTTAGAACGTTTCAATGCTTGGATTCTCGAGATGATCGTAACGATAAGAATTAAAATGATCATTAAGAGTAAGCAGAATATCAGGATATAAGCATAGTCCATCGTGATGTCGTTTGTATAAAAGGTTTGAAAAGCGAGAAACGGATACATCAAATACAGCGCTGAAGTCGAAATGGATTTGCGATCAAATCCAATTTTCTTCTGGCCGATGTAGCCTATCGTAAAAATAATAAAAGCCGGTAAAACAATTAGAATAACTTCGATGATCCTCACCACATTTGCTTTTTAGTTTATTGATAAATGAACGACGTGAACTCCCACTATCTGTTGTAGATAGTGGGAGTTCAGCAAAGCTTTTTTAAACCAGAAATGGAATGATTAAACCTGCTAACAATAGAATTAATGCTCCGCCGAGGCGGGATGATATCTGAGCAAATGGCATGAGTTCCATTCTTCTTGAAGCGGACAGAACAGCTACATCACCAGTTCCGCCCATATTCGCCATACATAACCCCGCTGTTATAGCAGCCTCAATCGGATAAAATCCAACCAACTTACCAATTAAACCGGCACCGATAATCGCACCCAAAACAACCCCGAATACGGTTAGTATATATTGTAGAGTAAGAGCCTCAAGAACCGTGCTCAAATCGGTATAAGCAATCCCAATGCCAAACAGTAGCGCAAGTGTCCAGTTGCTTGCGACGAATTTATACCACTGACTTGCTCCATCGATGACGTTCTTTGGTATGATGTCTGCTATTTTTGCAATAGCGACGACAATAATCATCAGTGCATAAGGGTGTAGAGGAATGAAGTCTCCAAGTAACCCACCGATGGCGAAGAACGTAATAGCAGCGAGTAATCCGATCCCCATCTTTTTAATATCGTAAGTTTGTTTTTCTTCTTTATATTGAAAACCTTTTATCAATTGCCCATTACCAGTAAGGGAAGGGATTTTGTTACCGAGCAGGTTGAGCATGCTCGCGAGTACGATGGCAAATACGTTACCAAGCGCAAGTGCAGGGACAAGCATGGAAATATAGTATGCCGGATCATTGCCCATTAACTCAGAATATATCTGACTCATCGGAACAGCACCAGCACCCATGCCGCCACCCATGATTGGCATGGTGATAACAAGAATCGCGTCTCTTAAAGAAAAGCCTACAAGAGAGCCCAATAAACCTGCGACAACAATCGCACCGACAACGGCCCCCATAATGGGTAAGAAGTAGCGTAAACCAACTTTCACGAGGATTTTTTTGTTCATTCCGAGGATGCTCCCGGTAATGAGTGCAGCGATATAGAAGTTCAAGAACCCGCCATCTTTCATGAATGTTGTCATGGTTGTAACAGAGGATTCAGGTAACCAGCCTTCATAAACAAGGAAAGCGGCACCAAAGATGGCGATAATGGCGCCACCCCCGAGGTAGGTTTTAACGATTGGTGTGTGATCACCAATCCAACCTAGTAGTTCTCCAAGTACAATCATGATGAGCAAACTACCGATCATACCGCCTGGAAGATTTCCTGTATAGAGGCTAAGTAGTGTAATGGCCGTAAATAGCACAAACCATAGTAACGGGACACCAAAAATCTTAATGGATTTCTTTTCGTGACTGATGTTTTCGGTGGAGGAATCAGGTTGATTCTCATAACTTAACTCTTTAGCAGATTGGGCCAAATTGATCGCTCCTTTTTAATGTGTTATTACTGAATAGCATAATAGTAACCGCTTTCATTAATTGTTTAAATCATAGGATAATTAACAGAAAATTCACATGTTTTGTAATTATTAATAGTTATGTAATTAAAAAAAGCAACCACTGAGGTCGCTTTTTAAAGGTAATGCTTAATGGAGGTTTGTTTCTTGGGATTAATAGCATATTGGTAAATTGGTCGGCCTACTCCATAAGTTAACGTCTCTTCTAAATAGCCGATACTACTTAGAAACTTTAAATACTTTCTTACAGACACTCTTGAGATGCTAGTAGTGGTTGCAATATCATCTGTAGAAAACTGATCAGATTGAAGTGATAGAATCGTCTTGTTGATCGTTACCAGCGTGTTTTTTGTTAAGCCTTTAGGTAAATTCCGATTTTCTGATGGTTGATGAACTTCTCCTGGAACTAGATGGTTGGCCTTGAGCATGAGATCGAGTTCTTTCTGATTCATTTGCTCTTTATCGTTAAGCTTGTAGAAATTCCGTTGATATTTCAGAAGGGCTTCTTGAAACCGATCGAATTCAAAAGGCTTAATGAGATAATCGATTGCTCCAAGTCTTAGCGCCTGCTGGATTTGATTAATTTCAGAAGAGGCTGTTATTAAAATCACATCCACATCCTGGTTTTGTTCTCGCACTAACTTTAGAAATTCGATTCCGTTAATTCCCGGCATATAGACATCTAAAAGGATGAGGTCAATTTTGTTAGAAGCTAATATTGTTAATGCCTCTTTAGCTGTGTGTGAAAGATAGCTTGGTGTAAACCCCTCTACTTGCTCAACATATCGTTTGTTTAACTGTGCAACCATTGGATCATCTTCTACTATCATAACTTGAATCATAATGAATCATCTCCCTGGTCAAAAGGAACAATAATCGTAAATGTGGTTCCTTCACCTAAAACCGAATCTACGTCAATTGAACCTTCTAGGTTATCGATACTTCGCATGGAAAGAAATAGTCCGAAGCCCCTATGCTTGCCTTCTTTCGTCGTATGCCCTTTAAGGAATATGTCTTCCAGTTTGTCTTCAGGAATCCCTTCGCCAGTATCTGTTATCGTCATGCTTAATAAGTCATCGATGTATGAAAACTTCATCCGGATCTCTTGTTTATCACTAGTAGAAACACTATCTATCGCATTATCGATGATGTTACCAAGAATGGTAATAAGTTCATGAGTGATTTCAGGACGGTTAGCTTGAGGAATCTCTGTTTCACAGTCGATCGTCATGACAACATGTGATTCTCGAGCATAGCTCATCTTCCCTATGATGAAACCTGCAAGTATAGGATCCTTGATATACTTTGTAATACTACCAATTTCATCTGCTTGATGATCAACCAACTTGCTAATAAAGTGTGTAACTTCCTCATAATCTTCCATTTTAATCAAACCGAGTAGTACTTGTAATTGGTTCTTAAATTCATGAGACTGTGCTCGTAATGTATCAGCGTACATTTGTACACCAGTTAGTTGCTCGGCTAGTTGGTTTACTTCAGTTTTATCACGAAATGTCGCAATAGCTCCTACTACATGACCATTTACAATTAGGGGAACACGATTTGTAATAATCGAGATACCATTAATCAACTGCTCCTGATCTAGTTCTGCTTCTTGTGAAATAAGAACATCCTCTAGTCTTGTCCCTGGTAAGAAATCGCTAATTTTCATTCCGACCAGATCAGATTTATGCAAGCTCGCTTGATTGAAAATGCGTCGCGCTGACTTATTTACAAGAATAATGGTACCGGTTCTATCAATGGCAATGATTCCTTCATGTACAGAATGTAACATGGTATTCCGTTCTTCGTGAATACGAGCAATCGCGTATGGTTCTAATCCGAAAAGGCTATTTTTTATATATCGGGCTAACAAAAATGCACCAATAATTCCTATGAATACGCCAACAGTTGAACCGATAAGAATCTTCTTGTGGCTTTGTTGGATGGACGCGGTCACGGCTTCTAAAGAAATACCCACCGATACGGCACCAATTTGATTCTGATTATTGTCGTAGATCGGTGTGAACGCACGTAAGGATTTCCCTAACGTACCAGTTGATCTTGATATGTATTCTTCTCCATTAAGTACTCTTTGTTCATCGCCACCTACAAAATGTTTCCCTATTTTTTGAACATCAGGGTGTGATTTTCGAATACCTTCCATATCCATCACAACAACGAATAAGACGTCAGAAGCTTGTTGAATGTTTGTCGTATATTCCTGAATGCTCCCATTTTCATCAGTAGCATTCACTAAGCCGTCTTTCACGATTTTCGATTCCGCAATCGTTCTAGAAACGGTGATCGCTTTATCTTCTAATTGATGTTCAATCGTTTTACTAGTCGTATTTGTAATCAAAAGATCTGTGATCAAGAGGGACATGGTGACAACTGTACATACAAAGATAATGATGATGGTACTTAATTTTAATCGATACTTTGGCATTTTTATCACCTCTGAAGAAATGAAAGGAGTTCTCTCTCTAGTGTAATCGTTTCTATAGTAGTTGAACATATGCAGTAGAGTAGCTACAAATGAAAAACCGCTCAGAAACGTCTCTGAGCGGTTTTTCTTATTGAAAGCTAATAGGTAAGTTACATATTTACAGATTTCGCATGGTCTTGGTTATTTTCCATAGGAACTTCTTTTGTTTCCTCGTATTCTTCTTGAGGATCATTTTTCCTAACAAAGAATGAGAGGATGAGTCCTACAATAGTGAGAACGAGAATAACAATGAAGGCAACATTCACTCCATATATATCAGGGCGAGCAATCGATGAATCTACTTGAGCCGTCTGAGCTGTCGTTGTCATAACAGTGACAAGGATTGCCGTTCCGACTGAAGCAGCAATTTGGCGCATCGTATTGTTCATGGCTGCACCGTGCGGAATAAGATGCTTTGGCATTTGATTCAATCCAGCTGTGGTGACCGGCATCATGACCATCGACAGTCCAAACATACGGATCGCATACATGACGGTTAGGAAGGTAATCGATGTGGTTGTATCCAGAAATGAGAATCCAAATGTTGATGCAGTCACAATCGATAACCCGACGACGGCAAGAAGGCGCGCACCGATTCGATCAAAAATACGACCAGTGATCGGTGACATAAACGCAACGATCACAGCACCTGGTAGAAGAACGAGTCCCGATTCGAATGCCGTAAAGTCTCTCATATTCTGCATATAGAGTGGAATTAACGTCTCGGCTCCGATTAACCCGAGGAACATGATCATCCCGATGATCGTTGTAATCGTAAAGATTTTATCTTTGAAAACTCTGAACTCAAGCATCGGATGAGACATTCGCAATTGCCTTGTGATGAAAATAGCGAGCGTCACGACCCCTACGATGAGAACAACGATCGTTCTCATGCTATCCCAGCCGTAGTTTCCAGCACTCGTGAAAGCATAGAGAAGGCCGCCGAATCCAATGGATGAGAGAATAATAGAAACAGGATCGACTTTCGGATACTTAAGCTCAGTTACGTTCTTCATAATGAAGGACGCGATCACGATAATGAGTAAAGCAAGTGGTAGGATGGACCAGAAGAGCAAACGCCACGAATAGTTTGCCGTCATCCACCCGGATAGCGCCGGTCCAATCGCAGGCGCAAACGAAATGACAAGACCGATATAACCCATTGCAGCTCCTCGTTTATTGACAGGGAAAATCATGAGAAACACAGTTTGCATGAGCGGCAGCATGACGCCAGCTCCTGCTGATTGAATCACTCTTCCCGTTAACAATACGCCGAAGTTCGGAGCGAGCCCTCCGACGACAGTCCCGACTGCGAAGATACTCATCGCTGAGATGAAAAGCTGTCTTGTCGTAAAGCGCTCAAGTAGAAAGGCACTGATTGGAATCATGATCCCGTTCACTAACATAAACACGGTCGTTAACCACTGAGCTGTATTCGCACTAATGTTCATTTCCTCCATAATCGGCGGAATCGCTGTAATCATAAGCGTTTGGTTCAGTATTGTAATAAACGATCCCGCTAGTAACAACGTGGCAATAAGTACTTTGCTGTAAGGTTGGTTGGTCACCTCATGACCTCCTCTCGTAATCTAGTTGTTGGTTTTTATGAAAAGTTCTTTTTAAAGAAGCGATATTTTCACAATCAATTATCAAATTATACTCCCTTAGTGGTCTCGTTACAAACCTCTTGTTTGTGAAATGATTGTTAAGGAGACTGGCGTGAAGGTTTTTCCATATAGTGGTATAATAGAGTGTGAGAAAAGCTGGATTTGAAGTGTGACTCCTTGTAGTTGTAAGATTCATTCTAGTTAGCTAATAAAATAAGGATTTGGACAATAATTTCTAATTTTGGACAATAAAAACGTATTTTGGCTAATATACCGCAGTTTTGGCCAATAAACGGCCTTCGAGCAAGTTGATGCTTCTGACGGTATGTTTGGAGTAGAGGGACTTTGGGTTGCACGATTTAGACTTCGAGGTTAATTTTGAACCAATAGGGGTGAATCGAATGAGGAAAGTGGAAGTAGAGAAGTTTAATGACATTTGGAGTGATTTGTTTTTATTAGAAGCTCAAAAGCTTGAACAAGTTTTTGGTGAGAATATGATTGAGATCCATCATATAGGAAGTACAGCTGTCAAAGGGTTAAAAGCAAAGCCTGTAATCGACATGATGCCTGTTGTACAAGATCTCAGCCTAGTCGATCAAAAGAACGATGAAATGAAAGAGCTTGGCTATGAAGCGATGGGTGAAAATGGACTGGCTGGTCGCCGCTTCTTTAGAAAGGGCGGGGAGCAACGTTCGCATCATGTTCATCTTTATGAAAGAGGGAATCCAGATATCGATCGACACCTCGCCTTTCGAGATTATTTAATCGAGCATCCCGATGATCGCTCGCGCTATGGTGAGACGAAAGCTGAACTTGCAGAGCGCTTTCCTTTTGATATGGAAGCATACATTGATGGAAAAGATGCTCTGGTACGCGAAATTGAAACGAAAGCACTAGAATGGTATCGCAATAGAGGATGATACTAAAAAAACTCCAGACCAACATCGTCTGGAGTTTTTTAATACTAAGGTTGATACACTTTTCCATTTTCATCGATGTAAATCGTGTGAAGAATTGTTCGCTCAAACTGCGCTCCTTTTTTAGTGTTGCCGTTCACATCAAGCATGATGTGATACACCCCTTCACCGGCATTTTTAATAGGGAAGGATTTGAGAGAGTTGAATTTCATCTGTGATATTTTTTTCTGTTTCGTTTTGCCATTTTTACTATATTGAATGATGATGTCACCATTAATGGAATTCTCATTAACACTGTTTTCATCGATGCTGAGCTTCACTTCTTTTGTAGAACTTGTGTCCAATTGGATGTCTTGATTAAGCTCACTTTCATAAGCAACTTGCATCAAGTAGCTTTCTTTCTTTGACTGTTCTACTTTCACTTTCCATTTCCCCGCTGTAGGAGCATTCACCTTTACCTGGTGATGAATGGCTCCTTCAAACATTTCCTCATCCACATAGGTTTCTGTATTTGAATACGTTTGTTGACCTGGTCCTATAAGAGTGATGGTAGAATCTCGATTTTGACTCATCCAATCGATTGCGATGCTTTTCGTGTTATCTTCCACCTGAAATGATTCTACTTTTTCTCCGTTAAATTCTCCTCCCCTTATAAGGACATTTGCTTCCTCAGAAGCGGCAGCTTCATTTGAAGAAGAGAGAGGTGCAAATGTAGGCAACTGTGTTAAATAAGGTTCGAATAAGTTAAACGTGGCGCTTCCAGTTCGAATCGTGAAATGATCCCAGTTACCAACGCGGATCTCGTTCCCATAGGGAAGTCTGGAGCTATTCACCGTAACGGCGCCATCATTTGAACCATACTGTCTTAAATACAAACCACCCCAATATAATACGCCGCCGAAGTTACCCCAACTTGTACCCCCAAATGTATAATAAGGCGTGGAAGAAACATTCGGTTTTGAATCAGTTACGGAGCGGAAGTAGCTCATGTAGCCAGTTTGAAGCGAATAAGTGGCGTCGTTACGATTCCCGATAATCGCAGCTAACCACCCGGCCCAACTGCTGTGGGCAAGATCAGCAAGCTGTGAACCCTTGTGTGGTGTGGAGAGCGTAATGACTTTATCCACATACTGCTGGGCATTTGCATGAACGACGGCAGCCTGGGCATCTACCCCGCCTTTACTGTGGGTAACAAGAATCACTTTCTTTCCAAAGTAGGCGCTGATCTCTGCTAGTTTGCTAGCAAGAAGCTGTCCGTTGTCCCACATGTTTTTCGTTGGATAAAGGTCAATAAAAGCCGTTTCGTAGTTCTTGCTGTATGTAAGTTCGTCCATGTCATTCTGATCAATCCAGGTGTTCGAAGAGCTGTTTAAGCCGTGTACAAATACGAGTGGAAGAGAGCCAGGCTTGACGGTCGTGGGTTCATCTCCAATGTACCATTCGCCGGGTGTACCAGTTGCATCGCCTTTACCTATAATACCGGCCTGTGCGTCATGGGAGAAGGGGGGAGCAAGCAGGAAAGTCAACACCAATAGTGACACTAACCATTTCTTCATAAAACCCTCCTATTTGAAATGAGTCTTATACCTCCTTAACTATAAGAATATTCAGTTTATTAGACAAGGAGCCTTTTCACTAACTTTCTTAGTTGGAGTATAGGTCAATAGAACGGTAATCGCTGTTCATTCGACGGGTTTCTATGAAGTTCTTACAAGCGTTTCTTCTCTCTTTGAAAAGCTGTGTCATAGGTACTATAATAACGTTCCAAAAAAACGATCCAGACCTTTAAATGTCTGAACCGTCAATTCTTTCGTTTCTACTCGTTACCTTTTTCAAGACCATTCTTTTCTATAATCGCATCAGAAAGTCGAAGTTGCTCTGCTACCTTTTCGATTTGATCTTTACATTTATCAAACGATACTTTCTCTTCGCTAGAAACATCATAGCACGTACCGTTTCCAGCTTCTTCTGTTAAATGAGCTTCATAATAATAATCACGATAGCGGAAAGACCCATCTCGAAATGCGGTTAAATTTGCTTGATCATCAAGAAGAGAATTCCCCATCATATAGGGCATATCCATATTCAACATGTCCACGATCGTTGGTGCGATGTCGATTTGCCCGCCGTTTTCTTTCATCACCTGGCCATTATCTTCATTTGGTTTCTTAATGAAAAGCGGTACCTGATGATCGAGTTCAAAAGCATCTACGGTACTTTCAACATTGGCTTCCTTTCTCATCTCGCTTCCTTCGTTTGTTAATCCGCTATCATGGTCACCATAGAAAATCACGAGGGAGTCTTCCCATATTCCTTTCTGCTTTAACTCGTCAATCATTACCCCAACAGCCTGATCCACATAATAAACCGTTTGGTAATACCTTTTTAGCATGGGATCGTCATACCCGGATAAATCCAGGTCTCGTTCTTCTTCTGGAATTTCAAAAGGGGTGTGACTTGTGATAGCGACCATAAAAGCAAAGTAAGGCTCTTCTAACGTTTCCATATGTTTGATAGACGTCTTGAAAAAGGTTGTGTCGTTTACCGCCATTCCGATCTGTTTGTGATCAGGATAGTCTTTATTACTAAAAAAGTGATCGAATCCTATATTCTTGTACATTTTATCTCGGTTCCAAAAGCCCTTATCATAAGCGTGCATGGCAGCTGTGTCATAGCCATTTTCTTTCAAAAGCTCCGGTAACGAGCCAAACTCATTTTCCGGAAAGCGTGTGTAGACCGACCCAGACTTCAATGGATAGAGGGACGTATTTGTAATAAATTCAGCATCTGATGTCCTTCCCTCGTGTGTTTGATGATAAAACGAAGAGAAGTACAGGGTTTCTTCTTTTAACTGATTCAGATTTGGCGTTAGCTCTTGCCTATTTATTTTCTGTTCGATCAGCGAACTTTGAAACGATTCTAATTGAACGATGATGATATTTGGTTTTATAGGAGATCCTTCTGCGTTTTCATAAGAATTTTCTTTAATCATTTTTTGTTGTTCCATGGTTAAATTCTCTTCGGAGTCAAGTGCTCCCATCACACCTCTCCAAAGATCAACACCGTGATAGCCCCAGAAGCCAAGCAGATAATAGTCTCGCATATCTGAAACGGATTGATTTAGCCACGGCTCTTCTTTAACAGCGCTATAAGTTAACGGCGTCGCAAACAGAACGACCCCAATAAGAAATGTTGTACCTGCCGTCATTCTTCGTTTTTTCTTTGTTACTTCAAACGTTTTCTTTCTCGTAAAAAAGAGGATCAAAAGGAATACAACAATATCAGCAAAAAGGAAGAAGTCTTGAAAACGGATCAGCGCCATAAATCCACCGCCCACATCGCTCATCTGAAGCATCTGTGAAAGGAGTGAAACGGAAAGCATATCTTCAAAATAACGATAATACCAGAGGTCTGATATTAGAAGAAGGCTATGTAAAAATAAGAGCGTAAGCCAAATCCATCGACGTTTCTTCCATTGAATGAGAAGTGTCCAGCTTGATAATAGCAATATACCTGCTAGATTCATAAGGAGGAACTGCAATGGAAACGCCGTATTTGTATAGAAGCTAAATAGGACAAATTTTAGAATGCCGAGAAGTAAATAAATAGCATAACCGAAAAATATCATAGGATTCTCCTAATGTCTGTCATCATTGTCGACTAACTTTTACCCTAAATTGATTGGGAAGGAACGTTTGGATGTGTTATATGTGTATTTTTTCCAACAAGTGCTAGAAGCACACCTCTTTTAAAGAAATTAGAAATCTGTCAGAAGAGAGTTAAATACCCCTGTCCTGTTTACTCTCTGCCTCTTACTGGGAATACCTTCCCAAAAGGAGTGGTTTCAATGGCATTTGACTACGATCTTGATTTTGATAACATTAATTTTCGTGAGCACCCTGAAAAATATCGCGTTGGCCGCGGTGAACAGGGGGTTCTAATGGTAGAGCCTTATAAAAGTGAAATTCTTCCACACTGGCGCTTTAAAACGCCTGATATCGCGAAGGAGTCATCAGAGAAAATTTATCAACTGTTTCGAGACTACCAGGAAAACGATGATTTTGTTGGGATGGATATGGCACGGAAATTCATTCAGATGGGCTATACGAGAGCGCGTCGATACGCGAATTACAAAGGCGGTAAAAAATATGGCAGTGATGGGGAAGTGAACAATCGTGACATAGACAATGAGAAGGCCGAATCTGCTAGGATCTTTGAAGATAAGTGGAAGATTGTTCGAACCGATGAAGCTTATTTAACGAAGAAGAAAGAACATCAGAAGCAGTATGGATAAAAAGGAGATTATGCAGAATTAATTTAATGGCTTCACAACTATCGAAAAGATAGATGTCGTTTAGCTCAGTTCACTTGAACTGAGTTTTTTCTATTAGTCTAAGTTCGCTTATCTTATTGATTTTCTGTTTTGCCTCACTCGAGTGAAACAATCATAGCCTTGTGGAAAAATAAACGAGATGGAATTTTATGCTTGTATTGTCGGAACAGGGAAATTAAGGTATTGTATATGGAAATAATAATAGGCGGAAGAGAGAAGGGGTAGTCGATGATAGGAGAAGAAAAGCTTTCAATCCAACCTTTAAATGAAAGTTTAGTCAAAGATATTAACAAAACAAATGATCATTTCGAAGTTTTTGGGAAAGTGGTACCTCGTCTACAAGATGGCGAATGGTCGTATGAGGAGGTCTTATATAACGTAACCAAAGAAATTCGTTTCCCAGATGATAAGCTTGAGTGGAGCCAATATATTAACAAGGCAGATAAAGCATTATTTCTGGCGTACTTAAATAATGAGTGTATAGGACAAATTCGAATCGTAAAAGACTGGAATCATTTTTGTTATATCGAAAACATTGCTACCGTGAAAAAATACAGAAAACATGGGATCGGCAAACGACTATTGGATCAAGCAGAAGAATGGGCAAAGAAGAATCAGCTTATTGGCCTCTCACTTGAAACCCAGGATGATAATCTAAGAGCATGTAGGTTCTATGTGAAACAGGGGTTTATTCTGGGAGGAGTAGATACGTTAAAACAATCATGTAACCCTAATATTGCTACGACTTTGTACTGGTATAAAATCTTTGGTTAATGAGCTTCAGGAACCTGAAGTAATATCCTTCAAAATCAAAAAAATTCAAAAAACACTGACATTCATTTTCTGGAAAATCTATAATGAGAAGTACCGAACAGGAGAGGATGATCAAGTTGAAGAAGAGACCAGAAGTCGTCGTGAATATTTTCTCATCAATGGATGGGAGAATTACGACTGCACCGAATCATAATGTGATGGAATGGACTTCCTATGATGTTGATGGCGATGCGAATGATGAAGCACATAAGCTGTATGATACTTTAAATTGTGACGGACTTGTTTCAGGTAGTGAGAGTTTAATGGTATGGAGCGCCGATTGGATCGAACTTGAACAACCGATTACATATCCGGAGAAGTCCAAGGCATATATTGTATTTGATGGAAGAGGGCGAATGGATTGGGCACAAACAGACGGTCTAATCGTAGTAACAAGAGAGAATGTACATAGTGAATATATGACACAGCTTGAGGAAAAGGGGATTACTTATCTTCAAGCAGGTGATGGGGACCAAATTGATATTGGACTGGCACTTGAGAAGCTTTATGAGTGCGGATTTAGACGGTTAGGGATTAGCGGAGGTGGAACAATCAACGGAGCATTTTTGCGACAGGGTTTCATCGATGAAGTGAGCGTTGTACTAGCTCCAATTGCTATCGGAGGGAAGAGGACGCCGACTATGTTTGATTGTGACGATCTTACTTCCATTCGAGAAGCCACTTCGCTTGAGCTGATTGAGACGAAGCCAGTTGGAGATAAAGGAGCGGTATGGCTCTACTATAAGGTGAAGAAATAATAAATAACAAAGAATTATTGTAATCGATACCATATAAATCGCTATCATCCCTTCAACGCTAATTGGAATGATAGCGATTTGTTTACATGGGTTCATCTCTATTTATCCATACTAGTAGTAGCATGGAAATAGGGAGTTGAATTCGATGGACCATCAGTGGATTGCATTGATCCCCTTTTTATTAGTTATTCCGATATCTATTTTGACGAAGCAGGTTCAACCAGGGCTATTCGTTGGATTACTTGTAGGTTCTTATATTATGGAGCCGAGTTTACTTGGTGGGATCAAGAAAGCATTATTTTATATCGTTGATAATGTCGTTGAATCGAGTAATATACGGATTATTATCTTTTTGTATGGATTTGCGGGATTAATCAGTATCATCAAGTTCACTGGTGGAATTAAAGGGTTTGTTCACCTGGTGAGTAAAAAAGTAAAAACGAAAAAAAGTGCTATGCTACTGACATGGTTGACGACACTTGTTACATTCAGTGATCCAGACTTCAGAATCGTTACAATCGCTCCAATCATGAAGGCGTTGAGGAAACGTTTGAAAATGTCAAAGCAAAGGATCGGGTTTGCGATCGAGATGACTTCAAATCCTGTCGTTGCATTAGTTCCGATTGCAACAGCCTTCGTTGGGTATATGGTGACAACGATAGGAGATTCACTTAAAGAAGTAGGAATTGATAAAGAGCCTTATATTGTGTATGTGAAGAGTATTCCGTTCAATTTCTTTTCCTTTGTACTCATTCTGATCGGAATTTACTATAGCTTTTTTAAGAAACCGAAGGAAAGTGAGTCTGATGATGCGATGGAGCAGGAGTCTTCGGAAAATGCGGAACAGCAGCAGGGAGAAGAAGGATTAGATGCATGTCACAGAGCGTATGAAAAAGAAACAGCTGTGAAACCCTTCAATCTGATCCTACCACTTCTTACGTTTCTTGCCTTAACGATTTTTCTCAGCTGGTGGGATGGTCACAAGGAAGCGAGCGGGTTTTTTAAAGCTTTTATTCGTAGCGATGCTCTAGGGGTAATGCTAGAATCTCTGTTAATTTCATTTATTTTGACGTTTATTTATTTCATGTTTCAAAAATATAAGGTATCTGAGCTTGTCACCCATTTTGTAAAGGGTGGTAATGAATTAATGTCTGTGATCATCTTATTGGCACTCATCTGGGGTGTTTCCGCAGTGTCTGAGGATCTAGGGTTCTCTGACTATATCGCGAGCCATGTCAGCTGGATTCCTCATTTGTTTGTCGCACCGATTATTTTTCTACTCGGTGGGATTATTTCATACTTTATTGGTTCCTCCTGGGGAACGTGGGGACTCCTTATGCCACTTGGCATCACATTAGCTCATGATGCAGGAGTCAACATTTTACTCGTTATCGGAGCGGTTTTTGCAAGTGGAACGTTCGGGGCGTTTGCATCTCCCCTAAGTGATAACTCGGTAACGTTATGTACCATTATGGATCTCGATGTAATAAAATACTCAAGAAAGAAACTCGCTCCAGCTCTTGTAGGAGCCGGAATCAGCGCTGTTCTATATGGTGCTTTCTCATTTTTCATGAGATAGACAATACGAGATATAGCTATGGAAAACTTCATTAATAAGCGGCATCTGAATCCTAAAGGGATTCAGATGCCGCTTATTTTGAGCTTATCGTCTTAGTTTCTGAAGCAAGTGGAGAATTTCAATATAAAGCCATACGAGTGTAACCATCAATCCGAATGCACCGTACCATTCAAGGTGTTTGGGTGCACCTCGATTTGCGCCTCTTTCGATGAAATCGAAGTCAAGCACAAGGTTGAGAGCTGCGATGGCTACGATAAAGAGGCTGATCCCAATGCCAACTATACCATTTGAATGAAGGTAAGGAACATTGGCACCTAGGAAAAGGTTGAGACCAAGATCAATGATATACACGACAAATATCGCAAGTGTAGCGGATACGATCATCAGCCGGAAATTCTTCGTTACCTTAATGATCCGTGCTGCATAGAGAAAGAGAAGGACACCCATCACAGAAAATGTCAGGGCAGCAGCTTGAATAACGATACCCGGGTATCGGGCTTCTAAAATGGCAGAGAGTCCACCGATTGCAAAACCTTCTAATGTGGCGTAAATCGGACCTGTGATCGGTGCTGCGCGATGAAAGAATGTCGTAATAAGAGCAAAGATCAATGCTCCGATTGCTCCAATGACCATCATCGTGTAGATATCTTCTCCTTGAGAATACTTGTACCAGGTGTAGATCGATGATCCAAGCAAGAAGAGGAACAAGAAGAATGTTTTCGCAACCGTTCCTCCGATTGTCATGGCTTCTCCCTGATTACGGGCTCGGTTGAACATCTTGTCTTTTAAGACGGGATTACTGCTTCGCATCATGTATGCTTCATCCTTTTCGTAAATTTAGAATCACTATCATGAGTATGTTCCCAATATTGGTTTTAATCTAACTTACGATTCATAAGCCTACTTGGTTTCAGGAAGTTTTTTCCTCATAAGAACATGTGGGATACCATCTTCTATAAATTCTTCAGAATCGGTTCTATAGCCAAGTTTGTGATAGAAGCCCTCGGCTTGCACCTGTCCGTGAAGCTTCACGTTCTTAATGCCTTTCCTAGCAGCAAGCTCCTCCAATTTATGTACAATCAGATTTCCGATTCCAAGCTTCCGATGGGACTTTAAGATACAGATTCTTTCAAACTTGCCAACCTCGTCTGTTACTCGCCATCTGGCCGTTCCAACGGCTTTAGTTTCATCAAGTATGAGAATGTGTTCTGCGGCACCCAAAACGTCGTATTGATCGAATTCATCTTCCTCAGGTGTACCCTGTTCGTCAATGAATACTTCTTTTCGAATCTTGAACGCTTCCTGCAACGCTTCTTCTGTTTCAATTCGTACTGCGATCATGCCATAAACGCCCCTTTTGAGTTAGTTGTGATAGGTTGAGTATAATCAATTGTAACAATGTCTGTAAATGAAAGAGGACGCGATCTTATTTTGAAATAGTTGACTGCTCTCAACAAATTTAGTTAACAATCTGAGCATTTACCTTAAGATCTCGAGTATAAAATGTGTTTTTTTCGACGATTCCTTAACCAAGGAGTGAGCGAAAGTGATATTTAATACATTGGTTGCGTTTATTTTACCGTGGGTCGCAGGTATTTTTCTAATCAAGGCAGATTTAAGATTGTTTTTGCTTGTCGCTCCATTCGCTGCATTTGTTGCAGTGATATTCGATGTGCTTGGATTTCATTTCGACTTTTGGCGCATCGATCCCGAGTATGATACGGAGGCAATCGCGGCATTGCCTATGTACTTCGGAATTTACCCAATATTAGCAGGGTTTATGTTTCTAACCATCGAACGATTACATTTCCACGATGCGGTGGTTGTTCTCGTCTTCTCCCTAATAACGACCGTTGTCGAAGGGATTGGCGTTTTGATTGACCTTGTTCATTATTCAAATGGGTGGACCATCTACTGGACCTTCATTTCATACCTAATCGCATATGTTGTATGTTATGGGTTCTATCGTTTAATTAGAAAACAATGTTACAACAGCTAGATAGTAGTTTTCTCTGGATTCTAGAGTGAAAAGCTTTTGACTGATTAAGTCAAAGCTTTTTTGCTGTTTCTTCCTTAATCGTCAGTATCTTGCAAAAAAGGAGTTTTTCTTGTAAGATAACAGAATATTACTAAAAATAAAAATTATTAAAATTTTTGTTTTTAGGTCAAAAAATAATAGTACATAGGGGGATGTGGGATGGGGAAGTTTTTTAAAGTTATGCTAGCTGTTTTTGCGGTATTAACGCTGGCTTTTATGAGTGCGTGTGGTGGTAATAGTGAAACATCTGGCGAACAGTCAGGTGGTTCTGATGATGGAACTGTAGATGTGAAAGTTGGGGTCATCTCCTGGTTGACAGGAGCAGGTGCAGGATATGGGGAAGCCATTACGAATGGTTTCGAGCTCGCGAACAGTGAAATTAAAGAAGAAGGTAAAGTGAATCTCGAGTTGATCACAGAGGATTCGGCTGGTAAGCAGGAACAAGCTTTATCATCTGCTCAAAAACTGATGAATTCTGAAGATGTTTCCGCGATACTCGGTCCTACCTTAAGTACTGAGATGAAAGTTGTAGCACCAGAAGCAGACCTAAACGGTGTACCAATCATGGGAACGTCAACAACAGCTTCTGGGATTCCACAAATCGGTGACTATGTATTCCGAAATTCAATTCCTGAATCATTAGCAATCCCGGCAGCTATATCAAGTGCTGTAGACAAGTACGATGCTAAAAAAGTAGCGATTTTATATGGAAATGATGATGTTTTCACGAAATCAGGCTACGATACGATGAAGAAAGTAGCTAAAGACCAAGGTCTTGAGGTATTAACAACAGAAACATTCCAAAAAGGACAGGCTGATTACAATGCTCAGTTAACGAAGATAAAAGATACGAAACCCGACTTAATTCTTTGTTCAGCGCTTTATAATGAAGGCGCTGTCATTATGGATCAGGCAAGAAAAATGGGGATCGATGTTCCATTTGTAGGAGGGAATGGATTTAACTCTCCTGAAGTCATCAAAATCGCTGGGGATGCCGCCAATGGATTAATCGTAGCCACGCCGTGGTTTGGTGGAAGTGAAGATGAAAAAGTACAAACGTTTGTTGATAAATATAAAGAAGAGTATGGGAAAGAGCCTGACCAATTTGCGGCTCAAGCTTATGATGCGCTATACATCTTAGCAGACGCCATTGAAAGAGCTGGCAGTAATGACCGAGATGCGATTCGTGATGCATTAGCTAATACGGAAGGGTTCGAAGGAGTCCTTGGAGAGATGTCTTTTGATGAAGAGGGCGACATTGTAATGGAACCTACTGTTCTTACGATTAAAGATGGAAAGTTTCAACCCTTCGAATAAAGAATTGGATTTGAGAGAGTATTTATACTCTCTCAATCTTTCTTTTTGGCTCTTTTCGTTAACATGGTTGCTATAAGAGTGGGGGGATTTCCGCTCCAGGATGCTCGCTTTCCGCGGGGCGGGCGCTGAGCCTCCTCGGCGCACAAAAGCATTTGCGCCTGTGGGGTCTCACCTGTCCCGCTAGTCCCGCAGGAGTCGAGCACCTTCCGCTCCAATCAGCTAAGTGTGGTTCTATATTCAATAATTCTTTCAAAAACAACAATCTTTGAGAAAAGAGCCTTCTTTTTAAGAAAAAGGTTATGTTTGCGTGTATTGTTGATTTCTCGATTATTGGCTCATTCGAGTGAAACCTTAGTTTCGGGCGTAAATGAGCCGAAATCACAACGTTCATTAACATAGCAAAAAAAAGAGTCATAAATAAGAATATTTTCTAAATCGATACATAATGAAGAGGTGAGAATTTCTTGTTATTAGAACAATTAATTAATGGATTAACGTTGGGAAGTATTTATGCAATTGTTGCTTTAGGATATACGTTAGTATTCGGTGTATTAGGGATTATTAATATGGCACATGGTGAGATTTTTATGTTTGGGGCCTTTATGGGAGTCGTTGTCACTCATACGTTGCAACTACCACTGGCACTTGCATTTCTTGTTGCCATCGTTGTTACAGGTGCACTGGGTCTTTTTCTGGAATTAATAGCGTTAAGACCTTTAAGAGGTAAAAAGGGGGTCTCACATCTTGCCCCACTTATTAGTACGATAGGGGTTTCAATCTTCCTTGAAAATCTAGCTCATCATTTCTTTGGTGCAGGAAATCGTCCTTTTAATACGTCTTTTTCGCAACTTAGCATACAAGTTGGTTCAGTAACGATCTATGCTGTACAGCTTGTCATATTTGCGATCGCAATTCTTTTAATGGTAAGCCTTTCATTCTGGTTATCTAAAACCAAAGCAGGTAAAGCATTACGAGCCTGTGCAGAGAACCTGGAAGCAGCAAGTCTGCTCGGTGTCAATACGAAAAGAATGATCATGCTTACTGTCATTATTGCCTCTGTTATCGGAGGGATTGCTGGAGTTTTAGTTGGAATGGCATTTAACTCGGTAACACCACAAATGGGATTATCGATGGGATTGAAAGGGTTGGCCATCATTATCCTTGGTGGAATGGGAAGTGTTAGAGGCGCGATGGTCGGGGGATTAATCCTTGGTCTTTCGGAAACGATGATCGTTGTATTCGGAGAATCAGGATATCGCGATGCCATTGCATTTATAGCTATTATCATTATTCTTCTCGTTCGACCTCAAGGGCTTTTCGGTCAACCAGTCACAGAGGCAAGGCGGTGATCGAGTGATGTTAGCTGAATTGATCAACCCATACTACTTGCAAGTTCTATCGTTTATTCTCATTAATATCATTCTTGGAATCAGTATCTATATTACTTTATCAACTGGTCAGCTTTCATTGGGGCATGCTGGATTCATGGGGATTGGCGCTTATACTTCCGCTATCTTAACAATAAATTATGATCTACCACTCATCGTGGGGATTTTGTTTGGAGCTGTCGTTGCTGGGCTGGCAGGAATATTAATTGGAATACCGACTTTACGATTACAGGGTGTTTACCTGGCGATCGCCACTCTTGGGTTTGGTGAAGTAGTCAGGGTGCTCTTCATTAACTGGGAAGGAATTACTCAAGGTGCAGTTGGTATTTCATCGATACCTCATATCGGAAGAGAATTAGTAACGGGCTTAAGAGATGCAGGCTTTACAGCCGATATGATTGGAATCAGGAGTAATCAGCTTATTAGTGTTCTCGTTTTCTTGATTCTACTACTTGTAACCATCTTATTAATCTCCTTTTTTGTTAGGCAACACCGTTCCAGAGTAGGAAGAGCATTCGCAGCTATTAAGATGGACGAAAGCGCCGCTGAAGCAATGGGAATTAATATTACCTATTATAAAGTGCTGGCATTTGCACAGGGCGCACTAGTGGCCGGCTTTGCAGGTGCATTATATGCTCACATTACAGCTTATATCAGCCCATCAGACTTCTCGTATCATCGCGCGGTTGAAATTCTCATTTTTGCTGTTTTTGGGGGGAGTGAGGTTATAGCAGGTCCGATTTTTGGAGCGATCTTTTTAACGGCAATGCCTGAATTACTTCGTGATGTAAGTGAATACCGGTATATGATTTATGGCATTATTCTAGTGGCGATGATGGCATTTAGACCTCAGGGGCTTATCGACTATAACATGATCCATAAGCTGAAAAGGTTACGCAAGAAAAAGGATGACAAGTCCATCGATGAAAAGGAGGATAAACGTCATGATATTGGAAGTTAAGAATATTACTAAAAAGTTCGGCGGAATCCAAGCCTTGACGGATGTATCCTTTCAGGTCGATCAAGGCGAAGTGTTTGGACTCATCGGACCGAACGGCGCTGGAAAAACAACGATGTTTAATATTATTACTTCGATGTTCCCTCCAACGGCAGGGGAGGTTGTTTTCACGAAGAAACGTTTGACTGGCAAAAAGCCCTATCAAATAACAAAGGAAGGTGTATGCCGAACGTTCCAGAACATTCGCCTGTTTCCAGAAATGACAGTGCTAGAAAATGTCACAGTAGGTCAGCATTGTAGGACATCTTCAGGTGTATGGTCAGGTGTGTTAAAACTTAAATCTCAGAGGATGGAAGAAGAGAAGATTAAATTGAAAGCGCGTGATCTGCTGCACTTAGTTGGACTGGAGGAATTTGAAGATTCGTTTGCAGATAATTTGGCATATGGTCAGCAGCGTCGTCTTGAAATCGCACGAGCCCTTGCGAGTGATCCAAAATTATTATTGCTAGATGAACCTGCCGCGGGGATGAATGAGAAAGAGACGAATGATTTATTTGAACTCATTCAAAAAATTAAAAAGCTGAACATTACCATTTTACTAATCGAGCACGATATGCCTCTTGTTATGAAAGTGTGTGATCGGATGGCCGTTCTTAATTTCGGAAAGAAAATTGCCCAGGGAACCCCTGATGAGATTAGAAATAATCCTGCCGTTATTGAAGCCTACCTTGGTCGAGAGGAGGAAGATGAGCTTGCTTAGCGTAAATAACATACATACCTATTACGGAAATATCCTCGCGCTAAAAGGGGTAAGTATCGATGTTCCAGAAGGTAGCATCGTCACGATATTGGGTGCTAATGGTGCTGGGAAAACAACGACGATGAAAACAATTGCTGGCGTATTAAAACCTAAGAAAGGGGATATCACCTTTTTAAATGAGGATATTACCGGAAAAACGCCGGATATGCTTGTTAGTAAGGGGATCTCTCTTGTCCCTGAGGGGCGGGCTATCCTTTCAGGCATGACAGTAATGGAGAATCTAGAAATGGGGGCGTTTCGTCGAAAAGGTTCCATAAAAAAAGATCTAGAAAAGGTGATGGAACGGTTTCCGATTTTGGAAGAACGTAAATCACAATTAGGAGGAACTCTATCAGGGGGGCAGCAGCAAATGCTTGCCATCGCACGAGCGTTAATGTCTAAGCCAAAGCTTCTCTTACTTGATGAACCCTCTATGGGATTAGCTCCATTAATCGTTAAAGATATTTTTCAAATAGTGAAAGAAATTAACGAGGAAGGTACAACTGTTTTGCTAGTAGAACAAAATGCGAGACAGGCTTTAAAGGTTGCTCACCATGCCTATGTACTTGAAACAGGGAAAGTTGTCAAAAGTGGTAGGGCAAAGGATTTATTGAAAGACTCAAGTATTAAGGAAGCCTATTTAGGTCATTAAAGACATGAACGTTGTCCTTCATTAAGAAGGGCTTCTTTCATTTACACTTTGGAAGGAGGGAAATGGAATGAAAGTTTCATTGTTTCTTACTTGTCTAATCGATGTGTTTTCATCAGAAATAGGTAAAGATACAGTAGAATTATTAGAAAAACTTGGATGTGAGGTTGATTTTCCTGAGGGGCAGACGTGTTGTGGACAACCTGCGTATAACAGTGGCTATATCAAAGAGTCGAAAGAAACCATGAAACACATGATCAATACCTTTCGACACGCGGATTATGTTGTTTCTCCTTCAGGGTCCTGCATTACTATGTTGAAAGAATACGAGAATTTATTTATCGATGAACCAGCTTGGGCAGACAAAGCGGTAGAACTCTCCAATAAGTCGTATGAATTAACCCAATTTATCGTTGAAGTTCTAGGGAAAGAAGACGTTGGTGCACGGTATGAAGGAATGGCTACCTATCATACCTCATGCCATATGAGCCGATTGCTTGGTGTAAATGAAAGTCCAATGACGTTATTAAAGAATGTCGAGGGGCTGCATGTCATACCCTTACCATATAAACAGGACTGTTGTGGATTTGGTGGCACCTTTTCTGTCAAGATGGCCAGTATTTCAGAGCAAATGGTGGATGAGAAAGTTCATCATATAGAAAGTACCAAGGCTGATGTGCTCATAGGAGCAGACTGTGGATGTTTGATGAATATAGGTGGACGGATCAATAGACTCGGGAAAAATATTGAAGTGAAGCATATTGCTCAAATACTAAATCATTCTTAAGAGAAGGAGGTCCGCTAATGAGTATGAAAATAGGTCAGGCACCCTTTACTGAACGGGTTTCAACTAGTTTGCAAGACTCATTTATGAGAGAAGCCGTTTCCTCTGCTCAAGGTCGTCTAACGGGAGTGAGAGAACAAATAATCGACGAGCTTGGAAATTGGGAGGAGTGGAGAGAGCTTTCAGCAGCTATAAGAAAGCACACCATTGACCATTTAGATTATTATCTCTATGAGCTCAGTGAGAATGTGATAAAGCGAGGAGGGCATGTCTACTTCGCTGAAACTCCGGAAGAAGCTAATCAGTATATTACGTCAATCGTCACGAAAAAGAACGCTAAAAAGGTCGTTAAATCGAAATCAATGGTGACAGAAGAAATCGGTTTAAACCATGCTCTTAAAGCAAGTGGTTGTGAGGTTGTTGAAACGGACTTAGGAGAATACATCATTCAATTAGCAGAAGATCCCCCATCCCATTTCCTTGCTCCAGCACTTCATAAAAACAGGGACCAGATTCAGGAAGTATTTCGAACGAAGCGTGGATATGCCAATTCCTCTAATCCAGAAGAACTGACGGCATTTGCACGGGAACAGTTGAGGAATGAATTTTTGTCGGCAGATATCGGGATCACTGGGTGTAATTTTGCCATCGCTGATTCTGGAACCATATCCCTCGTAACGAATGAAGGTAATGCCGAAATGGTTACAACGTTTCCTAAGACACAAATATCAGTCATGGGGATGGAACGTATTGTCCCTACATGGAAAGAGTTTGATATTGTCGTTAGTATGCTAGCGAGAAGTGCGGTCGGTCAAAAGCTGTCGACCTATGTGTCCACTCTAACTGGCCCAAGGTCGGAGAATGAAGTGGATGGTCCTGAGGAGTTTCATTTAGTTATTCTCGATAACGGGCGCTCCAAAATGATAGGGAGTGAATTTCAGTCTGCTCTCCACTGCATTCGTTGTTCCGCCTGCTTGAATGTTTGTCCTGTATACCGTCATATTGGTGGTCATGCGTATGGTTCGATTTATTCAGGACCAATCGGAGCAGTTATCTCTCCAATTCTTGGAGGATATGAAGAATATAAAGAGCTCCCATATGCTTCAACGCTATGCTCGGCTTGCACGGATGCCTGCCCTGTTAAAATACCCCTTCACGAACTTTTATTAAAGCATCGTCAAAACATCGTGGAAAAGGAAGGGAAAGCACCTTTCTCGGAAAAGGTGGCGATGAGAGCATTCAAACTAGTTACATCATCAGCTAAGATGTATCAATTCAGTGTAAAGTCAGCTTCCTTTCTTTCACGATCATTCCTTAAAGGTGAAGACATGGAAAACGGCCCGTTTTCATTAAAGGAATGGACTAGGACTAGAGATTTTCCTGCCCCTTCAGATGCTTCATTTCGGGATTGGTTTAAAAATAGAAGTAAAGGAGGAGGTGTCTCATAATGGGGGGAAATGGAAACATAACGAATCGTGAACATTTTTTGCGGAAGTTATCTGGAAAACTGGGCAGAAACAAGATCGAACACGAAGTGAAGGTGCCGAATTGGGAGCTTCGTCCACAATATCAAATTTTACAACATGCAACACAAGATGATCTTGTTGATATATTTAAAAAGGCAGCTGAAAAGATCAATACTAACGTCATTGAAACAACCATACAAGATCTCCCTCTAGCTTTTAAAGAAGAGCTAGGTGGGGGTGATCCTTCGATCATTACGTGGTCAGATCAACGATTTGAAGAGTATAAGTTGAACAAAGTGCTTCATGGTTATCCTCATCACACCTGGGATCCTGATAGTGAGCAAAAGAATGTACTTGCAGCCAGAGATGCGGATATCGGCGTCACATTTAGTGATTATACACTAGCTGAATCAGCAACCGTTGTGTTAACAACGTCTCCTGAAAAGGGAAGATCGGTAAGTTTATTGCCAAAGAAATATATTGCACTTGTCCCTAAAAGCACGATTGTTCCACGCATCACTCAGGTTACAGATAGGATAGAAAAAGATCTGGAAAATAATCAACCAGTTTCCTCCTGTATCAAATTTATCTCTGGCCCCAGTAACAGCGCAGATATTGAATTAAGCTTTGTGGAAGGTGTACATGGACCTGTTAAAGCGAGTTATATTGTCATCAGTGATTGTTGAAATAGGTGTTTTTAATAGGCTCTATTCGTAAACATTGTTGCTATAGCGAGTTAATTTCCGCTCCAGGATGCTCGCTTTCCGCGGGGCGGGCGGTGAGCCTCCTCGGCTCGCGCCTGTGGGGTCTCACCTGTCCCGCTAGTCCCGCAGGAGTCGAGCATCCTTCCGCTCCAATTACAAAGTGTCGTTTTTTAAATCATTTCAAAAGCAACAATCTTTTAGAAAAGAGCCTTTTAATAACACAAAGAGTGTGTGATGGGGTATTGTAACTCTTTCTTTTAATAAAGGTGCTTCCACAATATAGTGGAAGCACCTTTTCTACTATAGCTTAACTTTAAGTCCTTCAAGTCCACGTAGCAAAAACATATTGCGCCATTTCACATCATCTGGAGATCCTGCAAGTTGAATCGATGGAAAAGCTGTCAAAAGCTTTTCATAAGCGATCTTTCCTTCTAACCTTGCGAGAGGAGCACCAAGACAGAAGTGGATGCCGTAGCCAAATGCGAGATGTGGATTCGGTTTGCGCGTAATATCAAACTGATCGGCATTCGTGAACTTTTCCTCATCTCGGTTAGCAGATGAGAGAGAAGCAAGAACCATATCTCCTCTAGAAATGTGTATGCCTCTAAAATCGAGATCCTCTTCTGCCCATCTAGCCGTTGAGAAATCAACGGGGCTGTAGTATCGAAGCGCTTCTTCAATCGCTCTCTCTGTGAGTGTGAAATCATTTTGAAGTCGTTTTAGCTGTTCGGGATTTTCAAAGAGAGCAAACATCCCGTTTCCGATTAAATTAACAGTTGTCTCATGCCCAGCGATAATCAATAGAAATACCATGGAATACAGCTCATCAGAACTTAGCTTTTCCCCATCTTCCTCATGCTGCAGGAGGTTTGATATTAAATCCTCTTTAGGGTCTTCTTTTCTCTTCTTGAAAAGAGAGGTGAGATAGTCAGTGAAATCCTGTACGTCTTTCATGAATTCGCCTTCCATATTGTCTGAGGCAGAAACAATAGAGTTGGACCATTTTCTGAATTTATCACGATCTTCAGCTGGAACGCCGAGCAGCTCAGAGATTACGATAATTGGAAGGGGAAAAGCAAAATCATCGATCAGATCAACAACCCCTTCTTTTGCTTTCATCTCATCAATTAGCTGATCAGCGATTGCGTTGATGCGAGGTGCAAGTTGTTGAATGGATTTTGGGTTAAAGCTTGGTTGGACAAGTTTTCGTAAGCGAGTATGATCAGGAGGGTCAACATCAAGCATCATATGATGGAAAATTTTAATTTCGAGTGGTTCATCTTCAATACGAGCGCTTTTCGAGAATAGTTTAGATTGATCTTTAATGAAGGAAGGGCGTTTCAATAAGTCCAGAACGTCGTCATATTTTGTCACGAGCCAGGTTGTATTCCCGTTGTCCGAACTTGATAAGGGAGAGATTGGATCGGTTTGACGTAAGTGGCCATAGAAAGGGTAAGCCCCTTCTTTAAAGTTGGATTTGTAAACAGCATCTGCAGATTGCACGATAAGTTCCTCCTTCATTTGTCTTCTTTCAATTGGCTATGTTCATGAACAGTGTTGAGGGCGAGCCAAAAATCGAGAAATCAACATAACCTAACATAGCCCATTAATTAGAAGTCCTCTTTTGGAAGGTTCTCCTCCACTAACTGAATAGTCAGTCAGTACTTCCAGTATAGAGCAAAATTCGCACACTAACAAAAGACAATGCATGAAATCACTATTTTTTTAAAATTTTGTTGATTGCGCTTTAAATATGGCGAATCAGCTACACTTATACTTGTATTTTCCTAAAAAAGGAGGTTAAACCAAACAAAACCATTTATTTCTTCTGGCACAAAGAATTCTAATAATTAATTGTAAATATTCTCACATTTTGATTGGAACCAGGTCGGAAGAATGGTAGTTTTAATGATAAGGGAGAAATGCTACTCTCTTCACGCATTCAAGAGAGGATGTGGCCGACGCTCAATGAGCTCAATGCTATTAAGCAAGTATACAAAAGTATTGTATCAGGCAATGATAGCCGTTCAATTCATTAAGCAGCATCAAGCGATGACGTGTGACGTAAGACAAATCTCCATTCTTACCGGTTTTTCAGAAGAAGCTATTCTGGAGGCGATGGAATTTGGTGAACATAGTCCGCAAGATCGGCACAAAGCTTTTAAATAAGGAAAAGGATGTTGATGAAGAGACAAAGCTTCTCCCTATTGCCAGTGAGAGAATATTTCTTAATCAATCGTATATGATAAAGAAAAGGAGCCACAGTCGCAGCTGACATTGGCTCCTTTTATACTGCAGTTGATGTTGAGGTGATACGATGACCAAAATCCTGACAACAGATCGCCTTGTTTTACGAGAAATGGCTCACACAGATGCCGATCATCTTCTCAGCATATTTGAAGATGATGAAGCCATGAAGTACTATCCAGCAAAGAAAAATCGCGATGAAACCATAGACTGGATCATGTGGACAATCGGGAACTATGAGAAATATGGTGTAGGACTGTGGGTCGTTGAAGATAAGTTGAGCGGACAATTTCTTGGACAGTGCGGGCTTGTCCTTCAGAAAATAGAAGGCGATGTAGAAGTAGAAATCGGCTATCTTTTCAAAAGACAGCATTGGGGGAAGGGCTATGCCACTGAAGCGGCTTTGGCATGTAAAAAATATGGTTTTCATAAACTTGACTTGAAAAAGGTCATAAGCTTGATTGATCCGTTGAATAAGCCTTCAATAAGAGTAGCGAGTCGTATCGGGATGTCTTACGAAAGAGCGATCGTCAAGAGGGGAAAGCAGCTTGACCTATACGCTTGTTATGAAGGTGGGAAGGGGAACAGCTGACCCGCTCCCTAGCCTCTTCCAGCCTGAAAAGCAGGATAAAGCTTCATTCCTCCGTCTGCAAATAACGTAATTCCAGTAACATAACTTGCTTCATTAGAAGCTAGAAAAGCTGCGATCGAGGCAATTTGTTCTGGTTTTCCAATTTCTTTCATTGGAATCATCGATAGAACGTCTTTCTTTGTTTTCGGATCTGAAAATTTCTCAGCATTAATCGGCGTATTTATTGCGCCAGGTCCAATATTATTCACCCTAATCCCATGTGGAGCATATTCAAGCGCAAGTGTCTGAGTGAGCATTCTCATGCCACCTTTACTTGAGGCGTAGTGAACGAAGTGTGGCCATGGAACAATCTCATGAACGCTTGACATATTGATAATCGAACCCTTTATTTTATTTTCTATCATATACTTAATGGCTTTCGTCGATCCGAGAAACGTGCCAGAGAGATTAACCGAAATGACTTTATTCCAGTCATCAAGCGTCATTTCATGAGAGGGTATTTCTTTCTGAATACCGGCGTTGTTCATCATGACATCTAATGTGCCGAAGTTCTTATGTGCGGTAGAAATTAAATTCTCTACTTCATCTTCTTTTGAAACATCACCTTGAACAGCTATCGCCTGTCCTCCATAACGGTTAATTTCATCGACTACCTTCGCTGCTTCTTCTTCCTTCGATAGATAATTCACGATCACGTTCATTCCTTCTTGTCCAAAACGGACTGCGATCGCTTTACCAAGTCCCGAAGCAGCACCAGTTACAATTGCAACTTTGCCTTGTAGTTCGTTATACACCACGTCTCATTACCTCCTTATTTCTTTGTAAATCCAAGCATGACACCACCAATGATAATTAAAATCGAACCTAGAATGACAAAGACCATTTGTTTCCTCGTTTTCTTCTCGCCTAGAAGAAAAATCCCACCTAATGTCGAGATAATAATACCGGTCTGTGACAATGAGAAACTCGTTGCGGTACCGACACGAGGAATAGAGAGAAGAAGAGCTAAATTCCCGCTCGCCCACATGAGTCCAGGAATCACGTTGCGAACGGTGTATTTATTAAATGGCTTGTGGCGAATGCTTAGAAGAAGTGCTCCTACCACCATACCGATGGCCTGAGGAAGTATAGCTGTCCAGCCGTCAATGGAAAACCATCTAATAATCACAACATATCCGACATATCCTGCCGTTGAGACGAGCAAAATTGTAAAACCTTTTGCTAAATCACTTTTTCCTTCAGCTTTATTTGGATCGGATTTCTCATAGGAAGTGAATATCACTCCTGCAACGATAAGGACTAGTGCGCAAATTCCGATTGTTAACTTCGTTGTGGAAGACCATTCACCGAATGCAATGACCCCAAACAAGGATGTTCCAACGAGTTGAAGGCCTGTTGAGATAGGAAGCGTTTTTGACACGCCAAGAAATGCTACCGCTTTAAACTGATTCATTTGGCCAACTGACCAGAACAGACCTGAAATGAAGCCAACAATCATGGCTGTGGCTGTAAACTGTGGTGTTGTAAAAAAATACACAACGATCGAAAAGACGAGCGCACCAAAGGTTGTTCCCACAACTTGATTGTAAGGTTCGCCTCCAAGCTTTGTACTTACGAGAAGAATGCTTCCCCACATGACTGCGGGAATAAGAGCGATAAGGATCTCAATCATTCGAACACCTGCTTTTGCGATGAAGGATGTCTTGCTAGTGAACTTTGTTTTTTAAGTACTCTTAACGTATCTCGTTTGTATGGTTTTTATCCATTAGCGGATGAGTGATTTTTGGGGAAAAAGAAGGGGGAGCAAGCTTGTAAATATAATCCATGTCGAAAAGAAAGAGGAGTTCGGACGAAAATAAAGAATTCCTACTATGACTAACTTACTAATTTATTAATTTACAGAAGTGTGGTGAGACATTCGATGCTTTTAACTGCAAAAAACCTTCTATTAAATCTCTTAGTTGTTTTTGCTCCGCTTAGTATTATTCAAATTCTTTACTTACTCAAGCATACGAACTTCTTGAAAAAATCTTCAGGGTGGCTTCTCACACTTTTTCCTGGAATCTCTATTATTCTGTGTATGGTATATCCTGTCGTGGTAGATGATAATTTTATTCTTGATTTCCGGAGGATTCCGTTTATTCTTGGTGCTTTGTACGGGGGGAAGTGGGTAGCGATCGTCTACCTCATCATTACACTTACTTATCGTTTTGCATTAGGTGGAACAGGCTTCTATTCTACATTGTTATCCTTCACTCTTTTAACTGTAGCTGTTTCAATAGCATCGTCTAAATTTCTTGAGTTGAAATTAAAGGAAAAAATTCTCGTTGCAGCTGCTCTCGATAGTATGGTTGGGGTCATTTCTACAATTATTTCCCTGACATTTTTTGAAACACAGATTGAAACTTCTTCATGGGTGCTCTTCAACATAGCAAGCCTTCTAGGAGTGATGCTCGCGACATTAGTCTATGAAGTGTTCATTAATCAATTTAAATTGCTTCAAACCGTTATGGAAGGACAGAAATTGAAAGTCGTCAGCCATCTTGCTGCAAGTATTTCGCATGAAGTGCGTAATCCTTTAACGGCAAGCAGAGGATTTCTTCAACTTATTGAAGATGATCTTGAGGATAGGAAGACAAAAGAATACATGGAACTCGCAATAAATGAACTCGATCGAGCGACAGAAATTATTAATGACTATTTAACCTTCGCTAAACCTTTTCCGGAAGATATAGAAGAGATTGATATTATAAGTGAAATCTACCATAGCGTTAGCGTCATTCAACCTCTGGCTAATCTAAATAATGTATCTATTACCATGGATATTAAAATCTCTCCGACCTTTATTCGTTCTGAAAAGCGTAAATTTCAGCAGTGTCTGATGAATATTTTTAAGAATGGGATTGAAGCGATGCCTGATGGTGGAAAGCTAAATATAGAGGCTTTGATAGACGAATCAAAATTAAAGGTAAGTATTACCGATACAGGGATTGGAATGACAGAAGATCAACTTTCTCGAATGGGAGAACCTTTTTTTACAACGAAAGAAAAAGGGACAGGACTTGGAATGATGGTTAGTCATAGCATTGTGAAAGCAATGAATGGAGAAATTATTTATGTGAGCACACCTGGAGTGGGAACGACCGTTCATTTAGAGTTTGAGATTTAGATAAATTTGATTCGAGGTAACGAATTTAAGGATATTGAAACTTTTGAGCAGTTTATTCGTAAAGAATAGAAGAGAAGTGAACAAAATGAATGGAGGATTTCTAATGAAAAAGTTCTATAAATCTACAACTAACAAGCAAATATCAGGTGTTCTCGGAGGGATAAGTGAAATCTTCCAAATTGATGCAAGTATTCTTCGAATTGCGTATGTCGCATTGTCTCTTTTTACTTCAGGCATCTTTTTTCTGATCTATATCGCAGCAGCAATCATTTTACCAACTGATGAAGACATAAAGTTCAAGGAGTAGTTCAAGCGGTAAAATCACCATGATAACTGGTAGGCTCAGCTAATTAGCTGGGCTTTTTTAGTGTTTTAAAGCCGTATCTATATCCGATTGAACTGAGCTTTTTCAATGGTAATACTGGAAAGAATTAATAGTGAAAGAGGCCGCAACCTTATGTTACTTTGAAATAGATCAATTGATTGGGAGGTAGATTAACGTGTTTAAGAAAATGGCAATGACCGGAATAGCAGCGGTTTGCGTTCTAGCATTTTCATTTCCAGCGCAAAGTTTTGCTAGTTCAAACGTTCACACCGTCCAAAAGGGCGAATCACTATATAAGATTGCAAGCAAACATGATGTACCAACCGAACAACTGAAAGCGATGAATGATAAAGCTAATAATGAGTTAGATCCCGGTGAAAAACTAAAGCTACCTGTAACTCCAAACGCAACTGATAAAGATCTTCTCAGTCGTCTAGTCGAAGCAGAAGCTAAAGGAGAAAGTTATGCAGGGAAGGTTGCTGTGGCAACGGTAGTCCTTAATCGTGTAGAAAGTGACATCTTCCCCGATACAATTCATGGGGTTGTTCATGATGGGTATCAATTCTCCCCTGTACTGAATGGTACAATAAAAGAACCTGCTGGGGAGGAGTCGAAGCGTGCTGTTGAAGAAGCACTTGCTTACCAGGGATACGACCAGGAATCATTGTACTTCTACAATCCTGACAAGGCAGAAAGTAGCTATCTTAGCAGTAAGGAAGTAACAACTGTGATCGGTCATCATGTGTTTTTAAAAGAATGATTCAGTAGAAGGCAGGTGCCCTAAATGGGTGCTTGCTTTTTTGATGGAAATCGATTCGTATTGTGGACAGAGGAAAGGGTGTGGTTAATAATGGTAGTAACTTAGCAACGGAAAGGTGTATCGATGAAATTAGAAACGAAGGAAGATATTATCCGAATCATTCAACAGGATGAGTGGATGATGCATGTATTGCATACTACAAAACAGCTGGAGTTACCAGACTGGTGGGTTTGTGCAGGTTTTGTAAGATCGAAAATTTGGGACATGCTACATGGATTTTCTCGCAGGACACAATTAAAGGATGTTGATGTAATTTATTTTGATAGGGATAGGATTGATGAATTCCAAGAGAAAATACTCGAAAATCACTTGAAAGAAAAAGAACCAGGTATTCCGTGGTCAGTTAAAAACCAGGCAAGGATGCATGGCATCAATCAACTGCCGCCATATAATTCATCCGTGGACGCCATCTCGAAGTTTCCAGAGACTGCAACAGCATTGGGAGTAAAACTGGATGTGGAGAATAATCTTTTATTAGCAGCTCCATGTGGCATTCAAGATGTGATTCAGATGAAGGTAAGACCTACTTCGCATTTTGCTCAGTCAAAAAAGTTAATGGAAATCTACCAGCAAAGAGTTGAGAGTAAGAATTGGACCACCACCTGGGCGAATGTAGAGAGATGAGAGAAGGGATGGGGCAAATGGATCACAACAAGTTTGATGAGTTTATTACAATTGCAAAAAAACTAAATGAAATTGAAATCATTCCATTGTTAATGGGGTCGGTTGGTTTAGAAGTCATTACGGGAATGAGTTGGGAGTCTCAAGACTTAGATATTCATGTACCTGGTGATAAAAGAGGATGGGAAGTGCCGCCTGAATTATCGATACATAACTGGATTGATATTGTGGAAATCATGAATTCAATGAATTATAACCTGATTGATCTGCATGAACATGAATTTTCTAGAGATGGGTTATCGATTGAATATGGCATTAGTGACACCTTACCAACTTTTGCAGGAATACAAGTAGAGGATTTAGAATTACATCAAAAGGGAGTGGTAACGTATTATCTACTAAATCCTCAGCAATATTTACGTGTTTACGAGTCTTCATCTAAGGATAGTTATCGAGCAGACAAAAATAATAATAAGGATATGAGAAAAATAGAATACTTAAAAAGTGTGATCGATCAGAGCTAAAATCCTTACTAATTAAACTGATCTAACAAGAGTGTTAGCTGAATAACTAGTAAGCGCTCTAAGATTTTAAAGGTGGGATAGTATGACAAAACCAATTGTTCATCTTAGTGATTATAATCCGCATTGGGAGAAACAATTTGAATATGAGAAAAATAAAATATTAGAAGTTTTAGATGATAAAGCGGTTGGAATAGAACACATCGGAAGCACCTCTATAAAGGAATTACAAGCGAAGCCAATAATCGATATCATGGTAGGGGTACAAGATTTAGAGGAAGTATCTAACTATATTACACTCTTGAGACAGATTGATTATGAATATGTTCCTAAAGCTGAATTTAAAGATAGAAAGTTTTTTAGGAAGGGATCATGGGGACAAGGGACTAGCCATCTGCATATTTGTGAAATTTATGGTGTTGAATGGACTGACAAATTATTGTTTCGTGATTACCTTAGAATACATCCTGAAGTTGCTGAAGAGTATGCTTCAATAAAAAGAGTACTTGCTTCAAAACACCAATTAGACAGACCAACTTATACAAAGAAAAAAGAACCGTTTATTAAATCGATTATTGATAAAGCTGAGAAAGAAATACATAATCGGTAATCAAATGTTGCGCAATTCGAGAGTGATGAATTGCGTTTTTTGTTTGAAAAAATGACTCGGGAGATATGAGAAATAGGTCATTAAGTATAGATGTCAAGCTCAATCGACGTACACCTAGATCATAAATGCATAGGATATTCTATAAACTGGGAAGGGATTGAGAAAAATGTACTATGATCCTAATAGGTATTATAATCAAAATCCTTATTATGTGAATCAACCGATGCACCACTATGGAAGACAGTCAGGTTACGGTACATTTCCTAATGAAGTCGAGCATGCTGATTCTTATCGATATTCTAAGGATGGTGGGAGCAATGTATTAAAAGATTATGGACCGAAACCGTTTGTCGCTAATATCAATACCGCAACGAAGCAAAACGATACGTTTCGTACAGCTTTATGGACGGGTCAACATTTACAAGTAACTTTGATGAGTATTAATGTTGGGGAAGACATCGGTTTAGAAATTCATCCTGATGTGGATCAATTTTTACGTATTGAACAAGGTCAGGGTATAGTGAAGATGGGCAGGAGTAAAGAGCAATTGAATTTTCAACGGAATGTCTATGATGATTCTGCCATCATAATCCCTGCTGGGACCTGGCATAATGTCATCAATACAGGGAATGTTCCACTAAAGCTATACTCGATCTATGCCCCTCCTAACCATCCGTTCGGAACTGTTCATGTGACCAAAGCAGATGCGATGGAAGCTGAAGCAGAAGAACACATGAATGGAACTGTATTTGGTAAGACTCCAGATGAATGGGTAGAATACACGGAGTTTTTAGTGAATGAAGGATTGGAGGATGTGAAAAGAGGGATTAATGCGACACATATTCTTCAAGAATTCATTCTCATGGGTGTTCTTGTAGGAAAGGGCTACTCTCCAGAAAAAGCATATGAAGTAGTAGAAGAATGGGAACGTTCAGGCCAATCAAAGCTTCTTCAAAAAAGCAAAAAATTGTAGACGCAGTCTAAGAACAAGTTATCGAGTACGATTTCCAATGAATTTAAAAAAGCTCTGATTCTATTGATAGAATCAGAGCGATTATTATCATGCTATTTACTTTCACTTAGAATATCCTGTCGTTCTTTCTGACTCACGATCGAACAACCAGATTGACATGATTTTTTCAATGCGCATGTGCCACATTTTCCTTCTCGACTCTTTCGAAAGAATGAGATGACCATCCATGTTGCATATCCAAAAATGAGTAATCCTAAAAGAATGCTCCAGATCACAATAGACCCTCCTGTTACAGTAGTAATTGGCCGGCTTTAAAAACTCCAAATGCCACACCATATGCGACTATGAAGGAGTATACGAGCGAAAACAGGGTTAGCTTTGTGCTGCCTGTTTCTTTTTTCATAATGGCGACCGTTGATAAACATGGCGTATAGAGAAGAATAAATACTAAGAACGTATACGCGGTTAACGGTGTATAGAACTGTGGTAATAAATTCGCCATTGTTTCTCCAGCTGGTACATGATAAAGAATGTTCATCGTTGAAACGACGACTTCTTTTGCGAGAAAGCCTGTAATCAATGCTGATACTGCCTGCCATGAGGCAAATCCAAGCGGTGCAAAAATTGGTGCGAAGAACCCACTTACAATTGCCATATAGCTATCATCAATTGGGACGTTCGTTCCCGCTGGGCCAAGATAAGAGAATAGCCAGATAAAGACGGTACCACCAAAGATGAACGTTCCTGCCTTTTTCACAAATCCTTTTCCTTTATCCCAAGTACTCCGAAGCAGCTGACCGATCTGCGGAAGATTATACGGAGGTAGCTCCATCACAAAATAGGACTTTTCATTTTTCAGAAACAAAGAGAAGATTTTGGCGACAAGGATCGCTACGACGATTCCTAATACATAGAGTGAGAGAACAATCAGTGCTTCGAATTTCTCAAAAAAGGCTGCTACGAATAAGGCGTAAACCGACAGTCTGGCTGAACAGGACATAAAGGGAGAAATGAGAATCGTTAACAATCTCTCTTTTGGCTGCTCAATCGTGCGTGCAGCCATAATAGAAGGGACGTTGCATCCAAATCCAATAACGAGTGGAATAAATGCTTTCCCGTTTAGACCGATAAACTCCATTAATCGATCCATTACAACAGCCACGCGAGCCATATACCCAGAATCTTCAAGCAATGAAATAAAGAAAAATAATATGAAAATCTGTGGTACGAAAACAAGCACTCCTCCAACCCCTGCGATGATTCCTTCTAACACAACTGCTTTAATAAACGGTGCAGTATCCATTAAGTTCAATAAGGAAGTTGCCCAATTCGTCAGTGAACCAGAAAAAAATGCATCGAGGGCATCGGAGATCGGCGTGCCAAGCCAATCGAATGTTAATTCAAACACGACTAAAAGAACAAGCAAAAAGAAGGGTATACCGAAGACAGGATGTGTTGCAATATGATCGATCCATTTTGTTAAAGAGAGCGAATCCTGTTTTTCATGATCTTCCGTAACTTGTTCAACAATGTTATGAATAACAGCCATTCTAATCTGATGAATCTCTTCATCTAGTGAGCGGCCTTTTTCTTTTTGTATCGTTTTTTCTACACGTTCTTTAATATCTTTGAAAGTAGAATGAGAAGCATCATAGGCTTGTTCGATGATTTCGTTGTTTATCAAATATTGAACCGCAATCCACCGTTTTCTCTTATTTCCATGTTCACCAAGTTGAACTAATAGTTCTTCGATCGCAGTTTCAATTGATGGACCATAGTCGATTTCGAAACCCAGGCTATCAACTGGTTCATCCTTAAACAGACGAACAATTTCATCGCAGCCCTTTCCTTTACGGGCTACAGTGGAGTAGCTTTGAACGCCAAGAAGCTCGCCTAATCGCTCAACATTGATCGTGATACCTCTTTTGTTTGCGATATCGACCATATTCAAAACCATCACAAGCGGTAAATTCGTTTCTAATAATTCTATTGTTAAATAAAGGCTTCTTTCTAATTGGTTAGCATTAACGATATTTAGAATTTGTTCAGCTTCTTCGTTTAATAACGCCATAGAAGCAACACGTTCATCATTGGATAATGGATTCAGTGAATAAACCCCAGGAAGATCAACTAAGGATTGGCTTGAATTCTTAATCTGACCGACCTTTTTATCAACTGTTACGCCACTCCAGTTACCTACATATTCATAAGCACCTGTTATTTGATTGAAAAGTGACGTTTTCCCTGTATTGGGATTGCCAAAAAGTGCCGTATTCATTAGATGCGCATCCCTTTAATACAGTATGTATCTTTCCGGCGAATGCCAAGTCGTTGCCCCGCACATTCTAGCAGGCATGGCCCGCCAAGTGGACAGTAGCGAAGAACTCTAACTTCTTTTCCTTCAAATACTCCCATATCCTTTAAGCGACGTTTCACAAAAGGCTGAAGCTCAGTTAAATCCTCTATTCGAAAAGTTTCATTATTTTGTATCTCATTTAAATTCATGCAGGTTCACCTCTGCGATAGTGATATTCATTATCAATGATAATATTAGCTTACTCGAAAATAGTTCAATAGTAAAGAGAATTCAGGAAATATAAGAATGAGATCATGTGCTTACGTATCCTGAAGAGTTACTTAACGAATGGTGTTCGTTATAATCAATCTAATGGCATTAGTTGAAGGGGGAATGAACAATGAGATTAACAAAAGAGCAAACAGTTTATCAGCTATCTTTCATGGCTAATTGGTTTCCAGTCAATTGTTATCTAGTAGAAGAAGAAAATAGTTTAACCTTAATTGATGCAGCGCTTCCTTTTAGTAAAAAGACCATCTTGCAAGCCGCTCATCAAATTGGAAAGCCCATCCAACGAATCATTATTACACATGCTCATAGTGATCATATTGGAGCCCTTGATGGATTGAAAGCTGAGCTTCCTGAAGCAGAAATTTTTCTCCCTGACCGAGAGTTAAAATTATTGAATGGGGATACATCACTTGAGCCTGGGGAAGGTGATCTTCCTATTAAAGGAGGCGTGCCAAAGAACGTGAAAACACAACCGGATACACTTCTAAAGGAAGGCGATCGAATTGCGTCACTTGTTGCGATTGAAGCATCAGGTCATACTCCTGGGATGATGGCATTTATGGATATGAGAAATCATATTTTGATCGCTGGTGACGCCTTGCAAACAAGAGGTGGACTGGCGGTATCAGGTGATCTTCGCTGGCGTTTTCCATTTCCGGCTCTTGCAACGTGGGATAAACAACGTGCGATCGAATCAGTTGAAAAGCTGGTAACGTACAAACCATCGATCATTGGAGTAGGTCATGGGGACTTTCTCTACCAACCAGAAGTTCCTTTAAAGAAGGCGATTGATCACGCAAAAAAGGCAATAGGTGGAAATGGATAAATGGCACGAAAACAAAGCTAACAAAGGAATTAATCGTAAATGAAGCACTGAAATTCCTAGAACAAGAGGGTTTTCCGTTAGTAACGATGGCGAGTCTCGAAAACGATCAATTAAATCGCCATCTCTTTACAATCATTTCAATGGACTTGCTGATCTTCATAAAGCGATAGCTCTTTCAGCGAAAATGGATTCCAACTTTCGATACCATTAGAAGAATCGCGTAAGGTTATCGTGGAGACATATATTCAGGGGATTACTGGGGATATGGCTACAGATGAAATAACGGGCAGACAGTAAGTAAAAAAGGAACTCCATTTAGTTGGACGTTCCTTTAATTTGTTTCCGTATTAGGTCTATTTAGAAAAAGCTGTTTCAGAAGAAATGGCCTGTGCTAAATTGGAGGTAATGTGAACTTCTCCAAAGTCAATTCCAAGTTGCACGGATGTTTGAGCGATTTCAGGACGAATACCTGATAAGGTTGTGGATACACCGATTAGTTTAAGTCCGGTGATCAACTGAAATATTTGCTGAGCAACGCGTGTATCGACAAGATAGACACCTGATAAGTCGATGAACAGATGATCCACGTGTTTACTGGTACACCCTTCTAGCGTATTTTCAAAGATGGCTGATGCCCTGTCTGAATCAATATCGCCAACAAGTGGAAGGAGGGCTCTCCCATCGGGAAGGTCAATGAGCGGAGAGCTTAGCTCATTAATCGTTTGCTGCTGTTCTTCGATTCGAGCATTAAGGTGATTTGATTTTTCTTCGACGACTCGTGTCATGACAACATCAAACGCTTCAATAATCGCATGTTTCCAAATATCGAGACTTTTCTGTGACACAATCTCTTCAGTTGTATTGGAGTAGTCTTCAATGAATGCCATATATTGTTTACGGACGCGTTGGAATTCCCTCATAATAAGATGAGTAGGTGTATTCAAATGTTCAGGGTCTTGTCCAATTTCTTTAACCCAATCCTCGAATTCATTAAAAAATGCGTTTTTTTCCATGATGAAAATTTTGCATAAATGTCGATGAAATTCGAGATTTTGTGCTTTTAGCCCTTTGATGACACCAGGGTCAGTAGAAGAATAGACGCCAGTTCCACTTTTATCTAATGATGCATACCAATCCTCAGTTAACTGTTCCGCTTTTGTTAATAAGAAATCATGAAGCTCCTTGTTTCTTTGCATAAAAATGTGCTCCTCTCGCCATCTATATTGTATCTTTGTGCAGTTGTGTATCATTTCATCCACTTTTGTCATACTTTGTTCGTCAAAATGGCATCTTCTTTAGGAACGTCAAATTTTGATGGTGGATCGCATTGCATTTGTTATAGATTATTATATCAAGCTTTTACAAAACAGACGAACTTAATTGCATTTTCATAAGATTAGCCCTCAGGTGAAAGTGTAAGTGATTTTCCGAATTTTGAAAAAATAAGACACCCCTTGTTAGATGAATTAAGAAAAATGTTATAGAAAAATTAAAACATGCTGGAAAAAGTGGTTTTGGTTAGTTTGAGGCAGAGTTTCGTGATGGCTACAGAAATATGTTTTTCTTTGCTGAGGATCAAAGGTGAGGACCAGATCATGTGGAAGAGTTGGGATATCATTTTCTCGTGGTCGTGAGATGGTATACCGGTTTTCTTTAGAATTTGTGTGATGTGAAGAATTTATGAGTCATACAATTCATTCAACGAGTCTTTGTCTTTCTCGATAAGACGGTGAATGATATGTTTAGGATTGTGCATGCAGTTTCTCCTTATTATGGTAGTAATAATTTTGTAATTCCACTGTAAAGATAATTTCAAACTCATAATTCTCGAATTAAAGATATTATCTTATTAAAAGGCTCTTTTCGTAAACATTGTTGCTATAGCGCGTTAATTTCCGCTCCAGGATGCTCGCTTTCCGCGGGGCGGGCGGTGAGCCTCCTCGTCGCTTACGCTCCTGTGGGGTCTCACCTGTCCCGCTAGTCCCGCAGGAGTCGAGCATCCTTCCGCTCCAATTACAAAATATAGTTTTTTTAATCATTTCAAAAGCAACAATCTTTTAGAAAAGAGCCTATTAAAAAACGGCAAGTTAAAATGACGGAATTTTCTTGTATTATGTTCGTGACGTTTGCTATAGTGAATTTGGAGATGTATGGAAAGGGGATCATGAACATGTGTGGACAAATCCTGTAATGGTGTAAGCAGTTGAACAGCCTATTTCAAAAGACGAGATAGGACTGTCCATTGAACCCATACAGGAGGTACGCCGCGTTCATGATTGATAAACGATCAGGGCAGATACCTTAAGTGGTTTCTGCTTTTTTCTGTCTAATCATCTCCTTTCTAGAATGAATGCGCGTTCCTTCCTTCATAAGGAGGAAATAAGGTGAATCGACAGGTAAATAAAATTGCGATTGTAACAGGTGCGAGTCGTCCCAATGGTATAGGCGCTGCAATCTGTCGCGAACTAGCTCGTGAAGGGATCGATCTTTTCTTCACTCATTTTTCTATGTATGATAAGAGAACTGGATATGAAGATGCTGATGAGAACTGGGCGAAAGAGTTTAAAAAAGAGTTACGAGAGTTTGGCGTGACGGTTGAAGCGATGGAATTGGATTTAAGTGATCGAGAAGCGTCTGCTCGTCTTCTTACTGAAGTAGGAAAAATGAAAGGGCAGCTGTCGATACTTGTGAACAATGCGACTCATTGCGAGGAAGTTAGTCATGAAGAGTTAACCGCAGAAATACTCGATGATCACTGTGCTGTGAACGTGAGAGGAACGTGCATGTTATCAGTCGCATTTGCAAATCAATTGAAGAAAATGAAGATTAAGGGAAGGATTATTAATTTTGTGTCTGGTCAGGATAAAAGTCCGCAGCCAGGGAACATTGCTTATATTACAACAAAAGGAGCTATTTCTGCATTTACGACTTCACTTGCCACGGAGCTTGCTTCGCACCATATTACGGTCAATGCGATTGATCCTGGTCCGACAAATTCAGGATCGATGGATAGGGAAACACAAGAATTCTTGAGACCCAAATTTCCAACTGGGCGAATCGGTAAGCCTGATGATGCAGCTCGTCTCGTGAGTTTTCTAGCGAGTGATGCAGCCAAGTGGATCACCGGGCAAATCATCCATTCAGACGGTGGATTTCGTGATTAACCAATTTCGATTAATAGATGAAAAGCGTGCTGACAACTTATCAGCACGCTTGCTTTTAGAATAATACATATGAAACTACGACATACAGTAAAGCCATGGCGAGTGATGGAGCCGCATAGCGCCACGAGCTACGAATGGTGGAAGGGCGTAGAAGCAAGTACAGAATGACAATCGTCATTAACAAACCGAGACAAGCAATGTAGATATGCGACATATCTACTGCATCGAGGATCGGACCTTCGCGGTACAGCACATCCGTCAGCGCAAGTAGTTGAATGTTGAACAGGTTACTACCAAGGATCGAACCGATCGCCATATTGTAGTTTGCTAGTTTAAAAGCAGCTAATACAGTAACAAGCTCTGGTAAAGAAGTTGATGCAGCGATAAGGAAGCTACCGACAAAGCTTGCGTTCATACCCGTTGCTTCTGCCAGACGGTCACCAGCAATGGATAAAATACTACCGGATACGAAAACAATCAGAGCGGCAACGATAAATCCAATCACAGCCGTACGAAGTGAGATATCTTTCGTAGGAGTGTCTTCTTGTTCACCATCGTCACCGGAGATGTATTTCATGGATAGAACATAGAGAAAAACAAGGATCACCATTTCGATTCCAACACCAAAGATCGAAATCGATCCTGGTATGAACAGCGAGACAATCAAAATGATGAGAAAAAGAAGACCAACGAGAGCGGAAGGCACATTCGCCTTCGTGTTCACCTTCTGAAATAATCTACGTCTTCTGTAAATTAAATCAACCACCGCTAAAATTAATAAGTTAAAGACGTTACTTCCAAGCATATTTCCAACCGCAATATCAGGATTATCAATATAGACAGCTGTCAGGCTCGTAGTTAACTCGGGCAATGACGTTGCCCCAGCAATAAGGAATGTCCCAACTACGGCTCCACTTAAAGACGATTTCTTACTGATCACATCACCGAACTGATTCAGGTAAATAGCGGCTCCTACAACAATTGTAGCAGCAAGAAGAAAGATCAAACTAATCATGTGTGTCTCCTCTCCGCCAGCGCATACAAAAAACCCTGGCACAACAAAATTGTACCAAGGTCTTGCGTACTAAAAGCTTAGCCCGATGAACCAGGTATTGGTATACCGTATTGATGATTCATCAGCCGTTACCGGTCGCTACTCCCCTTGTTAAATTAATCATAGCTCGGTTTACATTTGAAGTCAATTAGAAGTTTTAGACAATATAGGAGCTTCATAGAAGTAGGACTAGGAGGTGGTTTGAGATGGATAAAGGTTTGTTAGCCATTGGTGTTCTTTTTCTGATCATTGCTTTTCTCGTTGGAGTGAAGAAACAGACATGGTTACTAGCGGGATTTAATGAGAAGAACATTCGAGATAAGGAGGCACTTGGAAAAGCGGTAGGGGGAATGTTTTTTCTGCCATTGGCCGTTATAATCATTGCACATAGTTTTCTTATTTATCCACATGACAAAAAAGTTATCGTTATTATAATGGTGATACTTCTAATGAATGTGTATGTATATATTAATCGGAAAGTGTTAAAGCAATAAAGTCAGTGAAAGAGGTGCCTGTATTGTAGTTACGGGAGCTTAAACGTATTTCACCCCTCTCTTTAAATGAGAATGTCGTTTACTCTATTGATGCCTTATTCAATTGACTGTCAACTATGGAGAGAGTAACTAAATAAGCAAACATTCCTAGTTAGAAGTAACAGTAGGTGAAACCTCCCTGGCAGCTCAATCGTATTCATAGGGACGGCTTACGGAAGGGAGGATCTCTCATGCTTGAGATCATAGTAACAATTGTGTTCCTAGTCGTTTTCCTAATCGGCATTTATCTTCAAATAAGTAGGAGGAAGCGAGCAGGAATGACGGGATTCAAATCGGCAATATCGCCAATTTGTTTTATGATGAGTGCAGCTCTAAATCCTCTTGGTTATTGGTTCGGATTTCTTGGCGTGTATAGCTTGCTAGGTTCGATGCTTTTTCTATTACTTGGCGCCTATTTTGTGAAGTATATGCATGTTCCAAGAGAGCGAGTATCGGAAGAATGAGGAGGAAGGAAATGAAGCTCAAAAAGATTTCTTTTATAGCCATGTTAATTACTCTAACTTTCATTAGTTTGATAGGGACGTATTTTATGAATTCTCAAACAAGTGAACTCGATTTTGGCGTTATCGCCTCAATGGTAGGAGGAATATTGTTTGTAGTCATCGTTAAAAATAAGAAGAGAAAGCATGACTAGACTAAGAAGGAAATACATAAAGGTACTACTTCTCTTCATCAGTTTATCAGCGGCCGGTGGGATGATGTGGATAGGCTTTACAGGTGGGAATGAAGTGATTTTTCGGTGGTTATTAAGCGTTTCGTTGTTTGCTACAACATCCATTCTGTTTATAGACGAGAAGTATCGTCATCATAAGAAAGTAGTCGGAACCGTAATGCTACTCACCCTTATTTCTGTAGTTATTGGTATGGTAGAATTAATCATTTTCTAGCGTTTTGAGTAGGGACTTCCGTTAAATTTCCTTCTCAAAATGAATGCAGTAAGAGGCGTCCCCATAATGGGGACGTCTCACTTTGATTTAAGCAGCGTTTTAAAATATCAAGCTCGCTATTCGAGTCCATCTCTTTATACGTCGTCGGTTTGCATGTTCGATGCGTAAAGTTTTGTGGGATTGTATTGTAGAAATGTATTCGTCTTAAGCAACTCATTTGATGTGTTTTCATCACTGAGTTTAACACGATTCAATCATTGCAAAGATTGAATGTTTTTATTAGTCAGTATTATCAAAAATAATGATGATCTAATTCTCTAGAAGAGAGATGAACTGTTTCAATGGTGGTGATATCCATTTTTTTTGCTGATACACTATTTGGGTATATACCTTGATTTCATTCTGGTGGAACGGAAGTGCGATCACTTTTCCACTTTGTATTTCTCGCTCAACAGCAATCTTTGGTAGCAGTGCGATGCCGAGGTCATCTGCGACGCATTGTTTGATCGCTTCCAAACTACTAAAGGAGATGACTGATTTCGCCTGAACATCTTCTTCCTTTAATAGTTGCTCGAGGAGGACACGATAAGAGCAGCCTTCTTCTGTTAAAATCAAGGTTTCGGTTTCTAGCTTGTTTAACGTCATGGCGTCGAGGGTTGTTAAATGATGGTGGGGTGGTGCAATCATGACCATTTCTTCCTGGCGAATCGGAATCGTTTTTAAATCAGGGTGTTTTTGGAGGCGATCCAAAAGAATCGTGATGTCATAGGTACCATCCATCGTGCCTTCAATTAAATTCGGACAGAGTCCTGATTCCAGTCGTATTCTTAACTCAGGGTGCTTTTCTTTTAGGGCTTTAACATAGGGGGTAATGAAATAAGCTGCAAGAGATTCAACCGTTCCGATTCGTACGGTTCCCTTTAAATTGGAATCGTTCCGAAGCTGCTCTTCTGCTTCATCTGCGAGTTTAATAATGCCTTTTACGTATTCATACAGCTGTTCACCGGACTGAGTCAATCTCATCTTTCTTCCGACGCGCTCAAAGAGCTTCACCTGATAATGTTCCTCGAGCTTCCTGATTTGTGTTGTGACACTGGACTGAGCATACCCAAGCTCAGCAGCTGTTTGAGTATAACTTCCCCATCTCACGACTTCTTTAAAAGTATAAAAGTAATTTAAATCCATGGCCATCTCCCATCATAAATTTCGATAGTAAGTATCAATAATTATAGATAACTTTGATGTGAGGTGCAATGATATACTTCAATCAAGAGTCAGTTCTGAAAGCTTCGCAGTGGAATTGCATCAGTTTTATCAAGTCTACCGCATACAATCAGATAATAACCCCAACTTTCCATTTCTCGGATTGATTGCTGGCTTCTTCGTTTTTATGCGATAGAGTAGGAGTGCTACACGAAGTAGAACGTTCAAATGGTAAGCTCACATGTGGAAATCAAGAAGGAGAGTGTATGATGAAAATTTTAGCGCTATTAGGTAGTACACGTCAGAATGGGAATTCGCAATACCTGACAGAAAAAATGTTGGAAGGCACGAATCATACGATGGTCTCACTTTCGGATAAACAGATCAATTCGATTAGAGATGAAAGACATGCGGAAGGTGGCTTTAATCCGGTTGATGATGATTATAAAGAATTGCTTGACCTGCTTATAACGCATGACACGCTTATTTTCTCGACACCGCTTTATTGGTATGGGATGAGTGGCCCGATGAAGAACTTTTTTGATCGATGGTCACAATATTTACGTGATGAGAATATGAATTTGAAAGAAGAGCTGGCAAAGAAAAAAGCGTATGTCGTCGTTACCGGTGGAAGCAGTGCCAAAGTGAAAGGACTTCCACTCATCCAGCAGTTTAGCTACATCTTCGACTTTGTGAATATGGAATTTGTAGATTATTTGATCGGTAGTGGTGTAAAGCCTGGCGAAGTAAGAGAGGATCGTTTAGCTCTTGAGAAAGCAGAGCAGTGGAGGAAAGAGTTTCAAGCATAAGCACGTTTTACGATACCCTTATGAAAAAGGACTAAACCGAAACGGTTTAGTCCTTTTTCACTGTCTTTTTTGCATCGAGTTATCTAATTCTCGCACGGCATCATAGGAATCTAATAGATCTTCGGGAAGTAGTTTTCTACCATATTCCCATGCATTCGTTTCAATTTCAGACAACAATTTTTGTTGCTCTTTTTCATCTTCATATATCAGGATTCTCAAATCGTGTCTGTGTTTCTTGAAATTTAAATAATACCCGATCTCATGATAAAGAAGGATTTTAACAATGTTTTCTTCAGTCTCTTTGATTTTAATACTGATTTGAGCATGGTACCCGTTAATTTGTAAGTAGTTAAACTTGATCGTATTCGATGAGACGTTATAACTCATCGGTGATGTTAGTTCGTTATTGAATTCATAATTGATATTCAAATTGTGTTCTTCTAATATGGTTTTAATGATTTTTTCAACATCCCATATATACAGCATTTTAATAATCACTACCTTTTTATGAAGCTACAACTGAATACGTTGACCGTTCAAGTTGTACAGCCTTGTTAATGCCCCATTTTAAACTATTCCATGTAAAACTGCCAACATTTTTGCTAGAACTTATTTAAGAGGAAGATAGAAAGAAGGGACATTTCAGTTGAAATGTCCCTCAAACGTTATAGGAATATAAAATAAAGGATAAATAAGCCGCCAAGCGTATACATAATCGGATGAACTTGCTTAGATTCTTTCTTCGCAATCATCGCAAAAGGATAAAGAATAAAACCAAGAGCAATACCGGTAGCCACACTGAACGTCAGTGGCATCATAATGATCGTCACAAAAGCAGGGATGACGACTTCTAATCTGCTCCAATCGATTTGCTTCACTTCTGTCGCCATCAGAGCCCCAACAATAATAAGGGCTGGTGCAGTGACTTCAGGCGTAATGACACCAAGTATCGGTGAAAAGAAAAGAGCAATGAAGAAGCAAATGGAAATGACGACTGATGTGAAGCCAGTTCGTCCACCAACAGCAACGCCAGCAGATGATTCTACGAAAGAAGCAGTTGTCGATGTACCGAAGATTGCACCGACAACTCCTGATGTTGAATCCGCAAGTAGGGCGCGTCCTGCATTCGGTATTTGGTTGTCTTTCATAAGTCCTGCTTGACTTGCTACCGCTATGAGTGCACCGGCCGTGTCGAAGAAAGCAACAAATAGGAAAGTAAAGATAACTGCTAGGATTTCAGGTGTGAAAATATCTCCAAGATGCTGAAAGACAACTCCGAAAGTCGGTTCAAGACTCGGTACCTGTCCTACAACGGACGATGGTACCTGTACCAAACCAATGATCATACCGATAACTGTGGTAATGACGATACCGTAGAATATCCCGCCACGAATGCCACGAATGAGCATCATCAAGGTGATGATAAATCCGAAAGCAGCTAGCGCAGTGGTCGGCGTCGTAAGCTGTCCAATTGAAATGAATGTTGCTTCGTTCCCTACAACAATTCCAGCATTTTTTAAACCGACAAAGGCAATAAAGAATCCGATCCCAGCTGCGATGGCATGTTTGAGGTCTTTCGGAATGACATTAATAATTTTCTCGCGAATTTTGAGTAGGCTAAGAATCATAAAGATAATACCTGCAATAAACACGCCGGTAAGTGCGATTTCCCAGTCAATCCCCATTCCGATGACAACGGAAAAGGTGAAGAAAGAGTTTAGTCCCATACTTGGGGCAATGCCGACAGGGAAGTTTGCCAGAAGTCCGATCAGCAATGAACCGACGATCGCTGATAGGGCGGTAGCTGTGAACAATGCGCCTTTATCAATCCCCGCTTCACTTAGAATAATGGGGTTAACAACTAATATATAGGCCATGGATAAAAAGGTTGTAATCCCGGCTAACGTTTCTTTGCGATAATTTGTTTCCCGTTCTGTGAACTGGAAGAAGTTTTTCATGATGGACCCTCCTGATTAATAAAAAAACCCTGGCCAGAAACCAGAGTGCGACAAGGAATATGAAAATCTTCATTATTCCTTGTAGACAAGCCATTCTCGGTAGCTGGTAGAAACGCTCAGGCCTTATTCCTGAACTTATACAAGGTGTAGAGTTATGATTAAATTTATAACGAAAATCATAACAATGAACAAATGGGTGGTCAATCATTTTGGATAATGTTCTAGTATTCACTCTTTTTCAAACTTTCACCTATTCATATGACTAAATGGTTACAATTGTAAAAAAATATGTAATATGTAAATAAAAGAAATATCAAACCAGTTTTTATGTTATTGTAAATAAAAGACATATAGTGAGGGAGAGCGCTATGTTGCTTCAAAACCTTGAACAAGAAATTTACACGTTGCGAATGGTGCTTTATGATCTAGGTAAAGAAGTTGATGATTATTCATCAGGTAAAATACTTCTTCTTAGCAAACGTTTGGATGAGAAAATTATTCAATACCAAAAGTTGAAAGAGTACAAATGCAGACACTAATGACTGATATAGAATAAGAAAGGAGCTACCTCATGAGGTAGCTCCTTTCGCATGTTTCTTTTTACTTATTCATATAACGATCGACTTCCCACTGGCTAACCATTAAGGAGTATTCGATCCACTCTTTTTCTTTTTCTTCAATGTAGACTTTTGAAGTATGATCGCCAAGCGCGTCCATGATCACTTTATCTTCGCGAAGCGCTTTGATGGCTTCTTTTAGGTTCGTTGGAAGTGTTGGAACGTCATCTGTGTTCACTTCATACAGGTTACGTGTTTCGGGCTCACCTGCATCGAGATTGTCACGGATTCCTTCTAAACCAGCATGAATGACTGCTGCAAGTGTGAGGTAAGGGTTAGCAGTTGGATCCGGGTTACGGATTTCAAAGCGTGTTCCCATTCCACGTGTTGTAGGAACGCGAATCATACAGCTACGGTTAGAGTGAGACCATGCCACACTGACAGGTGCTTCATAACCAGGTACGAGACGCTTGTATGAGTTAACGTTTGGATTTGTAATAGCAGCTAGTCCATTTGCGTGAGACAGAATACCTGCCATGAATTGTTTCATCGTTTTAGAAATGCCCTCTGGATCGTTCTCGTCAGAAAATGCGCTTTCGCCATTTGTGAAGAGGGAAAGGTGACAGTGCATCCCAGATCCATTTTCACCAGCGATTGGCTTCGGCATAAACGTAGCATGGTAATCATGATTCGTTGCGACGTCTTTTACAACGTTTTTAAACGTTTGAATGTTATCAGCAGCTTTGATCACACTGTCAAAGCGGAAGTTAATTTCGTGTTGACCCTGGGCTACTTCATGGTGAGAAGCTTCCATTTCAAAGCCGAATTTCTTAAGAGTGCGAACGATATCGCGACGCACCTGATCACCCTTATCCTTTGGTGATGCATCGAAATAACCTGCACGGTCATTCATTTTACGGATTGGATAACCATCTTTATCTAATTTGAACAGGAAAAATTCTGGTTCTGGACCAACGTTAACCGTGTAGCCCATGTCTTCTGCTTCCTTCATCGCTCTTTTTAGAATATAGCGTGGGTCACCTTCGAATGGATTCCCATCGGGAGTATGAATGTCACAAACAAAGCGAGCGATACAATCCTGATCAACTGCGTCTGGAAGAACTTTGAATGTTTCAAGATCAGGGAAAAGATACATATCACTTTCCTGGATATCAGAGAAACCAGCGATGGAAGAACTATCGAACATCGCTTCGTTATTCATAACACTTTCCAATTCTTCAATTGGAAGTTCTACGTTTTTCGTTTCGCCAAGCATGTCAGTAAATTCAAGGCGAATAAACTCGACTTTCTTTTCCTTAGCTTCCTTCATGATGTCCTGTTGAATACTATTCTTCGTTAGAGTCATGGATTAAATAACCTCACCTTTAATTTTTTTGTTAGTGTCCATTCTAATGATATTTACAGATTATTGTGTTTTTATGTAAGGATTCCTAACATAAAACTTAAAAAAATAAATATTTTATTTCAATATGTGTGTATAAATAGCCTTAGTGAAAAGAAGTTAAACCACTTTTTAGAAAATGTAATAATCATGAAAATGAAGTAAGCGCTACCAAACGCTTTGCATAGAGTATTCATTCTGAATGAATTTTTGTTTTGGAAAATGTTTAATCGGAGAGATTTTGATCACCTTAAAGAAGTTTCGCTTTTTGAACAGGAGGCTTTTCTACTTTGTAGAATAATGCTTAAGAAACAAGTATGAACGAAGGAGCATTCATGTGAGGAATAAAGAACTGAAACAATTATTTGATCAAGAAATGAGGCAGAGGGTTGAAGCACAGGGTTTTGAGCGGGAAGAATCTAAAGCGGTCGTTCGGCATCTGTCTCAGCATCAAGAAAAAGGGTTTGTGATTTATTCTTCTTTAACAGAAGATAATGTTCAACAAACGATCGATCAGGAAAAGGAACGTTTTCGTAAGGCGAAACAGGATTTTGAATGGAAAGTATATAGCTATGATACGCCAGATAATCTTAAAGCTTACCTTGAAGAATCTGGATTTCAATGTGAAGAACCAGAAGCATTAATGATCATGAAGCTTGAATGTGATCAGAGGATTTTGAGTGAAGATACAAGCGAGGTCGTCGAAATATCGGATGAAAAGGGGATACGAGATATTATTGCCCTAGAAGATACAATTTGGGGCGAATCTCATGTAGAACTTGGCATGCGTCTACTTCGCGATAAGCAGGAAGAAGCTAACCTGTTATCGCTCTTCGGAATATATGAAGACAATATTCTCGTTAGTTCAGCCTGGATGTACCTTGAAGGTGAGCAATTCACAAGCCTTTGGGGTGGGGCGACTTTACCTGAGTATAGAGGGAAAGGGCATTACACGAAGTTACTTGCTGCACGAGCGAAACGAGCATTTGAAAAGAATCATCCATATCTAACGGTAGATGCAAGACCGATGAGCCAACCGATTTTAGAAAAATTAGGTTTTGAATGTCTTGGATATTCTTATGCATGTCATTCACCGGAGGGATCGCATGATTAAAGAAATGAGTTCGAAAGAAGAACTGCTTGAAGCATTTCAAATCATGAAGGAGCTTAGAAACCATTTAGATGAAGAGAAGTATTTAGCTCTTGTTGAGGAAGCAAGAGAGAAGGATATGTACCGGATCTTTTCGCTCTATGCTGCAGAATCAAATGGTTGCGGTCATTGGTTTTAAACCGATGATTACGTTGTATTATGGACGGTTTGTTTGGGTATGTGACCTTGTGACGAGTGAACAACAACGATCGAAAGGCTACGGTGAGAAGTTGCTCTCTTATGTGGAGGAGTGGGCACGTGAGAATAACTATGAGTCAGTGGCTCTTTCATCAGGCTTAATGAGGGAAGAAGCGCATCGCTTCTATAAAGAAAAGATGTCTTATGATCAAGTGAGCTATGTGTTCAAGAAGAAGTTGAAGGAGTAAGAGTGCTGAGCTTGGCGGAATACTTCGGCCGAATGCTATACTTGGACCACGAATAAAAAAGGATGTGGGACGTAATTGAGAAAACTAGGTCAAACAAATTATAAGATTTCTCCCATCGGACTTGGCACATGGCAATTTAGCCAGGGAAGCGGTTTGATCGGGAGCTATTTCTCCACGATTTCTGAAGCAGATATGGATGCCATTGTGAAAATGAGCCTGGATGGTGGTATCAATTGGTTTGATACCGCAGAGGCTTATGGTAAAGGGAAATCGGAGGATGCGTTAGCAGGTGCGTTGAATCGACTCGGTATGAAAGAAGAAGATGCGCTGATCGCAACGAAGTGGTGGCCACTTCTGAGGACTGCTAGTTCCATTACTGGAACGATTAAGAAGCGTAAAGACGCTTTGAAAGGTCGTCACATTGACCTCTATCAAGTCCATCAACCATTTTCCTTCTCTTCTCCAGAGAAGGAAATGAAACAAATGGCTTCGCTCTTTCATGACGGGAGCATTGGAGCAATTGGAGTCAGTAATTTCAACCGAGATAAGATGGATCGCGCAATTCAAGAGTTAAAGCGACATGGAGTAAACTTAGCTTCAAACCAAATGAAATACAGCTTGCTTGATCGACGGATTGAGACGAACGGTGTAATGGATCTAGCAAAACAAAACGGCGTAACAATTATTGCCTATTCCCCTCTTGAACAAGGAATTTTGACAGGGAAGTTCCACACTAATCCGGAGCTTGTTGCAAATCTGTCTGGCCCCCGTAAACACATGGCGCAATTTAAGCCACAGGGATTAGCCAAAACGCTTCCTTTAATCAATGTACTAACAGAGATTGGAAATGCCTATGGTGTCGGTGCGGGACAGGTTGCATTGAACTGGCTCGTTCATTTCCATGAGGACACCGTGGTGGCGATCCCGGGTGCATCTAAATTGAAGCATGCAGAAGATAATGTGAAGGTACTTGGCTTTAAGCTGACACTCGATGAAATGAAGCGGATCGATGAAGAGTCTAGAAAAGTAGCAAAGATGTAAGTGTAGTAAGGAATACCCACGCTCTTTAATGAGCGTGGGTTTTGCTTTGTCAGTCTTTCTACACATTCGTTATAAAATCTGTATTCGCATTCATACGTGGTAGAATCAACTCATCGGAACATTCTATCAATAGAATCGTATAACTAGTAACGAAGGGAGAGAGGCCGATGGGCGAACGACCAAGAGTGTCAATTGAAAAGACGGTTTTGCAGAAATGGTTTGATGTGGCTGGGCTTACATTCCTATTCCTATGTCTTGTTTATGTGATTTTGGAATGGTCTGGATTACCGAATCGCGTTCCCATTCACTTCAATGCTTTAGGAGAAGCAGATAATTGGGGAGGAAAAGCTTCTCTTCTTGCGCTTCCAATCGTCGGGATGATCATTTGGTCTGGCTTATCCATTCTCGAGCGTTATCCACATGTGTATAATTACGTCGTGAAAATCACGAAAGGAAATGCTACATTACAATACCGAAGTGCTGTTGCGCTTATCCACTTTTTGAAAAATACAATCGCCATTCTTTTCGCTTATTTGACGATTGAAAGTGTGTCGATTGCGAGTGGTGCACTAGAAGGTATCTCCCCATGGGTCCTTCCGTTATTTCTAACAGTTATTTTTGGTTCGATCCTTCTCTATATTGTTCATTCGATTAGGTGGAGATAGAGGAGGAAGGACAATTTCATCCATACTGGGGAAGTAAAGCGCATACAGAATAAACGAGAATGATAAGGGAATATTTTTGGTGGAATTCCAGAAAAAATCTGAAGAAATTAACCTTCTGTGTATGGTATAGTGGAGAAGAAGTTTAAACTAAATACATACGTATGAATCTATACGCAGTCGATATTGTGAAACTTCCTTAAGCCGGAGATCGTTACGGCTTAAGGTTAGTTGATTCAATCCTAAGATAAACGAAAGATAAAGGAGCTACGCTATGCTACGCCAGGAAGAAGATGTGAAAGTTTTCGCTTTGAACTCAAATCCGGAGTTGGCTCAGGAAATTGTTGAGACGCTGGGGATTAAAGTTGCAGATTGCTCCGTGAAGCGGTTTAGTGACGGAGAAATCCACATGAACGTTGAGGAAAGCATCCGCGGTTGCGATACATACCTTGTTCAATCTATCGCAGGATCAGGAAACGATTACCTTATGGAACTCTTGATTATGATCGATGCGTTGAAACGAGCATCGGCGAAAACCATTAATGTTGTATTACCGTATTACGGATATGCGAGGCAGGATAGAAAAACGGGACCGAGACAGCCCATAACAGCGAAGCTTATTGCGAATATGCTTGAGCGATCAGGGGCAACTCGAGTATTGACGGTTGATTTACATGCCAATCAGATTGAAGGATTTTTCAATATTCCAGTGGATCAGGTATCCGGTATCCCAATTCTTGCTGAATACTTCGAGAAGAAGAATTTAGAAAACGTAATCGTTGTTGCTCCTGACAACAGTAGTGCTCTTCGCGCTCGTAAGCTTGGTTCATTACTTGATGTTCCGATCGCGCTCATCGATCGACGTTCTTATGACACAGGCGAACCGTCCACAGTTAATGTCATTGGAGATGTTAAAGGCAAGACTGCAATCATTATCGACGATATGATCGATACGGGTAGAAACGTGACGTTTACTTCTCGTATATTAGAAGAAAATGGTGTGAAAGAAGTTTACGCTACTTTACACACGCTGTTCTCTCGGGTCATGCAACAGAAGAAATCGCGGAGTCAACCATTAAAGAAGTCGTTGTAACAAATACGATTGCACTACCTGAATCAGACGACCTTGAGAAAATCACTGTTCTCTCGATTGCGCCATTGCTAGCTGAAGCGATCCGCATCGTTCAGGAAAAACTTTCAATTAGTCAAATTCGATAAGGTAGACAAAAAAGAGCTGACAAATCAGCTCTTTTTTTAATAGGCTCTTTTCGTAAACATTGTTGCTATAGCGAGTTCATTTCCGCTCCAGGATGCTCGCTTTCCGCGGGGCGGGCGGTGAGCCTCCTCGTCGCTTACGCTCCTGTGGGGTCTCACCTGTCCCGCTAGTCCCGCAGGAGTCGAGCATCCTTCCGCTCCAATCACAAAGTGTCGTTTTTTAAATCATTTCAAAAGCAGCAATCTTTTAGAAAAGAGCTTTTTGGTTGATTTATCTATAAAATTAGGAAATCTGTAAAGGAAACGAAGGTAGAGAAGGGGATCAATCATTACTTTCTACTTTTGTGTGAATCAGGCTTGCTTCTATAATGTAACGATCAGGCGCCGATCCGAGGAAATCGAATGGATAGCAGGTGGTGAGTGATAACGTTGGTGAATCCTTCTTCACGATTACGCTTCGGTCATCTTCATCCGTGATCCAGGTTTTTCGAATTTGGTATTCATAAGTAACTTGACCTGAGGTGAGATAGAGGCGGTCACCTTCACTTAGTTCATCAAGACCATCAAACACAGTATCTCTGTGACCTGCAAGGGCTGTGTGTCCGCCTTGACCTGGTGTTGTTGTAAATGATGTATCGTACATACCAACACCTTGTTTAAGTGTATTTTCATCCGTTCCCCAATACACAGGGTATAGATAACCCAACTTTGGAATCGTTAGTTCTCCAATTTGTTCTCCTGTTTTGTAGTTCACTTGTTCCACTGATCGAGAACGTTCGCTTGTCGCAATTACCTCCCTATTTATCGTTTCTTCTTGCCTTGTCTCCTTCCAATCAACTGATATCGCTTTCGCCTTCTCCGGGTCAAAAGTTCCCACGCTTTTTTGAGTCCACCATTCATACCCACTCCACCCTGTCAGGATCAACCCAAACAGTATTAGTATAATGCTAACTTTTTTTATCAACGGAAATCACCTTCTTTAGAAATAGAGAGATAGACGGAAACCGCCTATCCCACAGGGATGATATGTGGCTTAAGAATGTACTCTCCTTTTTAGAAGAAGAAGGGAACCGAATGCAGCAATCGCAAAGCCAAGGAGCATATAGATCGGATAGCTTGTTGCCGTTTCTGCCATTTCAGCACCTTCCGTGTTCTCGTCTGCATCTGAACTACTATCTTCTGTGCTCGTCATGTCTTCATCAGATGAAGAGTTATCATCGTTTGACATAGCTTCTTCGGAATCATTCGATGAATCTGAATTCGTGTCTTCGCCAGAGCTTGGTAAAGCATCACATGCTTGACCATCATCATCACGATCAAGATCACTTGGATCAGCATCAGGGTCATGGTTATCGAAATATTGCTGTGCTTCCTCCTGTGTGGAAAAGTCATCACAGTTTTTGTCATCATCTGCGTACCCAACGTTCGCAAAACCAAGCACTAATAAGAAAGCAGTTAACATAGAAACGAGTTTCTTCATCATATTCCTCCCCGGAATAAGTATTTTGTGTGCCATCCCTAGACTTATGGTAACACCTTCCAGTTGAATAGTCATTTAATTTGTCAGAATATACAGAATAAAGCGACCTTGTTACTATGACGCGAAAATGGTTTCCATATTAATTGTTAAAAGAAGAATGTTTATGTCTTATCTTGCAAAAAGTGATCCGTATTGTGTTATTTTTCGATAGCTAAGTATAAAAAAACTTACATTATGATCGGGATTAAACCCCAATCAAATGGAATGGGAGACGTAGGGAGAGGGATAGGATGAAGAGAATACCACTCATGATCGGGTTAACTTTTCTATTGGTGTTAGCGGCATGTTCAGGAAATAGTGAGGACTCTAGCAATGCAGCAAATTCAGAGAAATCCAGTAACGAACAAATGAACAGTGCGGACATGAATGAAGCTGAGGCAGGTGATGCGATGGAAAGTGAGGAAGCAGCTGGGTCTCAAGAAGATAAAGATGCCATGTCAGAGTCTGACCTTACTATCATGATTAGTGAAGAAAGCTCAGATGATCACGGAGAGCATAGTGAGGGCCACGGAGCCGAAATCAGAATTTCTCTTCAAAATGATGAGATGGAACCAACGACTCTAATGGCAGAAATCCAAAAAGGCGACCAGCTGCTAACAGAAGGAGACGTACGTTTTGAATACTGGAAAGAAGGAGAAGAAAAACATATCTACACAGACGCGGAAGAGAAAGGTGAAGGTATGTATGAAGGTATGGCAGAAATCTCCGAACCAGGAACGTACAGCTTGAAAGTCCATGTCGAGAAGGGGGAAGAGCTTCATACACATAAACCTTATGTGCTTGAAGTCACGGAGAAGTAAGAGATGAATAGCTAGCTACAAAGAGAAGTGGAGGCATGACAGTAAGAACTTCTACAGAGAAAAAGAAAAAAAGCGCAGCGGAATTTTCTTCCGCTGCGCTTTTTCGACATTTATTGAGCTTATTCGGGTGGTGCCAGGCACCGTTTACTTCAGTACACGGTCGATGGCATGGGCTACGCCATGTTCTGTGTAATCTTTCGTGATCCAGTTCGCAGCTTCTTTCACGCGGTCCTGGGCGTTGCCCATGGCAACACCAAAGCCAGCTTCACGAATCATTGCGATGTCGTTCATGCTGTCCCCGACTGCCATTACGTTTTCCATCGAGAGGTCAAGCCAATCACAGACTTTAAGAAGAGCAGCTGCTTTATTCACTCCAGCAGGATTGATTTCAAGGTTTGTTGGACTTGAGTTCGTCACTTCTAACGCCTCGTTAGCCATCACTTCGTCAGAAATCACTTTACGAATCTCATCGTCCTGAATATCAAAACCGAATTTCAACCAGTTGTATTCTTCGATTTCTTTCTCAAATGGTTTCTGTGTATTGAATACACCCTCTGTGGTGGATGACCAAAAATACACATCATGTTTCACTTTTAAATCCCAGAGACGTTTCACAAGATCATTATTAAGATGTGTACTATCAACAAGATTTAACTCTTTATCGAAAATTTGCCCGCCATTTACAGTTACTAAGTAAGCGGAATGGCCAAGCTGTTCTGCAATGTCCCTGCAAAAAGGCAAAGAGCGTCCAGTGCTTAATACCACATGTATGCCATTGTCTTTCGCCCGCTTGACAGCTTCTTCATTTTCTTTGGAAACATCTCCATCATGATTGACAAGCGTTCCATCCATATCTAATGCAATTAGTTTAATCTCTTTATCCATTTCTACCACTCCTATTTTTCGCTCCCTCTATTCTAATACAAATTCGACAGAATCTGTAGTCATCGTACTTGAAAACTAGAAAGTACCATGATTAATCAATTAGGTGCTCATCATTTTTATGGTCAAAATTTCTCTCTTAGAAATATATTGCTATTCACGGTATAATTAACAGAATATATGAAATACAGTATCTTGATTTCAATCAGATTAGGTGGAGTTGAAAATATGAGACTTCATTAGATCTTAGGTTTAGCCTATTTATGAAATAAATCTCAAAGGAGGATTTATAATCTAGTGACATCACCACAAATGAGTCATGAGCAGCTGAAGCTCACCGAAATCAGCTATATTAAAATTAATGCTCTTTTGCTTCTCGCGATCATACCGCTATCGATCATCGGTTACTTTCTAGCCGTTTCAACTGAACCGATGTTTTTCGTATACGAATGGTCGCTCGTTGTGATTTTATCTTGTTCACTGCTTTTAGCGATTGGGACAGCAGTTGTTTACAATAGTTCATTGAAATGGCTATCATTCTCTATTCTAGCTTTTGTCATCCAATTCTCGGTGTTTTGCTTGTTCATAGGACCCTACACAGTCTACTGGTTGTTTTTTGTTTATTATACTGCTGCGGTATGTTCATCAGCGGTTTTTGTACATACGGTAAGAAAAGGATTGCCACTTCGTTTTATGTCGATCATCTTTATCATTTGTTCGGTCGTTTTAACGGTTTATATGGTTATATTGAACAGTTTATGGGGCATTAATTGGATGTAGCAAGGAAGACAAGGTGTATGTAATCGGTCATATGGAGTATTTGACTTGATAAAGAAATGACACAATCATTAGCTCGGAGGTGGAACAACATGGACGTTTTTGCAGAATATTTAGCGCATATTGAAAACCTGCAACATCGGGTCCGAACAGAAGAAGTGTTGGCGTGGGTAACTAAGAAACATCCCAATTTAATTCCGAAAATTGCGTGGAACCAGCCTATGTTTACCGATCACGGCACATTTATTATTGGCTTTAGCATAGCCAAACATCATTTAGCTGTTGCCCCTGAAAGGGCAGGGATTATTCATTTCTCTGATGAAATTGCCAAGTCTGGCTATGATCACAGCAAGCAGTTGGTACGTATCAAGTGGGATAGTCCGGTTGATTTCTCGTTACTTGAGAAAATGATCGAGTTTAATATTATGGAAAAAGCAGACTGTTCAACTTTTTGGCGTAAATAAGTCCATAAGACTGTCGGCTGATCAGAACATGGAGAAGGAGTGTTCTTTAATGACAAATAGTAATATGAACCCTAAAGTTGATGAATATTTAAGTAAACCTCAGAAGTGGCAGGAAGAATTTAAGGAGTTGAGAAAGATTGTCCTTGACTGTGAGCTGACTGAAGAATTTAAGTGGATGCATCCTTGTTATACGTTTGAGGATAAAAACATCGTTTTAATACATGGATTTAAAGAATATTGCGCGCTTCTGTTTCATAAAGGTGCGCTGTTAAAGGATACCAATGGGGTGTTAATCCAACAAACGGAGAATGTACAGGCGGCGCGCCAGATTCGATTCACCAATCTTCAAGAAATAGTTGCGATGGAAGCCACCATAAAAACGTATATTAATGAAGCCATTGAAGTTGAAAAAGCTGGTTTGGAAGTGGAATTTAAAAAGAATATAGAAATTCCTGAAGAGCTTCAAAATAAATTCGATGCAACTCCTAGCTTAAAAACCGCTTTTGAAGCATTGACTCCAGGCCGACAACGAGCATACATTCTTTATTTTTCTAAAGCCAAACAATCCAAAACGCGAGAATCTAGGATTGAAAAATATAAACAGCACATTCTCGATGGAAAAGGATTAAATGATCAGTAAGTTTGATAAGAAACCAACACAATTAAACTTGAGCTTCTGCGATCTAATAGACTTTTACGGAAATCTTTAAAAAATTATTAAGTAAAGAGGCTACGATGGATATTCATAATAGAAAATTAATCGAGGAATTAGAGAAAAGTCATTTAGCGATTGAGGTGCGTAAATCTCCTGAAAAGCTTGATAAAATACTCGCTGAAGACTTCTTTGAAATAGGAAGTTCAGGTGATACATTTAATAAAAAGGATTGTATTGAAAGTGGCGTTTCCTTGGATGAATTGATCCTTTTCGATTTCGAACTTCATCCTTTAGCACGTGATGTCGTGTTAACGACCTATTATTTAACTAATAAAACGAAAAATCGACATACACGAAGAAGTTCGATCTGGAAGTTCATTGATAATAGATGGCAACTTTATTTTCATCAAGGAACGATAACAAATGCAAACATTGGCGATTTGAAAAGTAATGAACTCTTATAAGCGATTAAATACATCCACAAAGAAGAAAAGCCCCAGATCGAGTTCTGTAAAGAACTCGATCTGGGGCTAATTTTATGGACAAAATCTATCCAGTTTGATGATGCTATTTTTTGTTAACAGAAGCATCGTAAATGGAATCGACCGCATTCTGTAACGCCTGGTTAAACTCTTCTTCAGACTGATTGGCATTTAAGTCTGCTGCCAATGCTCTTGAAAAGCTCGCAATAAGACCATCGTTTTCTTTCAACTTCTCATTCGCTTCATCACGGGAATAACCGCCTGATAGAGCGACAACACGCACAACGCGTGGATGCTCGATCAATTCTTTATATGCATTTGCTTTTGTTGGGATCGAAAGCTTCAGCATGACGTTTTCATTTTCTGATAACTCATTCAAGTGTTTGATGATTTCATCTCGTAAAATTTCTTCGGATTTTTCCTTGTTTTCACTGTGAATATTGACTTCTGGTTCGATAATCGGCATTAGATTTGAATTGACAATTCTTTTTCCAATATCAAATTGCTGCTCTACAACTGCTTTGATGCCGCTTGTATTCGGCTCATGGATGACAGAGCGCATCTTAGTACCGAATATGTTTCGCTCATTGGCACGTCGAAGCGTCTCATCCAAATCGTGGATCGGTTTCATTAATTGAACACCATTTTCCTGCTCAGCCAGTCCTTTATCCACTTTCAAGAAAGGAACAATGCCTTTATCGGCAAGATAGTCTGCTGTATATTTGCCTTCAATTTCGCGATCCATCGTTTGCTCAAATAAGATAGCGCCAAGGATTTGATCGGCACTAAAGGCAGGGGAGGTGATGATTCTAGTCCGCATTTGGTGGACACGATCAAACATTTCGTCCTCATTAGAATAGGCATCTTCAGGTACGCCGTACTCTGCCAATGCTTTTGGCGTACTACCGCCACTTTGGTCGAGTGCTGCGATGAATCCTTTACCGTTCTTAATTTTGTCGAATTGACTGTTGTTCATGTTATCCACTCCTTTTTACTACTTGCAAAAATAACTTCCATCTATACTCTTCCCATTATTTCTACATAGTTAACATAGAATTTTTACTGAAGGTTATGTTAGCTTATAATGCTTATTTCTCGATTTTTGGCTCATTCGAGTGAAACCTTTGTTTCACTCGCCTTTCAGCTCTGCTGAAAGGTCGCCCTGTGATGGCCAATCGCTTCGAGCAAATGAATTTGCCCAGGCGATTGGCCATCACAGGGCGTAAATGAGTCGAAAATCAACAACATTCATTAACATAGCCTTATTGAAAGAAAGGAAAGGAATAATACCGCATCATAACAATATCAATCAGGTAAGTTTAGGAAAAAACGCAATAAGTAATAAGAGGTGAGTGTACAAAAGTATTGTTATGAAGAGGCTTTATCCATTAATTCCGAACACCACTCTAGTAAAATAGTACAAAATTCGACCTTATTTATTAGAATCTTCAAAACTATTGTTTATTTTTTGTAAAAAACGGTTAGAATGTAATTAACCGCATAGAATCGTAGCAACGTTTCTATCAATATGAATGGAGGATTGGATGATGGAGAATCGAAAAGTCTACCAGAATCAGATTTCAGAGAAGAGACAGGAAATAGTCGAACAGCTCATTGAACACATCAACGCTTCCACTATAGAGCAAAGACAAGATGTCCTTAAGAAAGAGATTGATGAGGCGCTCGATTATCGTGACTGTAAATCATTCATGGAACTAACAACTCGTCTAAATTCACTAACTTAATGAAAAAGTTGGCATATATTTTAAACCGCTTGCTTATAATCTAGTAATCAAACACTCAGGAGGAGATGTTGATGCTAGATTTAGCAGCGGTTTTTCATTTTGTATTTGATTGGATGATAGAGAACAAAGGGTACAAGCTCCAATCTGTTTTTCTTTTCGGTGGACTCAGCCTTTCTTTTGTTACTTATTTCTTATGGTATATGAAGAAAGGGTATAAAACGGTTTGAAAAAGGGGGCAATTCTGACGTTGGGGATGTTCACGGAAGGATTTCCGCGAAAAAGAGACCCCCGAACGGGAGTCTCTAAAAATCGATCGTGATTGTCTTGCTTTTTGATAACGTCTCTTTATTTTCATCAAACACATCGCTTGTATGAATGGTCATCGACTCCAGCTTTTTGATGTCGGTTTCGTTCAAAACAAATCCTAGCTGTCCTGTTCTTTCTTCACCAGGAGCATAATCCCCGTAAAGATTCTCCAAGTAAAAATCATCATCGAACCCTTTCTTCTCACCTTCACTCGTTTCAAGAACTGAAACTGGGGCGAAGTTAACAGCTTCATCCGATGTGTTTTTTACATTAACACGAATCTTCACATAGCTAAATTTCTCCTCATCAGTTGAATAGCCATGGAAAAAATCGACCAAGTCAGGGGAAGGCTCATACTTCATGACTTTCACATCCGATACAGTTAACGCTATATCACCAATTTCTGTTTTTTCGTTATCATCAGAAACAGCTTGTAACGTAATCGAGCCGTCCAGATCCTGAAATGATTGGCCAACCTCAGTTAATGAACTGTCATCAGGCGCCTGAGGACTGTCGATCAATCCTTTATGCTCATTTTGTTCACTTTTTGTTTCTGGATTTTTCACGTCTGATTGATTCGTAGTAGACTCTGACTGTGAGTTCACTTTCTGCTCAGCGTTGTTATTGGCACACCCTCCGAGAAATAGGGAAGCTGTTAGTAGAGTAACAAGTACATACTTCACTTGAAATGACCTCTTTCATCATGAAGAAAAGCCCGCTGCTTTTACAGCAACGGGAGTTTCTTACTTATTTGTCTTTCTTGTGGTGATCGTTGTCGTGGCCATGATCGTCATCTTCATCATGATCATCGTCTTTCTCGTGATCGCTGTCCTGTTTTGTATTTAAAAGATCCATCACCATTTGACCTGTTTCATTGTTATCGTGAAGTCCTGCAAATTTCTCAGATTGTGGACCGTAAGCATAGACGTTAACGTCAACGCCAGTGTGTCCACCGGTAGTCCAACCAGTACCAGAACGAAGGTCAAAGATTTTCTCGATGGCATTGTCAATTTCGACAACGTCATTCGTTTCAGTCGCTTTTTGAACAGATGCGATTTCTTCAGAAGTTAATTCAAGGTCGATGTTGTCATTCAGTGTTTTCTCAACATCTGCACCCTCAGCAATTTTTGCTGCCATGTAGTCAGGTGTTTTTTTCGCTGCTTTCAGTGGTGCTGGGTCCCATTTGTATTCACCATCACGTCCCATAGCGAATCCGCCAGTTGAGTGGTCAGCAGTAGTAACGACGAGCGTATGCTTGTCCTTTTTCGCAAATTCAATCGCAGCTTTGTATGCTTTCTCGAAGTCTTCCATTTCACTCATCGCTGCAACCGCATCATTGTCATGACCAGCCCAGTCAATTTGACTTCCCTCAACCATAAGGAAGAATCCGTCTTTGTCTTCGCTTAAACGATTTAAAGCCGCATCAGTCATATCTTCTAGAGAAGGGGCGTCTTTCGTACGGTCAATTGCTTTATCCATACCTTTTGGAGCGAACAGACCAAGAATTTGTTCGTTGTCATCTTTGGCTAGTTCATCTTTTGAAGTGACGTAGCTGTAACCGTCATTTTGAAACTCTTCAGTCAGATTGCGATCATCGCGATCGAAGTAAGAAGTTCCGCCACCTAGAAGAACATCAACTTTATGCTCACCATTAATCATTTCATCGTAGTAATCGTCTGCAATATCGTTGTAGTTGTTACGAGACTCATCGTGAGCACCAAATGAGGCTGGTGTCGCATGGTTAATTTGAGAAGTCGATACAAGACCAGTTGCCTTCTCATTTTCCTTCGCTTCTTCAAGAACCGTCTTTACTTCGTTTTTATCCATATCCACTGAAATCGCGCCGTTGTAAGTTTTTACCCCAGCTGCCATCGCTGTACCTGCTGCTGCAGAGTCCGTTACGCTTTCTTCTGGATCCCAGGAATACGTTTCTTGAGCCCCAACAAGGTTCTCATCGAATGCTGTTTTTTCCATATAAGGAGTTGTTTTGTCGTCCATGAACGAGCGGTAAGCTGTCGTATAGCTTGGGCCCATGCCATCTCCGATTAAGAAAATAACGTTTTCGATTTCATTTTTCTTGTGGTGGTCGTGGTCCTTATCGGATTTCGCCTCACTATTCACAGCGTTGCCGGCAAACCCAGCAACGGCTAGTGATGAAATTACAGCGAACGGGATAAGTTTCTTTTTTGCGTTTTTTGTGAACATTGATTAGTTCCCCCCGGATCATTTTTTCTCACAGCCCATAGTTTACGTGATGAAGATGAACGTGATGTTAATAGATTGTAAGGTTCGTTTTAAGAAAATAGGGACGATGGATGTGGTCGTAAATTCGCAAAGTAAATCGAAAAAAGTTAGTTTTTCTAGCTCAAAAATAGAAAGGCAATGTTTAATAGTTTAAGTGATCTCTTATTTAATCGTAATAAGAACGCTTACATATATGCAAGAGGGTCTGCTCATATTGGTACAAAAGAGGGGATGAAGAGAGGGATTTAGTAAGACATGACTCCTTTTTAGTGTCTATATTCCTGCGTCTTTTGTCATGTTGGAACGAGTCATGATATGAAAGGGGCGTTTCTAATTGTTAGGCACTCGAGATGATTTGCTGTTAGAATTATCATAATAATGAAAATGAATATAGGAGATGTGAGAAATGGAATTACTAATGAATGAGTCCGTGATTTACGACTTCAATAAGTCACACAAGCCTGTCAAAGTGGTTCCATCAGGCGCAACGATCGAGATTGTAACCTATGACTGTTTTGAAAATCAACTTCAATCGGAGAAAGATGAAATTTCCGGGATTGATTGGAACCGTGTCAATCCAGCTACTGGACCGATTTATGTGAATGATGCGATGCCAGGAGATGTGTTGAAGGTAACCATTGAAAAGCTAGAAATCGGAGATCAGGGCGTGATGGTGGTTGGACCAGATCTTGGCGTAATGGGGCATCGTTTGAAAGAAATGGAATCGAAAATCATTCCGATCAAAGATGGACATGCACAATTCGGTGACCTACATATTCCCTTAAATCCGATGATAGGAGTCATTGGTGTGGCACCTGAGGGAGAAGGTGTCTCATGTGGCACGCCAGGCGCGCACGGTGGAAACCTGGACAATAAGATGATAACTGAAGGTGCCGTGCTCTACTTACCTGTTTTTGCTGAAGGAGCCTTATTTGGACTCGGAGACTTCCATGCAGCGATGGGAGACGGCGAAGTGAGCGTCTCTGGAATTGAAGTGCCAGGTAGAGCAACAGTCAAGCTAGAGGTACTTAAGGGCGAACCGATGACACAGCCAATGCTCGAGAATAGCGAAGTCGTCACCCAAATCGCTTCAGCTGAAACGTTGGATCAAGCTGCAAAACTTGCAACCGAGCTCATGATCGATCGCATTGCTGAGAAAACCGGAATGCCATTAGGAGAAGTAACGATGCTCATGAGTGCGATCGGCCAGGTCGAAGTATGCCAAATCGTTGACCCACTCATGACCGCAAGATTCGTCGTACCGAAATGGCTGGAAGAAAAACTAGGCGTGCGGCTTATCTGATTCGACAGGAAATGATATAGTTCGGGTGGTGCCTGGCACTCGTCGAAGCGCGAACTACGGTGCCAGGCACTTGTCGAAATATAGGAGGAATAGTGTGATGATACGTTTTGGCGTTATTGGAACGAATAAGATTACGGATAATTTTCTGGAGGGAGCGAGTGAGCTTAGTGATTTTCAGCTGACAGCTGTTTATTCCAGAACAGAAGATAAAGCGAAGTCCTTTGCACTAAAGCATGGTGCAAAGGCGACATTTACAAGTCTTGAGGAAATGGCATCGAGTAATGTCATTGATGCGGTCTACATAGCGAGTCCGAATTCGCTTCATGCTGAACAATCGATCGTATTGATGAACGCCGGAAAGCATGTCCTGTGTGAGAAGCCGATGGCATCGAATACATATGAAGTGAAACGAATGATTGAAGCAGCAGAGAAGAATAATGTTCTTCTTATGGAAGCGATGAAGTCAACGGTCATGCCAAACATGCAAATGGTACGCGAAAATCTGCACAAGATTGGACAAATCCGACGCTTTGTAGCAAATTATGGGCAGTATTCTTCTCGTTATGACGCTTATAAAGAAGGAACGGTTCTTAATGCGTTTAATCCTGAGTTTTCGAACGGTTCACTCATGGATATCGGTGTTTACGGCGTCTATCCGGTCGTCTCTATGCTTGGTAAGCCAAACTCCATCAAAGCAGAAGGCGTGATGCTAGAGTCGGGTGTTGATGGAGAGGGTAGCATATTGCTGGGGTACGATGATAAAGAAGCGGTCATCATGTTCTCAAAGATTACCGATTCACATTTACCTTCAGAAATACAGGGGGAAAATGGCAGCATCTTAATCGATAAGATTGGATCACCGACAGATGTGAAAATTCATTTTCGTGATGGCTCAGTGGAAGAGTTGACTCAGCCACAATCTCATACGATGATGTACGAAGCGAAAGAGTTCATCGAATTAATTCAATCTAATATAAGAGAGTCCGCCATCAATTCGCATGAAAACTCTCTTCGTTCGGTTGAAGTCATGGATGAAGCTCGGAAGCAGATCGGCGTCGTTTTTCCAGCGGATCATGAGTAGAACGAGCACTTTCTCATACATGATAGAAAGGTCTGAAAAACGCTGAGTAATTCCTATGTTTTTCACAAGGACTCTTAACGTAAGGAACAAGTTAAGAGTCCTTTTTCTGTTGGGTGTGTATTAGTGGCGAAACACAAATTAGCTAACAATGAGTGGACCGTATTTAATCATAACCAGTTAAAAAGTAGTAAGCCTTTTCATCCAGCCCGTTTGAACTAGTTTCGATAGGGTACGATATTTAGAGATGAGGAAAAATTGGAGGGATGACATTGGCTAGTAAATATGGAGAAGTTGTACAGGAATCATTGGATGCTCTACTTGAAGACAAATCATTTTTACCAAATTTTAAGGACAAGGATCGGGAGAATGCGTTCAAGTCACTTGAAGCCATTCTTTCAACGCCGAATCAAATTCAGAAATCCTTTTTAAGAGTTCCGCTCGAGAATGGAAAGATTCTGCGCATACCTGCTTTCCGAGTTCAGCACAATAATGCAGTCGGTCCTTATAAAGGCGGGATTCGTTTTCATGAAACTGTTGAAGAGGATGAGGTCATTAACCTTGCAACCTTGATGACGTTGAAAAATGCGCTTCATGATGTGCCGTTTGGTGGTGGAAAAGGCGGCGTTGTCATTAATCCGCGAGAGTACTCTGAAAAAGAATTACATACCATTTCACAGGCATACGTTCAGAACTTCTGTGATATTCTTGGACCTGATAAGGATATCCCTGCTCCTGATGTTGGGACAGGTGAACGTGAAATGGATTGGATGATGGGCGAGTACAAAAGCATTCACCCTGGTCGTCCCTATCGAGGAAGCTTCACTGGTAAAAGCAAGGTGAATGGCGGATCTCTTGGTCGGAGAGAAGCAACTGGAAAAGGAGTATATTATACACTTCGTTATATGCTTCATAACTTTGTGAATGACAATAAGGACTGGTTTAAGAGAAATGATAATCGTTTTGCGAAGACAGCACTGGATCATACGAATCGGCAGCTAACGATCGGAATTCAAGGGTTTGGTAACGTGGGATCAGTCGCTGCTCTTGAATCGTATAGCTGTAACTATTTGGATACAAAAGTGGTAGCTGTTAGCGATCGGAATGTCACGCTCTATAACGAAAATGGTCTTGATATTGAAGGCTTAATCGAGTTTACTTCAAATCATGGAGGCGACCTACCAACGACGAAAGAAGCACTGAGTCAGAACGAGATTGAAGCTGACATTCAGGATCGAGAAGATGTGCTTTATCTAGATACCGATATTCTTATATTAGCTGCACTTGAAGATCAAATTCATGAAGACAATGTCGATAAAGTGAAGGCACGCATGATCGTTGAAGGTGCGAATGGACCGATTACACTTCCTGCCGACCGCAAACTGAGTGAAAACGGTGTACTTGTCATTCCAGACATACTAGCCAACGCTGGTGGTGTTATTGTGTCTTACTTCGAATGGCTGCAAGGAAGAGAGACGCAGTTCTACAGTGAAGAAGAAGTATTCACGATGTTATTTAAGAAAATGAAAGAGACGATGGACGAGATTTATCCACAATTCTTTAGCGATCCATTTGCCCTCAGGCAGAATTGTTACATCCACACGGTGATGAAGCTCTCGAATATTCTCTATCGCCACGGAAAGCTATATTAGATGAAAACCCTTCTCCCAATAAGATTGGGAGAAGGGTTTTTGTTATGAGGCTGGTAATTTCTCTTTAAACTTCGTCATTTTCATGATGGTTTTATCAATGAGTTCGTTCATTTTCTCGGTATCTGGGTCATCTTTCTTTGCTTCATCAATAAGCGGATAAAGGCTTTCTTCAATATTTTTGTATTCATCTGGGAATTCTTCTTCAACCTGTGCTTCGATTTTATCCCATGTAGTTTCAAGATTCATGCCTTGTTCGTTAATCTTTTCAACAGCATCGCCATTCTCGATCGTCGTCTTCAATTCATCAAGGTTTGTTAGTGCTGTATCGACGCCAACGTCAAGGTTAATCGTTTCTTCTTTGCCATTATCAGAACTGCTGTCACCTTCACTGTTAGTGGTGGCTTCTGTGGCGCTATCGTTTTCCATTCCAGAATTGGCAGAGTTATCTGAGGTATGAGTACTATTGTTATCCTCAGCGGTGTTCGATCCACAACCTGCGAGTAGTGAACCTGTAATCAGACAGGATGCCAGAAGCATAGAGACTTTCTTTTCCAACAATATCCACTCCTTTCAGTTACAATTATTGGTTCCCTGAAAGGGTTTTATTCAAACAGAGACGAAAGTCATTTTAGGGCATGATTTTGTTAGGGGGTAGGACCAAAGACTCTCTATATAAGACCTGATATTACGATGAGTGAATGGCGCCTTTTTTTCTAACAAACAAATACGATATGAAAATAACCCCCATTATTCCGATGCTGATCAGCAGGCCAATTCGTTCCCCTTCTTGAAAAGCGGCGCCGGTGATGGCGACTGCGATGAGTGCGATGCCGAGATAGGACGTGAATGGAGATCCTATCATCTTAAAATAGGTTTTCTTCGTGGGTTTTTCGGCGTAATGACGACGATTCTTGATTTGTGAGGCAAGAATCACAACCCAGTTCAGAATGAGCATAATTCCAGCTGCGGTTGTTAAATATTCATATACTTTATCAGGTAAAACATACGAGATGACGATCATGACACTAAGAGCGATGGCGTTGACGCCCAATGCACGTGTTGCAACACCTCGTTTAGTATGTTTATCAAGTGCTTTAGGAGCATCACCGGCGTGACTGAGCGAAACGATAACTTTTGTAATGGAGAATAACGCTCCGACCATGGTAGAAAAAGCGGCAGTAATCAAAATGACTGTGAAGATCGAGCTGATAAAAGGAATCTCGAATTGAGAGAGCGCAGTCACGAATGGGCTTTCGTCCTCACTGATAACTGACCATGAAATCATGTAGAGCACGAAGAAAATCGAGAGAATATAGATGATTGTCAGTGCTACAACCGTTACAAGACCTGCTTTTGGCGTTTCGTCCTTGTGTTTGAGTTCGCTAGACATCAGTCCAACAACGGCAATACCTCCAAACGAAAAGAGAACAAAGATCATCGCTGACCACGTTCCCATCAGGCCATTAGGAAGGAGCGATGAGAATTTCGCTGCCTCTGTTTGAACGGATGAGGCGGGTGAAATGAAGTCAAATAGAAACAGTAGACCAAATCCGATAAAACCGATGAGCGTCGCTAATTTCACCACTGCGAATAAGGATTCCAGGGTGCTGAAATTGTTAACTCCTAGCAGGTTAATGCCTAAACCTATGGCGGTATACATAATCATGAACAACCAGAGAGGGACAGATGGAAACCAGTATTGTGTAAAAAGACCAAGTGCCGTAATTTCACTTGCCATAATCAGGAGTCCTGATACCCAGTACATCCAGCCGCTCATAAACCCCATCGAATGACCAAAGGCTTCTTGGGCATATTTTCTAAACGAACCTGTTTCTTCATCGTGAACAGACATTTCAGCGAGGGCACTGAAGACGAGAAAAGCAATCAGCCCAGCGATCAGGTAGTCGATTAGAACAGAGGGACCTGCTCGTTCAATCGATAATCCAGTCCCAAGAAAGAAACCGGCTCCAATGATCGAGCCAATTCCGATGAGGGTTAATTGCCACCAATGAAGCTGATGATCATCACCAGCCTTTGCTTTCTTCTCCTGCGCCCGCTGAACGGTTTGTTGAACGATATGTTCATTTCTCATATAAAGTGCCTTCCTTCTCAAACGAAATAAATCTTTCTCTTCCTATATCTTTAGAAAGTACGTGCAAAATTATCCAACAGTCAGACAGGATATGACAAATTCCGGGTGGTGACAGGCACCACAAATAGAAGTGTAAAGCTTGAAGCTGCGGGGAAACGCTAATAGGAGAGAAAGGAGAAATGAACGATGAAGAAAGAATGGTGGAAGGAAGCGGTTGTGTATCAAGTGTACTGGCGCAGCTATAAGGATAGTGACGGAGATGGTTATGGAGACATACGTGGCATCATCGAGAAGTTAGATTATATTCAGAAGCTTGGCGTAGATGTCATCTGGATCAATCCTTTCTACGAGTCACCTGATCTTGATAACGGCTATGATATATCCGATTATTACACCATCATGAAGAAAGCGGGAACAATGGCAGATTTTGAGGAGCTGCTTCAGCAAGCGCATCAACGAAACCTCAAGGTAATTATGGATCTCGTTGTGAACCACACATCAAATCAACATCCGTGGTTTATAGAATCTAGCTCATCGAAAGATAATCCGAAGCGAGATTGGTATATTTGGAAAGATGCGAAGGACGGAAGAGAGCCGAATAATTGGCGTTCGTACTTCACACCTTCTGCGTGGGAATATGATATACGCACGGATCAATATTATTTGCATTCATTCGCACCTGAACAACCTGATTTAAATTGGGAAAACCCAAATGTACGGGAAGCTATTTATGAGATGATGCGCTTCTGGCTAAATAAAGGGATCGACGGTTTTCGAATGGATGTGATCAATCTTCTTGCCAAACAGAAAGATTTTCTAGATTCCGATAATCCAGAGTTCACTGACTATCTGGCAAACAATCCTGGGATCCATGATTATTTGCAGGAGATGAATGAGAAGGTTCTTCGTCATTACGATATCTTAACGGTAGGAGAGATTCCTTTTGTGACGCCAGAAGAAGGGTTGAACTATGTTGCAGAAGATCGCAACGAATTAAAAACGCTGTTTCATTTTGAAGTAGCGGATGATATGCCAGGTTGGGATATGCTTCGTTATAAAGAAATTCAGAAGAGGTGGCACAACGTTTTCTATGAAAAAGGGTGGAACTCACAATTTTTGAACAACCACGATCATACACGTCAAGTAACAAGGTACGGGAATGACGGTGAATACCGAATCGAATCCTCGAAATTACTGGCCACGATGATTCACACGCTTCCAGGAATTCCGTATATCTTCCAGGGCGAGGAAATCGGAATGACGGGCGTTCAATTTGATTCAATCGAGGATTATAATGACATCGCCATGAAAAATAAGTACACGGAAGAAGTCGAGAAGGGAAGGGATCCAGAAGAAGTGTTGAAGAGTCTGACGATGTTAAGTCGTGATAATTCAAGGACCCCGATGCAGTGGAATGATTCTAATAACGCTGGCTTTACGACGGGAACACCCTGGATTAATATGAATACGAACTATGATGAAATCAACGTAGAACGCGATCTTGAAGCCCCCAACTCGATTTTCTCTTACTATCAGAAATTAATTGCTCTACGAAAAGCGAACCCAGCCATGATCTATGGTGACTATCAAGATCTATCTGAAAATGATCCCAAACTGTATATGTACACGAGAAGTTATGAAGGAAAAACGTTGTTCATCATCTTAAACCATTCCGATGAACAAATGATTTGTCCGGAACGTGAAGGAGATCGATGAAACGAATAAAACGTTACTGATCGCGAACTATAACGATGTAACTGGAGATGAACCGATACAGAAAACAACCCTGCGGCCCCATGAGGCGAGAGTTTATGAGGTATAAACTTGATAGAAAAAGCGAAGAACCGCATCGATTTGATGCGGTTCTTCTTAATTGAAAAGACTAATAGCGATTATCGATGATTCACGTAATCAGGATAATTCGTAATAATACCGTCTACTTCAGCATCGATAAGCATCTCAGCTGATTCCCGGTCTCTGACCGTCCACGCCTGTACAGCCATGCCATTATCATGAATGCTGTCAACGAAATCATTCGTTACTAACCATTTGCCCGGATTCACATAATCAGCATAGCGTGAGAAGTCTGTTAAAGCTTCTTTAGATGGGGTGTAGCTAACAAGTACGCCAGTAGGTACTGAAGGAAGAAGTCTATGGAATATTTGAACAGATTCTTGGTCAAACGACTGCACGATGATTTTGTCATTTTTCGGCTTGTCCAGATTTCTAGCTCTTAGTTCGGCTGCAATTTTTTCTTCAATGCCAGGATAAAGAGAAGGCGATTTAATTTCGATTAAAATTCCACTTTTGCCTCGAAACTCATCGAGCACTTCGCCAAGCGTGGGGATCCGCTCATTAGCGAATTCCTCGCCAAACCAGCTCCCTGCATCAAGGTTATGTATTTCCTCAAGAGTAAGATCCTTCACCATACCTGAGCCATCTGTTGTTCGGTCAACGGAAGTATCATGAATCACGACTAGCTTGCCATCCTTCGTCATTTGAACATCAAGTTCAAAGTAATCAGCCTTCATATCGACTGCTTTCTCGAATGCTGCCATCGTATTCTCCGGTGCATATCCTGACGCACCACGGTGTGCAATGGTTTCAACGTCTTTCGATGCAGCGCTCACATTCCCTCCTATAAACAGTAGCGTCGTCAAAAATAGTACACCAATCAGACCGGTCATTATTCCTTTTTTCAATATGAACCTCTCCCTTCTTTTTTGTTCACTATCACTCTATCGAAAGTCTGTTAAGTGAAAATAAAGGAAGAGTAATACTTTGTTCAGAAGTGATGACGAAATATGGAGCAATTTTCCTTGAAAACTTTACAAGCCATTTTGTAGCAGACTTATGGCCTGGATCAAATAGTCTAGATGAGAAGGCACAGCTAATCGAAAAGGTGAAGGGTAGCAAGTAGTGTTCGTTGAAGTTATCATTTTCAGGTGAATAAAGGAATTACCTTGGGAACTAGCGAATAAGTACTATATAAAAACATAGAGGTGATGGTGTGAAGAGAAGGGGTTTCTTCAAACTGGGCATGCTGCTGTGTCTATTCACTGTCTTCGGTTACTCGTATTGGGCAACTTCCTGGACGGCCAGTACTTTACCGACGCTGGCGGACTGGAAGGATCATCTTATTTTCACACCGCACACGGTCGCAGCTTCTAAAGATATTTACGAGATCGACATGTTTCTTTATGCCTTCAAAGTCGCAGACACTGATGACTGGTAGTTGCTTTCTATCGTTATTTTTGATTATCGCCATCCTCGTTCAATTCGTAAAAAAGCAGCTGGCATATGTGGCAAAGAGAAATGTAACTAGTTCGTAGAAGAGTCGAAGTGGGGCGAAGTGCGCTTCACTTTTTTTATTGGCGATTAGTGACTGGATTTTCAGCAAGCAGAATGGAGTGAATGATGAAAAAAATACTCGCACTTATTATCTTGTTTCTATTTGTAACTATCATCACACTTTTTGGTCCTTATAACTTCATTCAGGAAATGAATGAGAAACGGGCGTTACGAGAATTTATTAGCTCAGATGGTACTTTCAAAGGGGAAGAGATTGTCGAGCTAGATTATAGAGGATCTGATACTTATTTTGTTCAAACGAGTGAAGATGGGAAAGTAAAGAATTATATTGTGATGAACGATCATACTTCAGTGATGAATGGTCATTGGAAGATATTTGAGGAGATGAGTAAGGAGCATTACTATTGATTGGCAGTAGTAGGGTGAGCCCCAGTTGAAGTAGATATAGTTGTTGGTGCAATCGTGATCAGGCGCAATATATTCAATATAAATATGCGAGTTTTTATAAGGAAAAAGCCAAAACGCCGAGGGGATATCTGAGCGTTTTGGCTTTCTCTTGTTATTTAAAATCTAAACCATTAAACCCAACCCATACCTCTTACTAATTGGGCTACACCAAATGTCACGCCGAGAGCGATCACTGTTGGTATCAAAAAAGAGATGAAGGTCCATTTGTAGCTTTTCGTTTCTTTATAAATATTGATCAGCGTTGTACCACACGGATAGTGAAGCAGAGAGAACAACATCATATTAAGTGCTGTTAACCAGGTCCAACCGTGATCAAGGAAAATGTTTTTTAAGTCAGCTAGATTATCCACTTCGAGCATTGATCCGGTAGAGAGATAGCCCATTAACAGGATCGGCAGAACTACTTCATTCGCCGGTAAGCCGAGAATAAAGGCAAGAAGAATATAGCCATCCAATCCTAAAGATTGAGCGAACGGATCAAGGAAATTCACACCGTAGACGAAAATACTCGTGTCACCGATATAAATGTTCGCAAACACCCATGTGAGGATTCCGGCAGGTGCGGCGATTTTGACAGCCCTCATTAGAACGGCATACGATTTGTTCAGTGATGAACGGATAACCGTATCGAAAAATTTTGGACGACGATATGGTGGTAATTCTAGCGTGTAGTGAGTTGGGACTCCTTTTAGCATCGTTTTGGAAAGAACCCAAGATACGGCGAATGTTACAATAATCCCGAAAATAACGATTCCAACAATGACGCCAGAAGAGACGAGTGTTTTCAATCCTCCAGTAAACCCAGCTGCCATAAATAAGGAAGATAACACGATGAGCGTACCCCATCGACCATTACAAGGTACGAAGTTATTCGTTAGAATCGCAAGCATCCGTTCACGTGGAGATTCAATAATACGTGTTGAGAGAACAGCGGCTGCATTACAGCCGAACCCCATCGCCATCGTGAGTGATTGCTTTCCGTGCGCTCCTACTTTCTTAAATAGGCGATCCATGTTGAACGCTACTCGCGGTAAGTATCCATAGCTTTCGAGCAGGGCGAACGTTGGGAAAAAGATCGCCATCGGTGGCAGCATGACACTGATGACCCAGGTTGTTCCGCGATAAAGACCGAGAACGAGTACACCGTGAAGCCAATCAGGTGAGTTCAAGGCAAAAAACGCCATCGAAATATAATCCTCTAACCAGGTGAAGAAGCTTGCGAGCATAGAGGAGGGGACGTTCGCCCCTGCGATGGTGAGATAGAAAATAAGGCCAAGCATTGTGAGCATAATCGGAAATCCCCAAATTGGAGAAGTGAAAATCGCGTCCAATCGCTCAGTTTTCTTATCCTCTTTGCTTTTTGTAAAGCGAACGGTCTTCTTACATATTTGCTGACTTGTTTCATACAAACTTTGCACGACTTCGTCACGTAAGGAAGGCGAAGATAGATCGTTTGCCTGTTCTAGAAGTGCTCTAAATGATTGACGCTCGTTTTCTCCACTGTATTCCACTGCGGTTCCTCCTCTTTTTGCATTCTGTTCTGTATTTCGTCGAGTAATGAAGTATCTCCGTCAAGGAGTCGAAGCGTAATCCAACGAGTTGGGAATCGATCTCCAACTAACTTTTTCACGTTTGGTTCAAGCTGCCTAATTTTATCTTCCGTCTCTTCGTTGTACGTAATTGCACGAGGTGAAGTGCTAATTTCTCCACGAACCATTCGATCAATCGTATCAAGTAGAGCAGGGAAACCCGTTTTGTTTCGAGCGGATATTTTTAGAACGGGAACGCCAAGATCTCTCATTAAACGTTGCTCATCAATTTCAATGCCTCGCTTTTTAGCTTCATCGATTAAGTTCACACACACGATCACGTTAGATGTCATTTCCATAACCTGTAGAGCGAGGTTTAAATTTCGTTCAAGTGATGTCGCATCGAGTATGACGAGCGTGACGTGAGGCTTTTCAAAAACGATATAATTACGTGCGACTTCCTCATCCGTTGAATTTGAATAAAGAGAATAAGTTCCCGGTAAATCGATGAGGCGATAGTCGCTTTTCTTATAATGAACCATTCCTTCAGCCATACTGACCGTTTTGCCGGCCCAGTTGCCAGTATGCTGTTTCAAACCTGTTAAAGCGTTGAACAATGTACTTTTACCTGTATTGGGATTACCTGCAAGGGCGATCCGATACGCTGTGTTATGATTATTCGTCATCTTTTACCAACTCCCCGCTAATTTTCATGCTTTCTTCTTTTCGAAGCGCAATGGTGGTATGACTTACACGGAAAGCGATGGGATCTCCAAGAGGGCTCTTCTTTAATACATCCACAACCGCTCCTGGAACAAATCCTAAATCGAGTAGCCTTCTTCTCATCACACCTTCGATCGAGACATCTGTAATCCGTATACTGTCTCCTTTTTTTCCTTCGTATAAGTTCATTAGTTGTCCTCCGTTTACTTTTTTAACCCAAGCCTAATGTTTTTCCCTTGGGCAAACTTTATATCCTCATGGTATGTAATGTTAGGCGTAGATGTCAATACTTTTATGTGAAACAAGGTCAAATTAATCCGACAATTCTCGATAAATACTGATTCAATGCGGGTGGTGACAGGCACCCAAAAAACAAAAAAGCGCACCATCCACAGATGGTGCGCTCAGCATACTTATTTAATAATCTTCTGATCTCTCGCCATTTCCTTCGCAACCTTAGGTGCAAGCCAGATTGTTGGTAGGAGGATCAGCGAGACTGGAACAGCTGTGACCACGATAAAGTTCTGCAGCTGTGTAATTCCACTATCACCCGTAATCAATAGGATGACTGCGACGGTGCCCATTAGAATAGCCCAGAATACGCGGAGCCATTTCTTAGGATCTCCTTCACCTGTCACTGCCATCGCAATCGTATAGGACATCGAGTCACTAGTCGTTACAACGAAAAGAATCGTGAGGAGAAGGAATAGTGGTGAAATGATGCTTGCGAGTGGGAACTGTTCCGTGATCGCAAACATTGCAGCAGGATTACCTGCAGCACTAAGGGCATCTGAAATGGATCCAGGGTTTGAGATTTCAAAGAAAATACCTGAACCACCGAGTACCGTAAACCAGAATGTTGAAATGATCGGTGCAAAAATCGAAATCGCAATGATAATTTCACGAATGGTACGTCCTCGTGAAATACGACTTACAAGGATCGCCATCATCGGACCGTAACCAATGAACCAGCCCCAGAAGAAGACTGTCCAGCCAGAAAGCCAACCGGTGTCACCACGGAAGGTACTCATCGGAATAAACTGATCCACGTAGAAGCCAAATCCTGAAATGAAGTGGTCAAAAATAAATCCACCAGGTCCAAAGATAACGATAAAGATCATCAGTGCAAGGGCAAGACGAACATTAAAGCTACTTAAATATTGGATCCCTTTGTAAAGTCCTGTAACAGCAGAGATCGTTGAAACAATAACGACTGCCAGGATGATCGAGAATTGCGTGCTGAACTGATTCGGAATGCCGAAGAGTTCCTGCAACCCATAACTAGCTTGAAGACCAAGAAATCCGATCGGTCCGATCGTACCAGCCGCAACAGCGATAACGGAGAACGCATCGATCAACGTTCCCAACCAGCTGTGACGAAGCTTTTCACCAAAAATCGGATATAATAGTGTACGTGGTTTCATCGGCATGCCTTTGTGATAGTGACCATACATCATTACAACCGCGCTGATTGTACCGAGAATCGCCCAGGCAAGAAAGCCCCAGTGCATGAAACTCTGTGCGAGTGCCGGATTAATTGCTGCTTTCGTTCCACCTTCGATACCTGACTGATGAGGAGGAACTGTTAAGAAATGATACATTGGTTCAGCAGCAGCCCAGAACACCCCGCCGCCAGCGAGCAGCGTTGCCATGATGATCGATAACCATTTATAAAGGCTAATTTCTGGCTTATCTATACCGCCCATTTTAATTTTGCCGTATTTCGAAAACCCAAGTCCTATGCCTACGAAGAAAGTGGCTAGCATCAATACTTGCCAGAAAGCTCCGAAATACTTCGCAGACCATGCAAAGCTTTTGTTAACGATTGTTTCCACTAAACTGATATCAAAAAGTGCAAGAATGACGAAAAGAATCAATACCCCGCCGCTTATTCCAAAGACGGGCCAATCAATTCGCCCAGTTTCTTTATTGTTCATAGTAAACTCCTTTAATCTCTTTTTAAAACACAATTACATACTCTACCACTAGGACTAGTATGGTGTAAAGCGCAAAGTTTTAATCTGATACACTGAGTCATTTCTTCAGTGTAATCAACCTGTAAGAGGGTTTTCCATCATTACCATTTATGTAAAAATAAACAATAAAGAGGGGGTCAGGTACGTACCTGACCCCCCTACACTAAAACGCTACATAAAATGGATGCTTTTCTTCATTCAAACAGTATTCAATGCGTTGTCTGAAGTTATTCCAGTTGACCATCTCAAGAGCATCGTCGATTGGAAAGAATCCAACATCAACGCTTTCGGGTGATGTGGTTAATTGTCCACCAACAAATTTGGCTAGGAACAGGTTGTTAGAAATGGAAGATTTCACGTTCTGAAAAACACCGCAATACTTCACGATTTCAATGTCAGCTCCAGACTCTTCCTTTGCCTCTCGAATCGCAGCTTCGCTCAATGATTCGCCTTCTTCTACTTGACCACCCGGCATTTCCCAACCTCTTCGTGGTCCTTTGATCAATAGCATTTCATCCGCATCATTTAAGATAACCGTTGCTGCAGAAACAATATGCTTCGGCGGATGATACGAATAAGGCTCAGCGGTAGAAGTCAGGAACTCTTGACTGCTTTCCAAATAAAGATCTCCTAATTCATCTCGCCGCTCTTTTGCTTTCATATGTAAGTCGCTTTTTCTAATCTTACTTTCGATTTCCTCATACTGTTCAAGGCTATCATATTGCCATGTAGCGGTAATTTCATCGTGGCTTTCATTAACCCATCGGCCAATTAGTTTGGCACCGTGTTTCAATTGATTAGGGTAGAGGTAAGTATGAAAAAACTCATTAAATTCGTCCAGTTTTTCAGGGCGAATGGCGTATGTTTTTCTTCTGTAAATCAATTCGATGATCCCTCGTTTCAAGTAGATTGATAAATTTTTTATTACAGTTTTTTACTTTCATTTGTTATTATTTCAAATTGTCTCCATTTTCGCAATATGACGGTTTTCATAAAAAAACCTCTTACCATCAGGGGCAAGAGGCGGAGCAATATCTTATGTCTGTTCGACTACCTTAGTTGCAGTTTTCTTAGGTTCATCGCGTTTGATCTTACCGTTTCCAACGGAGAGAGCTACAAAAATGCCCGTAATGACGAACGTCAATCCGGTTAAGAAGACGGTGGTAAAAGAATGAGACCAAGCCGTCTGGATCAACGTAATGATCTGGTTTTTAGCCTGATCTGGAACATCTAATAATTGAGGATTAATGAGAAGACTAAAGAGCTGGTCTGTATTTTCACCTATTTTATTGAAAAACTGTTCCAAACCTGGATTCGATTGAATCGTAGCGGTCTCATCGGTGATATTCGTCTTAAGGGACTTATTCATGACAACATTCAATACGGTAATCCCGATTGTACCTCCCATTGAACGGAAGAAGGTGGAGGCAGACGTCACGGCACCAAGTCTCGATTTAGGAAACTCATTTTGGACGGCGATCATAAGCGTTGGCATTACGAATCCCATCCCGGTCCCAAGAACTAACATATAGAGATTAGCAATCAATTGAGTAGAATTTAACCCCATCGTACTCATGAGGAAGAATCCGGTCGCAGTTATGGCCATTCCTAATGTTAATACGGTCCGATAACTGAATCGAAGTAGAAGTCTGCCACCGATGACACTGGCTACAATTAAGGCGATCATCATCGGCGTCATCGTTGAGCCCGCTCGTGTTGGAGAGACGCCAAGGATCCCTTGCATAAACATTGGAACGAACATGATCGCACCGAACATTCCGAGTCCGAGTAAAAAGCCAAGTGCATTCGTCGTAGCAAATACTCGGTTTTTAAAAAGGCTTAAATCGAGAATAGGTTCAGCCGCTTTCCTTTCAGCGATCGTAAAGAGAACGAAAAAAACGATTGATCCACCAAATAAAAGAAAACTTGTTGGTGAAATCCAGTCGAATTTATCTCCTGCAAACGTTAGTCCAAGCAAGAGTAAAACAAGCGACGGAATCAACGTAAATATTCCAGCAAAATCAATTTTCCCTCGATTTTTTTGCACGATGATTTCGTTCTTCATTCCTATGAAGATGAGTAAAGCAGATAATAAACCAAATGGTACGTTGATTAAGAAGATCCAGTGCCAGCTAATCGTATCAACTAGGAAACCACCAACAAATGGTCCGATCACAGAACTCAGTCCAAAGATTGCTCCGAAAGCACCTTGCCATTTGGCTCTTTGTTCGGCTGTGAAGATATCTCCGATAATCGTTTGTGATAATGGCATGATCATCCCGCCACCAATCCCTTGAAGACCGCGATAGATGATCAACTGCTGCATGGAGTCTGCTGTTGCACAAAGGAAGGATCCGATGACAAAGATAATGACCCCTAACAAATAGAGTTTTCTTCTTCCATACATATCTGATAGCTTTCCAACAATCGGCGTTACTGTTGTTGTTGTGATTAAGTATGCGGTCGTCACCCAGGCGAAAATTGAGAATCCGTTAAGATCTCCAATAATCGTCGGCATAGCTGTTCCAACAACCGTTTGTTCTAGAGAACTAAAGAACATTCCGATGATTAAGCCTGCAAGGACCAATTTGGTATTAATTGCAGGAGTGTCTGTATTCATAAAGAGGACCACCTTTTCATCTGGTATCATATGATTAGTAATGAAAATATTCCAAATGACCAAGTAGTCATTATTTGAGTGTGACCAATTAGTCAAAAATATTATAGTCTTTATTGACCGATTGGTCAATAAGGCAATTAGAAAGTTTTTAGAATGGAAAAATCATCTTTTACATAAGGGAATCACTTATAATGATCTACAAATGTTATCGTATTTTACTGTATTTATATATATGACAATTTTAGAAACGAAACTTTAGATCAAAATGAATCGTACTTGTAACCATCTTGAATAAATTAAAGAGTGACAGGACATGGGGAGAGTGGACAAATGATCGATGTAAAGAATGTGAGTAAACACTACGGTCCGATTCAGGCTTTGGATGACATTAGTTTTCGGATTAAGGAAGGAACATGCTTTGGTCTTGTTGGTCCGAATGGAGCAGGCAAATCGACGTTGATGAAAATTCTCTCAGGCATTTTGCTTCAATTTGATGGTGATATGTCAGTTAACCATCATTCTGTATCGAAAGACCGCAAAGCGATCAAGAAGCAAATCGGTTACGTTCCCCAGGAAATTTGTTTAGAAGAAACCCTGACAGCAAGAGACAATTTGATAATGTTTGGCAATCTTTATGGGTTAAAAGGGAAAAGTCTTCAGCATCGGATAGAAGAGGTACTTGAACAAATCGGCTTAACCGATCGGAGTAAAGATAAGGTGGTTACTTTTTCAGGCGGAATGAAGCGACGTCTGAATATCGGATGTGCTCTCCTTCACAAGCCGATGATCGTGATTATGGATGAACCTACTGTCGGTATCGATCCTCAGTCTAGAAATTCAATTTTTTCGATTATCCACCAATTAAAATCGGGTGGCAGTACGATCATCTATTCGAGTCATTATATGGAAGAAGTGGAGCAGCTGTGTGACAGTATCGGTTTGATCGATAAAGGAAAGCTGATGGAATATGGTGAAATGAACGAATTGCTTGAGCGATATGGCAAGCCATCGCTTTTCATTTCAGGTGAAGGCATCGACGAAGAAATGTTGAAGACGTTCGGTAATTCTGAGAGCAAAGGAAATGGGTACGTGCTAACGACCGATGATCCCCTTGCGACGCTTGAAAAAGTGGTTAGTCGTTTTCGAGAGGATGGCATCGTGCCTCGGCGTTTGGAGTTATACCAACCGAGACTTGAGGATGTCTTCTTTAACTTAACTGGAACGCAGCTTCGTGATGTTTGAACGAGAGGAGGGAATCATATGTGGGCGATTATTAGAACAGAACTAAAGAAGATGATACAGGACAAAGGCTTGTGGTTCTGGACATTCATCTTACCGATCGTATTTATCGTTGCATTTGTAGGGATATTCTCTGGGAATGAGAGCACGACCTATAAGGAAGTGGTCACACAAATCATTCCGGGCTATACGATCATGTTTGCTTTTTATATTATGATTTCGATGGTCATCACGTTTGTGAAAGATCGAGAGAGAGGCATGGTCGCACGAATTGCGAGTACGCCGATCTCCCTCACGCATTATTTTCTTGGAAAATGGATTCCGTTCATCATCATCGTATTGGTTCAAATTGCTGTATTATTCGGATTTGGAATTGTGGTCTACGGTCTTTCCTTAGGAGATCCGTTCTCGATTGTCATTTTATCACTTGCTCTGGCATTTATCGTAACGGGATGGGGGATGGCGATGGCGGTTCTTGTGAAAACAGAAAATATGGGGATAGCCCTCACGCAAATCATCGCACTCGGTGGGGCTCTGCTCGGAGGTCTCTGGATGCCGGTCGAAACGATGCCAGATTTCATGCAGAATCTAAGTAAAGGTCTTCCCCAATACTGGGCTCTCGATGGATACAAGGAAATTATTCTACAGAACGGTGGATTGAGTGATGTTTGGTTTAATCTCCTGGTCCTACTTGTAGCTGGGATAGCGGGAGGCATGATCGCGTTCCTTGCCTATCCGCGTTTTTTACGACAGTCTAAGAGCTAAAATAAATCAATTACAGAAGTAGTCTGTGACCATCATTAGCGCCAAAGGGGGATTAGGCACGCATTTGATCCCTCTCTTTTTCTGAAAGTTATACATAAGCTGACGCGAGCGTCATTCCCGTAGTCAACATCACACGATCTTTTTAAATCTTTATGGTTGATTTTTGTAATAGACTGGCGTTACAATTGAAAACCGAGATTGAATTATTATGTTCGGTCTTAAATAGCACTTATTGTAATGATGAATAACAGTGATTATCACGAACGTAGTTAGTATTAGAAGGATTGATGATCCGGTTCTGATTGAATTCATTCACGAACTGGGAAGCATCTCGAAATCCTCATAGCGGAATCTTTCGCTGCTATTTTAATAGTAACCTTAATGCAAACAAAACCATATACAAGGTAGCAATGCTCTGGACAATTAGCGTCAGACATAAGCCGAAAAGGAGAACGATTCCTTTTCGGCTTTTTTTTATGGCTTTGGAGTGAGATGAGCTGTTTGATTTCATATTTGACAAGAAAGAGCGCGAGCGAATAGAAAATAACGGAGGTTTTATATGTTTACGTTAAGCGATATCCCCATGTTCTTTGTGAATTTCTTTATTATCCTACCAATCGTAACGTTGGTTCATGAAGCAGGACACGTATTAGTAGCGAGAATATTTGGCGGAAGAATAAAGTTCTGTATCGGAACTGGAAAGAAAATGTTTGATATCGGTCCACTGGAAGTGCGTAAGAAATATTTCATGGAAGGCTGGTGCCAATATAGTAAACTATCTTATAACAAAACCTGGGCACATGTTTCGATCTACTTGGGTGGTAGTTTATTCAATTTACTATTAATCTTAATCATAAATTATTTAATCCTAACGGATGTCTTGCCTGAAGCATTAGTCTTCAGACAATTTGTCTATTTCTCTTTCTACTTTATCTTCTTTTCGTTAATGCCTTACAAGAACGATAACGGTAAACCGAGTGACGGTATGGCCATCTTTGACGTCGTTCGCTACGGCAAAGCAGAAGACCCAATAGACTAGCTTTCTTTGGCTCGACATGGAGTGACAAATATCGGGTGGTGCCAGGCACCGCTACCTCACTTCTCTTCATAGAAAGTGATGCGGTTCAGGAAGGGATCTGTGACGGTCATTTCAATGGTTTTCCATGGGGTGTGCTTCATCCCTGGATTTGCATAGGCGTATTCTTTCTGTGAAAGAGAATGGTGATAATCCTCGACGTTCTCCAGCTTCACTCGGATGGAACTTCCTGGAGACGCGTCTCCATGGTGTTCGGTTAAATGAATGAGGGCATCATGAAAGGAAACCTGAATATATTCTGGCATATTCTCTTCATATTGATGTCTCCAATCAACCTTGAATCCCAAGAAATCTCGATAGAAGTCAGTGGCTTTTTCAGTATCAAAGATTCGGAAAATCGGTGTAATCATGAGTAGAAAGAACCTGCCTTTCATTCGTAGTTTACAGCATTTTCATTTACCTGAATCGTGTCATCCCACATATAAGGATGGCAGTGTGTCTTACCTTATTCTTATCATATAACGAATGAAGAACTTTAAAAAGGGAATGTCAGAAAAAGGGTAAAGAAGATAGGGGAACTGATTTGTTCGAAAAGTACGATGGGCTAAAGAGAGATCGTGTGCATCGCATAAAAAAAGAGCCCGGTCCGGGCTCTTAGAAATCTCTATTAACCGATTGCTTCTTCTTTTTCAGATTCTTCTTCTTCAAATTCATCAACTTCATCCCAAGCATCTGCATTTTTGATGCCGAGATTAGTTGGGTTGAATACTGGGTTTTTCCCTTGTTTACGCTGCACTTCGTAGTCCTTCAATACTTTGAAGGCTACTTTACCTAACAATCCAATGGCGATTAAGTTGATGACAGTCATCAGTGCCATGAAGAGATCAGCCATTTTCCATACGAGGCTTAAGCTAGAGATGGAACCGATGAGAACGAATGCCATCGTTGCAAGACGGAAGGCCAACAACGCTGGCTTGCTTTCTTTAATAAATTCAATATTGGTTTCACCATAGTAGTAAGAGCCGATGATGGAGCTGAAGGCGAAAAGAAAAATCGCTAGTGAGATAAAGATTCCTGACCATCCGCCAATGTGATTGTTAAGCGAGTTCTGAAGCAATTCAATACCTGTGACCTCACCCGTTTTGAAGATTGGAGCGAGCAAAATGATAAATGCTGTTGAAGAACAAACTAAGATTGTATCTACAAATACACCTAGTGATTGAATCAAACCTTGTTTAGCCGGGTGTGAAGTAGTCGAAGTAGCGGCTGCGTTAGGAGCACTACCCATACCAGCTTCATTCGAAAATAAACCGCGTTTCACACCGTTCATAATGGCTGCACCTATAGCACCGCCTAGAGCTTGTTCGAATCCAAAGGCGCTTTTAACAATTAATGCAATGACAGAAGGGAGTTCTGTAATGTTCATCACTAGTACGATTGCAGCAATGATAATATACAGAATGGCCATAACGGGAACGATGACGCTTGATAAATTCGCGATACGGTGAACACCACCGAAAATCACAGCACCTGTAATGGCCGTGATGATCAATCCGATGACTAACCGATTCACACCAAATGCGTTTTCGAATGCTAATGAGATCGTGTTACTTTGTACTGAATTAAAAATAAGTCCGAAGGTAATCGCGATGAGAACCGCAAACACGATACCCAACCATCTAGCTTTGAGGCCCTTTTCAATATAGTAAGCAGGACCACCTCGAAAGGCATTTGAGCCCTTAACCTTATAAACCTGAGCGAGTGTACTTTCCATAAATGCTGTTGCTCCTCCAAGGAGTGCCACAACCCACATCCAGAATACAGCACCCGGACCGCCCAGTGTAATCGCAACCGCAACACCTGCTAAGTTACCAGTTCCAATTCGAGTTGCGGCACCGACACAGAAGGATTTAAAAGGGGATATGTTTTTTGAGCCATCTTGATAATCTGGTTTTTCTCCTAATACGCGAAACATTTCTCCAAAGAATCGAAATTGCACAAAACGTGAAGCGATGGTGAAGTATATTCCTATGCCAAGTAATCCTGCGATTAAGACGTAACTCCAAAGAATGTTGTTTGAAAAGTCAATAATGCCTGATAGAAATTCTTCCATGATTTAAATCGCTCCTCTAGTTGTGTTTTGTTTGTTTTTTCTGAAAATTCAACTCTGCGTTTAATTATACAATGAATCGACAAATTTTCAATGTATTTCGACAAATTACAACATTTATACAATTTGTAGTAAACATTACCAGAGGAAATAGACAAATAGAAAGAGAGTGGGGCAGGCGGTTATTGCGTGAAAAGTCACTCGAACGTGAATAAGCGCAAAGGGAAGCTCCTGGTAGAGTTCCAGGAGCTTCCCTTTGCGCTTCGGTTACGTGGGTTCGTTTTGTTTTATAAGGATCAAGTGTAGGAATTATTTTCAAAGTTCACTGCGTTCACTTCATAAGCAGCACGAATTCCAGATTCAATAGCACCTTCCATCCAGCCGTGGAAGGAAGAGGTATGTTCACCTGCAAAATAAAGTTTGCCCTCTGGCTGACGGATGACTTCCCCGAGGTTATTTTCTTGCCCTGGCGTGAATAGTGTAAAACACCCTGCAGAGTATGGATTCAAGCTCCAATTAAAAGGGACGGCTTTCATGAACTCTGTATAAACTTCGTCCCCATACACTTTTGCGAGATCTTTCAGTAGCATGCGAGTCAGCTCTTTTTTTGGAAGACTGCCCCACAGGACAGCATCCTGTCCCCAGCTATAGCTTGCCAGTAAGACGCCAGTTCCTTGCGAGCCAATATCATGACTCGGCACATAGCTGAACCTTGTCGGTAAGTCTGAGATCGCGTTCCCCACCCCGTTAGTTTCCCAGAACCGCCGTCGAAATTCTATCCCGATTTTCACTGCGGGTACATTAATAAGCTCCCGAATCGCCTCCCATTTTTTAAACGAGACGGATTGATAAGGAACGATATCCATGAATTGAAGAACGGAGAAAGGTAATGTCACGATGGCTACATCTCCCTTAACACGGTACCGTTCACCTGTTTTGGGATTTCGAGTATCGACGGCCACCCCTTTTTTAGATTGCTTGATTCGTTCGACCTTCTGATTCAAATACAAATTGCTTTGAAGTTCATTGACAAAGGAGTACGGTATCCGGTCGTTTCCACCTTGAATTTCATAGAATTGTATCGTTTTACTAAAAATCGGATAAATGATATCGGTTAGAATATCGGTAAATGCGAAATCTGGAAATCCTTCAATTCCAAGCATCACGCCAATGCTTCGAATCGCGTTAAGAGAAAGTGGCGTGCCGAGAGGATTGTAATGCAGAAATTCGCCCATGGAATATTCTCCGTACTCTTCTACTAATTTCTCCTGCTGTTCTTTCGTACTCCTTTTATATTGATCAATAAATGGTTGGGTTGCTTCTAGAAACAGCTCTGTCGCTGTCTTTCCTTTTTCATTTTCATCTACAGGAAATTGAAGAATATCTGGATTCTCTTCATACTCCTCTCTCGTCGTTAGAACGTTATTTACAAAAATCAAATCTTCTGGTGTCGAGTTGTTAAAGCGGTTAACAGGTAATCGAAAGCGACGGATGTATTCGAACACAAGAGCATGGTTATCAGGAATTCTCATCGCGCCAACGTCGAGATACTGATGGCCAGAAAAGGGCTTCCTGATCGTATGAACTCTGCCACCAATCCGGTCGTTTCCCTCTAAGATTGTGACGGTATGACCTGCTCGCTTCAATAGAGAAGCTGCTACTAACCCTGATAGCCCACCTCCAATAATGACAACAGATTTTTTAACAGATCCCCCAGGTAACCCATTCCGTATAAGTGAAAGCAAGTCTTCTGGATAACGTAAAGAAGAGAATGGCTGAAACGCCATCTACATCACCTGCCTTCGATAGAATACTCCCTTAATAGATATGTAACATCAATCTGGGTTATGTTGGGACTATTTTGAACATAATGGATGACGAAGCAGTGATGAAAACAGCGGTGCGCTTTAGATACTAAGAATAATCGAGACCACAATGAACCGTTTACTGGGCTATGACATATTGTGTAGAAAGATGATAGCAAGCGGAAAAATAGTTTGTAGTTCGTTTTTCCACCTTGAGGAGGAAAAGAAATAATGGGGAAAGATCAATTGAAGGCTCAAACATCTTCCTTTACCAATCGATGTGTTAAGCCGAATTTTCTCATTCTGATGGTTGAGGGTCATAGAGTTCCCTCTATAGTTGAAGCGAGTGAACGCAAGGAGCAGCTTACAGTAAGTTACCCTATAGAGGATCTGTTGCGTCAGAACGGTTTTGAATGTAAAAGGCATTATACTGGCAGTACATCAGGATTGCCAAGCTGGTCTACTTTCCTAACGGGGCAATATCCATCCTTATATAATGGAACTAATTTGAAGAGAAGAGCTATTCCAAGTATAGGAGACTATTTTAGCGCAGCTGGATATCGAACGTACTGGAAGGGAATGAGTTCTGACTCGCAAGATGAAATCACTATTCAAGGAACGGAAAAAGCTCTAGTGAAAGATTCTTCAATAAGTCGAGTGGTTCAGAATAGTGATTTGAAAGACGATGCTGATATCAGATTGACTGATTCTGGTTGTAACGAAGAAAACGATGAAGGCACTCATTTTGAGCATGCAATCATGCAAATGCACCGGCCATAGGAGAAAAAGAGGAAAACATGAGCTGTGCTGATGAAGTAATTGATTTGCTTCAGCAATTTGAAAAGGAAGCAGAAAACACGCCACCATGGATGATCATCTCTTCATTCAAGGCCCCACATCATAGTCAGGTGGGGGTTGTCACAAAAGAAAACGGCACAGGGATTCTGTTTGCTCAGGGTTCAGCTGGTACTGCAGAGACGTTACTTAGGAAAGGTGATTGCGAGCTCGATGTGTCTCAGAATCTGATTGATCGAGAAGTGCGGAGGGTTTTCAAAGCGCTCCAGCGTTTGCGTTTCTATCAGGATACGATCGTTCTTTTTTTATCCCATCACGATAGAAAGTTGAGTGATCCCGGTAGATCACTTCTGAAACATGACAACACTTATGATGAGACGATTCATGTTCCAATGATCATTCACAATCCAACGCTTTTTCCTGTTGGTAAAAGTACGGAGGTGCTTACAAGTCATGTTGATATGCTCCCGACGCTATTAGCTTTGGTTGGTATCGATGATGAAGAGGTTCAAGCCGTGCTGAGTGATGATGATACTGACGTTCGACCGTTTGTAGGGCGTGATCTTTCTCCATTGTTAATGGGGAGGAAGAGATTCTACCGTTCGAATGAACCACTCTATTTCCTGTCGGATGGAATCAAGACGCATGAAGTGAAGGAAAGTGTTACGGGGTCATCACTCGATACGTTTGCTCAATACAATCAAAACGAAGCGATCATAACTAACCTTAGAAAAGGTAAAGACTCAGAGGTCTGGAAATATTCTCGTTATTTCAATCATCCAGAAATCAATGAGACTACATGTGGGGAAGATGTGCCAGTCATCCAAATGGAAAAGAATCTTTCACCCGTTCCAGATGAACACCAATCGGTTTGTATACCCTCTAAACCCAAAACGCTTCAAGATCGATATGAGCTATACAACTTAACAAAAGATCCGTTAGAAGAAAAGAACCTGGTCGAAACAGCCTTCGCTACTACTGAAACCCACGAAATCCAACCCATCTTAAACATGATTCTGACAGAACAATCAAGACAGAAAAGGTTCTCTCCCCGGAGAATCGATCAGTAAGAAGTTGCGAAAGAGGAAAGGCACATGCCTTTCCTCTTTCGACATTTAGTGACAATAACCGGGTGGTGACAGGCACTCGAAATAAGTATAAACTATAATAGTTCCATAATGAACAGTTCGTAATCGGAATATAGATAAGAAGAAATGGGGATCGAGATGGATAGCAAGAAGACACCTATCACACCTGGTATTCAGCTGTTACGTTCCTTTGCCAGGGTGAATAAAACCATGATGAAATTTGTTCAGAAGACAGCTATTGCAAATGGATTGTCAGTGCCGCAGTACACGGTTTTGCTTACGGTTGCGCCTGAGAATAAGATGACGCAGAAGATGGTTGCTGAGAAGACGTTTCTACCCAAAAGCACGTTGAGCCAGGCAGTTGATGCCCTCGTTCAAGAAGGTTTACTAAAGCGTCAACAGGTTCAAGATAATCGTAGAGAAATGCAGCTCACACTAAGTCATAAGGGTCTGACGCTGTTGAAAGCCATTCATCAACAAGAAGGCGGGGTTCACGAGCTCACTGAAAATGCAGTCGATCTGCTAACCGATCAGCAATTCGAAGAACTTCTTGAAACCCATCAACAGATTGCTGCCTACTTTGAGGCGCAAAACGAACAAGGAGAGAGTTAAGATGCTCAAGTTACTGAAACATTTATCCGTGTATAAATGGATGGTAATCGGGGTTTTCGGTCTGGTTTTTATTCAATCGATGTCCACCCTCTATTTACCGACACTCATGTCTGACATTATCGATAAGGGTGTAGTAGTAGGAGATATCCCGTATATATGGAAAATTGGTGGATTCATGCTGCTCGTATCAGCTTTTGGTGCGATCGCATCCGTCATCGCAAGCTACTATTCATCAAAAGCGGCGATGGGACTAGGTCGAGATGTTCGGCGTAAACTCTTTTACCATATCGAGAAATTCTCACTACAAGAATTCGATGAAGTCGGAACAGCCTCCCTCATTACCAGAACAACGAATGATATCACGCAAGTTCAGCAGGTCGTCATCATGATGCTCAGAATGATTATTAGTGCCCCGATCATGCTGGTCGGTGGTATTATTATGGCGGTCTTGAAGGACGCCAAGCTATCCCTCGTCATTGTACTGACAATGCCTGTCTTAATCGGTTCGATTCTCCTCATTCTTTATAAAGGGGTGCCGCTGTTTCAGGCGGTTCAAAAGAAATTGGATCGACTAAATCTGGTATTACGTGAAAATTTAACAGGCATTCGCGTGATTCGGGCATTTAACCGTGAACCGGAAGAGAAGGAACGGTTGAAGCGCACGAATAAAGACTTAACCGATGTGTCGATCAAGGTTAATCGCATCATGGCTTTCATGATGCCAGTTATGATGCTTGTCATGAACTTAACAGTCGTCGCCGTTATTTGGTTCGGTGGCATTCGAATCGACAACGGTGGCATGCAGATCGGTGATTTGATGGCGTTCATTCAATATGTCATGCAAATTATGTTCGCGCTCGTCATGGCGTCGATGATGTTTGTGATGGTGCCACGTGCTGATGTTTCAGCGAAACGAATCAACAGCGTTCTCGCTATGAAGCCGTCTTTCGGGGATGATGGAAAGGAAAAGGCCGATCGTTCAAAAGGAACACTAGAATTTGATCATGTTACCTTCCATTACCCTGGTGCAGAAGAGCCAGCGCTATCGGATATTAGTTTTTCAGCCAAACCAGGAGAAGTCACTGCCATTATCGGTGGGACTGGATCAGGCAAATCGACACTCGTTCAATTGATCCCTCGTTTTTATGAGATTGCCAGTGGCTCGATTCGTGTGAATGGTGTTGATATCAAGGAAGCTTCTCAGGAGGAAATTCGTTCGAAAATAGGTCTAGTACCGCAAACCGCGACGCTTTTTACAGGAACGATCGCCGACAATATTCGCTTCGGAAAAAAGGATGCCACGCTAGATGAAGTGAAGCATGCGGCACGAATTGCGCAGGCTGAAGAGTTCATTAGCAGAATGGACGATGGTTATGAAGCGACCATTGAACAGGGTGGATCGAACCTCTCAGGCGGACAAAAACAGCGTCTTTCCATTGCCAGAGCTCTGATCCGAAAGCCTGATGTCTATCTTTTCGATGATAGCTTTTCTGCGCTTGATTATAAGACTGATGCGAGGCTCCGCGCGGCACTTGAAACCGAAACGAAGCAAGCGACAGTCTTGCTCGTTGCCCAGCGAGTCGTAACCGTCCTGAATGCAGATCGAATCATTGTGTTGGATAAAGGGCGTATCGCAGGCATAGGCACTCACGACCAATTGCTGAAAACAAGTGATGTGTATCGCGAAATTGTCGAGTCACAGCTCTCAGAGGAGGAAACAGCATGAGTAAAGAGCGCAAACCTCAGCGGGGCGGTCAGATGGGCTTTGGTCCTGGCGGCGGTAATATGATGATGATGGGACAGAAGCCTAAGAATTTCAAATCAACGTTAAAACGGTTAATTGGCTATTTGAAGCCTCAGCGGACTAAATTAATCGCTGTATTCATCGCGGCCATTTTAAGCACCATCTTTACAATTGTCGGCCCTAAAATTATGGGAACAGCAATCACAGAGTTATTTGAGGGAGCTTATGGGAAGTTTCAAGGCGTTCCAGGTGCTGGAATTGATTTCGAGAGAATAGCTCAGATACTCTTGTTACTTGCTGGGCTCTACCTTCTCAGCAGCGTTTTCAACTTTATCCAGCAATACATTATGTCCAGTGTTGCTCAGGTAACGGCCTATGATTTGCGAGAAGATGTGAATCAGAAGCTAGAAAAGCTTCCGCTTCGTTATTTTGATAGCCGGCCGAATGGTGAAACATTAAGTAGGATGACGAATGATATCGACACGATCAGTAGTACTTTACAGCAAAGTCTGACTCAGTTTATTACGTCTATCGTGACCATCGTTGGAATCATCATCATGATGCTTTCCATCAGTCCGCTCCTCACATTGATTTCGATCGTTAGTTTACCGATCTCCATGTTTGTGATTCGACCAATACTGAAAAGATCGCAAAAGCATTTCGCTGATCAACAACGTACGCTTGGCCAGTTGAACGGCCACATTGAAGAAATGTTTACCGGTCATCAAGTGGTGAAGGCATTTGGCCATGAGAAGAAGGCTGGAGCGGAATTTGATCAGGTAAATGAAGTACTTTATAACGCGGGAAGCAAAGCGCAGTTCATTTCAGGTATCATCATGCCGATCATGATGTTTATCGGGAACATCAGCTATGTCTTCATCAGCGTAGTGGGTGGTATTCTTGTTACGAACCGAGCCATTTCAATCGGAGATATTCAAGCCTTTATCACTTATACTCGTCAGTTCACACAGCCGATCACGCAAACGGCTAACATCGCAAATATTATTCAATCGACCGTTGCTGCGGCAGAGCGTGTATTTGAGCTGCTGGATGCCGAGGAAGAGCGGAAGGAAGAGTCAATCGTTCAATTATCGCAGACAGAAGGTGCTGTAACCTTTGAGCACGTCGACTTCGGATATGGAGAAGAGCTACTGATTCGAAATATGAACATCGACGTAAAGGCGGGGCAGACGGTCGCGATCGTTGGACCGACTGGTGCTGGAAAAACGACATTGATCAATCTCCTTATGCGATTTTATGAATTGAACGACGGAGCAATCAAAATAGATGGGAAGGACTCAAGAGAGATGAGCCGAAGCGCTCTTCGGAAAAACTTCGGAATGGTCCTTCAAGATACATGGCTCTTCAATGGGACGATCAAAGACAACATCGCCTACGGAAAAAGTGATGCGACTGAGTCTGAAATCATGAAAGCTGCGCAAATGGCGCATGCCGATCACTTTATTCGCACCTTACCTGATGGATATGAAACGGTGTTGAACGAAGAAGCATCTAACATTTCACAGGGGCAAAAGCAGCTGTTAACAATTGCGCGAGCGATTCTAGCTGATCCTCCGATCATGATATTAGACGAAGCCACGTCAAGTGTTGATACTCGAACAGAACTATTGATCCAGCAGGCAATGAATCGATTAATGGAAGACCGCACAAGCTTCGTGATCGCCCATCGCCTCTCTACCATTCGTGATGCTGATTTGATTCTCGTCATGGATCAGGGAGCGGTGATCGAACAGGGAACACATGAAGAATTGTTAGAACAAAATGGATTCTACGCTGATTTATATAACAGCCAGTATTCGAAGGATGTAGCAGGGTAAGAGAATAATGAAATCCGTTATCGATCACAAATAATGAAAAAGTAGTCAAAAATGAGCAACGAATCGGAAGCCGATTCGTTGCTCATTTTGATTTGTTAATGAAAAGGGACATAGTAAAATCGACTGATTAGGTCGCTTATTAACAACAAGGAGCACAACAAGCATTTGAGTTAGAATTGGTAGCTTTGGAAGATAGATAATCCTTAAGAATTGCAAAAGGATTTTGTATCTTTGAGTGGTCACTTTGGTATTTCCATGCATTTTCATTGATATGGTGTACGAGTCGTTTATGGTCCATTACTATCGCTTCAAATAATGGTTGATTCATCTTTTTTCACTCCTCTTTCTATTGTTTCCTCCGTATCTTGTTTTGTGTAGAAAAATTCCCATTCGTTCCCATCAGGGTCAGTGACCCAGAATTTATCTTGTAGCGCATAGCAACAGTTCGTGTTCATTTCTTCTCTTGCAAAAAATCCAAGCTTTTGAAGCCTATCTTTCTGACTTAATACTTCTTCAACACAATTTACTTGAATGCCGAAGTGACCTACCTGATTCCCTTTGACCATTTCTTTACTATTCAAAGTGAAATTCAGAGCTAATTGCTCAGGTAAGAATTTTGCATAATCCCTTTCCACTTTAACGGGTGCCCCATTGAAAACCTTAGTATAAAAATCAATAGAGGTTGTTAAATCTGTTACATTAAGCCCAATATGTGTTCTAAGCATGTTGTTCACTCCTTAAATCAATTTTTTTTGATATATAGATTGAAATTAATCGCAAGTATCCTTGCGAAATAGACAACATAGTTCTTCGGACAGTAAATGGTTCACTTCTTTAGGATTCAGCTTGTAATAACTCCAAGTTCCTCTCGTTTCCTTTGATATTAAATTGGCATCCATTAAAATTTTAAGATGATAGGAAAGCTTGGATTGAGGTAAAACGAGTTTTTCAGTGAGATCACATACACATAACTCTCCGGCTTGTGTAAGTTCATACATGATGTGTAATCTTTTATGATCAGAGAGTGCTTTAAACTTCTTTTCATAGGTTTTAAAAGTTTGTTCGAGTTGTTGGTCAAATAAAGGAATCTCTAGAGCCATACAAAACACCTTCTTTCATCAATTTTTTTTGATTAAATATAGTTTACGTGTAAATTCAGAAAATAGCAACGGTTAAATCAAATTTTTTTGATTAATAATTTTAAGGAAATAAAGTTTCTACATTTACTAATAATAAGGAAGCGATGATCCTTCCTCTAAAATATGAAAAATCCATACTTGCTAATATAAGAATATGCTTATATAATGACGTTGGGACGGAGGGTATCAGATGAAAAAAACACTGATTGAAGTAGAAACTGCAGCACAAGCGCTGAAGTTACTAGGCGATAAAACACGATTAACCATTATAGGGCTTTTAAAAGACAATGAATGTTGTGTTTGTGAATTTGTTGAAGTATTGCAGATGAGCCAGCCTGCTATCAGCCAGCATCTTCGGAAACTACGAGATGCAGGTCTTGTGAAAGAACAACGTAAAGGGCAATGGATTTTCTACTCGCTAAATCAATCCAGTGATGTTTATCCGATTATCGAAAGTGTCCTTGATCTTATCCCGGAACAGATGGATAAGTTAACAGAGCTAGAGAAAAAAGGATTGCGCATTAATTGCGATTGATGGAGGTATTCGATTGACTTTATTAGCAACGCTTATATTTATTGCAACATTAGTTCTTGTTATTTGGCAGCCAAAGAATCTTGGTATCGGCTGGTCTGCATGTGGTGGAGCCATACTAGCCCTCATCGTAGGCGTGGTTGATTTCCAGGATGTCATTACAGTGACAGGGATTGTTTGGAATGCCACCTTTGCCTTTATTGCCATTATCATTATTTCACTTATTTTAGATGAAATTGGATTTTTCGAATGGGCAGCTCTTCATATGGCAAGAGTAGCCAAAGGCAATGGCTTACGCATGTTTGTATATGTGACATTGCTAGGCGCAGTGGTCGCCGCATTGTTTGCAAATGATGGTGCAGCGCTGATCCTCACTCCAATTGTGCTAGCAATGGTCAGAAATCTTAATTTCAAAGAAAAAATGATCTTACCATTTATCATGGCCAGTGGGTTTATTGCAGATACGACATCCTTGCCACTAGTGGTAAGTAACCTGGTGAACATTGTTTCAGCTGACTTTTTTGATATCGGGTTTGTTGAATATGCCTCAAGGATGGTTGTACCAAATCTTTTCGCTTTAGGTGCAAGTATTTTGGTACTCTACCTGTATTTCCGTAAAGATCTTCCGGGAAAGTACGATGTTGAACAATTACGTACTCCAAAGGAAGCGATCAGAGATCAAAGGATGTTCCGTCTTTCATGGGTTGTACTAGGAGTATTATTAGTTGGCTATTTTATTAGTGAATTTATTCAAATTCCCGTTTCGATGATTGCTGGAGTAGTAGCAATTGTTTTCCTTTTCATGGCTAGGCGGAGCAATGCTGTAGAAACAAAGAAAGTCATAAAAGGCGCACCCTGGGCCATTGTTTTCTTTTCTATCGGCATGTACGTAGTCGTATACGGACTGCGGAATGTAGGTTTAACGGACATTCTTGCTGATGTGGTCCAAGGAGCAGCAAATCAGGGGCTATTTATTGCCACCGTTTCAATGGGCTTTATCGCAGCGATCCTTTCATCCATTATGAACAATATGCCAACAGTGATGATTGACGCACTGGCCATTGACGCGACCACTACAACGGGGAGTATAAAGGAAGCCTTAGTTTATGCCAATATTATTGGTTCTGATCTTGGTCCGAAGATTACTCCGATCGGCTCCCTTGCTACGCTGTTATGGCTCCATGTACTTTCATTAAAAGGTGTGAAGATCTCATGGGGGTATTATTTTAAAATAGGTATCATGTTAACTATTCCTACACTATTTATTACCCTTACAGGATTATACATCTGGCTAATGATTATTTCGTAACAACATAAAACCAATACAAAAAGGAGCTTTACATCATGTCTAAAAAACCTATTATCTATTTTCTATGCACTGGAAACTCTTGCCGAAGCCAAATGGCTGAAGGCTTTGGTAGAAAATATCTTGGTGATAAATATGAAGTACATTCAGCTGGAATTGAAGCTCATGGCTTAAACCCCAATGCGGTAAAAGCAATGAAAGAAGTTGAAATTGATATTACGAATCAAACTTCTGATGTGATCGATTCTGAGTTACTTAACAATGCCGACTTTGTTGTGACACTTTGTGGGGATGCAAATGACAAATGTCCTATGACACCTCCACATGTGAAGCGTGACCACTGGGGATTTGATGACCCGGCCAAAGCAGAAGGAACAGAGGAAGAAAAATGGGCATTTTTCCAACGCGTTCGTGATGAAATTGCTGAACGCATCCAACGTTTTGCAGAAGAGGGTAAATAGAAAGTCTAAGAAAGCGCTGGAATGAAATCAAAGGAGAGAGTCAAATTTGACTCTCTCCTTTGATTTTTATTTAAATTGCTGTAACTAACCAGAAGGACATCGTCAGAGCATGTGGTCCTTTTTGAAGTCAAAATAACGGAGACCGATTCCATTTGGAGTCGGTTTTTTTGTTTTGGAAAATTTATTTTTCACCGATGCCCCTTTTTCGACTTTTCAAACGATATATAGGGTGAAAGGAGGTGATCAACATGGCAACAGCATCTCTCATGGATACACAGCTTCGCATGGTACTGGAAGTTGGCGTTGATGAAAACGGGAAGTCGGTCTTCCGCAGCAAGAACTTCAACAACATGAAGCCAACGGCTACACCTGATGCGCTTTTCGCAGTCGCAACCGCGCTTGCACCGCTTCAGCAGCACAGTTTGTTCGCGGTGGAACGAAACGATTCATCTGATCTTCAAGCGTAAGAAGCATCACATCTCATAAGAAAGGAGGTCATCTAATATGGCCAAAACACTCGAACTTCAATTTAATACAGAAGATAACAAGCCATTCTCCATCACGCTAAGCGATCCGGTTGAGCCGGTTGATCCAGCTGCAATTTCTGCTGCGATGGACACGCTCATCGCACAGAATTGCTTCACAACAAGCGGCGGTGATGTTGTTGCAAAGAAAGGCGCACGCATCATCGAACGAAACGAAAACGATATCATCATCGGTTAATCAGTTTGAGGAAGGGCGTGTTGTCCTTCCTCTTTCGTCAGTCTAAAAAACGAACAGGGAGGGGAAATGATGGAGTCCTGGATGTCACTCATCAGCGACGTTGGTTTTCCAATCGTGGTCACGCTGTACTTGCTGCACCGCATTGAACAGAAGCTCGACACGTTGAATGATACGATTCTGCAGCTGCCAGATCACCTGAACGCTCGAAGTTCGGATCAGAAGACGGGGTAGTTTTCGGGAAAAGCTGAGGTTCATCCCATAAGTTGAACCTCACTCGTTTTCCGTTTGAAAAGCGATACATACTTAAAACTTCATAAAGAACGACGGCTTCCCATTCTTTATTTAAAAGAGAAGATGGTGAGGTTTCTTCAAGTGTGCCGTTGTTCAGAACGTGGAACGCCTACCACACGTTTTAAAACAAAACTTGTCAGGTGAGCTGAAGCCGATGCAGAAAATTCAGCGTTCTCACTCGTACACAGTTCCCGGTTTCTGTGGTGAGAAGCTATGGCGAGAACGGCCCTAACGGTTCGGGTAGGTAACCAGGCGTACTACGGTACGGTAGCAGCGCGCAGACCTCGCACATTGGACTGGTTTGATGTGTAGAAAGCGAGCTGTTGAAGAAATTCAAGCGTTGAAATCGGGTGATACGGTGGATCCCTCAGAAGGTCTCAGTATACTTCAGTACAGCGGCTACTTTTACAGTGCTGACGACTTTTGTCAGCGCTGTAAAGGTAGTCATTCTCTGTCCAATGTTTCCTATCTGATCTAGTGCCTTCAGTGGTAGAGGAGTATAAGAGATAAGCAAGATAAATAGAGAAGAAAGGTGATAGGGGGCAGGGGGAAGCGAGTCAGAGTTTGACGTTAGGTTCGACAAATAAGCACATCATTCGGGTGGTGACAGGCACTATTTAAGAAACTGATCAACCTTCTTAGTTAATTCTTCTGCTATTTCTTTATTTGAGCTGTAATAAAACGTATTCCGCTCATCCCTGATATGAATATTCACTAATCCTGCCCCTCTTAAAATAGAAAGATGATGATGGATGTTTCCTTTTGCCATGCCAATTTCCGAAACGATGGCGGTAAATGTAGCGGATCCATAAGATAAGAATTGCAAGATCTTCAATCGTTTTTCGTCACCTAAAGCTTTTGTTAGACGCAGGAGGTTAGCTAGTTCATCGTTCGTGTCTTTAACAGGATACGTAATGTAAAGTGTATCTTTTAATTGGTCGACTAACGACATCGGTTGAATGTGTAGGGCAGGAATCAAGCACACGCTTTGAACGGCGTTCGTTTCAATGATGAATCGGCTCGCTTCTAAAACAACATCCTCTTCAGACTGAATTTTAAGCTTATTCAATTTGTCTTCAGCATCCCGTTCCAATGTTTTAGAGATGTCGTCAAGGTGTTGGAAATACTGTGCATTCCATGCTTTTAACAACGTGATCGATCGGTCTCTTTGTAAGGATAGATCCGCAGGTAACGTTTTCTTATCGTCTAGGTGGGGCGCAATGCGTTCGAAGAGTTCACCACTCGATAGGGAGGCTAGCCAGTCGAAGAAGGAATTGATATTTTCTTTGAAAGGGGATTGGTCAATCAACAAAACCATAATATCCTCAAAGAATAGGTTCTCTTTCGACGCAATTGCCTCTTTCAATTCAAGTGAGATAGATGCTTCAACGTCCAACGGCCACTTGGCACCAAGATCTAAATATTTCATTAACGTTTGTCTTTTATACAATGAAAAACTTAATAAGAGTTCATAAACGGGTGAAGATAACGTTCTAACTTCATAAGACATAAGCGGCCTCCAATTTTTCAGCTTTTTTCCTATCTTATCACAGTGAGTTCTTGTTAAAAATAATCAAAATATTTATATTATTATATTGACTGATTAATATAGTTCAATTAATATTGAACTAAATTAATTAGAGAGGGGATTCTAACAATGGAATTTGCGGATCTTCAAAATCAGGTGATCGAGCTTGTACATAAGGGAGAGAAGAGGGAAGCTTTACTCGTTATGGAAGAAGGAAAAGCGAATTTTCCTCAGAAACGAGATCGGTTGTGTCATTGGAAAGCAAATATATACGTGATGGATGGTAAACAGGAAGAAGCTCTTGCTGAATTGAATGAGGCACTCGAAAATGGATTTTGGTGGAACCCAGAAATTTTGACATCGGACCCAGAACTTAAGGATTTGCAGACATCTTCAGAATTTCAGCGTATTGTTGAGCAATGTCATACGATTTTTGAATTTGAAAAAGAGTCTGCAACAGCAGAATTAGTCATTCAAGGTAATCCTAATGCGGATACGGTTGTCTTTCCCTTACATTGGAAGGGTTCGAATGGTAAAGAATTTGCGTTGCAGTGGACTGATGAAAAGATAGGATCCAAGTACTTCATGGGCTTTCCTCAATCTTCTCAGCTGTTTAGTTATCGTTGCTATTCCTGGGATGATTCCACGTTAGCTTCTAAAGATGTGAGAAGGATGTATCATCAATTTGAGCAAGATTACAATGTATCAAGGGAGAACGTTATACTGGCAGGAGCTTCTCAAGGAGGCAATATTGCCGTCAAAATGAGTTTGGATGATGACGTGGAAGAATTTGACCAATTTATTGCGATTGTTCCTGCATTCGATACCGATGCACTTGCAGAAATCATTCGCACAAGACTTAATCCTAATGTGAGAGGGTGCATTATCACAGGTGATAAAGACCCATTCTATGAAAATGTACTGGAAGCTGTTAAGCTTTTTGAAACGAACAACATCTCTTGCAAACTCATCGTGAAGGAAGGGATGGGACATACCCTACCAGACGATTTTCCGAACGTATTAGATGAGGCCGTTCGTTTTGTAACAAATGGAGGAACAAAAACCCTTTTGTGATATCTTTCTAATCTATAGGCTCTAACGTGTTTAGTGATCTATTTTCTTACAAAGGTGTTTTTACATAGTGAAAAAAAGCTGGATCATCTCGACCACTATCACTATCTCGATAATCTTTGATAGTATAAAAAAAAGAGCAGTTACGGTCGGTGACCGCTTTTTGGATCAACTAGAAAGAAGTTAGATGAGATATAAGAAAGTAAAAAAACTTCATGATTCATTTGAATCTTTCTGGAAAATGAAACCATATCAAACTTAAATCGTACCATTAGTATAGAGTGCAATGAATAATCCGACTATTCAAGGAGAGGTGAAATGTGATGAATCCTAAAGGAGAAGGGAATGGTTCGAAACTGTATTGGATGATTAATGGTACAGCCCTCTTTCTTTTCGTGTTAGTAGGAGTAATCTTGATTCTAGGTGACCAACTTACAGCTTTCACAGTCGTTGCGGTTTGCTATGGATTTACGATGTTTGTTGGCAACACGTTATATCGTTCTTATCAGAAACAAAGGTCAAAAGTCGTTTAAGTCATTTTGGCTACTTACCTACTAATCTATAGGCTCTAACGTGTTTAGTGATCTATTTTCTTACAAAGGTGTTTTTACATAGTGAAAAAAAACTGGATCATCTCGACCACCATCACTATCTCGTTAATCTTTCTCTTATTTTTCACAACGTCCAAAAACATTCTCGATGAGTTGAAATTAGGACTAGATTTACAGGGAGGATTTGAAATCCTGTATGAAGTTCAGGATCCCTATGAGGGAAGGGACATACCAGATGAGGAGCTTGTGAAACAAATGGCTTCTTTGATCAGTGATCGGATTAATTTGCTTGGCATTAGCGAACCTGTCATCACGATAGAAGATGGAGACCATATTCGCGTACAGGTTCCAGGTGTAAAGGATCAGGAAGAAGCTCGTGAGTTCATTGCGATCGGAGGAAACATAACAGTACGAGATGCGGATAATAACCTTGTTCTCTCCTCCCATGACTTTTCCTCAGTTGAAATCAAGAAACCATCAGCAGAAGAGACTCCAATGGTGGCTATGAACTTGAAAGAATCGATCGACATGAAGAAAATCACTCAAAAATATGAAAAAGAACCGCTTGTATTTTGGCTGGATTATGTAAAAGGAGATTCCTATCAGAAAGAAAGATCAAAAGAGGAATCGAAGATCTTTTTTGATGCAGATGTGGCGGGTACATGGTCGGACAGCTCTATTGCGATATCAGGTAATTTTACACAGGAAAAAGCGGAATTGATAGCTAAAACGATCAGTACTGGTGAACTACCAGCCCCTCTAAAAGAAATCTACTCTCAATCCGTTAGTGGAAAACTTGGTGAACAGGCGTTAAAAAACACGTTCATTTCAGGGGTGATCGCCGTCTTTCTCATTTTTGCTTTCATGACCTGGCGCTATCGCTTTCTTGGTCTTGTTTCGATCCTTTGTATGCTGTGCTACCTTTATCTCGCCATTGGGATCTTCGTCTTTCTTGAAGGTGTTCTCACATTAACAGGATTGGCGGCTTTCATTCTCGGTCTCGGTATGGCGGTTGATGCAACGATCATCACCTTTGAACGTCTAAAAGAACAGGATGATCCTGATCTGTCGTTTGAAAAACGGGTCATGCAAGCATCTAATCGAACGTTTCTCACGATAGCGGACGCTCACCTCACAACGTTAATTGCAGCGGCGGGACTCTTCTTGTTTGGGTTAGGAAGTGTGAAAGGATTTGCAACGATGCTCCTGATCAGCATTATCGCCGGGTTTTTAACGTGCTATGCGTTACTTAGGCTTTTGCTTTATATGATCGGGGAAACGAAAGTGGTGGAATGGTATGAAGGTAGAAAGCATCACCAGTGATCAGAACAGTATGAACGACTTTGATTAGATAATGGTATAAAATCCTAATAATCCAAAAGAGCGTGAATGATTAACTTAGAGAAGAAAAGTTATTAACAAATGGGGGACCTTGATGATTAAAAAACCAACAGTGATATCAATCGCAGCCGTATCTGGTGGTGGAAAGACTACTGTAACAAGAGAGTTAAGTGAGAATTTGAGTTACTCTAAGAACCTATTCTTTGATGATTATGATTTTAAAGAAGCACCTATGGATTTAACGGAGTGGGTTCAAGAAGGGCCAGATTATGATCAGTGGAATCTAGATCCTCTTATCAGAGATATCCAAACGATTTTAACTAATAATGAAAGGCCTTCCTATCTACTCTTGGATTACCCTTTTGCTTACAAGCACAGTAGCATGAAAGAGTATATCGATCTTTCCGTTTATATCGATACACCATTAGATATAGCAATGGCAAGACGAGTGAGAAGAGATCATGCGAAAAGCTCATGTTCTGATATATATAAAGATTTAAAACATTATTTAGACTACGGTAGAGAAGCCTATTTAGAGATGGAGACCACGATCAAACCAAACTCCGATCTAATAGTAGATGGGACTTTATCGGTAATAGAAATAGTTGAGAAGATAACACAAGAAATCAGACATAGAGACCTATAACGCGTTACTTCAAAACGTGTTAGAATTAAATCGTCTGATAATTGGGAATTCCCGAGGTGATTCTCAGGTTAGGAGGTTGATAGTATGAAAAACAAAAAAGCAATAACTGTAGCAAACTTTACGGGGATAACGAGTAACTAATTAAATTTGGTAGCGTTTACTCCTAATCGAGAGGGGAAAATCACTTGAATCAAACGTTATTGATTATTGATGCGCAGCAAGATTTAATCGATGGCAATCAACAAGAACCTGCAGTTATTAATAAAGGACAGCTTATCAGCAATATCAATAAAGTGATCGCAAAAGCAAGAGAATCCGAGATACCCATTGTGGTTGTGAGAGATCTTGATGTAGCTGAAGGGAAAGGAAGAGGATTTCAAGTTCACAGTGAGATCAATGTACCGAGTGAAGCAATGATTTTTGATAAGACTGCGACGAATTCCTTTCATGGAACCAACCTCCTCGCTCATTTACAATCCCAACAAATTGAACATGTTGTGATTATGGGGTGTAAAACAGAGCATTGTATTGATACTGCTGTTAGAACGGCTACGATTAATAACTTAGACGTTACATTAGTCGGGGATGGACATTCCACTAATGACAATGATGCGTTAAGTGCAGAACAAATCATTAATCACCATAATAGGACCCTTCATGGTCATTACAATGTTGAACACTTTTCAATTGTAAGAAATGCAGAAGATGATTTGTTTCTTCCTACACATGATTCTTATAGGTGAATTCAATAACCACCCAGTACGCCTATGATGTCATGAAAGAACCTTAATTTCTCTATTTTTCACTGAGAAATTTAACGGGTTATGGTGGATGAAATAAGAGATTTACTCTAGTAAAGAGAGCTTATCTAGAATAAGCTCTCTTTTTTCTATGAAATTGAGGTTTGTCAGCACACTAGTATTTTGAAATAATTGGTATTGAGTAAGCGAAGGATTTCCAAATGAATGAGGGATAGAATGAACAAATGGAGAGTAGTGATAACGTTGGTGCTTAGTGTCACGATTTTAAGTGGTTGTGGCTCCAACAAGATCGACCTTCCGGAGAATGAATTTGATCTCCTTTATGTACAAGGTGTCGATCAGGATGGAACGGTAAGGAGTGGAACGAAAAAAGAGATAACGGATACTGATAAGATTCATGTTTTTATGGAAAGCGTTGATAGCATTGAAGTATCTGAACAACAAACAAATAAACTCAAACAAATGAGTCGCAAATTAAATGAAATGGGGAACTACATCATTGTTCTTTCTGAGACAGATAAAAGAAAAGAGGAAACGTACAACATCAATATGTTTGAAGATGGAACATTTATGTATCAAGCCACTGACGAAAACAAAATGAACTATGTTTCAACCGAAAAGCATCCCGAGTTATATGAAACGATAGAAGACTTGCTAGAGATTTCATTTTGAAATTCTGGATTTCCTTATTTGATCGCTTTGGTTTGCTTTTGTTGAACCGAACCAGGCTATCTTGTGATCCGCAAAATTATTAGATTCCCTTTGAAGGTATACGAGAACGGATGCCAAATAGTATGGAGTAGTCTTAATTTTCAGGGTAGATGATTTGTATCATTTAGGGGGGACTTCTATTAAATTTCTTATACCGATTTTTCTCATTCTTTCGTTAGGACTCCTATCAGCTTGTAATCAAGAGAGCGGTGACGAATGGCAAGAGTCAAAAGAAGAAGCGATATCAGTTGGGTTAGAAAATGACGGGGCAAGTGAAGAAGCGATTTTATCTGTAGAAGAAGTAGACGGCGAAACGGTCATTTTTTATGGGAATTCGAATACGATCGGTACCGCGAGTCTCGAAGAAAGTAATCAGGGATATCGATGGTATCGCAGCAATTCCGATGTAGGATTCGAGGGTGATTCGCCATATTCCACAGCTGGATATGATGTTAAGACAAAATCAGGAAAAAACTTTCATGTTGTTGTTGGACAAGCGAAAGATGAATCAATCCAAAAAATGAGTTTAAGTGGTGATGGAGCTACAAAAGAACTACCGATTGTAGGAGAGTCCCGATTGTTCTACTCGATCACTGAGAATGCTTTTGACCAAGTGAATGTTGAACCGATATGGAACCAATAGGCAATCATGAAACGAAAGGATCATCAATCAGAAAGGAGAGAGGTCATCATGTCGAATAAAGCACTTCTGCTCGTTGACGTTCAAAAAGCCTTTGAGGACAGCAAGTGGGGAGAGCGGAATAATTCGGATGCTGAACGCAATATGAGCAGGATACTAGAATGGTGGAGAGAGTCGGGACAACATGTGATATTTATTCAGCATTTGTCGGAGGACCCTTCCTCTGTTTTCCATCCTGAGCATCGGGGGTATGAAATCAAAGACATCGTGAAGCCTATAGCGGACGAAGTGATTTTTACTAAAAAAGTCAATAGTGCGTTTATAGGTACGAATCTAGAAGGTTATCTGAATGAACAGAACATCACAGAAGTAGTCATCACCGGTTTAACGACACCCCACTGTGTTTCCACAACAACCAGAATGAGCGGTAATTTGGGGTTTAATACATTTCTTATTTCAGATGCCACTGCCGCATATGGATTGACCGATCAGAATGGCGTCTATCATCATCCTGAAACCATCCATAAAGTAACCCTTGCTACGTTGCATGAAGAGTTTGCGACAATCCTTACTACCGAGAAGTTGATGGAAGAATTTAAGGTTTAGGTAGAAGTGAAAAAGGAATCCATAGAAGAAATATCATTTAGGAATGAATATAGGAGGAGTAACAATGAATCAATTAAAAGAGCAATACGATTGGATCATGCATACGAGAAAGCTGCTGTTTCATTTCTGTGAAAAAATAGAGCAGGAAGATTATGAGAAGGAGATCGACGTGTTTGGTGGGAAATCGATTCGATCCCTTCATCAGCATGCCACAGAATGCTATTACTACTGGTTGGGGAAATTCGGATTGAAAGATATAGGCTTCTCAGAACGCCCTGCTCAGGTGAAAGATGTCAACGAAATGAGAGAACGATTTGAAGGAGTCGATCAACTCGTTTATCGATTTCTTGAAGAGTTCGAGGGACGTTATGAGGAGAAAATCAGCTCTTCTGCATCAGAATTTGAAGGAGAAGAATTCTCTGTGCTCTGGCTCTACACACACGTGACGACTCATGAATTCCATCACAAAGGCCAAATCGTATGGTTGGCCCGCTATCTTGGATATGAACCACCAGATACAGATCTTATAACCCTCTCAGACATCAATCGATTTTCAGCTTATCCGGAACAGGGATGAGTAATCATACCTGGAAAAGTTTCTAATTCTATTCTAGAGGTAAAAGGCTCAGGATTGTATCCTGAGCCTTTTGTGCTTTCTATTTTGTACCAGTCTCTATGCCTGGTATTGTTCTGATACGATGAACTCATCTTCCATTAGCACATACGGATGTGTTTCCATCAAAATTTTGACGAGATAGTCGGGCATTCTTTCTCCATCATACGCACAAATCAATGGGAAAGAATGCTCTTGCACAGCTCCATCGACTATTTTCTCGAAATCTTCTATAAGGTAGAGTGGTTCTTCCATCGTCGCCCACTCCACATGTGCCCATGAGCGGAAAGAAATATGATTCTCCACGTAGGGTTGAACCATATTGTTAAAGTATTCCTCGATCGCAGGTGGATGATAACTACCGCTTGAAAAATAGAAATCGAAGCTGTTTACACGGTGAACGAATTCCATTTGCGTTTTTGTTAATCGTGATTCAAGTTCCTTATGAATCATCCGATAAAGAGGTTCATTCTCGATCAAAATCACATAATCTCCAGCAAGAATGCCATCTTCAATATAACTGACTACTTGTTCGATGTAATTCTTCATTCCATCATACGCATATAAGACGTGAACACTCTTTTGATCTTCAAACAACTGGTTCATTTTGCTTCTCAAGAAAACACCTCGTTTATTTTTTATTATCTCAATTCTATTCGGTTTTGTGAATGGTTTTAGGGATATGGGGGTTATTTCCTAATGCGTTTAAACAGAGAACATTATTTGAAATGTGCTGTGGATAAGCAGATTTTTTTCCTTTCTCGCTCAAATTTGAAATAATAATCGTTATACCGAGAAAATAGGAGGGCAACCAATGGGATCTACTAAACCATTATTTCAACCATTTACTAGTGATAAATTAACGTTACCAAATCGTACGGTGATGGCGCCAATGACGCGCGGATTTTCACCGGATAACATACCTGGAGAAGACGTCGCAGCTTATTATCGCCGCCGTGCTGAAAATGAAGTCGGCTTAATCGTAACCGAAGGTACCGGTGTGAATCATCCGGCATCAGTGTCAGGTGCGAGTATCCCAGTCTTTCATGGGGAAAAAGCCTTGAACGGATGGGCGAACGTTGTGAAGGAAGTTCATGAAGTGGGCGGGAAGATTGTACCGCAGCTTTGGCATGTTGGGATGACACGTTCTAAAGGAGATCTTCCGAATGAAGAAGCGTTACCTGTAGGACCTTCTGGCTTAACGTTGGATGGTGAGAAAGTAACGGAGCCGATGACTGAAGAGGAAGTAGTGCAACTTGTCGAAGCTTATGCCCAAGCGGCAGCTGATGCGAAGCGCATTGGTTTTGATGGCATCGAGATTCACGGAGCACATGGTTATCTCATCGATCAATTCTTCTGGGAGAACACGAATAAGCGTACGGATCGTTATGGTGGAGATCTTGTCGGACGCACACGCTTTGCAGTTGAAATCATTGAAGCATGCCGTCGTGAAGTTGGCCCAGATTTCCCAATTATTTTCCGTTTCTCTCAATGGAAAATGAATGATTTCAAAGCGAAGCTTGCGACAACTCCTGAGGAGTTAGAACGTTTCCTCCAGCCGCTTGTTGAAGCAGGAGTGGATATTTTCCACTGTTCGACACGTCGTTTCTGGGAACCTGAATTCGAAGGTTCTGATCTTAATTTAGCAGGCTGGACGAAGAAAATTACTGGTAAACCAGTGATTTCTGTCGGTTCAGTAGGACTAGATGGCGAGTTCACTAGCTTCTCTGGTGCGGAAACGACTAGCCTTGATGGACTGATGGAACGCGTAGAGAACGAAGAATTTGATCTCGTAGCCATCGGACGTTCATTGTTGATGGACCCTGAGTGGGTGAAGAAAGTACATGACGGTAGAGAAAATGATTTGTTGCCGTTTAATAAAGAATCGCTTCAAAAGTTATATTAAGTGTTTCCAGTAACGAAAAAGCAGGTGGTCCTCTTATCATGGAGGACCACCTGCTTTTTATTTTTGTAATATAATATCTGTCGTCGTAATAAGAGCGAGATGAAGCCAGGAAATTTGAGATAAGAATTTATTGACCAAAACCAGAATTTAATGGCTAAAATCACAATTTATTGGCCAACGCTCTATCAGAGGCTTTTTCTGTGAAAGTAAAGATTGTATTCACCCGAAGGAGACCATATAATTGATAATGAATCTCAATTCGTTTTTTTACTAGTATTCTTATCACAGTAGAAGGAGGCTGTCCTTTGGTTTCAAGGTTCTTTTCATACTATCGGCCATACAAGTGGCTTTTTATCCTTGATTTTGTTTCTGCAATTATTGTAGGTATTTTAGAGCTTGCTTTTCCACTCGCTGTAAACCAGGTGATCGACCGACTGCTTCCAGAAGGGAACTGGGGCATTATTCTTCTGGCATGCGCTGGGTTGCTGTTCATTTACCTATTGAACACTGCCCTTCAATACATTGTAACGTACTGGGGGCATAAGCTTGGCATTAACATTGAAACGGATATGCGTCAGAAATTGTTTACACATATGCAGAAACTCTCGTTTGGATACTATGATAATAGTAAAACGGGTCATAGTATTTCACGACTGACTAAGGACCTTGAGGAAATTGGAGAAGTCGCTCACCATGGACCGGAGGATATCTTTGTCGCGGTCATGACATTGTTTGGCTCATTTGCTTTGATGGTGAGCATCAATTGGAAGCTTGCGCTGCTATCCTTTGTTGTCATTCCGCTTCTTATTATTCTCGCCATCTATTTCAACAAGAAAATGACGACAACATTTCGAAGAATGTTCCAGGATGTCGCAGAAATTAATTCGAGAGTTGAGGATAGCATCGGAGGGATTCGTGTCGTTCAGGCTTTTGCGAATGAGCGGCATGAACAGGAGAAGTTCAGAGAGAATAATGAGAGCTATCGTCTCACGAAGCTGCAATCTTATAAAATCATGGCACAAAACGTGATGGCAAATTATCTTCTCATGCGGATTGTAACGCTGTTCACCCTATTGTTTGGCACCTATTTTGTCATTTCAGGTGAGTTAACGTACGGCGAATTCGTCGCCTTCATCCTGTTATCGAATATCCTCATCGGCCCGATCCAGAAAATTAATGCGGTGATCGAGAGCTATCCGAAAGGGATCGCTGGATTTAAGCGCTATACCGAAATCATCGACACCGATCCGGACATTCAGGATTCTGAAGACGCGATCGAGATGGAGTTGAGCGGAGCTATTCAGTATTCTGATGTCTCGTTTGGGTACGAAGGATATGAACCAGTATTGAATCAGATCAGCCTTTCGATACAGCCCGGAGAGACCATTGCATTCGTAGGTCCATCAGGTGCAGGAAAAACAACGTTATGCAGTTTGCTCCCTCGCTTTTATGAGGTTCAAGGGGGTTCTGTCACGATCAATGGGATTGATATTAGAGAATTGAAGCTCTCCTCTTTGCGCAGCCAAATTGGAATCGTGCAGCAGGATGTTTTTCTCTTCTCAGGAACGTTTCGGGAAAACATCGCCTATGGAAATCTTCAGGCGAATGATGAAGAAATTCTGGATGCTGCCCGTAAAGCAAGGTTAGACGATTTCATCCATAGCCAACCAGACGGATTGGAAACGGTGATCGGTGAAAGAGGTGTTAAGCTTTCGGGTGGACAAAAGCAGAGGTTAGCTATCGCACGAATGTTTTTGAAAAATCCACCGATCCTTATCCTTGATGAAGCGACTTCGGCCCTCGATACGGAAACAGAGGTCGCGATCCAAAAATCGTTGGAAGAGCTAACAGATGGTCGGACCACGCTTGTGATTGCGCATCGACTTGCCACGATTAAGAACGCCGACCGCATTCTCGTTGTGACGAAAGATGGCATTGCGGAGCAGGGGAATCATGCAGAACTTCTTGAATCGAGCGGAATTTATAGCCGTTTGCATAAAGCGCAATTCGGATAATGAAAGAAAACGATTCCTGAAAACCCGCGGGAATCGTTTTTAACTTTCTGAAAGAATTCAAATCGATTGTATTGAATATCTCTGTTTGCTACAATCAATTGAACTATTTAACTAGCGATCATGCAGGAAAGGTGTTTACATTCATGCTTCATAATCCAACTGGAAAAGAACGGTTTGGCCTCGCTTTACTGCTTGGTATGCTCGGCATATTAGGGCCACTTAACATCGATATGTATTTGCCGAGCTTCCCTGGTATTGCGAGTAATCTAAATGCGAGCGCATCGCTCGTTCAACTCAGTTTAACAACTTGTCTCATTGGACTAGCGGTTGGTCAGATCGTGGTCGGGCCATATAGTGATGGACAAGGACGACGAAAGCCATTATTGATCTTTATCTTCTTATTTGCCGTGGCATCGATTCTATGTGCTGTGGCGCCGAATATTATCACACTCGTCATCGCTCGTTTTCTTCAAGGGTTTACGGCATCAGCAGGGGTCGTGCTATCACGGGCCGTCGTCCGCGATGTGTTTAGTGGACGAGAATTAACGAAGTTTTTTGCGCTGCTGATGGTCATTAATGCGACTGCACCAATGATCGCACCAATCGCAGGCGGTGCGATCTTATTACTTCCATTCGCTACGTGGAATACGATTTTCTATTTTCTCGGTATTCTTGGATTGATCATCGTTACGGTGATTGGATTACGGTTACCAGAAACGTTGCCGCCTGAGAAGCGAATACCCAGTACGGTTCGGCACTCTGTTCGAACAATGGGAAGTCTGTTGAAGGACCGTTCCTTTATCGGATATGCATTAACGATCGGATTTGTGCACGGTGGAAGCTTCGCCTATGTTTCTGGTACACCTTTCGTGTATCAGGGCATCTACGACGTCTCCCCACAAGTTTTCAGCGTGCTGTTTGGAATCAATGGTCTCGCGATTATTTCAGGGAGCTTTATGATCGGGCGCCTGAGTGCTTATTTTCACGAACGCAGCCTGCTTCGAACCGCTGTCATTACAGCGGTGACAGCTACTTCATTTCTGCTCATCATGACGATCATCGAAGGACCACTTGCAACTTTGGTTATCCCGATTTTTATCTATATGACGGCGATGGGCATGGTATTAACGAGTACGTTCACACTCGCTATGGAGAAACAGGGCCACCGTGCTGGAAGTGCAAGTGCCGTACTAGGTATGCTTCCATTGTTATTCGGCTCTATGGTTTCACCGCTCGTTGGGATTGACGAATCAACCGCCGTTCCGATGGGGACGATTCTATTTACGACATCATCGATCGGCGCGATCACTTTTTTTACATTAACAAGAAAAAACAAAGTTGAGGCAAAGTGACTTTCCAGAGTGGAGAGTCACTTTTTTGCTTATGTTTCCTGCAACCATTCCTAATCCTCTCCGTCTTAATTATCAAAGAACAGTTAGCAGAAAGAGGTGCATGAATGAAGGGATTTACTCATTTTCTCATGATCACTTTTAGTATCATCTTAATTGGTAGTTTTGCCAGCCTGTTTCAAAGTGGGCTCAATGTAAGCATACAACTGTTTATTGAGCGAGTTAGAATAAACGTTATAAGTCTTATCGACTTCTCACAGCTAACATATGAATCACCGGCAGGCAGTGGCATTGAACGATCGATCTTCCCACTCATCTTCGAGTATTATGGTTATTCTCTTTTCATCCTTCTCGCTGGATTTTCTTTGGCTTTACTAGCGGCATTGCTGTTGACTTATCTCACATTTTTTGTGTCTCCTTCCATTCGTGAAGGGATGAAGAAAACAGTCGGCTTCTTAGAAGCCATTCCGGATATCTTGATCATTGTACTCGTTCAGCTCGCTTTTATCGCGCTCTATCGACAGACGGGAATCCTCGTCTTTGAAGTCGTTGGCGCCTTTGAACGGCCGATCATTCTACCTCTCGTAACGTTCTCGATTCTACCTAGCTTATTTCTCTATCGCATCATGCTGCTGATTTTTGAAGAGGAATGGTCGAGGCCATATGTCGAGTTAGCTAAAGGGAAAGGGATAACAAACAGAAAGATCTTGATGAAGCATGTTACGAGAAACTCTCTCTTAAGTCTGGTGAATCATTCTAAATCAATTATCTTACTTCTGCTGACGAACCTCGTCATGCTTGAAATGATATTCAATTTATATGGCATCTCCTGGTTTATCATCAATTACCTCAGTGGGCAGGTTGTCATTTTCAGCGTCTTGATGATCTTCATTCCGTTGTACATCATTGAATCGGTCGCAAGGCGGTTCATTACCCATTTCACGGGAGAGGAGGTGCCACGTTAAATGTTAAAAGCTTTGATGAAAAACAAGCGGTTCGTGATCGGAATCAGTTTTATTCTCATCCTCTTGTTTTCAAGCATGCTGTATCGCGTTGTATTCGATAATCAAATACCAGTTGCGACTATTATGACAGATGATAATGGTGCTATTACAGCTAAGCCGCCCTATTCACCATGGGCTCATCCCCCATTTGGAACAGATCACGTATCGCGAGACTTATTTATCATTATTTTAATAGGTGCTAAATATACCATCGGGATCGCTCTATTGATCGCATTCGTCCGATTTTTACTATCGAGCATGTTCGGTATCTTTCTTCAGCTCTACTTGCCATCTTTTCTCAGGAAAAGCAAACCATGGTTTGAAGGATGCTATTATTTTCCTGCATCTATCTTAGCGTATCTTTTCTTCTCGTTTGTTCTAATGGAGGATGGGTATCGAGATGGCTTTGCGACGACTTTTTCGGAACGAGTGATGTATGAAATCATCGTTCTGATCGTCATAGGCATACCGATTGTCTTGATCAATGTTTCGAAAGAAGTGGCCATTCTTCAAAAGAAGGAGTTTGTCGACAGTGTCAAAGTGATAGGAGGGAGCAGGTGGCATTTGCTCAACGTTCATCTGATGCCTTATCTACGTCCGCAGCTATTCTTGCTATTCGTTCGTGAAGTTATTCAAGTCTTACTTCTCCTCGCCCACCTCGGAATATTAAATATTCTATTTGGTGGAGCACAAATAAAAACAGATATGTTCGATAAAGCCGTATTTGTCTCCCTTTCAAGTGAATGGTCTGGACTGATCGGAAGCAATTTTCGCTTTCTTTATACTAGCTATTACTGGATACCACTTGTGCCGATCCTTTGCTTTACGATCGCGATTCTTGCATTTAAGTTAATGGTCGAGGGATGTGAAGCAGTGCTTCAGACGCAAAAGGTCACAAGTGAAAGAGTTTCTATCGCAAAACAGCGAATCGAGAAGAGAGAGAATGCATCTTTGACTGTCAAAAGTGATTCTTTCGAGTCCCTCTCCTAGATTTGCTTTTTTGATCGAAAGTTAGATAGGATAAAATCAACTCATTTGAGACAATTCAACGACTTAGAAATAAACGAGGTCATGACATGAAGAACAAATTTACGATCGGTCAAATGGCTAAGCTCTACCACATTCCAGTGAAAACACTGCGGTACTATGATGAGATCGGCCTGTTTCAACCTTTTGAGGTAGATGAGCATACAGGCTATCGCTACTATTGTTCGGAACAATTTCAAATCTTGGATACGATCTGGTATTTGAGAACGATGGGTGTTCCGCTCAAAGAAATTAAGAAAAAGGTCGAGCACAGTACGGTGGATGAATTCATTCAGACATTAATTGAGTATGAAAAAATAAACACAGAGAAAATAAATGAATTAACGGATATGAATCAGAAATTACAAGCAAAGATCAAAGAACTTAGACATGCTAAACAAATCGATGCCGTCCATACACCAACACTTTCTATCCTCCCTGAAAGAAGAGTCATTCAAGTAAAGGGACAATTTCACTCCTTAAATGACATTGAAGGCGTGCTTCGGATGCTGAAGAAGAAGATCAATCACATCACACCTGTCATGGTGGGGAAGGTCGGATTAACGTTATCGGTCGACCGAGTAAAAGAGGGAAATCTAAGTGAATATGAGGGTGTCTATATCTTACTTGAAGAAAATACGGAGGTGATCCATGATCTCCTAGTTACTTTTCCAGAAGGGACTTATGTCACCATTTATACGAGAGACGAAGGAAGAGAACGATCGGATTATGACCGAATTGTAACCTATATAGAAGAGCAGGGATATGAACCATCCGGGCCCTTCCTTCTTCGCCAAATCGTTGATTCTTTCATCTCACATCAAGAACAAGAGCGACTGACAGAAATTCAAATAAGAGTGAAAAAAAAGGTGTAGGAAGGTCGAGAGGCTAATCACCATGCATGCAGTTCAGGAGGGAATACAACAACGCAGTTGGATTCCAAAATTGGACTGCTTTTTTTTATCACAAATCAACGGACAAACAGAGGAAAGCTGGAAATTATATGGTATTGTATGAAAGGAGCGAAGTCCTACCTTAGTAACTGCCATTTATGGAAGATTCCATAATGGTTTCAAACGCAATCAAAAAAACAATTCGAACCAGATGGAATCACGATTTGCGATTAATATCATAACCAAAGGGCTACCGTTCTATTATGAAGAGCAAATAGATAGACAACGCTAACGAGAAAAACAAATTCTTGGTAACGAAAGCTAGATTAAAGCAGCAATTCGAAGCGTCATCTTAATCAATAGTAGGAGGTGGGCAAGTGATCTTAGAAATCACTGTTATCGGTCTAGTCGTAGTGATTTTCTTACTTGTCACAAATGTTTTAGCCAAACTGGAGAACATAAGTACTCGAGTGAAAAGACTAGAATATACGTTAGGACAAGTAGCGCAACAAGTAGAAGTACCTGAACATCCTGTGAATGACCAACTACGAAAGCTTAAACAAGAAGGAAAACAGGTCGAGGCAGTCAAAAAAGCAAGAGAGGTTTTAGGGCTATCGTTATTAGAAGCAAAACAATATGTTGATAGCTTGTAATTGGAACAAATTTAAGGGGGCAAGTAGCCTTTACTAGTTAGGAGGTACCATGTGAATGCCTCTACAATAATAAGTTTAGTCGTTTTGTTTGCTAGTTACATCTGTTTCAGCCAGTTTTATCTTAAAAAGCACCTTGGTATTAAAAGCAAATGGATGTGGATGTTATCAGAGGAGCGAAATAAGTTTGCAGTTATGATCGACGTTGTCCTCTTAGTTCTTTTTGTTTTTAGCTATTTGAAACTAAATATCGAACCCAAGTCTTACAAATTGCCAGTCATAGTACGAATGAGCCCGATGTTCCTCTTGTTTTTTCTTCAAAATATCAATCAAGGATTTGAAGAATATTTTGCAAATCGTTCTGAAAAATCATATTACCATCATTGGTTGGGTTCTTTTGTGCTGCTAGTGACTTTTATCATTTTGCTTTGGGGAGAACAAATGTAACAATCATGATTCACTGAAATCGAAGCAAAAATGGAAAATCAGCTGGCGATGTATGGGTCGGCATGGTGAGGAGGAGACTATATGGTTACGTTAAGGCGTATGACTTCCACTGAATTTCAAACATACTTCTCTTCAGCGATTGAGAATTATGCAAAAGAAAAAGTGTCGGCTAAAAATTGGAACGAGAAAGAGGCAATGTCTAAAGCGAGACAGGAATATGAATCACTCTTACCTAACGAAGAAAAAACCGAAAACAACTACCTATTTACTGTTACATATGAGGAACAAGCGATCGGGATGATTTGGCTTGAACATAAGATAGAAGACAAAGGGTTTATTCGCGATTTTAGAATTTCAGAGAAATACCAGGGGCGAGGTTTTGGTAAGGAAGTAATGAAGCAAATAGAAGAAGTAGGAAGAGAACGTGGAGTTAAGAAACTAGGACTTCATGTTTTTGGTCATAACAAAGTAGCTAAGAAATTATATGAAAAGTTAGGTTATCAAACTACAAATGTCATGATGATCAAAGAGATATAGATGGAGCAATCATTAGGTGGTTTCTCTCCATAAGTTAGGAGACGAATGAATGTTTTTTAGTAGAGAATTAACTTGTTCAAATTGTGAGCGAAAATTGGGATCAGGTGATAAAGCATTCATTGAAATCACGTTGCCCAATGAACGGAAGATGCCGGTTGGGGTTTTAGATAAAGTTCTAAGCCGATATTCTGATCAAGTGTATTGTGAAGATTGCTATAGAATCAGGAATAATCGAGATTCATTGTAAAAGGTAGAGCTTGTTCTATGCTTCGAAAAAGGAATCACTTCTGAAGTTTTCATAATGCTAACACGCTTAAGTTGAATGAAAAATCATCTTTAATTTTTTGAAAATCAGTTGTAGAATAGGGATGAACTTGAAAATTGTAGCTAGGGTTCCGCTATCAAAATAGGGCAGTGACCGAGGGCTACATCTTTTACATATATGTAAAAGGCACCTATTGACATAAAAGGTCCGAGGGGAAAGGTTCAGCGTATTTGTGATGCGTTGAGATCTTTCTCTTCGGACTTTTTTATTATTATAAGGAGGTTTCGTGTAATGGATACCATTGATGAATTAACAGCTGGTGTTGCTGTAATTATTTTTAACGAAGAAAACCATGTATTATTGCAGAAAAGGACCGATGTCGGGTTATGGGGTATTCCTTCAGGGCATGTCGAAATAGGTGAGACAGTTTCTGAGGCAGCAATCAGAGAAGTAAAGGAAGAAACAAATTTAGATATAACCATTAATAAGTTGATTGGTGTTTACTCAGATCCTCTTTCACAAGTTTTTTCTTACCCAAATGGAAAAGTCGTTCATTTCATAACAACGTGTTTCCTTGCTGAAATGACGGGTGGGGAACTTAGGTGTAACTCAGATGAATCTCTTGAAATCGAGTTTTTTGATCCCTTACATTTGCCACAAGATTTATTGAAGATGCATCCTAACTGGTTGAAAGATGCACTTGCAGAAAGAGAAATGGCATTTATTCGCTAAGGTTCGTTCTAAACGAAAGGTTAGACTAATTATGACTATATGCACAGCTTTTCGAAAATGAATGTAGCGCTTCTCCTTGACTCTACAGTTACTGGAGGGTTTATGCTTGTTTTCGTTGAAACGACGAAAGGAGCACTTGAATCTATGAATCAAGCAAATGCAACAATAAACGAAACAAATTCGAATCGGTATGTGTATCTTATGATCGTCATTCTAGGATCGTTAAGTGCGTTTGGTCCTTTGACAATCGATATGTATTTGCCAGCTTTACCTGCATTATCTGGGGAGCTACATACGAGTACGTCCCTTGCACAGCTTAGCTTAACGGCTTGTTTAATCGGCTTAGCGCTTGGACAGGTTGTCGTTGGACCCTATAGCGATATTCATGGCCGAAGAAAGCCGCTCGTCATCTCACTGTTGCTTTATACAGTCGCTTCTATTCTGTGTATGCTCACGACCTCGATCTGGGGATTAATCGGATTGCGCTTCATTCAAGGTCTAGCGGGAGCGGCAGGAATGGTGATTTCTCGTGCGAGTGTACGAGATATGTTCTCAGGAACAGAGCTAACGAAATTCTTCTCAATGCTTATGTTAGTGAACGGTCTGGCTCCTATTCTCGCACCCGTCGCAGGAGGGCAGCTCTTACAAGTGATGTCCTGGAGAGGCGTATTCGGCGTATTAGCTGTAATTGGTGCACTGATGGTATTCTCAGTAATCTTTGGTTTGAAAGAAACCCTTCCGATGGAGCAACGGAAAAGTGGGGGGCTTAAAGAAGTCATATCGACTTTTGGCAGGTTGTTAAAAGATCGTATTTTCGTTGGTTATATGCTTGCCCAAGGATTTGTGATGAGCGCCATGTTTGCCTATATTTCAGGTTCGACCTTCGTGTTGCAGGACATTTACGGTCTTTCTCCTCAAGCATTTAGTCTCGTTTTTGCACTGAATGGAATAGGCATTATCATAGCAACGCAGGTTACGGGTAGATTATCAGGTAAAGTGAAGGAATCCAGGTTGCTCGTATGGGGACTTTCACAGGCATTGATAAGCAGTCTGATGTTAATTCTTATTTTTATTCTTAACGCACCTGTTGTATTTGTCTGTATTCTACTATTTTTCATTGTTTCTAGCGTTGGTATTGTAAACACCACGGTTTTTTCGCTTGCCATGGAGAACCAGGCGAGGAATGCTGGTAGTGCGTCTGCGCTGTTAGGATTGCTGCCTTTTCTCCTCGGTGCAGCAGTCGCACCGCTAGTAGGGCTTGGAGAAGGAGCATTGCCGATGGCATTTGTGATCGCTTGTTGTGAGCTCATTGCAGTGGTCTCATATTGGATTTTAGTTAGAAGAGGCAGACAATCGAATTCATTCGCTAGTATAAGCGCTCGCAATGATGTATGACATAAAAAGTGATTTCCTGACGTTCAGGAAATCACTTTTTTTTCATTAAAGGAAGCTGTTTTTTTAATCGTTTAGTTGAGAATTTTTCATTAATTTGAAATAATTGGATGGAGATCGCGACAGTATTATTCTTGCAAAGGAGAGAGCATGTGAACAGCATGATAGATTCATTGGTGATGATCTTGCTCGTTTATGGAATTCCTGCGGTTCTTATTATTAGATCTTACATAAAAATGAGTGAAGACGAACGGACCTCAGTGAAGAAGATGGTGAAATCTCCAAGCTTTATTTTTACAATCGGATTTTTGGGCGCAGGAAGTATTCTTGCCGCTATAGGAAATGCTTTGTCATTTTCTACTCTTAAATTTGTCGGCCTATCACTTCTAGTAATTGGTGCCATCGTAACAGGAATCTCAACATGGAATAGTAGTAAGTGGAAGAGTATGGTTATCACGATTATTCTTGGTGCAACTCTTGTTGTATGGATCATGCCTTAGTGCGAAATGAATGGAGTGAAAATATGAAGCAAAAGCATCTACTGCTTGCGAGTATCTTATGTTTGGTAATGCTTGCATCTGCAATTACCTACAGTATCATGCGAGAGCAAGATTCTTATCTTGGCTATACCGGACTCGGTGATTCCATCGAAGTAACAGAGGATGACCGTAAGCTGTACTTCTCCTATTATCTTGATGGTTCAGAATCCATTTACAGAGCGAATGTCGATGGATCTGCTGTGGAAAAGATCACGAATCCTGATGGCAAACGTGATCGACGGCCAGTTTTATCGCCGGACGGACAAAAGTTGCTCTATGTTTCAGAGAATGATGATGGCATTCAATCTCTTTATGTAGCAGAAACAGACGGCACAAATGAGAAAAAAATAACAGATAACGAGATTCACGTGGAAGAAGCCGTTTTTTCACGAGATAACACCATTTATTATGTTGGGATGCCGGCAGAAGCGGTACATAAAGCAGAGGGTGAAACGCAAGAAGGCTATGACCTCCATGTCGTTGATCTAGATGGTAAGAATGAAAAGATGCTGACGGATGAAGATCAGTTTACAATGAAACAGCTTTCGATTTCAGAAGACGGAACACAAGTCTATTACGCGTTATTTAACGGGAGTCGCGAGCAGATATACTCGTATAATGTGAAGAAGAAAAGCGAAAGCCAAGTAGATTGGGATGTGGATGGCCATTCTGTTAATGACTGGGATTATAGCGAAGAAGCCAATGCGATCGTGTACACGGATGTCTCCGAAGAATCGAGGGACAGCTCGCTTTATAAGTATGAGTTGTTTTATACAGATCTAGAGGAAAATCAGACAAAGCAATTGACGGAGTTACAATCATCGATCATCTCACCGGAATTCTTCCATCAGTCGGATCAAATCGCATTCCTCGAATATACGAATTGGGCAAGTGATCCGGCCGATTACGCATTAATGATAGTTGATCGTGATGCGAACGTAAGCAAAATCGAACTAGATCTACCTGAGTCTAACAACAATCACTGGTTTAGGAAGACGCTGAATGTGGTGACAAGTTCGACGGCGATCGCAGTTCTTTATACGATTTTGCTAGGGTTATTAACGATCTACTACCAAAAGAAATCAGGAAAGAGATACCGTGTCGGAGTGATCAGTCTTATCTTGACCGGGCTAGTTTTCCTTTCAAGCTTTCTAGTTGCGGCTATATTCAATCCGTGGGCAGGTATCGCGATAGGAATAATCGCTTTTGGAATGCTGCCATGCAGTGTTATTGCATTAGTCATCGGTTTTCTAGCTGGGAAATTTGCAAAACCCTCCTACTAAAATAGGGAGCATTCATTGTTAAGTTTGGATACCTTGGATGTTCTCAAACCGATTAATGACATACGACGTGAACCTTTCTAAGTTAATCTCTCACCCACTTTTCTGGATTCACTATTGTGTATGAGTCTTGAATATTTAGGCGTATAGGCTTAGAGGGGAAACGGATTTTGTTCGTATCAAAAGTTTTTTAGAAGGAAAGGGATGTTACAAAATGAGTGATAAGCCAATTAATCCAACAGAAAAATTAGCCTTGTTCTCCGAACATTGGTCTCCAAAAGTGATCGCTGAGATGAACGATTATCAGTTCAAATTAGTCAAAGTACAGGGAGACTTTGTCTGGCATCAACATGATGATACAGATGAAGTATTTTTCGTACTGAACGGGGAGATGAGCATCGCTTTTCGTGATGGAGCCGTACATTGTCAACTGGAGAAATGTACGTGATTCCAAAAGGCGTGGCGCATAAGCCATATGCAGAAAACGAATGTCACGTCATGTTAGTGGAACCTAAGGGAGTTGTGAATACTGGCGATAATGCTGGTGAATTAACTGCAGAAAACGATGTATGGATTTAATAAAACAGTGAAGAGGTAATTCAGCTGAAAAGTGAATCACTTGAATGACCTAGGAGGTTTGAGATGATCGGGGAGACCTGGGCTTTTTCTTATGAGACCTTTCAGTGTTTGTGCCGAATTTCAACTAATACCATTTCTATACGAAAATCATTGCACATTTATCTTACTTGGATTTATAACTTGTTGCTTGCAGTGGGTGGCTAATAGGCTTAGCAAATGAATTTGCTCTAAGCGATTGGCCATCACAGGGCGTAAATGAGCTGAAAATCAACACCACTCATTAACCTATCCTAAGCGTTAAAACACATCCAGAACACATTCAGAGCCTTTTAAATGTTTATATCGTTGAACCTAAGGGAAATTTGTCTTACAAGAACTTTAGTTCGGTAAAGAATATATCTACAAGGATGGGTAGATAAACAAACAAGCGTATTTTCTTGAGAATCTTTTGGATGGGACTTTATGGGGACCTTCGAATCAAGTTATTTCCTCTGTCGTTTATGATTCGCGTGAAATAGACGAGGCAGATGCTTTTGTATGTATATCAGGTTAAAAACAAGATGGGCATCGATTTATCGATCAGGCGATCATCGATGGAGCAAAAACGATAATCGGTACAGACGATGCAGAAACTGAAGTCCTTTGCTCAAGATTTTCCTGAAGTGAGTTTTGTTTGTGTCACTGACAGTAGAATGGCTTTAGCTCAATTGTCTTCAGTAGTTTATGGAAATCCCTCTGAATCACTCTTTACGATTGGGTCACCGGGACGAATGGGAAGACGACGGTATCTACATTCATATACTCGCTGCTTAACAAGTTATCACTGAGAACAGGTTGTATTGGAACGGCAGGTATTTGGGATGACCAAAGAAAAACAACCTTCAAGCAAACCGTTCTTACGTCACCATAAGCCCCTGGTCTCCAACGCGTTCTTATCTACTTTCGTGAGAAAGAGATGAAGGCAGCTGTGATCGAATCAACCTCCATTGGAATTGAACAAAAACGTCTTGCAGCGATTGATTTTAATATAGCGGTTCATACCAATTTAACACCGGAGCATTTAGAGTTCGTTGGAACGATGGAAGACTTATAATGAGAGCGAAGCTAAAGATATTGGACAAAGTCAAATGGGTGCGATTGTCAATGAAGATGATTTTGGCATGTCAGGTGATCTAATGGAGAGATTTCAAGGCCCATTCTGATGTATGGATTATATGAATCGGCTTATATTCGAGCAAGAAACATACGATCATAAGGGGACGGTACTTCTTTTACACTAATTGTTTCTAATAGAAAGTAAGAGTGAATGCCCCGCTCTTTGGGAATATAACAGTTTCGAATCTCATAGTAGCGATAGCGTTGCTTCAGATGGGTTATTCAGTTGAAAGATCTTATCGATGTTCCAAAATAATTTCTAGAAGGACGCTATCAAATCGTTCAAAACGAAGCATCCTTTTCAAATTGTATTAGACTATGCGCATACACCTGATGCGTTAGACAATGTATTGGAAGCCGTTCATCATATGCCTTACCGTAAGCTAATCGTTATGATTACAGGGATAGGGTTAAGAGACCCTGGGAAGAGGCCATTAATGGCAGAAGTAGCAGATGGAAGAGCTGATGATATTTCGTAATCTCCATGGTATGTGGTCGCCTGCAAAAAGAGGGACTGCTAGAAAACGAAGTAGCAACCACTTAAGATGAAAATCAACTTAGAAGCTCAGGTAAACCTGAGCTTTTTCTAATGATGGATTAGAATCGAAAGGTGGAAGGGAATAACAGTTCCAGTCTCCGATTGTTTGTCTGCAGACTCTCTTAAACAGTAACCTCTCATTCTTGCAGGTGAAAAATATGTTACTATCATATTAAATAGTAAATTATTTGCAATCGCGAACAAGAATATTGAAAATAGGTAGCGCTTTCAATTTGGTTTTAGTCTTCTCTTATAATACAAAAGTGATGCATGCTGAAAGGGGATACATAATAGTGAACACAAAATACTTAGATTTACTGGCCCAAAAATATGATTGTGAAGAAAAGGTAGTCACTGAAATCATTAATCTTAAATCCATTCTGAACCTACCAAAGGGAACAGAGCATTTTGTCAGTGATCTACATGGGGAGTATCAAGCCTTTCAACATGTGTTAAGAAATGGTTCCGGGAAAGTAAAAGAGAAAATAACAGACCTTTTTAAAGAAGAATTACCTGAGGAAGAAATAAATGAATTTGCGACATTAGTTTATTACCCTGAAGAAAAAATAAAGCTAATCAAGAATGCGTTTGACAACGAAGAACAATTGATTCAATGGTACACACAAATCATCGATCGGATGCTTAAGCTCATTTCCTATGCTTCCTCCAAATATACACGCTCGAAATTACGTAAAGCTTTACCTACTCATTTTGTATATGTAATAGAAGAACTACTCTACAAAACAGATGATCTTACAAATAAAGAACCCTATTACAAAAAAATTCTCCAGCAAATTATTTCCCTTGGCCAGGCTGATAAGCTCATAATTGGTCTCGCTTATACTACGCAACGATTGGTTGTTGATCACCTTCATGTTGTCGGTGATATTTATGATCGTGGACCTGAACCAGATAAAATTATGGAGACGCTCATCAATTATCACTCCGTCGATATTCAGTGGGGGAATCATGATGCACTGTGGATTGGTGCCTTTGCTGGATCAAAGGTTTGTCTGGCTAATATTATTCGTATCTGCGCCAGGTATAACAATTTGGAGATCATTGAAGATGTGTATGGTATCAATCTGCGACCGCTTCTCAATCTTGCAGAGAAGTACTATGATGACAATCCGGCCTTTAGACCAAAGATCGATTCAGATGAAAAGCAATCCAATCTTGAAAAATCGCAAATTACGAAAATTCATCAAGCCATTACAATGATTCAGTTCAAACTTGAAAGCCCTATTATAAAGAGACGATCTTACTTCAATATGTCTGAAAGACTTTTGTTAGAGAAAATTGATTTTGAGAGAAACAGCATCACGATTCATGGTGAAACGTATCCGCTCGAAAACACTTGTTTTACAACGGTAGATCCTGAGAAGCCTGCTCGGTTATTAGAGGAAGAACAGGAAGTGATGGATAAACTGTTATTTTCTCTCCAGCATTCGGAAAAGCTGGCCAGACATATGAATTTTCTAATGAAAAAAGGCAGTCTCTATTTGAAATATAACGGGAACCTATTAATACATGGGTGTATTCCGTTAGATGAAAAAGGAAATATGGAAAAAATGATGATTGAAAATAATTCCTATGCAGGTCGTGAATTACTAGATGTTTTTGAAAATTATTTGCGACATGCATTTGCACATCCTGAAGAAACAGATGATCTTGCGACAGATATGGTGTGGTATTTATGGACAGGAGAATATTCATCCCTTTTCGGGAAAAGAGAAATGACAACATTTGAGCGATATTTCATTGAGGATAAGGCAAGCCATAAAGAAAAAAAGAATCCCTATTATCATTTACGTGAACAAGAGGAAGTCTGCCGTGAACTTCTAAATGAATTTGATCTTAATCCAGATCAAGGTCATATCATAAATGGCCATACTCCTGTTAAAGAAATTGACGGAGAAAATCCGATCAAAGCAAATGGGAAGATGATCGTCATCGATGGAGGATTTTCAAAGGCGTATCAATCCACAACGGGAATTGCTGGATACACGTTATTATTTAATTCTTACGGCATGCAGCTTGTCGCGCATAAACACTTCAACTCTAAAGAAGAGGTTTTACTAAATGGAGCCGACGTTTTATCCGTCAAAAGATTGGTGGATAAAGAACTCGAGAGAAAAAAAGTTCGAGAAACCAATGTTGGCGAAGAATTATTGCAAGAAGTCACTATTTTGAACAACTTGATGGAATATCGCTACATCGATTGAAGTGATATTTTATAAATTATTAAATTCTATCATCGCTTCATTTGGACTATTTCTCAAAAGGAAGCATCCATATAAAAAAGGCTACCAGAAAAAATCTGGCTAGCCTTTTTATACGAACGATTGCTTGATGACAAAGACAAAAAAGGTAGATATAGTATTGGCGTTTCCTTATTTGGGGTAACGTCTTTAATTTCATAATCCTTAAGCAATAAAATATTCTCCTAATGCCTGCTGTAGCGTACCTAATGTTTTGGTTTTTTCATCTAACTGAATGCCAAGGTCTGTAACTTTCCTGACAACTTCCTTCCTTAATCCGGTTATGACAGTATTACACCCCATCAGTGAAGCGCCATCAATGATTTGAATCAATCGGTAAACATCATCACGATTGATATCTGCAACACCGGATAGGTCCATAATCAATGTTTGGATACGCATGTCGCTTATTACGGTTAACACCTTCTCCTCAAGGATTTCGATTCGTTGAGCATCGATTGCTCCGATTAAAGGGAGGATGCTTACCAAGTGGTTAATTGGAATAATTGGCACGGAAAGATTTTCAACGAGTTCCCTTTGAGCATTTATAAGCGAATCTTTATATTTCGTATAACTTATGAAGAAGGAATTGAGAAAGTAGTCTACTCGGTTGTTAATTTGTTTTTCCATTTCAAAGAAATTAAAACTATGGTCATTGCTTTCCAATTCGGTATATTTTTGATAAAACACCCACAGTGTTCGACGTATAGCTTGTACCCACTCTAATTTAAAAGAGACAGCAAGGGAATGTGTTGCCCAGGCAATTCCTTCTTGTTCTGCAAAAGTGTGAAGATCCTGATCATTCTCTTCAATGATATAAACAACGAGTGTATGAGCATTAGTAACCAGATCGATATTCCCTACTCTTAGTATTTCATCAATCTTATCTTTAACAGTGACAGCTTCTTTTAGTAGCGTTTCTGTAAAGACTTTACTGTTTGCTTCGAAGAATTCTATGAATTGAAATGAATCTTTATATGTAATCTGTTGCAATTTCTTCTCCTCCTATAGTCATAAATTTGTTATTTTTATTATAAAACAATCCTCAATTAAATGCAGTACATTATCCAATCATCTGGTAAAATCCTAAGAAAAATAATTGAAATACTGATGTTTGTGAATGTTTCTACTTAAACTAACGGGAGCTTATCTGTAAACAAGATAGGCTCCTTTTATAGTGCAATAACTTTAGCAGGTTAATTGAAGAGGAATGACTTTGTAGTTGCTGATAATGACTAAGAGGTGAATACAATGCTACAATCTTTGTGGGCATATGGATCGGTTTGAGAACACCATTTTCGTTAACAGTTAATGTTAAATGGCTTAAACCTGTTGTTAGGTACCGGATATGCTAGAGTAAGTATGTTTATTACGTGAAGTTCAAAATAGAAGTTATAACAAAATAGGGGGAGTCACTATGGTAACGAAGCCAAAGGCTATTTTCTTAGATATGGATGGTACGATATTGAATCACTATAACAAGGTCACTAGATTTACGAAACAAATTATTGATGAATTACGAGATAAGGGAATATACGTTTTTATCGCAACAGGCAGAGCAGTGGACGAAATAAACGATCTTGTACCTGATGGATTTCAAGTGGATGGGATCATCTCTTCAAATGGGATGGCTGGGTATGTTGGAGGAAAGGTCATATTTGAACATTCACTCCCTCTTGAATTAGTTGAAACGATTATCGAAAAAGCGAGAGAACATAAAGTTTATTATGAACTTTTCCCATATGGAGCAGACCGTATCGCTTTACAACAAGATCGTCTATTTATGGAAGATGAAATTAAAGATCCAAAGCCAGAAAGTGTTGGGCTTAATGAATGGCTTTCACGTCAACAAGCGATCAAAGAAGCAATCGACTGGAAAGGTCAGATCGTAGGAAATAAGTTTTCCAAATTCTATTTCTTCTCTAGAACGAAAGAACATATCAATCGATGGAAAGATGAGCTAGAAAAAATAAAGCAAGACATCGATTTTACAACCTCTATCTCTTCTGATCATAATGTCGAAGTAATGGTAGCAAATGTGAACAAAGCCACTGGTATTAAGGAGATGTTACAACATTTCCATTTGTTGGAGGAAGAAACACTGGCCATAGGCGATAGTAACAACGATTTACCGATGTTTCAGTTTGTTGATTATGCAGTTGCCATGAAAAATGCATCGGACCAAATAAAAGAAATCGTCGACGATGTGACGGAATTTACGTGTGATGATGACGGGGTTTATCATTATTTGAAGTCGATCGTAGTGCCAACGGCTATAAAAAACGCATGATCATGTTAATTAAGGCAGCCTGGGCTAAAAGTAAAGAAAGGCTTATCTGATCTCTATTCCATTAAAGAGGAGCGGAATGAAAACCACTGGTAAAAGCAAATTGATTGTTGGTTCTCTTAAGTGGTGACTTTATAGATGTTGAAGATATAGATAAAAATTGATATTAAATAATCGAGGAGCTTATCTTATAAAATGATAAGCTCCCTTTTTATGCGAATTTTTGCCATCAGGCATACCTTTTTGCATAATTGGATAATTGCTTCTTGTTACAGATAAGCTCCTCTTTAGCTGAAAATCAGCTCAAACTAGTAGGAAGTATCGGGTGAGTGAAAGTTTAGTTATAATCCAAACAGGTCACTATTAATAGGTTCAAACAAATAAGTTATTAAACATTACGAAATGACCATGAGTGCATGAATAGGGAAACTTTATTCTTGTTAGATTACCGTCTAATCGCCGTTCATCTTCTCACTTATCGCTGGGCTAAGCTCTACAGGCGATTGAATCTTCTGTCAGGAATTGAAAAATAAACGTTAGTTTTCTATGCTTGCCTATTTTATCTACTAGTCTATACCAATAACGGCTTTAACACATAAACTACTAAAAAACGAAAGGAGGGGACTTATGTCATTATTTAACAAAAAGCGATCTGAGCAACAACACTGTGATTGCGGATATGATTATGGTTACGATTGTGACTATGATTGTGATTGTGACTATGATTATGATTGTGATTGTAAATTCGATTGTAAAAATAATTGTGATTTTTGTTGTAAATGTATACCCATACCAGGCCCCCCTGGACCTACAGGAGCAACAGGAGCAACCGGAGCAACAGGAACAACCGGAGCAACCGGGGCAACAGGAACAATAGGAGCAACCGGAGCAACAGGAACAACCGGAGCAACCGGAACAATAGGAGCAACCGGAGCAACAGGAACAACAGGAGCAACAGGAACAACAGGAACAACAGGAGCAACAGGAGCAACCGGGGCAACAGGAACAATAGGAGCAACCGGAGCAACAGGAACAACCGGAGCAACCGGAGCAACCGGAGCAACAGGAACAATAGGAGCAACCGGAGCAACAGGAACAACCGGAGCAACAGGAGCAACCGGAGCAACCGGAGCAACCGGAGCAACAGGAACAACAGGAGCAACCGGAGCAACCAGGAACAACACGGAGCAACAGGAGCAACCGGAGCAACAGGAGCAACCGGGGCAACAGGAGCAACCGGGGCAACAGGACCTGCAGGTGGGGTATTAGACTTTGCTGATTTTTTTGCATTGATGCCGCCTGATAATGCAGCAACTGTAGCTCCTGGTACAGACGTAAGCTTTCCACAAGATGGGCCGAATAGCGGATCCGGAGGTATTACCCGTACAGGACCCAGTTCGTTTAACTTGTCAGAAATCGGGATTTATCAGGTCTTGTTTCAGGTGAGTGTAGACGAAGCTGGACAGTTAATCCTAACGCTAGATGGTGCTGATTTGGCCTATACTGTGGTTGGAAGAGCAACCGGAACTTCCCAAATAATTGGATTGGCCCTTGTGGAAACAACGTCAATCAATGCAATACTTACAGTTCGAAATCCTGCGGGCAATGCTGCTGCACTAACCATTACCCCTTTAGCCGGAGGAACAAGACCTGTATCGGCACACCTTGTCATCACAAGACTTCAATAATCATCACTAGCGTTGCAAAAGTGATCCCTTGTTTTTACAAAAGCTCATTGTTTAATGATAACAAAACACCTAGTCTTTGCGATTAGCACTGGCTAGGTGTTTGTTGTTTATTGATTATTTTGAGAAGAACTGAAATTTCACTGATTTGTTAATTAGTTCAAAGTTGAAGACAGTATAAAATATTTATAAAAAATAGGCTAACATATAATTTAGGAAGAGCAACAGGCATGGTGGTTGTGTAGTATAATAAACAACACATAAATACTATACTCTTTTTTCTCATTACAAGACTTACTAACTTATTAAGTAAGGTAACGTGGCTGCCTTTGTCTAAAACCACTAGTAAACAAGATGCGATAGTAGACGTGGTTTTTTCAATTGTTCTTCTATTATTGATCCTGTTCGGTTAGAAAAAACAAGGATACAAAACTGGACCAGATTTTTTGCGATTTTTGGAATGATTGGAATGATTGAAGGAGGAAGTAAACAGGTGATCCAGTTAAAAAGAGGTTACATAAAATTATGTGGTGGGATCGACCAAGAAGATTATGAGAAGGTTAAAGCATTAGAAAAATGTTGTGTTGAACTGGACGACACCACGCTTAAGTTGGAGCTTGAGTATAAATTAGCAATGTCTTTTAATGATAGGGATGCTGGCGTTATAAATGAGTTCATGTTCTATGATCATGAAGTTTTGATTGGATATATAGGCATTAGTCAATTTAGCGGCGGAACACTTGAAGTGAATGGGATGGTTCATCCGGACTATCGAAGAATGGGAGTCTTCAATCGCTTGTATTCGTTAGTAAAAGATGAATGGAATAGAAGGGGATCTCAGGACATGCTTTTGTTATGCGACCATCATTCTCTTTCTGGTCTTGGATTTATGAAGCATACTGGAGCTCATTATAATAATTCAGAGTATGAAATGTTTCTGTTAGGAGAACCAGGAGAACAGGATGCACTGAAAAATCTAAACCTAAGAGAAGCGCTTAATAAAGATGCCAAAGAAATTGCAAAACAAAATGAATTGTATTTTCAGGTGAATTCCAATGGGCTAAAACTCCCGGAAGAAGAAGCGAAGCGCGGCATGTTTAGTTATATTGCTGAAACGAATAACGTAACGATCGGAAAAGTTCATCTGGAAGTTCAGGATGGGGTAGGCGGGATATATGGCTTAGGCGTTCTCCCTGAATATCGTCGGAAAGGGTATGGAAGAGAGATCGTGATGAGAGCTGTAGAAAAGCTACAAGAAAAACAATCCAAAAAGATTATGCTTCAAGTCGCAGTCAAAAATAAAAACGCTCTAGAGCTCTATCGTTCCTGTGGCTTTGAAGTCACGTCTACGATGGATTATTACAAGCTAACGAAACAGTAGGATCTATCAATGTACTGATTTTAATATTCCCTAGTCATGAGGGGAAAATAATCAAAAATTGTGAGGTGTTCTTATGAAACAATTTATTTTGATTATTGCCCTGGCTACGTTCATTCTATTCCCAACAAAATCAGGAGCGGTCACGATGCCTTGTAGTATGGTCTTAGATCCAATTGATGAAACGCTTACGAATGCAAGAGGAACCGCATTAGTATATAACGTGCAATTGAATCCACCAAGCTTTGCCCGAACGAATATTAGTATTTTGGGTGTTCATTTACCAGAACCATCCACCTATGGTAAGTATGATCGTTATGAAGGATTCGCTTATATACCAGGTGAAATAAGCTGGAGGTTCAGGCTTTATCCAACCCCGGAAGAGGATAGTCCGACTTGGTCTGGAAGGTTTGACTTAATTACTGCCGAAATGGAACAAGCTAAAATTGAAGTGAGGGCGTCTAACTCAACAACTGAAAAGTTGGGACCGGTTGTATTGCACAATAATATAAAAAACTGTAAGTAAGTTAGATAATCTACAAAAGAGCACCCTACCTGAAGCGGCAAGCGTGCTCTTTGCTGATTTTATTTTAAGGGAATTATTCTTTTCGATGTAAATTTTTATAGTAGGAGTAGATCGAGGAGAAGTCTAGATCTCCATAACCATTTACTTTAGCATCGGCATATACTTCTTTCATCAGGTTCGTTATTTTTAACGCAGCCTCTTCTTCATAAGCAGATAGCGTAGCGAGATGAAGGTCTTTTTGCATGTTTTTTAGAGCGAATTCTTCTTCGTAATTGCCTTCTTTTAATTTGTCTGCTTTCATTTGAAGGAAAGGGGCAGAAACTGGCATCCCAGGTAATGTATCCAGCAAAAAGTCTTTAGATAGGCCAAGCTGTTCGCCAAGAATCATACTTTCTGTAAATGCCGCCATATTTGAGGCAAGCATCATATTAACGACCATTTTGAAAGACGTTCCTTGACTGACTGGACCAACGTGAATCGTTTTTTTACCCATATACTCAAAATGGGATGCAGCTTGCTCGACATCTTGTTTTTCTCCACCTACTAGAAAAACAAGCTCTCCTTTTTGTGCTGGTCCCTTCGAGCCAGCTACAGGTGCATCGACAAACCTTACTCCAGCTTTCTGAGCACGTTCATGAGCTTTCTTTGAAAAGGAAGGGTTCACCGTACTTGAATCGACCCAAAGTGCGTCAGATTTCATCGATTGAAGAAAACCTTCTTCACCTAAAGCAACCTCATCTACAGCTTCAGGACCTGTCAGCATCGTATAGACGATATCTGCGTCTTTCACAGCCTCGTGTGGCGACTCTTTATATTGGGCTCCCTTGTTAAGAAGAGATTCTACTTTTTCCTTTGTGCGATTCCAAATTGTTAGTTCGACACCGTTGTTAAGTAAGTTGTTGGCCATGGCGCTTCCCATTACGCCCATGCCGATAAATGTGACATTCATTTCATAATCCTCCTTTTTAACCAAACGAAATCATTCTTGTTGTGCTTCTATTTTTATCCCACTTTAACCTTATTGTTAAACATGACAAAACACATTATCATGGATAAAGATGGATCAGTGACATATAACATGAACAGTTCTTCATAACGTCTAAAACGTCATCATAAGGAGAATGTGAGATGAACGCAAAAGTATTGATTGTCGGAGCTGGACCTACAGGACTTGTTCTGGCTCTTCGATTAGCTAGGCACGGCGTCCCATTCCGGATTATTGAGAAACACTCAGGTCCAGGAGAAGCATCACGTGCATTGGTTGTGCATGCAAGAACGTTAGAGTTTTATCAACAAATGGGGTTTGCGGATGAAGTGGTCGATGGGGGGATTAAAATAAACAACGTTCATTTGCGAGAAGGCGATAAGGAGAAAGCCAAAATTAACTTTTTCGATTTAGGAAAAGGATTGAGTCCATTTCCATTCGCCCTCAGCTATCCTCAGGATGACCATGAACAGCTACTTACTGAAAAACTGTCCGCAGAAGGAATTGACATCGAATGGGACACTGAATTGGTCTCCTTTAAAGATGATGGCAAGACGGTTCAGACAGTCATTAAGAAAGCGGGTCAGGAAGAATCATGTGAGTTTGCATACATTTGCGGATGTGATGGCGCACATAGTACGGTGCGCAGAGGACTTGGATTCGAATTCCCTGGTGGAACGTACGAGGAGCTCTTTTTTGTTGTTGATGTTGAAGCCGATCGTAGTCAACTCTCCGAAAATACATTGAATCTGTATATGGATTCTGAAGTCTTCTATTTATATATGCCAGTAAGAAGTACTGGCATGGCGCGTATCATTGGAATCGTTCCAAGAGAAATGAACAGCAAACCTTCCATTCAATTTAGTGATTTTCAATCGATCATTGAGGAGCGGACAGGGTTAACGATCAAGAAGGTCAATTGGTTTTCGACCTACAATGTGCATCATCGTGTCAGTCGTCATTTTAGAAAAGGACGAGCCTTCATCGCAGGGGATGCTGGGCATATCCATAGCCCGGCTGGTGGTCAGGGAATGAATACCGGTATTGGTGATGCGGTCAATTTATCATGGAAAATAGCAGCTGTCGTCCTTGGAAAAGCAGATGAATCCATCCTTGATACGTATGAAGAAGAGAGGATCGCTTTCGCGAGAACACTCATTTCGACTACGGATAAAGCCTTTACGGCCATTATTGGTAACCAAACGAGAAGTCGACTTATCCGAACATTTCTGATCCCGTACATGGCCCCGTTCCTACTTGGGAATTTTTCGTCAGTACGTAAAGCAGCGTTCAATGCCATCTCCCAGACGAAAATAAACTATCGTCATAGTGACATAAGTGAGGGATCAGCAGCTAAGGTCCGTGGGGGAGATCGGCTTCCCTGGGTTAAAACCGAGAGTGGACAAAATTTTGATTCCCTTCAGTCACTGGACTGGCAAATTCACGTGTACGGAGAAGCGAACGCAGCTCTAACAGAATTTGCTACTTCGTCTGGGTATGAACTTCACGAATTTTCATGGAGTAGTGAAATGGCAGAAAAGGGACTCAGTCGTCACTCCCTTTATCTGATTCGACCTGACGGATATGCTGCGTTTGATGAAACAGACCAGGATGTTGAGAAACTAAAAAGTTATCTTACTAAATTTGGGATTTCTCCGTTTAGGGAATGAGGGTATCATTAAGTAGCAAGAACGTTAATAATGGATCGATCACACGAGAATCTCTAAGCACACTCGATAGATATGAATCAATCGAGTGTGCTTTTCTTGCAATTCCACAGGAAAGACGTGACGTTCGTTCTTGTAAAGGTCGGACTTGATAGGAAATCTAATGTCATTGTCATCAAAGAGTATGACAATTCAATCTGGAATTATATGATAAAATAGAGCGTAACTAATAATATTTCACGATCATAGAAAGGGTTAGAATGATGAATCAAGAGAATAGAATATTAGAAAATGAAACTGGAAAACCTCGTCTCGGAAAAGTGCTATGGAAACTTACTCGCCCCCATACACTGACAGCCTCATTTGTACCGGTTTTCATTGGAACCGTATACGCGATGTTTTATGTAAAGGTCGATATCCTGGTCTTTATTGCCATGCTCATGGCCTGTCTATGGATTCAAATTGCAACGAATGTGTTTAATGAATACTATGATTTTAAACGCGGACTCGATACGGAAGGTTCTGTAGGAATTGGGGGAGCGATCGTAAATTACGGGATGAAGCCTAAAAGTGTGTTGCGTTTAGCGTTGGGATCCTACGGCCTCGCTATTCTCTTTGGCATATACATTTGTATGAATAGTAGTTGGTGGTTAGCTCTTATTGGACTTGGTGGGATGGCGATTGGTTATTTGTATACCGGCGGACCTTACCCAATTGCGTACACACCATTTGGAGAGCTCTTTTCCGGTCTATGTATGGGGTCTGGGTTTGTACTCATCTCTTTTTATATTCAAACAAATACGGTGAATATCCAAAGTATCTTGTTATCCATTCCGATTGCTATTTTAGTAGGGGCCATTAATCTCTCGAATAACATTCGCGATATAGAAGAAGATCAAAAGGGTGGACGGAAGACGTTAGTTATTCTACTGGGACAGAATAGAGCTATTTCATTCCTCGCTTTCCTATTTTCGGTTGCTTATATCTGGGTTCTAGGATTAGTGGTGGTGAGCAATGAAAGCTTCTGGCTTTTCCTTGTATTGCTAAGTATTAATAAACCAATCCAAGCCATTAAAGCTTTTATCCAAAAAGAACGTCCGATGAATACAATGAAAGCAATGAAAGCGACAGCTCAAACGAATACGATTTTTGGCTGTCTACTAATCTGTGGTCTATTTATCAGTTATTTCTTTTAATTGATTTCGTTCTGTCGGCAGCTATCTAGCAAATAGAAAGAACCACCATGATGTGCATGAAGTAGTTCAATTTAGGATACAATTTGTATCCTAAATTGAACTACTTTTTTTGTTTGCCCGTTGAAATGCGTACGACCAGGTTTAGAAACCTTCTTCAATTGTCAGGATAATAAGGAAGTTTATGGTATTGTAGAAGTAATGTTGTTCCATATTCGGACAGAATTCCTGTTGAACATCTGATATATGCAGTTTGTTTAGTTTTAAATGGGAGGTGAGCGTATGGAGGATGCTGTATTTTGGGTATCTACAATAGGTGGCTTATTAAGTTTAGGGGCGTTCATTTGGTATTATGCCTCGTTAGGAAAGAGGATTTCAAAAGAAGAAAAGGAAGCTGGAAAAGATTTAACTTATGAGACAAATCCTTTTACAGGCACTTCAAAAAATACTAGGAGTAAGAAATAATCCTTGTTTGATTATCAAATCTTACAGAAAATCGGAGCGTTTCTGCAATAACATAATGCGTATAAGTGATTGATCGAAAAATAATTTTGTAGAAACATAGTCATATATCCTGTTCATTAGGAGGTAAAAGAATGTATGAAACAAGGTGGAAGACTATTATTACAAAATGGCGTGTTGAATGGGAGATATAAAATAGCATTCCAAAGCCATAGTGCCTTTGTTTATATTTACTTATGTCGTTTGAACAATGTCAAAACATGACTTAATGGGGGTCCTGAAGTAGAAACCCTATAACAGGAGGTTATCATGAAGAGTAGCCTGTATTTTTTATTGTTATTTATTGTCTATGGATTTGTTTTAGCGGTTACTTTTAATGTTACTTCCAATTCATATATAAGGTTTTTTGTTTTAGTAATTTGTGCAGCAATTAGTTTGTGGATCGTACTAAAAGTGTTTAATAAAAAATGAAATAAACCGGACAGCTCTTATTAAAGCTTGAGTTAGTACCCTTGTTGAAACTTAAACCTTATGTGATTGCAGAATGAACTACTTAGTTTTACTTTTAAGTTTTGTATATCTATTGTAATTGCATTTTACTCATATATACAAATGTATAAGAAAAGCAAGAATAATAGTTGAACTATATTGCACACAAGGATAAAAATAGGTATCTTCGAAAAGATATGGAGGCGTTATCTATGAAAAAAGTGCTAATGGGGATAGCATTTATTCTTGCGCCAGCTTTTGGTATGGCATTGGCGAAGTTAATCATTGATCCATTATGGTCGAACCAAAAAGTGACCTTAGAGGGTCTGATGAACTTTTTCATATATGGGTTAGTTGCAGGAGTCATTCTTTTTATTTTGCGCCTTATTGTTAGGGGAGGAAGTTTGAATTAAGGATTTAAATTTCCTATACAGCAAACTCGGAGCATATCTGTAATAAGATAGGCTCGTTTCTTTCTTAACTAATGATTGACTAATTAACATATCCTGAAATCATTGGAATTGAGTAATTGAACATAAATTTTTCGAAGTCATTGGGTCTTAAAGAAAGGGTGGGGTAGGTGAAAGAAAATTTAAAATTAGCTTGGATTTTTTCTTGGTTTGCACTTGTCGGGCAGCTGGTCTTTTTTATAGGAGTCTCATTTTTTACAGGAGAATGGCGATATGTTATGTGGAGTTTTATGGTCAGTATGGCAGCTGGCGTTCCCAGTTTAATTAGGACCTGGCAAGCTCAAAAAAAGGCAAACCAAAATAGGGAAAACGTAATTCATACGGATTATTAGTATCAAACATTTGTTTATAAAATGGTTGTTAAACAATCTCGGAGCTTATCTGGCATAAGATAGGCTCCTTTCATCAGAAATAAAAGATTGAGTTATGTGGAGTGTTTTGAAAAGATGATACTAGAGGTTTGATCAAAACTATTTTAAATGAACTATAAGAATCAGGATAAAATAGGAGTGTTAAATTGAAGAGTAGCGAAGCATCCTACAAGAATTCAAAGAGGGTAACCTTTATCTTCAGAAACATAGTTCTTGTTTCCATATTAGTAATAGCTACAAAATTTTTATTTGATAAAAGTCCTTCAAATGATTATGTTGGTTGGTTGGCATTCATTGTATTTTGGATGGTGAAAAGTTTTTATGATTTTTTTGAGGACAGAAAAAACGGTAGGAAGAAATTAGCAATTATAAATATTATCATTGTTGCTATTTGTTTTGGTATATTACTTTGGCAAATGATTAGCTTTTTACCTTTTTAGGAAATAAATCTATTATCTATTTAAGTAACATTGATTATCTTGAGTTTGATGATAATAAGCTACACCACGATATTGTTCTGCAGATAGAGAATATCCTTTTTGATAAAGAAGGTCAGTTACCTTCATTCCCTGTTACAAATAATAGCTCTAGTTAGACTTACATATTCCATTAAATCGGAGCAAGAATGGAAGAGTGACAAAGTAATTTGATGGGAGAGATTTTTTGAGAGAGGTAAATAATTACAAAGAAATATTATTGAGGAAAATCTTTGTAGCTTCTGTAACCATTCTCCTTGTAACTGGATTTTATCTTTTAGTATCTTTATTTCAGAATGATTTACTTAATGGAAAGTTACAGAGCGATTAATACCATCATCTTAGCAGAATGATGGTATTTTTTAGGTGGAATTACATTGCATTACGATGTAAGTAGTTATACAATGTAATTACCAATATTAGGAGGAAAAATGATGGATAGAGAGTTGTTAAAAGGTAGTATTGAAATTCTATTGCTTTCACTAATAGCTGAAAAAGATTGCTACGGTTACGAAATGACTAAAAAACTAAGGGCTTTAAGCCAAGATTCCTATCATATGAATGAAGGAACACTTTACCCTGCTTTAAAAAGACTTGAAAAAAAAGAATGTGTGACTTCATATTGGAATTTGGGATCTGAGGGAGGGCGGAGAAAATATTACTCGATAACGGAAACTGGACGTACTGTATTGGCAGAAAAACTTAAGAGTTGGAAACAAATTAATTCGTTAATCGAAAATACAGTGGAGGAATGATCATGAAGGAGATTGAGAAGTATGTAAAGGAAATCATCATAGATTTACCTGAGGATGAAAAGAGGGAGTTAAAAGAAGAAATTTATGGACACCTTCAGGACCATGTCGAAGAGCTTTTAATAAAAGGACATTCTGAAGAGGAAGCGATTCGTTTGGCCATTGAATCATTTGGAAATCAGAGTAAGCTAAATTTAGAGTTCAAGAGGTCGTTTTTTCCGTTTTATAAAATAGTTCGGTTTATATGGAGTGTTACATGTGTAACTGCATTTGTAAGCATTGTTTCCTATTCTGCTATGGAGTACTATAATCCCCAGTTTGATAATAGTCTTCCACTTTATAGTGTTGTAATGGGATTGTTGATCATAGCCATTATTGCAGGTTTTGCTGAGGCAATATATGAAGCGCTAAGTAGTCACTTTAAATCGACTTGGCTATTAAATCCCTGGCTATTCTTTTTGTTACCAACATTAATCATGGCTGGAATTCAAACAAGATTACTATACCTGAATCCAGAACAGTATCAGAATGGTTTTTGGTTGGATTTGTATGCTATTCCAATTGGTGCACTGCCTTACATTATTTCAAGGCAACTATTTACGATCCTTTTTGTGAGCAAGGAAAAAACGAAAAGAAGTATGGTCAAGTAAACCTCTAAACGATGGATTGAAGAATATCTAGCAAGATTAGGTGATTAAGTAACTAGTTTTGAAGTGATTTGAGTTTTCTCTAAATGAATGATTTTAGACACATGAATAGATGTTAGGGGGGATTTTATGGATGGCCTGCCTTTTGTACTTCTTGTAATTTTCTTAATCCTAGCAAACATATTCGCTATCAAATGGTACAAAGATAGGAATTTCCCTTTATGGGGTTCCGGTCTTCTTATTGCAATTGCGGGTGTCATACTCGGCATTATATCAGCGATAATTATGGTACGATATAATCATTCTCTTGGTACAACTGGTGAAGGAGGCGCCATAGCAGGCGCTATGCTAGGTATGATTATAATAGGTAATGGGTTAATCTATTTCGTAACAGGTCTTGCACTAAATATTGGGAAATTATTCATAAAAAAGAAAACTCAAGGATAAGAAAAAACAAGTCCCACAGATTTAACACGTAACTTGTTAGTTAATAATTTCTACAAGATATCTTGAAATCAAGTCTTCCATAATCTCGGAGCTAGTCTTTAAGAGGTATTTAGTTTGACATTCTGAAGAAAAGGTCAGGGGGAATACTGGTGAAAATAATTAGAATAATTTTGGCGACTGTTTTAGTTGTCTTTTGTAGCTATGGCTTGGTAACTGGAACAACTGGAATTATGTTGCCTTATTTATTGCTATTAATGGGTGGAATGTTTCTTATTATGGGATTTATTGAATTTCAAAAACGAAAGCCAGTCGCATTCACATCATTTCTTGTTGCTGGATTTAGTTTTTTTGTTGGGATTTATACTATATAAAGTAATCTAGCAAAAAACAGAGTGAAATTTTGAGGGGAATGTAACTGATTGCATCGAAATCAAGTCTTCAAGTAAATCGGAGCAATTGTTTAATAAATCAAGGCACCTGTATACAATAAGTGTTAGAGGTGATGTTGTTTTGACTTTAGACAATAAAGAGAAAAAAGATTTGTGCAAAGTTATATTGACCTGAAGCTTTTTCGGTAGAGAAGATCAGAAATATAGGTGGTGTGCTAAATTGTCTATGAACAATGGAAATGAAAACAAGCCTTTCAATGATGCCATAGCACATAAACAAAACATCGAAGGGTTTCCAAACAGTTACAGCGTATATGGAATGGAGATACGGAACAAATAGAAAGGATTATATTTTTACTATTAGTCAAATAATCTTTTTAATCATATTGGTGGTGTCAGTATGCTCTAGCCGCTTTTTGGATGGATGTGATTTTTAATACAATACTTATTAAACTATCTCGGAGCTTATCTGTAATAAGATAGGCTCCTTCTAATGTTAAATTAAAGATTGAGTTATTGGCACTAATTTGAAATAATTGGTATTACTAACATATATAGACTGGTATACAAAAAAGGGGGAGTTAGATGGAGTTAAGATCTAAGTGGTTAGGAAGTGGCTTAAAAAAATTTCTTTGGGCTGATATCGGATTAACCGCACTTCTTATGATAAATATAATCATTGTAAGATTTGTTGGGGCGGGAGAAGCCTTCTTGATATATGATGTAAGCGTTTCTCTTGTAACAGGATTAAATGTGATTATTTATAGCATTATCTATCTCTTTTGGTTATATAAAGTACATAATGATTTACAAGATCTAGAAAAATCGTACCCCATTAAGCCAGGTGGCGCATTAGCTCGTGTATTGATCCCGTTTTACAATTTATATGGATTATGGAATGTTTATTCCACCATGTCGGACCATTTTAGAGAAAATTCAATAGTAAGTAAAAATGGAACGAGACTAGCCAAATATCTTCCAATATATTATATTCTCTATCTAGTTACAACAATTGTGAATTCTTATTTAATGGGTCAGTCAGCAGAAGAGTCTTTTAGCACTTTTTGGTTTATATCGTACCTAGGAGACGTTGCATTAATAGTAATGTACATCCTGATTATTAATACAGTATCAACTGGTTTATCGAAATTATCAGAACATGAACTGGATAGTGACGAAGAAGACAGAGTCGGTTATTTATAGTGATTGATTAAATGTAACACGTGTCCCTTTGAATTAATTATTCCACAAAATCGGAGCTTATCTGTAATAAGATAGGCTCCTTTCAAAGTGTCAAAAAGTATGAGTGATTAATAGTAAGTGTGGACAGTGACAACGGAATAATTGAAACTATTATTAATAAAAATCGTATCATTATTATTGGGATGTATACAAAAAATGGTTATGTGCAATTTATGGTGAAGGAAACTGTTACTATTGAAGCTGATCTTATGGGGGAAACAAGTATGGGGATGTTATTTTTTCTGTTGATAGTTGGCACAGCGTTCTTCTTATCTACAAAATACTTTATCAAATCAGAAAGGAATGCTAAAAACCTATTATTTGGATCTGCAAGTGAATCTTCTAAGTATGTAACCTGTGACAAATGTGGACAAAAGAATAAAAGGACTTTCTTAGAAAGTAATCAATGTTCTAATTGTCATACTTATTTTTAAGGTTATGCTTTAAACTGATGGATTAAGGTAAAGTCTCTCATTTCCGCAAGCATCTTAAGAGCATAGATTAAGTTATCCCTTTTTAATTCCTTCTCTAATGATAAGGCTTGTTATAAGCCGGAGAATTGTCATGAAAATAGGCTTAGCGTTGTAAAGCTGCATTTTTCTTACGGTACCTCTAACTAATGTAGATAATGATCCTGCAAGTGCCTCATTATATAGAAAGCTATCGGAAAGGAACAGTTGACGAGTTATACCAAAAATCGGAAATATATAATAGAAAATAAATTTAATATAGAGGTTGAATTATATGCCTAAAATTGACAATATGTTAGCAATTCTATGGATGCTTCGTTCAGGTGAAAAAATTACTGCGAAACAAATTTCAGAAAAGTTAGAAATGAATATAAGGACTGTGTATCGTTATATTGATACAATTTCAACAAGTGGCGTACCTATCATTTCAGAACCGGGACATAACGGTGGATACACTTTATTGAACAATTTTATTGATGCTCCTCTTTTTTTTGATTTTGAGGAACAAACTTCACTGTATCACGCTGCTGTTTTTGCAGAAGAAGCTGGATATTATGGAGGTGAAGCACTAAATAGGGCCATTTCAAAACTAAGTAAATACTCAAATCAAGAGCAGGAAACAAAGATAAACCAACATTTAACTAGTCTTGAAGTAATAAGTCGATTAAGTTCACTCTCTATGGAACCTCTTTTGAAAGAGTTGGAGCAGGCCGTAGCTGACGGGTACTCAGTAAAAATTCTTTACCATAAAAGTAGCGAAAAGCAAGTAAATGATAGATTGGTCGATCCGTACAGAATTATCTATTGGAATAATAAGTGGTATGTGATTGGATATTGTCATCTTAGGAATGATAACCGTAGTTTTAGAGTAGATCGAATTGAAAGTCTAATGCTAACCGAAAATAAGTTTAACCGTCCAGAAAATTTTTCAGCACATGACTTTTTTATAAAAAGTCTGCTTCCAACGATAGAAGATAAGGAAGGGATTATTTCTTTGGTTATTCAAGGGGACAAAAGTGTATTGGCTGATATTTGCCAACATTGGTTTTTAGGACATTATTTACAAGAACGGACTTCAAATCAAGCAGTTTTTCTTCTTGAAAAAGATATGATACATACATATGTACCTTATTTACTTTTGCCGTACAATAAATCTATTAAAGTTATTGAGCCAATAAGTCTTAAGAAAAGACTTATTGAAGTTCTCTCGGAATTATTAAAATTTTATCAAGTATGATAACTTCCCTGACGTTAACTGTCAGGGGAGTTATTTTATAATTGCTATATAAATTGCGATTGGGAGTGTTATTGGATGCAGACAAAAAAAGTTTTTCTATATGTATTTAACACAATGTCGGACTGGGAATATGGATATTTAATTGCTGAACTAAACTCAGGAAGATATTTCAAAAAAGATTTAGCACCTTTAAAAGTTATTACAGTAGGAGCTAATAAAGAAATGATTACTACAATGGGAGGACTGAGCATAAAACCAGATATTTCTCTTAATGAATGTATGCTTGAGAGTAAAGATCTTATAATTTTACCAGGAGGGACTACTTGGGGTGAAGAAATTCATCAACCTATCTTGGAAAGAATTGGCCAAGCTTTAAAGCTTGGCACGATTGTTGCGGCAATTTGTGGTGCAACTGAGGGCCTCGCGAATATGGGATACTTAGATACAAGAAAGCATACAAGTAATAACTTAGAATATACTAAAATGGTATGTCCTAACTATAAAGGAGAAAAGTTTTATGAGTTGGGATCTGCGGTATCAGATGCGAATTTAGTTACTGCATCAGGAATAGCACCTCTGGAATTTGCAATGGAGGTACTGAAAAAAATAGATGTATTTACACCAGATGCATTACATTCATGGTATAACCTAAATAAGACTCATAAACCTGAATACTTCTTTCAATTAATGAATTCAATAAATAAATGAAGTAACTGAAAAGCTCAATTTCTCTCTTTTGATTTGTAGAGAAGTTGGGCTTTTCAATTTGGAAGTTTCTTATCGTTGTAAATCTGCAATTTCCTGACGCTCCCCAAGTTATAACCCTTACGCTTATTCAAGACAGTTCTTTATAGTTCCGTTATCTCGGAGTTTATCTGTAATAATGCTCCTTTTAGTGTGAAAGAAAAGATTGAGTTGTTCGCACTAATTTGAAATAATTGGTATTGCAGATGTGTTGACGATTGCCAAATAGAATCTTGAATCTCCATTAAATGCATTAACTTTGTGAAAGGGAAAATAACTTATTTAAGAGGAGAATTGCAAAATGAGCAAAAGAACTAAAGATCGTATTATCTCTGCACTTGGTTATGCAGTCGTTGCTATTCTCTTCGGATACTTCATATTCGGTGAAATAAAATGGCCACTTGTATTAGGATTAACGATAGGCGGTTTCACTTTTCCTGTAACAGGCAAGTTTGGGCGTAGAGACAAACCGTAAAAACCTCTCGATTTCGAGTCTTAAACAAACGGAAATATCGTAGCACATTAAACGTTGAATATTCATCTTCGTTAATCGGACCTAAATGAGTATTGTAGTTATATAAAACCATGCCTTAAAAGACTAAACTACAGCTATTGCTATTCTTCATCAAGGAGAATAGCTCTTTTTTTATGTTTTGCACCAAACAAAATAAATATTTATTGATAATCGATAAATATTTATTTATAATTAATATAACAAGTGATGAAGGTCGTTATGCATTTTACAAAATAACTTAATCTACTAATGATTGGGGAGGTATTAAGATGGATAGTAACAATTTGGTTCTGAAAAATATTGCTGACCCACGTGAGCTGGAGAGGATGTATCGAGCAGACCCGAAAACTTTTAAAAAGTCATTCTCATACGCGTGGGAACAACATCCTGAATCTCAAGTTCTTGGTGTCTGGCATGAAAGGTTGCATTTCAAGGAGACAGTAAATACTAAGAAACCTTCCTTGTTTCAAAAAGGTTTCTTAGTCATGGGCCTTTTAGCTATTCTGGCAGGGATAAGCACCAGAATCATTTTCCATTTTGTCGAGCAGGAAGCAATCGCTCCGATTAACCTCGCTTTTGGTATCATTCCCTTTATCGCTGCCTACTTTGTTTATAGTAATACTCCGAAAAGAAGCATTATTTATTCCCTTTCAGCGTTGTTCATCATTTCCGGAGTTTACCTTAATATGCTGCCGTTACATTATAAAGACAGTATAATCCTTGTTTATTTACACATTCCTATTTTTTTATGGGTATTGCTAGGAGTTGCCTTTACAGGAAACGACTATCTAAAAGGCAGTAGAAGATTAGCTTATATTAAATTTAATCTGGAATATGGTATTCTCTACGCCAGCATGGCAGTGAGCGGAATGGTGTTAGCAGCATTAACCATGCAGTTATTCAGCTTTGTTGGCTTGGATATAGAAGATTTCTATTTTAGTAATATTGTTATATTTGGTGCTGCCGCTCTCGCAATTGTGGCTACCTACCTAGTATCAATGAATCTTAAACTTGCGAAGAATATCACACCATATATAGCGAAGATTTTTAGCCCTCTTGTCTTGATCACTTTGTTAGCCTATCTTGTAACGGTTTTAGGGGTGGGGGAGAATCCATTCCTAGACCGGAATTTCCTGATCGCTTTCAACGGAATTCTCCTTGGTGTATTGGCCGTTACCATATTTTCCATTACTGAAAGAGATTCAGACGAGGAAAAGAACATTTCAGACTATATCAATGTTGCCTTGATTGTCCTTGCACTCATCATCGACAGTGTGGCTTTGTCAGCAATTGTGTTCAGACTTTCTTCTTATGGAATTACTCCCAATAGACTTGCTGTATTAGGAGTAAACATACTTATATGGGCAAATCTAATTTGGATTATGGTCTCCTATATGCGCTTTTTACAAAACAAATCCAGACTTTCAACTATCCAAAATGCCGTTACTAAGTATTTGCCGGTCTACGGACTTTGGGCAGCTTTTGTTATATTTACTTTTCCAATAATATTTAAGTAGAAAGGCTTTTTAATGATGATTATTTGATTACAGCGAAAGGATCAGCATTAAGATTGGTTCTATTCTAATACAGCAAAAGTGTTTTTTAGTAAATCTGAAGCTTGCCTTGAATCTAAGTCTTCAACAATATCAGCAAACTGAAATTTCCAATTGAATATCCCGAATTTCTCGTTGATAAATATCATGATTGATTTCTTCAGCTAAGACACATCCCATGTTTGCGTAGAAACGTTGGGTTGCAACTGAGGGATGAGCCCCGATATATAGCTTTGTTGCTCCTAACTGTTTCGCGACTTCTTTCGTTTTAATGAATAGGCTGCGTCCGATTCCCATTCCACGGAATGGGAAGGATGTATGGATGTAGGACAGTTCGCGATAGACGGAAGTTTCTCCAAAACTCTCAGGCTCAATCACCGCAAAACCGACCACTTCCTTCTCATGTTTTGCCACGATTACAGCTCCTCCACAATCGATTGTAGATCTAAAGTGATTCACAATTTCACGCTTTCTTTCGATCGTCCAATCATCCAAAAAGGGATCTTCCTTTTCGGTTAAGTTGTTCGATTCATACACCATGACGTTCTTCGTCTCCTGGTACCGTTCAAATGAATCAAGCATATGGTCGTTCAAATCGACAGACGTTAATACGGTTATTTGGACCATATGATCCCTCCTTAGTTAAGTTCACAAGTTTTGTAGTTCGTTGACCGTGATAAATTGGTAGCCTCTTTTGGATAGAGATTTCAATATTCCTTCGATCGCCTTTAACTCTTCTCCAGTATCATCGTACATGGGATGTATGAGAATGATTGAACCTGGTTTGACGTGTTCATTCACATCATTCACTTTATCTTGAGCACTGGTGTAGAAGGTATCGGGTTCTATATCCCATGTGATGGTCTCGATATCATGTTGATTCAAATAATAGGGTAGTCCAACTAGTTTCTTTCCATACGGTGGACGGAAATCAATTTCCCCTTCATATCCTACTTCAAGAATGAACTGATTGGTTCGTTCAATTTCTTTTTTAATGAAAGCATTCGTTTTAAATATCATTGGTTTGTGAGAGTATGTATGATTTCCTATATCGTGTCCAGCTTCAACAATTTCTTTTCCAATTTCTTTATTTTGCTGAAGTTCCTTTCCAGTGACATAGAAGGTTGCTTTAGCGTTATATTGATCTAGGAGAGGGAGGATGTCATTTACTTTATTCGTAGGACCATCATCAAAAGTCAAAGCCACGACTTTCTGATTTGTTTCGACACGATTAGTTAATCCACCAAACAATTGATATTCTCTTGCATTCATTAGTTTATAAGTTCCCATTAATCCAAGTACAAGTAAAAGCATGAAGACGATAAGCCAGACCCATTTCTTTTTCACAAACATTCCTCCTAGCACGATTTTGTATAAGTACAATTGCTCACGTTATCAGGATATATTAAACTTGAAGAAGACTATATCAATCATAGAAAAGAGCTACGAATGGTTCAATAGTAGTAGCATGATAGTTTAATAATATAAAGCTGTTTTCACAGACATTGTTGCTATATGAGTAGGGGTGATTTCCGCTCCAATCACCTTTGAAGTTTGGATTTTATACAAAAACAACAATCTTTTATAAAAGAGCCTAATATAAACATGAAATTATGATGAAGGGTTTAGGGGGAGAAAAAATGAGTTATTTCATCGTAGCATCTGGTACACCTTATGAACGGGGAGCCATCCTGGATCTGGATCTAAATGAAAATCAAGCACTCTTTGGAAGGAAATCGCATTTAGGGTCGCCTGACATTTGCTTTGACAATGTTTTTGTATCTAGAAGGCATTTCATAGTATTTAAGGAGAATCATGAGTATTATATAGAAGATTTAGGTAGCAAACATGGAACGCATATAAATGGAGTGAAGGTAAATCCTTTCTCAAAAACAAGACTGGAACATAACGATGTCATCACTATTTCTAATGGAATCATTAAATTGAATTTCACTTCATTCTCGACCGAATATACCTTGGATTTTGACGAGATCGATATGGGGAAAGTGAGTGAAAATCAAAGTGCTTTCAGATTGGATCCTGTTAAGCATGAGTTTGTGACGGACGGGAAAGTAATGAATTTCACACCGAAAGAGTACAATTGTTTTGAATATCTTTTCCTTAATAAAGATGATTTTGTTTCGAAGGAACAGCTGATGAAAATGGTTTGGCCAGAAAGAGTCGGTTCCAATGGATCGGTTTTGGAGATTGGTCTTGAGGAGTTAAATTCAATCTTGTACCGGGTACGAAAGAAAATCGCAGGGCAGATGAGTATTCATACGGTCCGTGGCAAGGGATATGAGCTTTCGATCACCAGTAACAAAGAAACTGAGTTGGTATGAATAACGAGTGATCATATGAAATTGAACATCGTCAATCAGAACATACAAAACAAGCAGGTCCACCTCTTTCTTTAAGAAGTGGACCTGCTTGTTTAGAAATGATGAAAGAAGTCTTTGAAACTCCGTTATGAACTTTCTTGGCCTCTCGGTTCATTTCCTGTTTCTTTGGATACAAGAAATGGAACGAGCATCGGAATGATCAAGACGAGAACAAGCAGGCGGATAACCTGCATGGCAGCGACAATACTTGCGTCGAGTTCGAGAGAAGCTGCGACAGACGACATCTGCGGTGCGCCAGCTGGAACGATCGCAAGTAGGCTAGTGATGAAATCGAGTGGTGTCATGAGATAGAACACGAACGTGACAACAAATGTTAATAAAAAGAATGCGAGTAAGATCCCAACACTTGTCCAGCCAATTTCTTTGATCTCAACTAATGAACTTCGGTCGAAACGGACTCCGATGATGACGCCAAGCATCGCCATTCCCATTCCAACACCGAGGTTCGGCATCGAAGGAAGGGGCTGAATGAACGTATGGAAGAGAAATCCGAGAATAATGGCGTAAAGAAATGGTGCAATTGGAATACGCCATTTCTTAGATAGAACTAAGGTGAGAACGATCAACACGACGTAGAATACAATGGCAAGCCACATCGGCATGTCTACTTGTTGAGCGGTTTTTATTGCTGCGCCTTGAACTTCGTCTGTTGAAACAAAGGAAGTCATGAAACCAGCTACGATTGGTATCGTCGAGACGAGCATCATGATTCGGACCGTTTGAAAGGCGGCGACCATTCCTAGATTCGCTTTATACTCTCGGCTTAACGCCATCATGACAGAAGCGCCAGCAGGCAAACAGCAGAATAGAGCCGTTTTGCCATCAAGATTCGAATATTTCGTAAGGATTTTTCCGAGAACCCAGCTTGCGATCAACAAGATAATCATCGAGACAGCAAGCGGTAGTAAGTAACTTGCGACCTCTTTAAACATTTCAACTCTAATGCTAAGACTTATACTAACCCCGATGACAGCTAACGCTAGATCAAACAGGAGATTAGGATAAGAAATATCATCGATTACTAGTCGATAGAATGCGCCGACAAGCATCGCTCCCAATAGCCATCCAGCTGGTATGTTCATAAGATCGAACAGAAAACCAACCGTGAAGGCAATGACAATCAATAACACTTTTTTCATTAAACCAGCACCTTCAGAACCGTAGTATGTTTATAGAGAGAAGATTGGGCGTTATCTTCTCCAGAGAACAACAATTTTTATAAGTTTAGCATAGTTACGTTGGTATCTTCATGCGAAACGTCTTGCTAGATAGAGGCGGCATTATCACATGCTGCTTTTTCCGATAAGCGGTCAATTGTTCGATGAGTGTGGAATGGAGATGGAAATCACAAGTCAGATGGCAAATTGACTGGAAGAAAAAGAACGTAAGCGTATCCTCTTATGGGTAAGTAGATCTGTTATTATAAAAGGAAGAACTTGGATAAGCTGCTACGATAGACGCAGGCATCATTGTTATTCATATCTGTAAGCAATGAAGAAATAAAATAGCGAGATCAACAAAATCAGAATGGTGTGAATGTGGATGATGTTTGAACATATTGATGCAAAAAAGAAAAAATGTATAATCGTTGTTTATCCAATCATTTTTTTAGTAATTGCATTACTCTTAACGTTTTTTTTATGGTATCAAGGTATTATTATTCCTAATGCTTTCAGTGCAAATCATTATCCTGTGAAAGGGATAGATGTTTCATCTTATCAAGGTGAAATAGAATGGGAACAACTTGAGAAACAAGATTTGAAATTTGCTTTTATTAAAGCGACTGAAGGAAGCACTTTTGTGGATAAGTATTTTAAGAAAAACTGGAAATCGGCAGGAAATACTACCCTCAGGATAGGAGCGTACCATTTTTTTAGCTATGATAGTGAGGGCGAAACTCAAGCTCAGAACTTCATTAATACAGTGCCAATTGATGGACAAGCCTTACCACCTGTAATAGATGTTGAATTTTATGGGGATAAAGAAAAAAATCCTCCTAGTCGTAGCCAAGTAGAGAAAGAACTTGATGTAATGGTGAACATGCTTGAAGAGCATTACGGAAAACGAGTCATTCTCTACACTACAAAAAAGGCTTATGATTTGTATATCAAAAATAGTTTTGACCAATGCGATATATGGATAAGAGATGTATTTACCAAACCTTCATTATCAGATGAAAGAACTTGGACATTTTGGCAGTACACCGACCGAGAAAAATTAGATGGATATAGTGGCAATGAAAAGTTCATAGATGTAAATCTCTTTAATGGGACTGAGAAGGAATTTGAAAAATATGGGTACTAATTTCTTGATCAAGAGATAGTATTGAATAGGTAAAGGATAAGCCACAGAAAAGCGCTTGGATTCCCAAGCGCTTTTCTGTGTAATTATACAGCTACTTCAGCAAAAGAATTTAAAATTCCTCATAAGTAGCCGGGTCCTGGTCATTGATCCGACCATCAGGGCGAGTTAACTCCGCGATCATTCCCATTTCGGTTTCATCTAAAGAGAAGTCAAAAATGGAAATGTTCTCGAGCTGTCTTTCAGGAGACGAAGATTTAGGAATGGGGATCGCTCCTAATTGGTAATGCCACCGTAAGATAATTTGCGACACTGATTTGTGATGATGATGTGCAATCTGACTAATCGTTTCGTTGTCCAGAATGTCCTTCACGCGAGCTAGGGGGCTCCAAGATTGGGTTTTAATATTATTTTGCAAGTGCCATCTTCTCTGGTCTTCCTGATTAAAGAAAGGATGTAGCTCGATTTGATTGATGCTTGGCTTCACGCCAGTTTCTTTCTCTAGTGTTTCTAAGTGTTCTGGGAGAAAGTTACACACACCAACAGAGCGAATCAAGCCCCATTTCTTTGCATCGATCAAGGCTTGGAACGCTTCAACATAATGTCCCTGATTAGGATTGGGCCAGTGGATGAGATACAAATCATAATAATCCAAATTCGCACGATACAACGATTCTTGAATGGCGGTGACAGCCTTGTTGTACTCCTGATAGCGACCTGGTAACTTGGAAGTGACTCTTAATTCATTTCTCGGAACAGAGCTTCGGCGAATGGCTTCGCCAACCGTTCCCTCATTTTCGTAATTATAAGCCGTATCGATGAGTCGATAGCCTACATCAATAGCACTATTGATGGCAGTCGCGCCTTTATTTCCGTTTAGTTTGTAGGTTCCAAAACCGATTACTGGTAAATTAAGACCATCATTCAGGGTGATTTCTGGGATCGTTTGACTCATCATGAACCATTCCTTTCATTATGAATAGATGTTGAACTACTTAATTAGTACCTCACCCAATGAATTGTAAACATATGTAAGCGGATGCAATCAATTTTAATGAAAATCGGTGTAAAGAGCTTAAGGGATGCCCATCGTTTTGCTCAGGTTAGATCATGAGATAATAGTTGAATAACCTATACATAGCTAGAAGATTGTTGTTTCTTCTTGATGAGAAATTGATGGTTCTCTTCGTGTATTGGAAAAGTGTCATTTTACTATAATCGATGACGAAAAGGGTTACTCCAATTCACGCGGGGAAGAGGTTGAGGAATTTATTTTGAAGTTTCATGATTAGACGCACTTTGAAGCTTATATCTTAATGAAATAGTGACGATACATTCTATAAGATAAAAGGAGAGGTCAAATGAAATTCAATTTTGTCCCGATTACGTTAGAATATGCACGAGAAATCGACGAATGGCACTATGATGGAAAGTTTGAAGATCTTTTCATGGCTCCTTATTTTACATCCTTCGAAAAAGAAGGCGTTTTCTGATCTTGTTAATCAGGGGATTGAATTGGCTTAAGATATTATAAATCAAAAATATCTGCTATCAAGTTGGAAGTTGACTTCAAAAACATCGCTTCAATACGTGTTTATGAGAAGGCGGGATTTATAAAAGTAAAACAGACTAATGATGAAATAGAAATGAGAAGAGACGTTGATCGCTGTAAGTAGGAATCGATAACCACTGATGAATAAAGTGTTTGTAAGACTTGTTTATTCAATGATGCTTCCCGGTTCCCAACTTAATGAAAATATCAGTAATTAGTTTCGCAACATACGTTACTAATAAGTAAGCGAGCAATAAATTGAACCAACTCGTATAAAGTTGAAAAACATTCAGCCAAACGAGAAGTGGTTTAAAGATAAAAGTAAAACCAAATGCTGAGAGTGTCCCGTATACCCAATAATTTTTGTTTTTGTTCAAACACCACTGATACAAGAGGATAAAATAAACCGGGATAAGGGAGGCGTCAATTCCGATACTTCCAGGAAGCTGAGGAAAGACAACGTAAGGATAATCCCACCAATTTTTCCTAATGCCAAGTGCGTCAGTATAGGCTGCTAAGACATGAATGGAGTATCCGAAAAAGCCTAATTGGAAAATTTTACTTCGATCGATTTTGAAAAACAAAACAACGAGTGGAATGAAAAGCATCAATAGTACGAGCCAGAATTGCCATGCGTGTATGGTTGAGAACTGATGCCAATAATCTATATACGTCTCTTCAAGCTTATTTCTTATAGAGTGAATCTTTTCTAAGTGTTCCTGCTGATTCATAAAAAGACACCATCCTTTTGTTTGTAGTATTCATCATGGAGAAGGGACTTATTTACGATCGATCTCATTATTTTAGAAAAAGGTTTCAATTATAAGCTAAAAGAAAGATATTCGCATTAAAACAAGGAGATAAAGGTATGCTTTTTAGCAAGTTCAAAACGGCGTTAATGACTTCGGTACTGACGTGGTTGTTCAGTATTGGTTTAACGATTGTTGGTGGTATTCTATATAAGTTGTGCGGGGGAGACGGGAAAATATCAGTCGCAATTGGTGCTTCATTTTTAATGATCATCTATCTAATTCCTGTTATTTTGATCGTTGGTATTCCGATTTCGGTAGCATCTGATGAGCTTACTTGCGAGAGTAACCATAGAAAGTTGTTTTCATATTTCGTACATATTGGAATAGGTTTGATGCTCTTCTTTTTTGTCTTTCCAAGTTCATATTTAAGTCCGTGGTTATTAATCATTATCTTTTCCGCTTCTTTATTTTGGAAGTTTGATGAAAAGGCAAAGATGAAATTAGAGAAGTATTCTTTGGATAGTTAAAAACCTATACCCTACTGTCTTTTCCTTGTAAATCAGCGAAAAAATTTGAATAAAGTGGGATACTTAAAGAAACGATGCAGGAGTATGAAAACGATTGAGCGAAGTAACATACTTGAAGGAAGCATTTTAAATTAGTATCACTAATTTTTTTGAAAACAGGAGGGAATTATGGGAAGAGTCGTTCATTTCGAAATTCATGTAGATGACATGGATCGGGCTAAGAAGTTCTATGGAGAGGTATTTGGTTGGACGTTTGAAGATTGGAGCGAGTATGCTGGAATGCCTTATATGGGAGTTGTGACAGGCGACGAAAAAGAGCAAGGTATCAACGGAGCTTTGATGAAACGACAAAGTGCTCCTCCAGAAGTAAACCAGGCTTTGAATGCCTATGCTTGTACCATAGGAGTGGGAGATTTCGATGCTAGTGAATCTCAAATATTGAATCATGGTGGCAAGACAGCAATGGCCAAATATGCTTTGCCAGGAATGGCGTGGCAGGGATATTTCTTTGATACGGAAGGAAATATTTTTGGTCTCCATCAACCAGACGAAAACGCCAAATAGCATTTTTAGATGCGTGGCATTTAAAGAACCCTTGTGAGAGGGTTCTTTTATTTCCATTATGGCGGCGATTCTTTAGTAAGAGTAAGGAGTGAGTATTATTTATTTGATTCAGCTCGTCATTTTTGTACTGCCAGTTATTTCTCTGTTAGTAGGAGGGATCGGATTTTTCATTTTTAAAAACACGTATGCCACACCAGTGATCGTTGCAATCGGTGGAAGCATATCTGTATTTACTCTATTTAATTCTTCCTTTTGGATATGGGTGGTAAGTTACACGTTGTTATCGTTTTTGGCGGGGATCGTTGTTGAATTTATTATGTTTAAAGTTGCAGGCAACTTATTTACATTTGACTTAACTAATCTAATCTTTTCTAAAAACAAATAAGGAAATAGAGAAGCGATGTCGAATAAAGATATGGAGTCAACAATAGTCCAAATGAGGTGATAGAATGGCTTTACAAGCAAAACAGATTTTTGTGAACTTACCGGTTAAAGACCTGGACAAATCGATTTCATTTTTCACGGAAATCGGGTTTGAGTTCAACCCGCAATTTACGGATAAGAACGCCACCTGTATGATTATTAATGACACTATTTTTGTGATGCTTCTGGTTGAAGAGTTTTTTCAAACGTTCACGAAGAAAGAGGTTGCGAATGCAGGAGGAAGTACAGAAGTAATTATTGCCTTATCAGCTGATAGTAGGGAAGATGTTGACAAAATTGTGAATCGCGCTCTAGCAGCCGGTGCAAAGCCATCCAACGATCCAATGGACCATGGATTTATGTACAGCTGGAGTTTTCAAGATCTTGATGGACATCTATGGGAAGTGATGCATATGGATGAAAGCGCAGTGGATCAAAAGGAAACGGCTCAGTAGGAATATACAAAAAGGTCTTATCCACTCATGGATAAGACCTTTTCTTCTGACGTTCACAGCAATTATTCAGCTACTACAAATTCAAAGTTACCTTCGAATTTCACATCTTTACCAAGTAAGAAACCACCAGTTTCGATTGCCGCATTGTACGTCATGCCGTAAGCTTCGCGGTTCACTTTACCGGATACATCGAAGCCGGCAACTGTGCTGCCATCAAGTGGGCTCTTAGACGTACCATTGTATTCAACGGTAAACGTTTCTTCTTTTGTTACGCCTTTAATCGTGAAATCACCAATTACTTCATACTCATCGTCAGATTTCTTTGTGATGGACTTGCTTTCGAAAACCATATTCGGGTATTTCTCTGCTTCGAAAAAATCACCAGAACGAAGGTGACCGTCGCGGTCTTCGTTACCAGTATCGATTGATTTAACAGGAATCGTTACTTTGATGTTTGCAGAAGTAAGGTTATCAAGATCACCGTTGAAATCAACGTCGAAATTTGTGAATTCGCCTTTTGCTTTTGAAACCATCATGTGTTTGATTTGAAAATCTAAACTGCTGTGTACTTTATCAAGTGTTAGAGTTGCCATTGAATCATTCCTCCTCAGAATAAATGCTTTTTCATACTTTAAGAAAGTATAATCTTATAAAAACGATAGAATTAGAAAAACGAAGGCATCCGCTAGAGCTTATCGGTAAGCAACGTTTTGCTGTTAAATTAAAGATAACGCATATTTATCTCGAAGTCAAGATACTTTAAATAAAGGTAATGTAAATGTTGAGGAACTGAAAATGGATAATTACTGTCCTATAATATATTTATTAATTGTCATAAGTAAATTGTTCTATTTGTACACCTCTGAAGAGTAATGAGGGAGAGAGCACATAGAAGGGATATTGAATAGCTGTCCGCTATATACAATATCCCTTCATTTGTAAAAGGATTAAGTTGACCTTTCTAGTTGGAAGTGACCGTTAAAAATCACCTTTATCGGTGTAAAGATAAAAACAAGATCTTCTGAATGAAGATTAGAAAACGCTTTAGAATTTTTTAGGAATCCCTATTACTACGACTTTTCCCCATAATGAAGCTCACGATTAACACTAAGATGATTGAGCCTATAATAGCAGGGATGATTGCAAAACCACCCATATCTGGTCCCCAATCGCCTAATATAAGAGTTCCTAACCAAGCTCCAATAAATCCGGCAATGATATTTCCGATAATCCCTCCCGGAATATCACGTCCTGTTATCAAACTGGCAAGCCACCCAATAATACCACCTATGATTAAACTCCAGATAAACCCCATAGAATAAAATCCCTCCATTTATATTATTTATTTGTCTTTGTTGTTTTCTCCTAATTGATGTCATTGTATTCGTGATATAACTTCCACGGCTCTTACAGGTTCCGAAAAAGAGTAGTGAAAAGAAAGTTAGACTTTCACTTGAAGAGATCATGCAAGAGAATTACATATCATTTAATTCTACATTGAACTCAAGTTAGGGTCCTTTTGGGCGACTTTATCAAATTTTAGGAGAAAAAATAAATTTCCGCATATTTCCATATAGTTTGTCCAAGAGTCTTATGTTTATCAACATATAAATGAGTATTAGAAAATGATTCTTTCTTTTTCAATCGACTGAATGAATAAATAATACCTTACATAGAAGGAGGTGATAGTTTATGAGTGACTTGAAAGAGGCTCTTTCAAAAGGTTTGCATAAAGGGAAAAGAAATAGAATGATGGATATTTTATTATCTGATCTTTTCCAAAAGCACGGGGTATCAGATCAATTAAAGTTAACTGATAAGCAAAAACAGACAATAAAAGATATTTTTTCAGATATCCAAAAGCAAGTGGAGGAAATTACTAATAAATAAAAAGGAGAAGGTTCATATGGGAGAAACATGGGTTCGACGGGTAGAACAATCAAAAACGCTTAATAGTAAAAATAAAAGAAGTTGGAATGCATTAGATGGTTCATGCAAACACCCATCATTTTTAGATGGAACAATTGAACAGGAAGCAGAACAAAGCTCCAAGACACTTCAGTATTCTGAAGAATTTATTACAATTATAGATTCATGCGATGTTGCGGTTTCTAGCACAGAAACCCAAGCCGCAATTTCTCTTCAAGTAGCTTTACAAGTTGCTATTGCTTTGGTTTTAAGTATTTCTATTGCAGATAATTCTAAAGCGGATCAAATTGCACAAGAATTATTTCAAAAAACATCAGTAAAGCAAATTAACCGCCAGCACACTTATATTGAAAATTCTAGAAATGTTAATGTTACAACTACAGATACAGATTTGGCTGTAAATATTCAAGTATTACTTCAGGTATTGGTTGCATTGCTAGTTAGGTTGGATGTTCTGTAACTTCCTTAGACGTGGAAGTATAACCACAATTGATGAGTAGTGGAATAGGACAAGTTCGTATCTCATCAAACGCCATCAATGTATAACCTCTTGATGGCGCCAGCGATCGCTTTTTCCAGTAATTTATTAGAATCGCTATCTTGGAGAACTTTATTGTAGTATCGAATTCAAAAGAGCTTGGTGGCACAAATGCCATTCCAAGCTCTTTTTGTGTGATTTCAAATTTGAATTGCTACATTTACGCTGAGAAACCTGTTCTTAATTAATTTGCTACACTTTCTTCTGGTACAATCACCTGAACTCGTTGCCGTTTTGATTTTCTAAAATGGAGTAGTTCATAGAAGACTGGAACGATCACGAGCGTGAGCACGGTTGCGCCAGTGAGACCACCGATTACAACGACCGCGAGTGACTGGGAGACGAGACTACCATCTTCCGAATGACCGAATAGAAGCGGAAGCATGGCACAAATGGTTGCGATCGCCGTCATGATGACTGGACGAAGACGGGTACCGCACGCTTCGATAATCGCATCGCGGATAATCATCGTTTCTTCGTTCTGCTTTACACGGTCAATTAGAACGATGGCATTCGTGACGACGATACCGATCAGCATAAGAGCTCCGATCAATGCCGTTGCATCAGCTGGAACGCCTGAAATCAGAAGACCCAGTACAGCTCCGATCGATGCAAGTGGGAGCGTCATAAGAATCGCAAGTGGTGCACGTAATGTTTTGAATGTGAGCACCATGATCAAGTAGACGATGAGAATCGAAGCTAACATCGTGATTCCAAGATCTTTGAAGTCATCTGCCTGCTGCTGGGAGGCACCACCTGTATCAAGGGAAATGCCTTCTGGCAAGTCAAGAGCATCTACTTTCTTATCGATGTTCTGTGCGATGACCGACAGCTTTTCTGGTGTGACTTCAGCTGTAATTCTGGCGTACAGGTCACCGTCTTTATGAAGGACGGTACTCGGCTTTTCCTCCTCGGTGATCGATGCGACCTGAGAGAGTGGCACGACACCTGTAGCAGTAGCAAGCGATAGATCGTTTAGTTCAGATAATGAATCTGGATCGATTCCTGCATTTAGGAATACCGGCGTTTGTTCATCTTCAATGCTCATCGCTCCGATTGGCTGCGGATTCAAAAGACTTCGGATTTGCATTGCAGTCTGCTGGGCGTTGGCCTTTTTCGTATTTACTTTTACCGTATAAATAGGAGACGTCTTATCCTGGTTGCTGGAAACTTTCTTCACACCGTCGACATCTTTCATTTCATCCATAAGCTGGTCAGAAGCAGATAGAATGTCGTTCGTATTATTTCCAACCACGTCATACGTGATGGATGAGTTCGATGACCCTCCGAACATTGAAGCTGGATTCGCTTCGATCGTAACGTTCTTTTCTTCTTTTTTAGCTTCATTCACTTGATCAATAAACTGATCCGCATCAGCGTTCTCTTCCATGATGAACGTATACATAACGGTATCTGGATCACTTACCTGACCGTACTTTGCATCAGCTTCGCTTGAACCATACTGCGTGATCATATAATCATAACCGTCAAATTCAGAGAGGGTATTTTCAAAATCAATCATTTTTTCTTTCTTTTCCTCTTCAGGAGTAGCGCTCGGAAACTCCATGTTCACAGAGACCATCGAGGCGTCGTTTGCCCCTGTAGCTGCTTTAGGCATCGTGATGTAGAGGGCGATCGATCCACCGAATACAAGAATCGCTAAGAGAATCGGTACGAATTTATGGTTGAGAGACCAGCGCAAAACCTTGAGATATCCCTCAGGCGTTTTGTGTGCTGGAAGTGTCGTATTCTTCAGCATCGCCCGGCTTAAGATCGGAACGACTGTTAAGGCTACGAGTAACGAAGCGAGCAGGGAGTACGTAACCGTTAATCCGAATGGAAGCAGGAATGCTTTGAGTGACCCATTCACAAGTCCCATCGGCAAGAAAACCGCTACAGTAATCAGCGTTGAGGATGTAATCGCTCGGGATACTTCCTTTGTCGCTTCGAGAACTGTCGCTTTCGTTAACTTCTCATTCTGACTGCGCCTAAATATGTTTTCGACTACGACGATACTGTCATCGACGAGTCGACCAACAGCTACTGCCACACCTCCGAGCGTCAGAATATTCAACGTAACGCCAGAAAGCCATAGCAGTAAGAGAGTAATCGCAAGAGAGAGTGGAATCGAAATGGCTGTGATGATGGTTGGTTTTAATTTTCTAAGGAATAACAAAATAACAATCGTCGCAAACAGTGCACCGAGGCCAACTTCACGCACCATACTCGTTACGGAATTCTTCACCATGTCTCCGGTTGTGAAAAGGGTTGTGGCTTCAACACCAGAATAATCTTTGTTGATCTTCTTCACCGTGTCTTCGACTTCATTTCCAGCCGAAACCGCACTCGCATCACTTTCTTTAAAAAGAACAACAGCGACGGCTTCTTTTCCGTTAACACGGGCAATCATATCTTCTGATTTTACCTGTTCTACGGTCGCAATATCTTTTAGATAGACAGCAGGTGCATCCGGAACCTGGAGCGGAATCGGTAAGTTCTTCAATGCATCGATCGATGTCAGGTTATCGGTGACGTTGATGGTACTTTTTTGCCCATCGATCGTGCTGCTTCCAGCTGTAGCCGATACGTTCTGACCCTGAAGAACACCCATGATCGCATTCACTGGAATCTGAAGCTCTTCCAGTTTGTCTTGATCGAGATTAATTTGAACGCGAGAGCCGCTTTCCCCGACGATGCTCGCCTGAGATAATCCCTCTTGATTCTCAAAGAGCGGCTTGAATTCCTCATTCACCTGCTCGATATTGTTTTTCGTAAGTCCGTCATCGAATGTGATCGACACCTGACCAACAGGAATCATGGTTGTGTTCAGCTGTGAAACTTGTGGTTTTCCAACTCCTTCTGGTAGGGAAAGGGAGCTGATCGCATCCTCCACGTTGTTCTTCGCTTCCTTCATGTCTGTCTTCGAATCAAAGTTGATCGAAATCTGTGAGAACCCTTCACCGGTTGTAGAGAGAACCGATGTTTTCCCACTCACAGAAGAGACGGCCTGCTCAACAGGCTCTGTTACGGACGTGGTCATCGAGCCAGCGTCGTATCCCTGACCAAGTGTAACGACAGTGACCTGAGGGTTATCCGCCTCAGGCAGAAATTCCATCGGCAGAAGAAAATAACTAACAGTACCGACTAACAACGTAATGATAATAAATAAAGTCATAGCTGCCTTGTTCCGAAAAGCCCAATTCGTTAATGATTGCATACAGTTTCCCCCGGTTTCCTTGGAATTGTAGTGGTGGAGTTAAGCTCCGTCGTGCTTCTCTTTAAACTTACTGGATTCACACCATATCCACAGCGGTCTCCAGACCAAACTTTATCTAGGTCTGTAGACGTAGAGTGAAGTCCCTTTGTTACAAATGTCATTGTACGATTGGGAACACCGATATATTCTCTGTAGTTTGTGAACAAATGTAAAAAATCTTCTGGGGAACGATCGAGTTATCTCAATCAACGCTGATTTTTGAAAATTATGTTAATAATCAATAAGATTATATATCATTTTAAATCAGTCTAATAGACTATGAAAAAAGTTACAGTTTTTTCGATGGAAATTCAATTTTTATCCACTATATGGGAGGGGATAGGATGAGCGTATCGAAGACTAGAAAGTGGCTTGAAGAGAAGAAGCAATTTCTATTCAAGCGTAAAATCATAAACAAGGCATCTGAATTAAGGGGGATATTATCGTGAAATGGATTATGGGAATCTTACTCAGCCTCATCGTGATCGGGTGTGGTGGTTTTTACTTCTTTCAAAACGACACGAACGATCAGACTGCTCCAGCTGTGACTGATGGAGTGGAAGCTGAGGAAGGGAATGCGGAAGTAAAAGAAAAGGAAGAAGAGAGCAAGCAAACGGATGAAACAGAAGAAGCGGCAGAGGAACAAAACAATGATGAGAAAAGTGATCAGGGGAGTACAAAAGCAGAAGTGAACTGGGAAGGAGAATGGTCGCGTAATCTTCTTAATGCTACGGGGCATTTGGAAATAACAGAAGTAACTGAAAGCACCTTTCACTTTATGGTTGATGTAGTCGCTGGTGCAAATACAGGTACCATGGAAGGAGAAGCCGACCGAGACGGTGAGACGGCAACATGGAGCGATGCTGGATCAGGCTGTGAGCTAAGCTTTACTTTAATGGACAGTCAAATCAAGATCGAACAAAATGATGCTTGTCAGTACTGGGGTGGAGCGGGTACCTTCTTTGACGGCGATTACGATAAAGGCGAGGTTGCGATTGAAACGGATTTGGTCGAACAAGGCGTTTTAGAGGAGTCAGAGGATGCGCTGTTCAGAAACGTCGTCGGTGAGCATTATGATCTCTATTTGAACAATATCAGTTCCTATTCAGACGGAGAAGACCGTGATGGCCTGGGGACCAGGGTCGTAGTTGGATTTATCAGAGGAATCGCTCCAACGAACGGTGGGATCATCATGGTGAATGAGGAGCATGTCTATGCTGCGGTGACGGATTCAGAAAACGGTGTGATTCTCTACCATACGAACGATCCTGCATATAAGCAAAAGCTTCCGGATACGATTGCAGAGTGGAAAGATGGGATGATGTTTGAGGAAGTGGTGTATGAGTAAGAGGTAAGCAAAAGGGGGGTCAGGTACGTACCTGACCCCCCTTTGGTTATTATACAACGCTGTTTTTAATCGAATTCGAATCACTTACATCCGCGTCGACAACATAGCTTATTGGAATGTAAACAGCCGTGACATCGCCATTTTCCTCTCCGAATCCCTGGTTTCTCTTGGTTGATAAGAACACGTCAGCCTGTTGGGTTGGAGCAAAGTTGATCATTGAATTCCGTTCCAAAATATTCACTTTAAAGCCCAACAAATTGATCACGACAGGTGCAAAGATCATGCTGTATCATCCCCTTAGTGAGAACTCATAGGTGTTTGGTAGCATTTGGATCCATAATGCTTGGCATATCGATCCCATCCCGATCATCTACAGCACTTCTTGTTCCGAAGAAGCCACTGTCATCGCCAAAGTTTTGTCCGTAGCCTTGATTCTTTTTATCTGTGTTATTCCAGTCCGCCAGGAAGTTTTGCCCTACATTTACCGCCGAAGCATTTTCAAAGGAATTAATCTTAAACATGAAAATATTAATAACTATAGAAGGTGAACTCAATTTTTAACCCCTCCTCTGGTTAGAAATATATGTTTCCCTCTTCACTTTATGAGCTTCGAATCGAATGGGAGGTGAGAATGTTGGATCCTGAACGCCTCAAACAATGGATGGAAATGGCGAAAAGCTTTCAAGGAAACGATTTTTGGTCGAGTATTTTCGATAATGATCAGCAGCCTGGAAACATGATGAATCCATTTACGGACGCGGGGAAAGGGAACCAAACACAACCATCTCCTCATTCATTGCAGCCATCAACGAAAAACGTGTATCCAAAAGTGGATATTTATATGAGTAATTATGAAATCGTACTCGTGTTTGAACTTCCAGGTGTAAGAAAAGGGGATCTTGATCTCGCTATTTCAGGCCGACATATCATCATTAAAGGAATTGTAAAGTCGGATAACAAAGATATACGTGTCGTTCAAACGGAGCGTTTCTATGGACCGTTTGAACGCACGATCGAATTGCCGGAACCAGCAGATGAAACAAGTGTCAGTGCCGTTTTTCAGGAAGGGCTTTTAGAAGTGACGTACCCACGGATTCAAAGGGAACAGAATAAGATCAATATTAAGTGAGGTATATTCCTCATTTGATGGCGGTCGCATCGTCTAGATCAGAATCATTCACTATATAACCTGGATTCACGATTACAATCCCATCTGCATTTTGAGCTCCAAATCCCTGATTCTTTTTCACTGAGGAGTAGACCCCAATCCTTTGAGTAGAAGAGAACGATAGGTTAGAGAGATTGTTTATTGCATTAATTTTCATATAAGGCATGTTGATTTCGGTCGACTTAAACTTCATTTTCTTTACCTCCTTTTGATTCATTTTTGGACAACCCAAACATAGGTATTATAATAAGGTGTTATTTTAACCTATATGCTGAGAAGGAATATGCCATTCATAAGTGATATAGAATAGGGTGTTACTATGGCTATTAAATCCTTTTTTAAATTTATGATTTCAGGTAGTAAAGAAATGGACGCGATCAAGCAGAAAGTGGCTCAACTCCAGGAAGAAGCAAAGGAAAAGGAAGAAACCGAATCGTTCAATGTTGAGCATTTAACGATCGAGAAGCTCATCATTGAAAAACTGGAATATCAAAATAACTTCGGAGCGCTCGGCATAAAGGAATTGAGCGGTAAATTAAACATAGGAGCGAACTATGATCATTTACCATTAAAAAAATTGCCAGAGATGCCGGAAGAATTCACTTCAATTGCGATTAAGGATAAAAAGGACGTGCCGTCAGAGAAGGGTTCAAATTCTCCCCCATCTACACCAAAGTATGAAATCAGAGGGAGGAAGTAGTCGTGAAGTCTTTATAAAGCATGCAACCACTAAGAAGTTCTAGGGTTGCGTGCTTTTGTCGTTGCTTATTGCTATGTAGAGGAGCGGTTTACTGGCATTTATTGGCCAAAATTTCGTTTTATTGTCCAAAACAGAAAGATAATGGCCAAATCCGAGATTTATTGTCCAAAATATTAATATATTGGCTAATCGAGCATCTATTCACTTGTAGTTGTCATATATGGGGAAGAATTTTCATGATCAGGTGACCCCTAATAAAGCGAAGGACGCTTGCTAACAAAGAGCAAGCGTTTTTTTGGCATGGCACATAGAAGATTCAGCAATACTTGTAACGATTGAAAAAATGAAATCGTCTAGTAAGGTATAAGGAGGTATCCAAATGAAAAAAACAACGTTGCTTTTTCTAATCGTAGTCCTAGCGCTTGGTGTAGTCGCCTGTACAAGTCAAGAAAGGAGTAACGCTGAGAAAAATGCTGCTTCTTCTGATAAAGATGTGCGAGAGGTAGTCTATGGTCAATTGCCATCAGAACAAAAAGATTTGATCGATGGAAGATGGGAAGAGGGGACTATCTCGACAGTGAAATTGAAAAATTCGATGGCAGCTCCTGCCCATTCCAGCGATCTTAACGCATTGATAGGAAAAGAAGTGTACGCGATTGAGTTTCCTATAAAGAGTAAATCTTCTCTAAGCAACATTGTAGTTTTTGCTGAAATGAAAACCAATCACTACATAGGAAACGGTCTGGTTGATTAGCTTCATGATCAAGTCTACTAATATTGTGTCGATTAAGGCTTCATGACGTTTTTGATATCGGTAATTTTCTGTAGGTGCATTCCCTCGTGAAAATTTGTCCAAAGAAGAACTTGCTCGATCGTTGACATCTCCCACAATTCTGTTGGCGGGAATTCCTCTTCTAATCTTTCACCATATTTCTCTTTAATCTCACTGAGTTGTCCGCTGAGTAATGTTCTTATTTTTTCGAGTGACGGTGTTTCACTTGTGAAATCAGCCGGAGAAGTTCCCCATCCAAACCATTCGTTAAATTCCGGGGGAATCGCGACTTCTTCATTAATTAAGGTTTCAATCCACATATATTGCTCGGTATAGACATGCCCCAGATTCCACCTGATGTTATTATTGAATCCGTTCGGAATGATTTCCGCCTCAGCCTCAGAAACGTTTGCTGCATTCAGTAGATAACCTCGAAAGTTCTCTAATTGTTGAAATAGCACTTCATGACGCTGTTTCACATTCTTTTCCTCCCTTTTGATCCAATTAGTTTGTTTTTCGATAACGGAGTCGCGATTTCCTTTAAAAAAGAGAACCGACCTAAACGCTACGTCAAAAGTCCTATGCAAGTTCAACCAATTTTCCGAAGTGACTTAGTAAGCGAGCTTGTATCCTATTCTTAGGGGGAGGGGTTACTCATGACGCGAAAGCATGCATTAATAATTGGCGGTACAGGGATGTTGAAGGGTGTTTCCCTATGGTTTATGGATAGAGGTTATAAAGTCTCTGTCATTGGAAGAAGTGAGAGAAAGCATCTTGATCTGGTACAAAAAGCAGCAAATCCATCGTTGATCAATCGTTTGATGTTGAATTATAACGACCATCCATTGCTTGAAAAGGGTATTAGAGAAGCAATAGAGAAGTATGGACCCATAGCGACAGTCGTTAGCTGGACGCCATCTCTGTCCTCATTAGAAATCGTAAATAAAGTCGTTTCTGAACAGAGTAGTGAATGGAAGTTGTATCAGATCAAAGGCAGCAGACGTTTTTTTGAAGAGGATCGTTTAACGATTTCTGACACCTGTAAACATAGACGCATTTATTTAGGTTTTGTTAGAGAGGACCATCAATCAAGGTGGCTAACAAACAAGGAAATTGCTGAAGGTGTTATAACAAGTATTAAAGAAGACCGTTTAGAGTCTATTATAGGTAGGCTTCATCCTTATGAAGAACGACCAAGATAGTAGGACATAGGGAGAAAATAACCAACGAATGATTCCATTAAGTAGTGCGGTTTTAGAGTGCAAAATTGATATTCACCCACTTTTTCAGAGGAAATTGCAAGATGAGTTGCTTACTAATTAGCAGCGCAGATTACAATCGAAAAGCTCAGCCTAAATGGTCATGATAGAATATGTGTAGCAGTTCAAATGTTTTGGTAAAATGGCGTCAAGTATTTGAGTGAGGCGCCGGAGCTGGCTGAATTGGCTAAAACTAGACATTACATTAATATCTAATGGGAAAGGAAGGAGATTTTTATGATGATAAAGGGTTTTGGAGGTATCTTTTGGAGGACGAAAAATTTAGAGGAAATAAAAAAATGGTACAGTAAAGTCCTGAATATTGAAATTGAAAATTGGAATGGTACCATTATTGCTCCACAATCAGACAATGAAACCATCTTTTCCTTCTTTTCTGAAGATGACGCCTATTTTCCAACAGAACAACAAGTGATGTTAAACTTTCAAGTTGAAAATTTGGATGAAAGTATCAAACATTTAGAAGAAATAGGTGTGCCTCTTGCTAGTGAAAAGTCGATTAATGAATTTGGAAAGTTTATTTGGATTGAAGATCCAGAGGGAAGACGTATAGAGCTTTGGGAGAAATAGTAGAATAATATAAATTTTGTTGTTGAGCTAACAACAATAATGACCCACAAAATTAACCTGTAATTTGTGGGTCATTATGTATTGTATTGAATCGACTTGAACATGTAGATCACATAATCGTTTCTTTTACCTCGATACATACGTATTCCCCGTTACCCAGAATCGCCACGGATAGTCCCGAGCCTCACCGGAGTTATCGATACCGATACGTTTCCCTTCAGAGATGTGATCAGGCGTGTAGCCACTTCGAATATAGAGTGGCGCTCTTTGGAGAGCATGGCCGTAATCGTTCGGTGTAATACCGAGAGCCTTCGATAGTTTACCAGGTCCATTCGTCCATTCTTTTTGTTTACGACCGACTCTTCGCTGCTCCATTAAATCCAACCCTTCCACGGGATCAACAGCACGAATCAAGATCGCTTCAGGTACGCCGGTCTCTCCACTGACAACATTGAACAAACAGTGCGTGTGCATCACGTACGTATAAGCGTTCCCAGCAGGACCAAACATCACTTCGGTCCGTTTTGTCCGTTTGTTATTGAAGCTGTGAGCTGCCTGATCTTGAGGTCCAAGGTATGCTTCCGTTTCAACAATATAGCCTGAGGCAAGTCCGTCTTCTGTTTCTTTGACCAACTCGCAACCTAGTAAAGCTTTTGCTAGTTCTAAGGTAGGCTTCTGATAGAATTCTCTGCTTAATATAGCCATTTGTTCCCTTCCTATCCTTTTGCCATCAACGTTTTGAAGAAAAGAGGTCAGAGATCATCCTTATTATGAAATAACTTCGTTTTCCTCTTTCTCTTCATCAATTTTCCACAAGCAGTAAGAATTAAACGTATTGGTATACACGTTTGCAATCGGAAGAAATTTAGAAGACCCATCGTTAAAACAGGTCATTCTGTATCCTTCGTCTTTGTTAGTTTTTGTTGGTCAATCGTTCCTGGTGGTTGTTCGAGCCATTCGTTACGGATCATAAGATCAGCACCGTCCTTAGCATACTGTGCAATTTCAAGAGATAAGCGTTCATAGCTTATAAAAAGATCACTTCTCTGACTTGCTGCCGCTGCACTAGCATAATTCCCTGTACCTGCTCCGCTTAATAAAGACATATGAAATAACGTTAACTTATCCGAAAATGGTGGTGTGGTTGAGTTAGTGATGCTCAAATCAGGTGAAATAGGTGGTTGAATATTGTTGTTTAAAAGAGTTGACGTGAAAATTTTAACATGTTTTTTTGAAATGTCAGCCCCTCTAAACATCCACTTTTGAACATCTTCTCTCGGTGATGTTTGGGCAAAACTTTGCGCTAACTTATTTCCAATGATATTGGTTTGAATGTTCATAAATAGATGTGAGATCTCAACAGAATTTAATGGGCGCTTTTTATTAAAGAGAGAAAAACCACTTAAATAACTTTTGCTGTCAACGAAATCAATTCTAGTTGGGTAGGGGATATAAGGAGCTCTAACATACAAGCCTTTTGAAAGAGCGACTTCTGTACTCTTATCGAATAGATCAGATATTTCTTGAAGCCCTATTATAAAGTGGTCTCTAATATCTTTTCTCGTACTCATTGCACTAAAGCCACTGTATGCAAGTAAGCCTACTTTAGCCATGTGATTGATGTATGTAAGGATAAACATATCTGTGTAGAGTGGAGGAGCGTTCATATTTACATCATTCTCGATCGTAAATCCAACCGGTAATGGCAACTGTTCCTTATTGAATAGTTGTGTCAGTTGCTTTGTATGTGAATTCGCAATGTCATAAGCAAATTGAAACACTGCTTTCATTTCCTCATCCCGTACGTCTTTTAAAAAATATCCTAACATGCATTTAGCCATACTGTTATTCATATACCCAGTCCAAATACATGCTAATTCAGAAGAAGTGAGATTCATTCGATTAGTAGTCATTGATCCGGTGCCTCCCAGAAAATTACTTCATGTCTGGTTTTATTCTTGACCTTAAACGAAATATTATTCTTTCGTTATGTACAAATAGGGATTACACAGGAATTTGTAGCTTAGCACTTTTCATCTAGGCATAACTTCATGAGTTTTGTTTAATTAAGTCAGTTGGTAGGAAAGAGTTAACGCAATCAAGAAAGTATAACTAAGGCAAAATGACAAAAACTTACGTGCATCGAGAAACTGTCTTATCGATCGTCCGTCATTCCAATCTCGTACTTACGTCAAATTCGTTAGAATAAAGGAGAGATGTTGTGGAACACTTTGCGGTTTTTCGTTCACCTCAAACCATTCTGTATGGAAGAAAGTCATTTGAACAAATTGGCGTGGAAGCGGCTCTTCGCGGACAGAAAGCGCTTATTGTGAGTGATCAGGTGATGGCGAGTCTTGGGTATGTCGGAAAGTGTCAGGAGTATCTTAAGAGAAATGGCGTCGAGAGTGAAACATACACGGGAGTCGAATCGGAACCAACGGACGATTATGTGGCTGAGGCGCTCGTGCTTTTTCAAAACACGGATTGTGATCTCGTGATATCACTTGGTGGGGGAAGCTGTATCGATACAGCGAAAGCCATTGCTGTTCTCACAACGAACGGGGGATACATAGGCGATTATCGTGGCAATCGAACGTTGGCAGAAAAGGCGCCGATTCCACATCTCGCTATTCCAACAACAGCGGGAACCGGTTCAGAAGCAACAGACGTCACAGTCATAACGAATACAACGACCGATGTAAAAATGATGATCAAACAGCCTGCGTTCATGCCAGCAGTGGCGATCGTCGATCCACTTTTATCCGCTTCGTCTCCAAAGCACGTCACCGCCGCAACGGGGATCGACGCGCTCAGCCATGCCGTTGAAGCTTACTTATCAAAACGGGCACATCCCATGACAGATACGATGGCGCTATCAGCGATGAAGCTGATCGTGGAAAATATCGAGAGCGCTTACAAAGATGGCGATAACCTGGATGCAAGAGAAGCGATGAGTTTGGGAGCTCTTCAGGCGGGAATAGCGTTTACAAATGCTTCTGTTTGTCTCGTTCATGGCATGTCACGTCCGATCGGTGCCCTCTTTCATGTGCCACACGGCTATTCGAATGCGATGCTGCTTCCTGCTGTGCTCGAGTATAGCAAGTCATCCTGCACGGAGCGTCTTGCCGATCTTGGACGTATCTTTCATCCTGATCGTTCTGAGCTATCGAATGAAGAAGCGGCTGAACTTGCCGTTGCTTCTGTGAAAAGCCTTTGCTCGAAGCTAGACATTCCGAATTTGAAATCTTGGGGAATCGATGAGACAGCCTACAACAGCGCGATCAGCAAAATGGCAGCCGATGCGCTCGATAGCGGAAGTCCGGCACATAATCCGAGGCTGCCAACACAAGGTGAGTTAGAAGATCTTTACCGCATTTGTTATGACTATGAGTTTACAAGTGAAGTGAAAACACGCTAGCCAAATCATGAGTATCAGGAAGGGGAAATCTTCATGGCAACGACTGCAACCAACGTTCTACAAAACTATATCAATGGAAAATGGGTAGATGCGAAAACGGATCAATTCCAATCTGTACCGAATCCAGCTACTGGCGAAGAGCTCGCCCAGGTTCCAATTTCCACAAGAGAAGATCTCGATGAAGCTGTGAAAGTAGCAAAAGCCACCTTCAAAACGTGGAGTAAAACACCTGTACCGAAACGAGCGCGTATTCTTTTTAAATACCAGCAGCTTCTCGTCGACAACTGGGACGAGCTTGCCAGGTTGTTAACGCAAGAAAACGGGAAAAGTTTTAAAGAAGCGCAGGGAGAAGTCCAGCGCGGAATCGAATGCGTGGAGTTCGCAGCGGGTGCGCCTTCCTTGATGATGGGAAAACAACTCCCGGATATCGCGACGAATCTGGAGTCAGGGATGTACCGCTATCCTGTCGGCGTCGTCGGTGGGATCACGCCATTCAATTTTCCGATGATGGTACCGTGTTGGATGTTTCCACTCGCGATCGCGATGGGGAACACGTTCGTTCTCAAACCATCTGAACGTACACCGTTGCTCGCAAACCGACTGGCAGAACTGTTTAAAGAAGCGGGACTTCCAGACGGCGTGCTAAATATCGTTCATGGTGCGCATGATGTTGTGAATGGACTTTTAGAACATAAAGACGTACCAGCGATCTCCTTTGTTGGGTCACAGCCTGTAGCTGAGTACGTCTATAAAACAGGTGCTGCGAACGGCAAACGCGTGCAAGCTCTCGCCGGAGCGAAAAATCATTCCATCGTCATGGCTGACGCAGATCTTGACGCTGCGGTTAAAGAAATCATCGCGGCTTCTTACGGATCTGCCGGAGAGCGATGCATGGCCTGTTCCGTCGTCGTAGCAGTCGATGACGTTGTTGAACCTCTGATTCAAAAGCTGAATGAAAAAGCAGACGAGATCAAAATCGGTAACGGACTCGATGACGATGTCTTCTTAGGACCAGTCATCCGTAAAGAACACAAAGAAAGAACGGAAAGCTATATTCGAAAAGGCCAGGAAGAAGGCGCAACGCTCGTGCGCGATGGCCGTACCGATGAAGCTTATAACGATAAAGGGTATTTCATCGGACCGACGATCTTCGATAACGTGAACAGCTCGATGCAAATCTGGAAGGACGAGATCTTCGCCCCGGTGCTTTCGATCGTTCGCGTCAAGAACCTCGAAGAAGCGATCGAGCTCACAAATGAATCCGACTTTGGAAACGGTGCCTGCCTGTTTACCCAGGATGGGAGCAATGTGCGCTACTTCAGAGAGAACATCGAAGTAGGGATGCTTGGTGTGAATATTGGGGTACCAGCACCAATGGCGTTCTTCCCGTTTTCCGGATGGAAGAATTCGTTCTACGGTGATCTGCATGCGAACGGATCGGATGGCGTCGAATTCTATACGAGAAGGAAAATGTTGACGGCAAGGTGGTAAGAGAGAAAGAGAGAAAGGGGGTCAGGCACGTGCCTGACCCCCTCTCTCATTATCACCGAGCGGTAGATCCAAATATGGTTCATACCGTTTAGTTTCAGTATTCAATTCATAGACTCGAATGGATTCTACAATGAACGTAGGGTATGGTGTTAAGTCTTTGTCGGCTCCTAGCGCCATGTCTTTGAGCTCTTGTTTCGAAAGACCGAACTGTTCTTTAGCAAGTGTTAAATGCGGGACAAAATCATCCAGTTCAAAGTACTGTTTGATCAAATCCTCTGATGGTCCGATCTCGCACACGAGGGCTTCATGCAGTGCATACAGCTGATCTGATTTCACACTTAAGTACAGAATGTTATCCCCGAAGTACTCCGGTTTAGCTAATGATAGCTCAAAAGGCATTCCCTTCTTACAAACGTTCTCAACCTTCTTAATCCACTTCTTATCCGGTGTCAATCCACTCTGTGCCTTGAGTGTCACGTGTGGTTCTACAATCAGGAAGTTCATCCATTTTCGCTGGAAATGCTCAACCCGTTCAAGGTATTCGGTTGGTGGGACAATCCCGATAAAGTATTGGGGAGTCATGAAATCATTCCTTTTCTAATCGATTAAGCGGGGGATTATGATAAAAACGGTACGTTCCAATTCCCTCCGTAAGCTAAGCGCAGCCCTACCCAAATAAAGTAAACGGTTACAGAAACATTGAAGATCGTGAAGAGCAGTCCGAGACTCGCCCATCCTTTTTTCTCATCACTCGTTCGATAAACGACGAATGCGAACAAAATGGACAGCACACAGCCAGCTAGTATAAAAATCATGACGAATATGGCAGCTGATTCGCCAGATTTGGAAGAAATCGGGTCAATCATGAACATCGCAAATGTCGTTACAATGCTGATGAATAAGAAAAGAAACGTTCGCCATGTTGTCATTTTTGTATGGTACATTCAGTACTCCTTTCCAGTCGATCAAGGAACTCAGTTTGTTCTTCATTATAGTGGAGTTATAAGAAGAGTACAAACAGGTTCGAAGTGAAAGAATGCTCAGAAAGAATATCGTCAGTTTATATTCGACAATGTTCGAGCGAATCCGGGTGGTGACAGGCACTATGCATAGTCGTGAAGAAAAAAGTGGATATTAGATAGAGAGGCTAATCAAAAAAATGGTGTAGACGGTCCAATCACCGTGAGAAAGGTGTTTTACGATGGAGATGCCAGAATTATTGCTTCGAGTAACAATCACGTTCTTTGTCCTATTTTTCCTTGCGAGAATTGCTGGAAGAAAAGAAATCAGTCAGATGACGTTCTTCAACTGGGTATCAGCCGTAGCGATCGGATCACTCGCTGCGAATATTCCAGTCAATCAGAATTTAAGTATTCTAAAAGGGGTAATCGTGCTCGTTGCGTGGATATTCTTCACTCTAATCATTGGGTTCATCGATATCAAATTCAAGGGAGCACGTAAGCTGACGACAGGGGAGCCGATTATCGTCATTCGAGAAGGCAAAATCATGGAAAATTCTCTTCGTCAAACGCGTTTGGATATCGATACGTTACGAACGCTTCTAAGAGAAAAGAATGTCTTTCAACTTTCAGAGGTAGATATAGCTATATTTGAAACGAATGGAAAGCTATCCGTTATGAAAAACGATCCCAATCAAAGCGTGACGAGAAACGACATGAATCTTTTGAGTAAACCAAAGGTATTCCCAATCGCAACGGAGGTCATATCTGATGGTGTCGTTAACATGAAGAACCTGGTGATGTTGAATCGTGATGAGAAATGGTTAGGTGAACAAGTGGTCCAAGCGGGTGCTACTTCCCCTTCTGATGTGTTCTATGCAGAGGTACAGCGAGACGGCACGGTCTATGTGGATATGAAGGATGATCACGTTGTGAATTAAGAATAGGCGTATCGTACATAACTGAGTTGGTTTTGGATATCATTCTTTTACCTTATTAGCGGCATGCTTCATAATGCTGCTTTTTTTGCTGGTCTGGTCATTGTCTTAATCTCAGTGATCGGGAGTGTTTTTAAGATCCGATGGTCAACGAGTTGATCCGATTTTTAGTAAAGGTGAAGTTCAAGGCGAAGATGATGAATACGTCATGGTATTTGCACCAGTTAAGAATCGCAATGACTGTGTTCTAGAGGTCGGGGAGGATAGTAAAATACCACTGACTAAGTAAAGCGTATGCTGTTTCTATAAGAATAGAAAGCGATCGTACGACATTTGATAAGGGGCATTTTCCAACAGGAATGTGCTCCTTTTTGTTTCGTAGGTGCAATTCTCAAGTTTAAGTAAATAAAAACGGCCCACAAATTAGGCGATAATCTGTGGGTCGTTATTTGTGGATGGTCATCCTCCAAGTAGAGGAGTTAAAATAAAATATCTGCCCAAACTTTAATGGCCGTCGCGCCAATCAAGACAGCTAAAATCATTTGTAACACTTTTGTGTTCATTGTCTTCCCAGCTTTAGCCCCAAGCTGCGATGTAATAATACTTGCGACTGCTATAACAATAGCGGGGAGGAAAGGAATATCTCCAGAGAACAACTTTCCTGTTACAGCTCCGATCGAGGAGATGAACGTGATCGCTAAAGAAGAAGCGATCGTTACCCTGGTGGGTATCCGTAAAACGACAAGCATGATCGGTACGAGTAGAAACGCTCCCCCGGCGCCAACTATACCCGCCCCGAGGCCGACGATGAATGCCGAAATCGACGCGATCCATTTGTTAAACGTGATCTCACCTTGCTGCTCATCCCTTTTATTCGTTGGTACGAACATCATGACGACAGCGATTAACGCTAAGACCGCATAAACGAAGTTAATGACTTGCTCTGAAAAAAACTGTGAACTAAAACTACCGATCAAACTACCTGTTAAAACGGAGAATCCCATCGTTAAAATGAGCGGTTTGTAAAGGTAATTTCCTTTTCGGTACCCCAAGACTCCTCCAAACGATGCTACGAGTACCTGGGCTGCGACAACTCCAGCAGCCGTATGAGCACTAAACCCATCAAAACCAAGCAACGGCGGAATGTACAATAACATCGGGTAGTTAATAATGGCGCCACCTATGCCCACAAGACCAGACATAAAAGACCCAGCTAACCCAAGAATAAACACGGTTAATAAAAAGGCTATATCCATAAATGTAACACCTCATCCTACCTAAGATCTGCATGGATCTTACTTATTTCATTTTGTTGTTTTGTATTCGATCCGTTTATCACCTTTTCGAAGGTGTACTCTTATCATAATACCTATAGGGGTATATTTGCAACGGAAAATATTTAAAGTAGGGAGGGAAGGCACCTGGATTTAGACGAAGGGATATTAAGGAAATTGGAATTATGCTACCATTTCAAGAGAAGATGGCTTTTCGAGGAGGGCAACATGACCAATTATATAGGTTTATTCTTATTCTTTCTGATCTTGATCGCGACGATCCTCATCTATCGCCGATCAGATGATTTCGAACCATACTTATTTCTGAAACTTATTGGATACACCATTCTAGGAGGGTTTACGTTTCATTGGAACGATTGGAGGCTGCCGCTAGGATTTCTCGTTTTCTTATTGTTCTTCAGGAATAGTAAGGTCAATGCTAAGGCGAAAAAACGAGCAGCCTACGTTGGATTGGTCGTTTTTCTTTTACAGTTTATCATTCCTTTCATTGAAACAACCATTTATGAATGGCCAAGGAAAGTAGAATTACAGAATACGAACTTCTACAATGGAAGTATGGTAGAAGAATGGAAGAACATACATAACGAGCTAGGTGGAATGAGCAATGGAATGGAAGTCACTGATTTCAAAATGGTCTTGACGGATAAAGGTGAAATGGAAGACTTACGCATCGATATGGAAGAGTACACCTATCCTCAAACGACCTTTTACAGGATAACCCTTGCAGAAAACGATGAAGAACTTATCGTGAAGAGGAAAAAGGTTGAGCGTGAGCCTAATCTTAACGAAGAAACGACCTACACAGAAGCGAGCTTTTTCCTTGCCCAGCTTGATCTCATCAAGAAACCGATGCTCGATCATGAAGGGGCCGCATTTAATACGCTACGTTCCAGTGGACAACGTACAGGATACGGAGTGAAAGAAGGCGTGAACTATCAGATCGATACGGCTGGGAAAGAGAAAGTGCCAGACGCCGAGCTACCAATTGAGGCGATTGTAGTGGACGTGTGTGACCCGGGATGTGAGGAATACGAGCATTTTCTCTTCGATGTGTTGGGACGAGAGCCGAACATAACAGACGCTACTGTGCTGGATGTCGCGCAACAAGATTCTATTGAAATTGAGCGCTGGTTAAAAGAGCATAGCGGAGACAACATCGGCTATGAAGAAAACGGTGAGTATCTTCTTGAAGAAGGATGGTGAAGAGAAGAACGTAACAGAGGAGGCTTATGAACAGGCATTAAAGGAAACGCCAGACACACAAATACAGGAAAGCGAGAACAGGTGGGAAGTGACGGTTGAAAATCCGTATGGAGATGCGCCGCATGTGATGGAATTTAAGTTGAATGGGGAGGCGCGGGAGGTTACTTTCATGCGATTTGAGTAATCATCTGCGCTGGCTAGCACTCCATCCACTCCGCCATAATGATCGACAAACGTCTTTCGCTAACTCTTTTGTGATCGATAGGGTATCCAAAGAGGTTTGTATGAGCACATGTAAAAAGGAACGGATCCCTTCTGGACTAAATGATTGATTTCTAAGCTTTGTAATCGATTTCTCATGAAGGATCACGTTTGCTCCTACACCCTCTAAACGTTCTTTGTATTTTTCGGTAGAGACATAATAGACGTTGTCTCCACGGTAAGCAAATGCTTTCACTATACCAAACTTGGTTTGACATGTCCTTCAGCTGGTACGTTGATCATCAGTATGTTTGCCACAGGTCGTCACCTCTTAAGTAGATTATGAGTCATTGCTCTGTTGAGATAAAAAGACAAGGGCAGCTTGACCATCTAAGCTACATGAATGCGCTCGTGGATCGGGAAGAAACGAAGGATCAAAAATTGCTTGCAGTTCACTCAATTTTTTCTCAGTAAAGGTCGTTCCAGCGAGTTAGTATCATTCACTACTGATCACGACCTGCAGGTCAATGAACAGGTATTTTCGTTGAATCGTAGAAATAAAGAAACAGATGAGTCGATTCTCTTCGACGTGAATGCATGTAACGAAGAAGTGGACGTCGCCCTTCCTTTCGACGATCACAACTTCATAAGAACAGAATGTTAAACTGACTCCATACCAATTAACTGCGGATTAAAAAATAAAGTAGGTGGAATCTTTGAAAATCATCATCGCACCCGATTCATTTAAAGAAAGTCTATCGGCACCGGAAGTTTGTGAAGCGATAGAAGCCGGCTTCCAGAAGGTGTTCCCGAATGCCACTTATGCACACCTTCCAATCGGAGATGGAGGGGAAGGGACGGTTCAATCTGTCGTTGATGCGACGGATGGCACCATCATCTCTCTAAGCGTAAAAGGTCCGCTCGGCGATGATGTCGATGCCTTCTACGGCATGACCGGTGATGGAAAGACGGCAATCATTGAAATGGCAGCCGCTTCGGGTCTGCATCTTGTACCACGAGACGAGCGCAATCCCCTGATCACATCAACGTACGGAACCGGTCAGCTAATTAAGAATGCGCTAGACCAGGGAGTTGAGCGAATTGTGCTAGGTCTCGGTGGATCCGCAACGAACGATGGCGGAGCAGGAATGGCACAGGCGCTCGGCGTGAAACTATTCGACCGAAACAACGAACAACTCCCACCAGGAGGACAAGCCTTATGCGAGCTCGCATCGATCGACGTCTCCGAGATGGATCATCGATTAAAGAGCGTTCAAATAGAAGCTGCCTGTGATGTGACCAACCCACTAACAGGACCATCAGGAGCTTCAGCCGTTTTTGGACCACAAAAAGGTGCAAACCCAGCAAACGTGGAAGAGCTTGACCGCAGCTTAGGGCACTATGCAAAAGTGATTGAAAGAGACCTTGGAAAATCAGTTACGAACATTAGCGGAGCCGGAGCAGCAGGAGGCCTAGGGGCAGGGATCGTTGCCTTTCTAGATGGCGAGCTCAGGAGCGGAATCGATCTTGTGCTCGATGTGATTGAGTTTGAAAATCGAATCGCTGGAGCTGATCTTCTCCTAACAGGTGAAGGACGAATTGATTCGCAGACGATACATGGGAAAGCGCCAGTTGGAGTCTCGAAACGAGCGAAAGCTTTGAACAAAGCCCTACCAGTGATCGCGATTGCTGGGAGTGTTGGAGAAGGGTACGAAGCTGTATTCGATCATGGCATCGATGCTGTCTTTAGCGTGGTGAATGGTGTGGTTACGCTAGAAGAAGCGCTAGAGAAGGGTGCTGTGAATGTCGAGAAAACGGCTGAGAATATTGGGCGGTTGGTGAAGGTTAGTCGAAGGATGGAATAAAACTAGCCATGATCGGTGGCTGTCTCTAAAAGTGGGGGCAGATGCCGGTTTTTTTATTGAACAAGAACCAATAAAACGATCCTTTTGTTACAAGGAAACACTACTAAGCTTTGTAAAATTGATCAACACGTAACAGAAGGATCGCGATCCAAGCTTTGTTTTTTCATAGTTATTATCATTCATTGGGGATTTCTGCATATTCAACGAATGGATCGATGCGAAAACAAAGCTGGTCCATCTCTTTAAACGTACACATCACTTGATCGGATGGTTCATCGAAGAAAACGATCGCGTAATCATTGTCATTAGTGGCACAGACCCGTTGGCCATATGGAACCGAATCGTCACGTTGGAGGGTAACGTGTTCGATGTCAAATGTACAATGAATCCACTCTTGAACTCGTTTACGAGCTTCCATGACTTTACCTCCTTTAGTTCTAATAAGCACTTCTCCAATTGTTACCCGAATTAAATGAAGGTTAAGCGATTTTTTTTGAGCCACCTTGGTATGGGGAAGCACTATCGGTTTTTTTTGGGGGTTAGAATCAATCTTCTTAGCTAATAAAATGAGACTTTGGCCAATATATTTCTTTTTGGCCAATAAAAATGGAGAATGGCTAAACTAGTAGAATTTTGGACAATAAAGAGCGCTGATCTCGTAACGGGAGCACATCTTTAATCAGTAATCGTACTTTTTATCCAGGCATGCGTCCTTTAAATCAGGAAAACCCTTGCCTAACCCGATAAGGCAAGTAGAAGCAAAATAGGAGGATGAATCATAGAGAACGGTCGCCTCGATCCCATTTACTAGCGTATAAAAGACCCAAGCAGTGTCAATGATGAAGCTACTTAATCTGATTGAGGTGGGTCGTATGTATTTATTATTCGTGATGGTCGTTTGGATCATTTTTGCTTATAAATTTATAGATTGGTCGCAGTGGAGAAAGCAGTATGCTACCATTCTCTTTTTCATAACGGTCAATCTTACATATAATTTTCTCTATTACAATCACACACTGTGGGCGTTCAGAGGGGTTACGGCAGAATGGATCAATCATTCGATCATCAACATGGCCTTCACCTTCTTTATCTGTCCCGTTGGTCTCATCATCTACCTGCAGCGCTTTCCGAAAAAAAGGATCACTCAATTCAGTTACATCGCCATATGGGCAGGATTCTACACGCTGCTTGAGACCCTCTTCGCGTATAAAGGATTGTACGTCTATGATAACGGCTGGAACGGTTGGTTAAACATTCCCTTAAATATCATCTTGTTCGTTGTGATTTATATCCATTATCGAAGTCCGGCTAAAGCGCTGATCATCTCCATTCTCATCGCAGTCCTTTTCTATTTATTCTTTCCCGTCCCATTGGACAGTCTAAAATAATAAGGAGTGGAGCAGCCGTTATGGTGATTCGTGATGTTCTATCTGTACCCGTCTTTTTGATATTGGCGATCGTAACCTATAGTGCGATGTGGATTTATTTGCGCAGGAAGAAAGTGAATAAGGATAAAGAATGAAGAGGGGATTAAACTTTTGCAGGATATCGAGGAAGGTTCGATGTCCTGTTTTTTGTTTTTATTGATCTTATATTGGAGTTGTCATCCTAGATTGCTTACCAATCTAGGATGCATCTATAGTAAAATGAAATCATAAGGTGTATACAATAAATGGAAGTGGTGATTTGATGAATCAAGATGTGTTAACCATCCCAGCAAGTGGAACCATTAAGATCATTTCTGAGCACAGCATCCATGCCTATCCGCATCCAAAGTCCTTCCGCGATACGCGTTTTGTCGGCTTTTAGAGAAAAAGGCGGGTATATCGAAAAGTTATACAATGTCCGTGACCGGTTGTGCTACATCCTACTAATGACGATCTTCATTCAAAACTAGCTCATCTTGATCAGGATGCGAAAAAAGAATTCTTACCTACATCCACGATCGGAAAAAAGGGTTTGGTTTCGAGAAGCCAGAAACTGAGTACATGTTTTGGGTACTTGAACCAAAAGAAGAATTAAAGCACAGACCAAAATTGAAAGTGAATACATCAGGTCATCGTTATTTCGATTATGAAGATTTCATGAATGGGAATCGTGTGATTTCGAACGAAGGGAAATGGTCAACAAGCGGTGTGTTTATTTACGAAGATTTTCGAGATAATCTTCTATTAGATAAGTACGATCCAATCCTTCAATCAATGAGAATCAAAAAAAAGGAGCATCTTAGAAGCGAGAATAGTGAAGACGCAATCACCTGGAATGTGTTCAAATCACTCCAACAAATCAATCCTGTCTACTGGTATCCTCAACTGATTTCGAAAGGGATTAATCAGACAAGGTACACTGTTAAGAGACAAATCCAAACGAATCAGGTTCCGAACAAGCTCGATATCAAACTCTGGCAGTCTATCAAACCTCCTGAGGCACTCCTAGAGCAAGGGACAGCTGAAGGTGCAACGGAAGTCGATGTCTTGATCGAATGTGAGACGTTCGTCTGGTTCATTGAAGCGAAATACAAATCAGACATTTCGCCTGGAACGACTCATGATAAAAAGAGAAACCAGATCTTACGGAATATCGACGTTGGTTCGAACTATGCAGAAGGAAGAGATTTTTACTTTTCATTGTTGATTTTGGATGATAAGTCTTCATCTAAAGGAATTGCTGCGGTTGAAAAGTATAGTAGGGAGCTAACGGAGGATGTGAGTCAATTCGAGGATCATTTGAAGCACCGTACAGTTGGGCTTTCTAATTTACAAGGTCTTACCGTTTTTTACTGGAGAGATTTTGCGAGCATTTTTAAAAGCTGTATGGAGAAGCCAGAGGATGATTTTGAAACGTTCGTAGCTGAGCGTGCTTTTCATTGGCTAGACAATAAGGAGATTCATATTAAAGTAGAGTGAATTTTTCAAGGCACCATTATAAAACACGGGGTCACCTTATTAGGTGATTCCGTGTTTTTAGTTATCCTTCATTTGGATTAATCTTATCATCCTGTTCCTTTTCTTCGCTACTAGATCGATTTTCCTATCTTTTTTTCATTAATACACACCTCATCATGAACGTTTCTCAATAACAAAACGAACCAATTCTCATAAATCGTTGTGTTAATTGAGTTGCTTCCACTGATAGATTGAAAGAAGGGTGTAGGTCTATCAGCACAATAAGTGATTGTAAATTTCGAATTAACATAATTAACAAACGATTAATGTAAAAAAGGTATAAAAAAATCGTCGAATTATGTAACATTAAGTAGAAAGATTACATATCGATGACATGAGAGGGGAATATGATGAAGAAATTTACGACGATTCTTGCTTCTGTTGGCATGGCGCTAACAATCTTCACTCCAATGGGGTTACCGGCAGAGGAGGCGCACGCTGCCTCGAATGGTGATGTGGTAGTCAATGAACTTGCCTGGATGGGGACATCGGTTGATTACAATGATGAATGGATTGAACTTTATAACAATACAGGGAGCTCGGTTTCTCTTGATGGCTGGACGTTAAGTGCTACTGATGGCACGCCATCTATTACGTTAAATGGATCACTTGCGGCAAATGAATACTTTGTACTTGAAAGAACGGATGATGGCACACTTTCTGAAGTGACCGCGAATCAAATCTATAGTGGAGCGCTCAGCAACTCAGGTGAGGTGCTTGAACTAAGAGACGCAAGCGGGACATTAATCGATCAAGTTGATGCGTGGCATAGTGGAGATAATGACTCTAAAGCAACGATGGCGCGCCTTGATCCTGCGATAAGTGGAACGGATGCGTCGAACTGGGCAACATCTACTGATACATACGCGGAAGGTCTTGGTACACCTGGTGCGGCGAACGCAGGTGCTGGCTCTCAGCCAGGAACATGTTCGGATACAACCGAGCACCTAAATCAGGTATCTAATGCACCGGATGCGATCAACGTTTATTTTAATAAATGTGCACTTGATCAATATGCTTCAACAGGAAATGAAGCAAACTACAATGTAAACCTCGAAGACCGTTTGCTAGAGCGAATCAATGGGGCAACAACAAGCATCGATCTTGCAACCTATGAAATCAATCTACCAAAAGTGGTTGATGCTTTGATCGCAAAAGCAGCGGAAGGCGTCGATGTTCGGGTGATTGCAGATGCGAAGGATGCAACGGATCCACATTACATTGAACGATTTGAGTTAATGAGACTTTATGTGGAAGAAATGGTTCGAGGAGAAGATATGGTGGTTGGCACAGCCGATGATATTACCGTATTCTCAGATTCTCCTATGCTTGCAGTGGAAGATCAGGCGAAGCGTGCTGACCATAACCTTCCCTCATCACCGAACGATTTTCCACAGACGAACGATTATGGTCGGCAATACTGAGATGACGGGTTATGTTTTCGTTGAAGGAGAACAGCAATCAGACGGAACCTATTATGCTCCTGGAACGCAAATGCACAATAAGTTCGCTCTGATTGATGACAAATGGGTGTTTACAGGAAGCTGGAACTTCACTGTAACGGGTCTCTATGGATCAGATGAAAACATGGCAAACGGTGTGCTCGATGGCAATCAACAGCACGTCGTTGAAGTGAATTCTTCTGAACTAGCAGGCATCTATGACACCGAATTTAACGAAATGTGGGGAAGCAACACGCAGACTCCCGATGTTGATCAAGCAAACTTTAGCTCTCGTAAAATCGATAACACCGCTCATCAAGTGACCATCGGTGGGAAAACGGTCGAAGTGTATTTCTCAGCAGGAGATGATGCATTAGGGCGTATGGCCGAACTAGTAAAAACAGAAGCTGATCTCAGCACATACTTCACGATTTTCGCATGGAGCGATCAAGCGCTCGTGGACGAATTGAAAAACAAATGGGAAGGCTCTTACGTCGACCAGCAAGGAACACTAACTGGCTTTGATGTGAAAGGCGTGTATGACAGCTCATTCTGGAATCAGTGGTGGTCAGCAAGTATCGAAATGACCGGCCGCACAGCGACAGGTAGTACGAACAATCCGAATACCCGCTGGGCCAACGCTGCCCCAGTCTACAAGGATGCCGAATCTCGTAAACTTCATAGTAAAACGATGATCATCGACGCCGATACAACGAGCGATCCAACGGTCGTTGTCGGTTCAACGAATTGGAGCACGAACGGGAATGATGTGAACGATGAAAACATGTTGATCATTCATGATACGGCTATTACGAATCAATTTGTGCAGGAGTTTAATGCGCGTTATACGAGTGCTGGTGGGGTAGTGCAGTAAGGAATTAGTGAGGACGATTCTCATTGATTCGTCCTCTTGATACAATACTTCTTTTAAAAAAATGATAAATGAACCACCTTCAAAATAAAAACGTCTAGCTTAATTGTTTTCTAATTAAGCTAGACGTTTTTTGTTACTGTTCATAAAGAAACTGTAAGAAGATCAAGAGTGATGTAAAAGAGAGAGTCAGCCAGAACTGTACAAAACCGGAAGTACCAAAACGAATGGAAAACGAGTATTTGGTATTTTTTATGAAAAAACTAAACATTATAAAAGCATATTCCGATGAAAAGAGTATTGGAATGCTTAAAGAAATTAGAATTCCTTAATATAAGAGGTAAATAGAAAAACAGGGAGTGTAGTGATCAGTTAGGGGGAGGAGAACCTGGGGTCAACAGAGATCGTCACCAAAGAGAAAGTTGTAGCAACGCTTAATACTGAAATAACTGAGCTGGTCAAGCGTTATGAGAACGAACTATTTACATTAAGAACACAAAATTCTTCACTACAAAAAGAACTTTCAGAGATGAAAGTTCAGCTAGATAAAGTGAATAAGAAGAATATAGAGATGCTGACTAAAGTACTTAACCGTAGTTCAGGTAAATCACAGCCAAAAACTGCTAAGCCAACAGAAGCCGCTTCAAAACCTGCACCTCAAACGATGGAAAAAAAAGATGAGTACGAAAATGTAGTTCTTAGGAGTCTTACCTTTGTTCAGAAACTTCCTAAGGGTGGACTTGTAGATCCGTACACCAAAGACCCCCTTTCACGTGAAGTAATTGAGTTAGCCGTCTACAAGAATGCTAACTTTAAAGGTTCATATGACTATATTCGTTTGAAAGTCTTTTCGAATAAAGGTAGTGGAGTTGCCTATGTACGTAATGGGGAAATCAATCAGATTAAAGCAAAAGTAGGAAAAAGTAAATACGTTGATATTAGGGAATTTGGAAAGGAAAAAAGATCATCCGCCAAAGATATTCATAATCTTAACTTCACATGGCCATCTACTGAACTAAGTGAGAATGCATATACGAACGAGAATCAAAAACTTAATGAAAAAAGTGAACTTAGAAAGATGGGGTATCAGATTACAGGAATGTCCAAAATAAAAAGATGGGAAGTACTTGATCGTGCAGTACCAGTGTTAGGCTTAAGGGACATTGCTTATACAATTGCATTTCTGGTGAAATCCAGAAAAGGACAGGAAAATGGTGAAGTAAAATACAAGGACTCTATTTTTAAGTGGGAGCAAGACCTGGATATGCTGAAAGAGAAATATTATAGGAATGATTTTTCCTGGCCATCAACTAGGTGATTATGACAAATAAAACGTCATTCTAGTATTATGAAACTCCCTTACTCGGAAGGGAGTTTTTAGTGTGAAATTACTTATGATTACTATAAATAGTGATATCCAACAAAGGAATTCGCTGTTATCCTATAAATAGTGATAATGACATGTTATGTAAATTTACATTACTATATGAGCACTTCAGTAAGATTCTATTTTAAAAGGGTGGTTAATTTGTATCAGGTTTTTGAGGGGTTTTTTAAATTTATTCAAAATCTAGGTGTCGAAGGATTCACAGGATACTATCTTGCATTCCAGTTTATCCTTTTCCTTGGGATGATCGCTTTTACTGCAATAAAGATTGCGAAAGAAATAAGGATTATGAGGCGATTAAAACCAAAGCTTGAAGGCATTAATCCCTCAAATATAGATCGAGAGAAAGCATCGAAACGTTGATCAGGAGCTACAGGAAGCACTTTCACAATATTACCGAAATCGAAGTATAAACAACAATGGGATCGTTATTTTAGTCGTTCCTCACAAAAAGGGGAAGATGAACGAATTCGGGTAGAGCCGTTCTTTAGCTTTGATGTTCTGATGCATCATCTTGGCTATCGATCCATTTTAGATAGTGGGGCCGGAACAAGCGTAAGTCTTGGAGTGCTTGGAACATTTATTGGTTTATCTGTTGGATTAGCTGATTTGAACGTTGGGGATACGGATGCACTCCGTACAGGGATAGATGGTTTATTATCGGGAATGAAAGTGGCTTTTTACACGTCAGTGTTTGGTGTACTCTTGTCACTCTTATGGACGTTCTATGATAAAGGAATTAGTAGTCGTCTTGAAAGCCATATCGACTGGCATGCCGAAAAGCTAGATTTTCTCTTAAATACAGATGATGAAGAACTTTTCCTTAACCGGTTAGAGAAAATTTCACGAACCAGGCGGACCATCTCAAGACCTTATTAACTGATGCGCTAGAAAAAGTCATGCATCCAGTGATGAATCAAATGCAATCTTCAAATGGTCAGGTACAGACGCTTTCAACAATCTTTCAGAACAATTTAATGGCTTTCAGTCTGGTATAGAAAATCAAACAAAGCTATTAGAAACACAGTTTCAATATACACAACAAAATAGTAATGATATGACCAATCATCTTGTGGATCAAATTACTGGTGGAACGGAACAGTCGATTAATCAGTTCAGTACGCTTATAAGTGAGACACAACAGATGCAGCAGGAAATGATGGGGACCATCAATAAAGTGGTACATAACATAGCTGAATCAGAGGAAAGGCAAGCAAGCACCTCACAACAAACCGAGCGGATGCTAAGTCAATTTCATAGCATGACTGAAGAGCTGGAATCAATGCGAAGTAGCTATAAAGATACTTCTTCATTTATGAATGAATTAGGAGATACGATTAGCAGTGTTCAAAAATTATCAGAACAACAGCTTCCTATTCAACAGGATGTGATGAGAAGTAATCAGCAGCTTGCGGAAAAGTATGAAGCCATTTCAGCTGGATTTGAATCGTTCAACGAAAATATAGAAGGGCGTCACAATGAACTTCTTAATGAAGTAATCTCATTCACGTCCAAAATGTCGACTACTTATCGGGATATGACCGAGAAGTTCAATGAATCACTTTCAACTCAAATTAAAACGATCAGTGAATCGGAATCTCTTCTCCAAAACGTAAGAGAAATCGTCTCTACGCTTGTTCCACTTGCTCCTGAACTTAGAAGTGTCATGACAAATCTAGATGACCTTCGTGGAAAACTGAGTGAAACACAGCAAATACAGTCGCAACTTCTACCTGAAATGGTTGATTTACGGAAAGATACGAATACGACAATTACTTCTGCACTAGCAGATACAAGAATGTACATGGAAAAGATGGAAGATCAAATTAGTTCCTTACAAACTCATTGGAGTGTAACGGAAAGTAGTTTCAAAGATACGCGGGATATCCTTGATACATCCGTAAAAGGCTTTAGTGAAAACGTTGATAATGGCTTGAGTAAAACATTCCACCATCTTGATGAAACGATGACGAAAGCAGTCAATACGGTTAGCAATATGATAAATCAGTACAGTGACCTACAACAGGAATTGGTAGAAGGCCTTGAAGATCTTAGTGAACAAATTAATCAAACGAATCGTAAAGTGATGAGCTAATGAAGTACCGCAAGCGAGAAGAAGTCAACTACTGGATGTCGTATGCGGATTTGATGAGTGCGATGCTCATGATCTTTGCCCTTCTCTTAACACTAGTGATTCTAGATTACCGTGAATTGTTAGAGGCAAAGGAAAAGCAAATTGAAGAGGTTGTAAGTGTGAAGACCGAAATTATCGAAGCACTGACAGATGCCTTCAAGGAATCAAATTTAGAAATAGAAATTGATCAGCAAACTGGAGCCATTCGCTTTCCAGGTAGCATTTTATATGAATCAAACTCTGCTGATTTATCACCAAAAGGCGAGAAATTCTTAAGAGATTTTGTACCGAAGTATTTTGGGATACTACTACAAGATCAATTTAAAGACGATATCTCCTCGATTATTATCGAAGGTCACACGGATAAAAAAGGTGACTATATGTATAACATGCAATTATCGCAGAGCAGAGCGCTCTCAGTACTCGAGTATGTTTATAGCGATGAAATGGGAGATTTTAAACAGCGGGAACTTGCACAGTCTATTGTAACGGCGAATGGGCGAAGTTTCAGTCAGCCTTTGAACGACAGTAAAGGGAAGTATGATCCTGATCGATCAAGAAGGGTTGAGTTCTTATTCCGACTGAAGGATGACGAAGCAATCAAAGAAATCGAAAAGCTGGTTGATAAATAATGAAATACGTCTATGAATTTCATCTCCTCAACAACTGGGCGAGGGATAACCGAGAATTTCGGATCAAGATGAATGATGATTTGTCAGGGGCAAAATATCAGAGTAAGTTGGAAGGTTTGAAGCAAGAATTTCTAAGCCTTCCCTATTTTCAAAAGTCCTCAACGTGGATGAAGTCGTTAAGTAAACGACAAAGGAATCTTGTTCCATACCTGTACGACAAGAACCTAGAAGCGAAACAAAAAACCTTTTTGCTTCATGCCATTAAATCAAGCATTCCTGAAGAAAGACGAATGTTTCGTACATTGGTTGATGTCCTTTATCAAACGTGTGATATTGATGCCCTATGGGATCTTGTTCGAGAGTTCTCAAGCGGCTCATTCTGAACGGATTGAACAAGGATGTCGAACTGGAGCAGTCCGACAAATGGGAAAAGTTTCTCGAAACAGATAAGCCGGTCTCTTATCTTGCTGAAGAAGGATATAAGAGTGATAAGGGCTTTATTGAGGAGTTAAGTACCTATTATCTAACTGAAAATATGCCGCTATTTAAGTATGTGTTACTTGATGTGCTGAAAATAGCAGATGAGGATTTCTTTATTAAAGAGAAAAAGTTGTACAAGAAGTATTTTTCGGAAGCTTCTAATTTAGAGCAGCAGGAAATGGCCGAAAATTTAATTAAAAAATGTAAGCTCAATCGAGTAGAGGATTTAGGAAAGCTAATTTATGAGAAATTAAAAACATATCGTAGAAAACCTACCTTGTGGAAAAATGTTAGTGAAGATGAGAAGAGAAGATTTGCTAACTGGATTATGAGACTCGAGTTAAAAGACTTTTTTGAGCAGGTAGATAAAAGTCATGAACGATATCAGTATTGGAAGAAGTTTATATTCAAGCTAGAAGATGTTGTTGTTACAGATGGGAAAAGAACGTTGGTTATGTATTTTGCAGACGTGGTCATTATAGAAGTGTTAGCAACAGGAGCTGTCTATATTTATAATCACTATAAGTTTAAAAGGTACTTTCAACAAAAAGTTGATAAGTATCTTGCAGATAAAGAAAAGACCTATCCACGCGGTATCTTCCCTAAAGAACTTAAGCGTAGCGAGCTTATGGATAAGGGGCATATTGTAAAGGTGGTTGGTTAACACATATCGGAAAATGGCAAGAGCGATTTGATGAACAACTAAAACTTAATTTAACTGGGAGGTGGACAGGGATGTTCTTTCTAAAAAAGAAGCAGCAATTGATGAGGGTGAAGCTTAATCCAGCAAAAGATGGAGTTCAAATAGGCATTGAACTCGTATCAGGTAAAGATTCACAAGAATTATCCCTACCTCTCTCAAAAGAAGAAATTGAAAACTACTATAAACTACCTGGATTTCAAGCTTACGTTTCCTGGGAAGAGCTTCATGATGAGGGTTTATTAACTGATTCCAAATTACGTTATGAAGACTACTATCAACTCCTAAAGCAAGAAACGGGAGTGGAGTTATTACAACAGCTCCAGTTACCTGTTGAAGAAATGAACGTTAATGGAGAATTAAAGCTTAGAATCTCTTCCAGAACAAGCAGATCTAAAGCTCGTGTTGAAAAATGAAAACGCTCAAACGATTGATCGAATTGGAAGGCGTAAAGGCGCGATAGCCATTATTGATCAACAAATTTTTCTTTTACCAGAGAAAGTATACGAGCTCCAAAAAGCAATCGCAGCAGACTATGAAACGGGCTACCAGAAGATAGGCGTCTGTCAGAAGCTTGCGAATGAAGCAGACATTGAGCAGGAGGATTTTCTAGAGAACGAGTCTTATCATGTTGTCGACTCTTATGATCTTGAAATGAAAGTCCATTCGCCGAATCACATCGAGTTACAACCTGTTGGAAGCAATCCGGCTGAAACTTCCGTACTTGGCTCACCTTCACCAGTCACAACGTACAAAACGAGTAACAAACGAGATCGTTTCGTGCGAACGGAAAAAATTAGCCGAGACATAATTCAACTTTCAAAAAAGCGACACATTACTGGGGAAGAGGTACCGCTTTTCTTTGAAAACCCACTTGCCGTGTTACCTGAACACGATTATGAATTTGACCTTGAAGCCTTTTCTGAACGAGTAAGAGGAATTATTCCAATTGAAAAAGTTCGCCCATATTCACAGGGAGAGAGCGGGATCCAATGGTTTGATCCTGAAACGGATCAGTCAGCGGCATATGATGAAGATTTTCTAAAAACGCTAATGGAGCAGCATCCTAATGAGCAGTACATTCAACACGAAAACAAGTGGATTTATCTTGATCCTCAAATGCGCAAAAATTTGCTTGAAGAAGCTGTTGAGGAAGATCAAACTCTCAAGAAAAATTTCACTTTAGATATTAAAGACAACGAAACTGATCTTGAATATCGTATAGAAGCAAATGACACCGAACAGGTTCAGGAATACCCGATACCTCAAACACTGAAAGCTGACTTGTTTGAACATCAAGTTGAAGGTTTTCAATGGCTTTGTCATCTTGAAGAAAGAGGCAGAGGTGGTTTGTTGGCAGATGATATGGGATTAGGAAAGACGATGCAGGTAATCACATTTCTCCTACACCAGAAAAAACAGGGAAAGCTTTCACCAACTTTACTTGTGTTACCTGTTGCACTGATGGAAAACTGGATCGAAGAAATTCGGAAGTTTGCTCCTGATCTCCTAAGCAGTCTTTATATCCATAAAGGCTCAGGAAGAAGCAAATCATCCGCCCATATTAGTAACTATGATCTTATCTTCACAACCTATGACACACTTAAAATCGATCAACTGCTATTCGGAAAGATCAATTTCCAATCGATTATTTGTGACGAGGCACAGAATGTAAAGTCTCACAGTAGCCAGCGATCACGTGCACTCAGAGCAATGAAGTCAGAATTCCGACTCGCGATGACAGGCACACCTGTTGAAAATAGTCTGGAAGAACTGTGGGCGATTATGGACTTCGTTCAACCAGGAGAATTAAATTCCTTAAAAGAATTCAAACAACACTTTATCGAAGCAGCAGATTACGACGGACTACTCAAGGCGATCCAACCTTACTATCTCAGAAGAACAAAGGAAGGGATCTTCAGCGATCGCTTACCAAAGAAAGAAATCAAGGATCCCATCTATGTCGAAGCCTCAAAAATTCAAAAGTCCATCTCAGAATCAATGCTTCAAACGAAAGAGACTGGGCAAATTGCGATATTAAATATGCTCATGAGACTTAGACAACTGTACGGTCACCCTGGAGTGATTATTCCGGAGTATGAAACCTTACCGGCCAGCGAGGTTCCAAAAGTAAAAGAAGTGATGAGCGTTATTGATCGCATTAAAGAAAAGGATGAAAAAGTTCTCATCTTCACTGAGTTTCGTAAGCTTCACTCGATCTTTAAACAACTTTTTATGGAAAAGTACGGTATCTCCGTTCCAATCATTGATGGAAACACGGCCAACCGGCAAGGAGTCGTAAAAGAGTTTAATAGTCGACCTGGGTTTGGGATCATGTTGCTCTCTCCGAAAGCAGCGGGTGTTGGACTCACAATCACAAGCGCGAATCACGTTATTCATTACACAAGATGGTGGAATCCAGCTGTTGAGAATCAGGCAACGGACCGGGCCTATCGGATTGGCCAGGAGAAGGATGTGTCTGTTTACCAGGTGATTACAAGAGATGCACAGAACTTTCCTAATGGAACGGTTGAAGAGCTGATGCATGAGCTGTTGGAGAATAAGCGGGAGTTGGCGGAGAATGTGATTATTCCGTTTGATATG
>CAVUAW010000016.1:0-99604 GCA_963739655.1 uncultured Bacillaceae bacterium | reverse complement strand
AAAAGACAGGGAGAAAACTCCCTGTCTATCGTTCAACCTCTACTTTTTCTTTTTGCTTTTCCTTCTGCTGAAAAGCCTCCTTACTCCCCTTTCCATTCTTCATTTCCGAAGTGGTGCTTTCTTTTTCCTTCTCTTCATGGAACTCTCGATCCAACTTACTTTCAATTTGAGATAGTCGCTGCTCTCCACGATCCGTTAATGGCAGTTCTTTCAATTCTTGAAGAGATTCCTTTTTAAGTTGATACACCTCTTCTTTACTATGAGTATCTTGAAAAGCACGTATCTTTCTTAAACGTTCTTGCCAGTCATTGTTTTCTTCTTTATCTAATCCTTTTCCGACCATTGGTTCAAAAAAGTTCGTGATCTCTCTTTTATAAGCATCTTTGAAGTCTTGATGAGAATAATGCTTTTCAAGTTTTTCTTCCTTATTAAAAGGCCCGCTACCCTTCTCAGCCTTGCTCACTTGGCTTCGGTACATTTCCGAAAGCTTTTCTGTAGGTACTCCCTCTCTTTCTTGTTTATCCTCTTCCATTTCATGTTTTGGTTCACTAAAACTCATAGTTTTTTCCCCTTCCTTTTCTTGGTCCATGGATTCTTCAATGGTCGCAATAAATTCTTTAGCTGTTACCTGAACTTCTTGTAACAAGCTCTCATGGTCGTTAAATTCATGCCCCTTTGTCCATTGATGCAAGTAATCTAACGAGTAATCACTGGTATCAATATTGAAATAAGAAGCAACGGTATAAGCTGTCATTTCCGCCTGAAATTCTTTCTCAGGTTTTGAGTAGGCGTTGAAATTGTCCTTTGTATGGAGTTTGGCGTGTGTAAGTTCATGGAGTAAAGTCTTTGCATCCTGACGTTCCGAATTCCGAGGATTAAGAGCCACCTCTCCTCTTTCTGTATAACTGACTCCTTTCGCAGCACCGAGTTCCTCATAAGGCTCCACAATTCGAATGTTATTCTTTTCTGCAATCGCCTCCATGCCCTTCCGTAACTGACTGTAATTATCAACCTCTCCATCGATCCACTTGTTCGGAAATATTTGAGGCAAGTCCTTTTGCGTTGCGCTCGTTTGAGAAATATCAAATACACTTCCTGTAGAAAAAACAAGACGACCATCTCGTTTATCGAGTTGGCCGTCTTTGACTTGTTGCTTCTCTTGTTTGGTTGCTTTTTTAAGAGGGATCCATTCCCCCTCTTTATTCTGAAATTGCTCTCCTAATCGATTTGGCACAAGTATTTTAATGCTTTTTTCTCCTTTATTCACTGGAAACCCTTTTTCCTTCCAAAAAGCATATGACCCAACAGCTTCAGCTCCTTGGAACTGGGATTCAATGAGTGCTGTATTTCGAGGAGAATAGCGATAAAACTTTCCCATGAAGTCCAAGTACTCTTTTAACTGCTCCGGCGAATGAAAGTGATTTGAAATACGTTCTTCCATTCCAGACGTGAGTTTTTCAATTTCCTCTTTGACTTGTTCAGGTGACTTTTTTTGATAAGATCGTTTACTCTTCGCCATGTTCATCAGCTCCCTCACTGATATTCATGAGCTCTTCCATTTCTTCTTCATCATAGTGTTTGGTCAGAACTTAAAACCAACTGCTGCGTTTCTTTATTAAAAGGAATGAGTAAGTTCTCATGATGCATTAAATGGTATACGACGTCAGCTATCTCTTCTTTGTTTAACTCAAGCACATATTCCTGAGATCCTACTTCGATGACGAGTTCATTTCGATCACCAAAACCTTTAAATACACCCATCTCATAGTTTTGATTAGACAACAACATGAATCCAACTCCTCTCAATATTTGAAGGTAATGAAAAACAAAATAAGATAAGTTGATAGTCCCTTCTCCTATTCGCCACTAATTCTTTTTTGCCGTTGATGACTGATCCGCTCTTCAACAGCTTCCCTCGCATCTTTCATTGCCTGACTCTCAAAAAGCTGTGTGGTGACACAGCTCTCCAAGTTTTGATCCATCGCAAATCCATTCATCAATTCGAGAAGCACTTGCGTATTTTTGTTGGTGCTATTTGCTGCTAAGCGTAACCGTTTCATCTCTTCAGAAAAGACCTCTTGAAAACGATTCGCCATCAAACTCATCACATATTCTAGCGAATGATCCTTCGACTGTTGTTCTTCCCATTCCGCAACCATACGGTCCAAAGCTTCACCGGGATATCGAATATGATGTTGCTCCTGATACTCGTTTATTAAATCAATCGTTTCTTCATGTAATGTAACGTTTTGGCGTTTCCGCATCATTTCCAACCTACCTTTCTCGTTCAATTTCACGTTCCAATTTCTGATGATCCAGATCGTTGATAAATTGGTCATAGGTCTGATCCATTGAGCGTTGAATTCTTTTCAACGATCTCTGTAATTGAACACCTGGAGGCATAGAGCGAATGGAAGGATGGGAGGGAGAAGTAGAGTGTGATTCTTGCTTTGAATTCTGTTGCCGGTCATAACTTTTCATTTCTTGAAGAAAAGCATTCCCCATCCTTTTATAGAGATCATCAAGCTTGTTCTGTTTATAATGCTGATATCTCTTTTTGTCTTTCTCCCCATCTCCATAAGCACGCTTTAACACCTCGACTTCTTGATCAAGTTTCTGATGCAAATGCTTCATATCTTCTTTATGAAATTTGTTTAAATAACTGGTAGTAAGATCATCAATTTTCCCACGAATCGGATTGAGTGTTTGATAGCCATATTGCCACTGTCTCTTATCATTGGGTAACTGATGATAGACTTCCAAGAATAACGGTTTAAATTCACGATTTTGCCATTCCAAGCTGCTCATTTCTTTTTTGGAATGAACCATATGATCTCGAATTAGAAAATTTATTTGATTCCGTTCTTGATCTCGATCGAGCAATCCGTTGACCACTTCACTCTTCATCGCATCTAACGTTTTCGGCTTGCGTTTGCCTCGCTCACGCGTTGGATTTGGTTCTACCGTTGCAACATGGATATGAATGTTATCGGTGTTATAATGGATAGCTGCAGACCAGATTGCGCTTTCCTGTAGTCCTTCTTTTTTCAACATGGTCTGCATCGATTTCCTGGTAACTTGCTTCAATCGATTCTCATCAAGAGTATGCGATTGGTCATCGTATACGCCTTGTTGTCGAAGCCACTCATTATCAAACGTAATGACATCCTGCCACATGACGCTATTATTTTCTTGAGCTTGTCTAAATAACGATTTAATTCCACTTTTCCCTTCCATTGATAGATGATCTGATTGTTGGGTGAACAGGGCTGAGGTTTTGTCTGGGTCATCCATATAATCGTTATATAAATTGAAAACAGACAGGTGTACTTCTCCTTTTCCTTTGGCTTCTTCGCGATCCACATACTGAACGTAATCCTGGAATCCCTTTTGATTCGCAGTCACAAATTTTGTTTTTAAAACCACACCAGGTGTGACCGTTTCACTCATGGTTTTTCACCTGATTCTTCAAAACGTAAAATGTCATACATTTCTCGTATCGCTGTGTAACAATGTGTCATCGTTTGAATGTTTCGATCAACCAATTGGTTTAACCGTTTTTCTCGTTCGTTCTCTTCACGAAAGACGGCTAATTGATGTAATTGGGCATGTAAAAACTCTTGGCGACTCATTCCTTTTTCCTTGGCAAGTTCATCAATTCTTTGAACCGTTCTAGGATCCATATACCGAATTCGAATTTCCATTGAACACCCTCCAATTGATGTAGTCTGTAAACCAGTGCCTAGATAGAAAAGAGCATAAGGGGTTTTTGTTCCCACTTGGTGTGGGAATCCCGGCAGAGCCGGGCAAAACGAGGGAACAAGAAAACCGCCAGATGTGTCTTCAATGTGTTGCTAAAACAGCACCATACGTTCGCTTTCAAATGAACTGTGTGGCCATAACACAGGCGATGTGTCGCTAACGTGTTCATAAATGAAGCACATAAAAGGGACATTAACCCTCAACCATATCTCGTTTTTCTTTTAACATCGTGAGCTTTTCTCTTGTCGTTTGTATGGCTAGTTCACCGTCCGAAGCTTCTCGATTTAACTGATCTTTCTCATTTTCCAATTGATTGATTTGCGCATTGGTTTGTTCCTTCTCTTCCTCCGTTTCATAGAATTGTTCTGACTCTAATTCAACCACTTTTTGATCAATTTCTTTTAATCGCTCTTCGATCGTTTGAATCAGTTCCTCCTTCTCTTCAATTGTTTTTTTCGCTTGGTTGATCTTTTGTGATATTGAAGCAACCTCATACTCCTTTTCCGTTTGAACTACTCAATTGGGTGTCTACTTTCACTTTGCGTTCGTCTGTATAGATACGAGCTAACTCGTTGCTCTTCTCACCTCCTTTAGGAGGAGATGGTTCTCCTTGTATGAGTGATCCATTGCTGATTATCATCCTTATTAATATCTAAAGCCATGACTTCAAATGAAGGACTCACCTGCTGGATACTAACGACATATCGGTTTCCATCTTGATACTCTACTGAAGTTGGAAGATCTCGATTTGGATGTTCTTTTTCCTGGGCTATAAAGATCAAATTTTCCTCATAAATGGTAGGTGATTTCTCAAGGTTCAATGTCACGATCATAAAATTCTTATCCGGATTATAGATCCACTCTTCAACAATCAACTCTCCATATCCACTAATCGTTAACGACTCTTTCAAAGGGGTCTGTTGTACTTTTGCATGATCGTTGTTTCCGAATACGAGCCCTGAAAACAAAAAGAATAGAAGTAACACAACAATCGCACTCAAGGCGATAAGATACTTGGTAGAAGTGTTTTCTGTAATTGAATCTGCTTGCCTTTTCATTCATCTCCACCTCTTTATATTTCAGTAAAATCCGTCACGATCCATTGTTCATTTTGACGTTGGGCATGTATCTCTATAAACACTGGGGAAACTTGTTTTTGTTCATTTTCCAAGGAATAAAGAGTGTGTTTCAACCTCACTAACACCGTCGCATGATCATTTGTGAGGTTACTTGCTTCGATGAATACTTGGACATCATTGACACCTGTTCTGGTATCCCCCTTGTAGGTATCTGTGGGGAAGAATATATTCCGCAGTTCATGACTCATAATCTTTTCAGCTTGCTTTTTTCGTTCTGGATACGTCTCTTTGCTTTGAACAAAAGCTACTTTTACAAAGGTCGATATTTGTTTTAACAATGGATTATACTGTGATTGAACTTCTACTGGTTCTTTTTGTTCAAGAAGCCGTTTTAGCTTGTTATTTTCTTCTGAAATAGTCTTGTTTTCATGTTGTAATTGTTGAATTTCAGCCTGGAAGTCTTCATTCGAAGACACCTGAAAGTCATAGATGTTAAACGAGGTGATGACCAATAGAACGACTAGAAACAACACAAAAATGATTTTTTTATTCATCCTATCAACGTCCTTTACAAGCCAAGATAAGGGGCTGGATCGATATCCGAACGGTACTGATTTTTCGTCAATACTTCAAAATGCAAATGGGGACCAGTTGAGTTTCCAGTGGTCCCACACTTTCCAACAGCTTCCTTCTGTTGAACGACTTCCCCTTCGGTTACATGCAATGAATAGAGATGAGCATAGTGACTATATAAGCCAGTCTCATGCTTGATAATCACACTATTTCCGTAGCCTGTATTGCCTTTTCTAACACTGACAACTTGGCCGTTATCAACAGCCCTGATCGGCGTCACGGCGTTCGTACAGGCAAAATCCATTCCACGATGCATGGTCTTTGTTCCATCAAACGGATCAATGCGCATACCATAGTCAGAAGTTTGGATGAATGACCCTGAGATGGGCATCACCCAATCGCCTGTTGGTTCAATTTCTCCCTCGACCACGCCACCTTTCAGATAACTTAAGACGGCTTCTACATACCCAATATCTCCGTAACAAGCACCGGTAGCTGCTGATTCAGGTCGGATGCAAGAATATAGCCCGGTATGCTTCAACTCCTGGTACTTCATTCTAGAAAATTCAATGGCTAATTCCTTGCTGTATTCACCATTGTTATGAGCATTGGCATAATCAATAAATCCTCCACCAAAGTTGTAGGCTTGAAGGGTGAGTTTCACATCACCTCTGGCTTTTTCTAACATGTTTGAAAAATAGCGAACACCAACATTAATGCTCCGTTCAGGATCCTCAATACTGTTGGGAGGCAAGCCGAGTGACTCGCTCGATTGCATGACATCATCAAGTAATCCACCTGATTCTTGCATCGTCTTTGCCATCAAAAGCTCCACATAGTCGGAAACCCCATATTTAGCTGCATATTCCTCAAACAGTGGCCGATATTGCTCCACGGCTGCTGACACTTGAGCCGTTCCATTCACCACATCGACTGACTGCACTTGGTCGTTGGAATGATTTTTTTGAAACCCGATTAATGTGGTAATCGCTGAAGCAAACAGAACCATTTGTAAAAGAAAAAGAGCCATGGCGATTCCTATCAGCCATAGCCATACTTTTCTAGGTACAAGTTGTAATAATAGTGACCAAGGCATTCTTATGCACCTCCACCAAACAAAGCTAATTCTTCATCCGATACCTCCACTTTAAAACGAATATTTTCAACAGCCCTGATACTTAGCATCGTTTCACCTGTTTGGAGATACGGAATGTCCTGTAACTCACTCTGACTTAACTGCCCAGTGAAAATCTGCTGCATCATCTCAAGATTATTGCTATCCTGTTGCATAATGATTTTGTATTGCGTTAGCTCAAACAACTTCTTAATCTCTTCTACCATGCTTTGATCCGATCCCTCTGGCACAAAGTCTCGGATCGTATGACTTGCGTAGAGTAATCCACCAAAATACTTCCGTGCTTCTCGGCTGAACTTCGTGAGAAAATCAAGCGCACTTTCGCTTTTCTTTTTCGTATTAATGATGTGGTGGGCTTCATCCATCAAAATCAAATAACGTACGGCGTCTTCAAATGCTAGCTCCCCTCGATCATAAGCTTCAAATTGAGGAGCGCCATTTGTTAACATCGAATCCCATAACAAGTTCAGCACGTTAAATAACTGAGCTTGAAAGACTTCAGCTCTCATTTGAGACAAGCCACGTAACGTGAATGTGACGACTTGTTGTGAATCAAAGTGTTCCATCGTGGAGACCCCATTGAAGAGATGAGCGTATGTTTCAACGACATTTCGAATGTTCAACTCAATGTTTTCCAGCCGTCTCCTTCGTTCCAGACTGACATTCTCCCTTTGCTTTCCTTCGCTAGTATTTTCATAGAGTTGCTCTTCCACAAACGCAAGGAAGTCCGAGAAAATAGGATAGTCCTGAACAGACTGCTTTGTAATGTTTGATTCTTCCTCTTCTTTCCAAAGACCAAGTTTTCCATAAAGCTTTCTTAAAAGATTCTCGTACTCTTTCAATTCACTATCCTTAGCTTCTGGAGCTAAAAACTTATAAAAGGTCGTCAACTTAGACAAGTGCTGCGTAAATGACGTGTATTCGTCCTCAGCTGTCCGATAGACTTGCAATGGATTAATGACTCCATCTGATCCATCTAACGCAATCTGCTTACCTCCTAATGCCTCCGTTAATTCTGCAAATTCACCCGTAACGTCAAACGTTCGTACTTTATATCCTTTGATCGCGTTGTCCAGCATGATTTTCTTTAGAAAGGTCGATTTCCCAGCACCCATTGCGCCGACCATAACACCATTAAAACTTTTTCGTTGATGGTCCCTGTGAAACAAATCAAAAAGGACGTTTCCTCCCGTCATGGTCGTGCCGTAAAACGTGCCATAGGGATCATTTAAACTTGTGAAATGAAATGGAAATCCTCCTGCTAATCCGATTGTTGGAATCGGTTGGCCTTCACGCTTGTTTAGGTAGTGAGACTGCTCACTGTAATTGGAGAGTAAAGCTTTCCATTCATATTCTTGCTCATTTAAAAAAATGGAGCCTCTAAAGTTTTCATCTTGTAAGGTTGATAAAACAACTTTCACTTTATCTTCTAATTCTGCTTTTGTTGGGGCACTTACATAATGCCTCAGATGGATGCGTTTCACGACTTCCCCTTCCTCTGAGACCTGATTGTATAGCTCCTTCAAGTCGTCATAGTTGTTTTGGGCTTCAATGATCCCGGCGTTATCCCTTTCGTTCATGATTCTGGAACTCTGTTCTGCCATTCCTTTATTTAAACCATCACGTACCTTTAACCGATCATCCGATATAACATCCATCGTCGTGATCACATGTTCCATATTAAAAATCGGTTCTAACCAAAAGTCCGAGACGCTTTTTGGAAAAGAATAGACATGAACGCAAGCTTCATATCCATCTCCTTTTCTTATAAATGACTCTTGAAAGCTCATCCCACCTTGAGGTTGTATATGCGCAAGGAGATAAGGATTGTAACCGATCGACTTCGTTTTAAGCTGTTCACTACTCTTGCTCGCAAATTTGAACAATTGTCACTCACCTTCCTTTATAGTTTGGAATTCTGATTATAGAGCTTATAAATCAAATCAAGTTTTTTCTCTTCCGTTAATTCAATCAATGGAGCAACTCTTCCTAAGTAACGTCTACAGTTATTCCGATATTCCGATAGTTGCTTGAGGCTAGCCGCGTAGATAAATAAATAAAACTCTCTATTCGTCCGGTGCGTTTCTAAAAATTGAAGTTCCTGACGTTTTTTCAATAAGAATCTTTCATATAAAGGAGCTGAGTTCTTCTCGATTTTATGGTCGATTGCACGCAATTGCTTCTGTATATCAACTGGGAAATTCATTGATACGATTTTAATGTCATATGAAAAAGACTGAAAAAATTTAGCCATCATCATGATGTCATATTCCGTCTCATGAGTAGAAGGGGAGTAAATGTCTTTACTTTGGAGCTGCATGATGTCCATATAGCCCTTATTTTCTTGTAGTGAAAACGCCCCATCTGGAGTCATATCGCAAATTGAAAGGATGTCAGCAACGGAAGCTTTAACTCTTGCCCGTTTTGTCTTACGCCTCTTCTTCCGTTTATGTTTTTTCAAAGTGATATTTTCATCAAAAAGGGCTGGTTGCTCTCCCTTGTCTTCAGAAAAGATCATTGGACGATTTTCTTCTAACGGCATCTAAGAGTCTCCTTTCTCATTTTCCTGAGTATCCATCGAGCAGTAAGTCACCCGGTTCCGTATTACAGCCAAAAACAAGGCTTTACCCATGCGCAACCCTGGGTTAGTTTTAGGTCTTATCAAACAGGACAGTGTCAAAATGATCCAAAAGAACGTGTAGTACCATACCAAGGAAGGATGTACCACATAACGGAAGGTAAAACCGAGTCCTCCAAGAATTAATACCACCAGTAAGTCCTTAAGGTAAAATAAACGGTTGAGCTTAAGCTCACTTCCGATTTCTAAAGGGATTTTATATTGCAAAATAATCATTCCTCCATTAGAAAAGCGTGAATAAAGGATAGACTTTATTCACGCTTCTTGAATTTATTTTTCCATTTTTCAGTTGTATTTCGTGATAAATCATAGGTGCGTTTTGCTCCTATAACCTTTTCATTCTGTTTCATTCGCTTCTCCACATTATCTTTCAAATATTGTCCAACCGTGCGATTTTCGATAGGTTGTTGCCGTGTTCGCTGTTGTCCTCCATTAACAGAAGAGGAAGGATTTGATTGCTGGTTGTCTCTGCTTAAAGACTGCATAGGACTTGGCTCTTGCCTATCTTTTTGTTTATTTCCCTGAGTGGGCGTGCTTTTCGTAGGACTAGGTGTTTGCTTGTTTTGTTGTGATCCATTGGACTTTCCTTTTCCTTGCCCTCCAGCTATTCCAGCAAAGGCACCTGCAGCTCCAGCACTTGAATTCATCACGGCACTTGTTCCTCCACTAGCAATAGCGCCAACTGTTTTTTTCGTAACTGGACCAAGCGTTTTAGTAGCAAGGTATCCTCCCATCGCTACATGCCAGGCATTTTTTAATCCTGCATCAATACCGAATAGTTTCTGGACAATGTTCGGTCCATCGATAACGGCTAAACTTCCTGCAATGAGAGCTATCAAATATCCTATCCCCTCTAAATTTTCGCCTATAAATACGGTGTAATACATATACACTCGTAAACTGAGGAAAATCATGATAATCGAAGCAAAAATACTACCGATGTTCTTAATGATTGCTTTCAGCCGTTGCCCAGTTGAAATATCAGCGTAGGCCATAATAAGAGCCACTACATGATTGAACCCAAGTTCAAAGCATAGTTTCGCTACCTTAATAGAAATCAAGACCATGGTAAAAGCCATTACACCAAGCGTAACCATGGCAGTTAGCCAATCTACATGCCATCGATAATAATTTTCTGGTAGAAAATCAAATAAACCACTTTTACCTAACTCTACTATTCCTTCCTCTCCATTTGATTCTAAACCTACTCTATTCATCACTAGCTTTTGTCCTTGATCAGATAAACTATCACCATTCTCTTTCTCAAAACTATCATCAATGGTTTCATTAATTGAGATCATATCTAGACTATTTGGCTTAACATGATGCTGCTCTTCTACATCTGGGTTTTCCCAACCTGTTTCGTCATAGACAGCTATATCCGTAATATAATCCTCCATTACTCGGTCAGAAGTGGTAAATGAATCAGTATTAACCTGAGCTACATCAACAGCATCATGGGTAAATTCATTGACTTTTCCCATTCCAAAAGCTAAAAGAGTGATCGTCATGATAGAAATGAATATATTCATTGGTATATCTGCCCGGTTCTTTTCTTTATTAAAAATTAATCGGAAACCAATCATCGCTAGTGAAAAAGCTAACAAGATGTAAAGTCCAGGCTGGATCGTATCCAGAAAATCTTGTACTGGTTCACTCATAAAAAAATCAGTCAGCGTTAATACGTTGTTTACCATACCTTCTAAACCATCAACGATCATTTTCAAGAATAATAGAATGCCCCATCCCATAATTCGTAAACCTGATATAAATATATTATTGGTGGTCAGGACATCAGAAAACTGAAGCAGTTTTTCTAGGAGCTCTTCATCTGACATGTTTTCTCCTCCTTACCGGACTGAATTACACATAATTCTCTTCTTCCTCCTTTTCCGTCTCAGTTTTCAACTTATCAATCTGCTTTTGAATATGGCTAAATACTTGACGACTAATTTCGTGACCTTCACCTAAGAGTTGTAAATGGAATTGAAATGCCTCCATAGGCTCCTCTTTCATCTCTTGTTCACTGTGTTCTAGGAGAGGCGCAATATGTTTTACTATCATATGGAGCGTGCTCTTATCAAAAAATTGGCCTACATTCTTTTGGATCCATTGATCTCTATTAATGTCCGTTACTTCTAACCTTGCAGTTTTTTGACTTTCCTTCTCTTCCTTTGCCTTTTCTCGATGAGAAACACCATAAAAATCGATAACCAAATCTTTAGGGTTAATGTAGCGATGAGGTGTATCAATTTCCTCCTCAGTAATGGATCGCTCTGTGTTAAAGTCAACACTCAAATACGTATGAGCATATTTCATGCTATGCTTGCCGGTGTTGTAAATTGGAAATGCGCGTATCTTTCTCCCCTTTTTGTCTCGTCTCATTAACACGCGACGAACAACAGTATCTCCTTCCTCCAATTCCTGTAGCTCATTGGCAGTTAGTAGATCTCTTCCTTCCGTACTCTCTGTTCTAGATTTATCTAAGGAAAAGGTAGTGCCTGATCGCGTTTGTGTGTTTAGTGTCCTTTTACCTAACTTGGAAGAAAAGGAGGATGCAGAGTCGTAATCAGCACTTAAAATATAGATTTCATTTCCACAGTTCCCCCGGATTGTTGCCTGCCCATCTTCTCCATATAAATCTTTTAATTGAGCATATGATTGGATCACAAGGTGAAATCGAATGTTTCTTCCTAAACAAACAGTGATTTTATTATCCATGTCAGCAATAGCCGGCATATTGCCAAATTCATCTAATAGAAAAACAACTTCACGCATACATTTCTGTCCTTTAGCAATAGCTGCGTTTTTAGAAAGGATATAATACAACTGACTTACAAAAATTGATGGGATGGCATGGGTCGAGGTATCATAATCTGGCGTAACCATGAATAGGGCAATTGGCTTCGTAAAGTAACAAATCCGTTCCACTGTAAAGTCGTTTTTGCAATTCGAAGTATAGGAGAAGGTGACTTCCCCTTTTTGTTCATCGATTTCATTTATTTGAATCGATAATTGCTTCCTTTCTCTCTTTTCATAGTTGACCTTTTGCTCATTGGACTGGTTTCTTTTTTGTTTCTCAGACAAAGGCACTTCATCTTGTACAATCGTGATAATATCTCCAGTAACTAATCGTGACGAAAAGTTAATAGTCCAAGTGCCGCCTTCGCCCGATTGATTGGTTTCCTTTGTGCCATCAGGAAAGGTTACATACACTTTTGAGAAAGCACTTCCCCTCCCTTTAATAAATTGACCAAAACCTACTTTTTTCAAGTCTAATGAATTTCTAGCTGTCATTTTAGCTGTTTCACTCATCGTAAATTTAGTAAGACCATTCATTGCTGTAGTAAAGATACTAGATCTCGTATTTCCTTTTGAAAAGTTACTAGTGGCATACTGTTCTTTGGCAATGTGGGATTGAGGCAACTGTTGAAAAAACTGATCTAGTGCATTGTATTCTTGACCATTTTCATCCATCTCATTTTTGGTTCCCAACTCAGATAACATATTGGCAACAGTATACATCGTGATTTTTTCCTTTGTTCCTTCCATAATACATTTTTCAGTTATGGCAAGAATCATTGCATTGACGAGGGACTTTGCTGAGTCATCCCACATCGGCTCCTTAGCTTGAGGGTTATGGTAAAGCATATGGGTAATGGTTTCACAAAGCGTTTGAGCAGTGGAATAGTCCCCATCTAAATAAGCCTGTTTGACAAGTTCAAGTAAATTGAAACTCATGCTTTGCATTGGGTTCATTAAATTAAGAACTTCAACTTCATATCCACGTTTCACAAGTGTTTCCCGACTTGATGCAAAGAGCTCCCCTTTAGGATCATTGATCACGAGTGAAGGCTGCATCTCCGCCCGGGAATAAGCATCAATTGTAGGGATCACATACGTTTGTCCCTTCCCACTTCTTGTCGTACCGATAATTAAATTGCTCACTGGAGAAGGATCAATGTAAGCTTTCCGACCTTTTCTGGCTAATACTGGACCACCTTTTCCTTTATAAGCGTGCTTCCTATCTGGAATAATCTTGTATTGTTTTTGAATTTCCTTTCGTGTGGCAAAACGCTGGGAGCCCTTTTCATCGGTTCCAATCGCTTTAAAATTACTTTGCAGTTTATAAACCATCTGAGCGATACCTAGTAAACTTATAAAAGCTAGTATGCCATAGGCTAATGGAAATTTTTTTATCTGAAACTCCGTAAAATACGAAAGGTGAATGACTAACGGTTGGCTAAATTCAGGAAACGTTTGAATCGTATCCAACATGGCATATCCTAAATTCAAAATAAACGTACCGATCAACATCATCATAATAAAAAAACAGATGCTTAATGGTATAAGCACCCGTTTTCTAGCAAGGATCGCTTTCAAATTCATCGCTCCTTAGATATTTTTTTGCTCCTCCATAATCGCGTTTCTTTGCTCCTTTATTGATTTGATTTTATCCTCGTCTTTATCCTTTGATTTTTCTTCTTCCTCTAATTGGCTGTTAAGCTGCGTTAGTTGCTGATCGAGGTCTTCATAAGTTGTGATTTTCTTATTCAATTCATCACTTTTTGCTTCACTGGCCATTTTCTTAGCTTCATCTAATTTATCAAGATTCAAGTATGCCAATCCTTTTTCTTTATACCGTTCTGATGTCATAGGAACATCTTTTATCGCAACGGCCTTTTTGTAGTCTTCCGAATGATAAGCTATCTCAAATTCTCCTGCTGAACTCGGATAAGATTCTTGAAAGCTTTTCAGCTCCTCGATTCCATGGATTTGCATAATCTGACTAGCTAGTATTGACACGTTTTCTTTTCCTGTCTCATTGACGGCTCCTTTATAGTTTTTGACCGACAAAAGAAAATGAATCAGAACTTCTTGTTCAGAGTCACTGAGCTTTTCATATCGCCTGCAACTTAGTAATCGCCTCATTCATATCTCCAGTGATACCCTTTTCATAGATAGTTTTTATTGCTTTCACTTCAGCAACTTCTCCATTTGCTTCTTCAAGTGCGTTATTTTTACTGTTTGCAATAGTAGCTAATACTATTGATGACATCATAGCTACAACTAACAGACTTGCGAGAGTACAAGTAAAAATCTTCACGCGTTTACTTAATTGCTTCCAGCCGTTCGTTTTTACTGTATTCTGTTTTGCTAACTCAGTTAGATCCATTTGATAGGAAGCAGGGGTATTGGCATTTAAATTTTGAAGTAAAATATCACGCTCAGTTTCTTGTTGTTCATTCTCCATCGGTAGCTGCATGAGCTTCAAACAGATATGGTTATAAATATTCGTTGTATCATCAGATCCCAATACATAAGTGCCGGAATACAACTTCTCACCTTTGTCATTTGAAATCATAAAATCAAGAGGAATCGGTTCAGAATTTTTCTTTTTCCATTTCTTATCTAACACAGCTGTTTTCTCTACAGCCTCTTGAAATGAGTAAGAATGAAAACTAGAAATCTCTCCTTCTATTTTCGAGGTAAAAAACACTTTCATTTTTTTCACTCCCTTTAAAAGACCACCTGGCTATCAATGTATTCAGCAATGGCAGTAGCTCCCATTAAAACAACTAATCCAGCTGCACCACCGATGAACCACACGATTGAACTTTGTCGCCCTCGAACGCCTCCCCATATCAAGTGATAGGCGCCAATACCAAAAGCGATAGCTGCAGATACAATACCGAGTAGTTGCATGGCAGTAAGAATAGCTGCACCCGTAGTTTTCAAATTACTTATTGCATCTAATAGAACCAAGTCTGTAAACATATTCATAACTAACACTCCTTTAATCATTTAATTTTTTGTAATGGATAAGAGATTTCATAACAACCTGTTGATTTTCTTGAATGTATTCCTGATGTTTATCATGTAACCAATCGTTATAGGATAGGTCCTGTATCGTAAGAAGCGTTTGAACAAGTTCTTTCGATTGTTTAAGCTCACGATTTGTAGCACCCATATTCATCACCTCCTGTTACGAGTTGTAAGCATAAAAAAAGAAGCGATCTATAAAAGATCACTCCAATTAGGACGATTCATTAATGAATTGAGATATGGCCTTCTTTCTATCATCAAGCGATTCATACTTTTGAGTTCGTAGAGAAATACGTTTTTGTAATTCACCATTTTTATAGTAACTTAGGGATTGAAATAGCTGTGTACCTTCAAGACCAATTTCGCTTAGTTGCATTTCGTTTTCAAGTATCTCAGAATTTTGAGCATTAATTTCATAAACAGTGTCGTTCTCAATATTCTCTTCAACTAGATCAATATATTCTTGCCTTTCTTCTTCCTCTGATGAATCGGTGACTAGAACATAGACATCGTCATTATTAGCAATTGTCTCTTTCATTTCATCTGGTGATAAAGACTCAACTTGACCCGTGGCTCCTTGCTCACCACAACTAACAAGAATGATGGCGATCATCGCAAAAACGAAGCTGCCTATCCAACGTCTCTTCATCAGATCATTCCCTTCCAGAGTAGGATATAAAGCAATTTTAACACCTACCCATACAAAGAACCATAATTACCCAATAGATTAAGCTACTAATCATTCAATAGTAACGATTGTTTTTGGCTAGAAACAATCAACCCTATGCAGACTGCAACAATGCTCTGCAATGCACATCGTTTTTAGCTTAAACGAAGAACTTTATGTATCTAGCAATACTAATTGAAAGCTTCATAGGTTCTTGCCTCACCCTCAAGAAGTACAACATCATCAATACAACGCTTATCTGGTCACTAGATGCGTTTTACGTCACACGCACCGAACGGTCGTCAACTGCAAGGGAAGTGCTGTGACCAATTCCTTTCCTTGCATAGATATAAAATTGTCAAAGTACAATTGGTTATTATAAAGTGCTAATTAACAGATTTTAGTTCACAATTCGGGTTTTTACGTTTCGCAATCGTCTTAAATCCAATGTCTTTTACAGTTCGAATACGATAATAAATCGCTGACAGTTTTTCAGCTACTCCCTCCTGATCAATCACCCATAAACCGCGTACATTGTACTTTTTTCCTTCAAAAGTTTTAACATAAGCTGCCCGAGACGAGATATCATAAAAAGCAAGATGATTTCGATTAGATTTCCTCATAGCACAAGCTCCTTTTTTGGAATTGAATTCTAAACTCAAGAATCACCAACTACTTTTAATTTGGTCTTTGATCGTAGAATTTCCTCAGCAGTCTTTAGGTCCTCTCGGATGTCCCTAATATCGTCTTTAGATAAGTTATATCCGAAACAATTTGCCTGGATGATTTCATCTGGCTCTTTTTTGTACTTGATCCTTAACTTGATCATAGTGGCAACATCTTCAAGCCTAAGTGGTTTATTCACTGACTGCGTGGACTGAGATTCTTTTTGTTTTAACCATTCTGGCGAAGAACTTTTTGAACGCCTTCTAGAAGATGGACCTCTAAATTGGTTATGACTATGCTGAGATTCTTCGATCTTTGCCTCCTCCAATGTGCCAACCCCTTTGTTTTTCCATGATTGGAGAATACTTTTCACATAACCCCAGTTTGCTTTATTCCGATACAAAGACCTCTTCATCGCTTCTATAACCATTTCATCCCCACTATCAGTTATATAAAATACTATTTCCTTATGAATGTGAGGTGGCATTTGCCCGAAATTCTTTTCATAAAAACGAATGACTTCGCTATTTGAATGCTCAGAGGTAGTTGTATCTATCGATTCTTTATCATTCTTTAGTTCTTTAAGTTCTAGATCATTATTGTATGTGGCTTTTTGTTGATTTTCTGAAGGTGAAGTGCTGTCGTTTTGTTGTTCGATTGCTGGTGTTTTGTTGTCGGTTCCTTCGACATGAGATTGATAAACTGCCCAATTATTAACGGTTATAACACTAAATTTGTTGGTGGAGTTAATAGTAATCACATTATCTTCCTGCAGTACTTTTAGATAATCTCGAACTGTTGATTCTTTCATATTTAACTCAGAAGAAGCTTTTTTCCTTCCGAAAACAAACTCCCCAGGTTCCAACTGAACTTTTTGCCTACCTACTCTACATTCAGTTCTTTTATGACTTGATTTCGTTAAACAATAAATAAAAATCTTTAATAACTTTTCATTCTGAAATAGTTCACTATGAAGGATTTTACGATGAAGTTTTATCCAGCCCTGCATCTTTTACATCCTTTCAAACTTCTTGATGTTAAATTAAAGTCAAATCACCTGATGATTCATCTCTTGTTCTCGAACCCAAATATCTATCGTCTCCTTGGAGAAAAAAATTCGTCTTCTAATTCGAAAATGCGGAATTTCTTCCGTTCTAACCATTGTGTAGATGGTGTCATTGCATACACCTAAATAATCAGCAGCTTCATTTACCGTTAAGGTTCTTCTTTCCATTAAAATCCTCTCCTATTTTAGTTTTGATAAATTACTTATCATTTTTGAGATAAAAAAATCCCATCAGTAGACTTATTCCATTAGCATCAACTAAAATTTGTGCCATAAATAAATTCTCGATCAGGATTGGTAGTGAGTTATTATAATAGTAATCACTAGAGAATATGCTCTTGTCTCTGGTTAAAGCAACCTTCTTCATACGTTCTCAATAAATAATCGTGTTGTTTCTATCAAATCCCTCCCCACTGATAAATAATTTATCTAACTTAACTAAACCTTACACGATAAAAAACTTATCGTCAATGATTTTTGATAATTTTTTTATCAAAAATAGATAATGATAACTTTTTTATCTATACTAACGATAGAAGGGGTGTGAAAACCTTGTTAAGTAAACGTTTAAAAGTATTGAGAGGATCAAAGACTCAAAATGAAGTGGCTGATGCTCTTGGAATATCCAGGGCAAGATATTCTCACTATGAAAACGATCATGTTGAGCCGGATATTCAACTCCTAATAAAAATGGCTAATTATTTTAATACAACGATAGATGATCTTCTTGGGAATAAAGCGGTTTGTATTTAGGAGAAATAAAACCACAGTATGGTACTATCCAAGAAAGCCCTGTAAATGAAATCTTGGATCTTCTGAACAAACATAATTTGAATGCTATGAGCTTCTTTGACATCAAAAAGTGGGAAGCACTAAAACCTGAACAAATTCGAGAATTAGTAAATTATTTTAATTATTTAGTTCAACAAGCTAAAGAAAACGATGAATGAAGTAATATAAAAGCTATTTTCTTTTCAAATAAAGTAGACCCGTTCAGTATTTAAAATAATACTGACGGGTCTATTTACTATCTTTTATGGTTTATGCAACAAAAAGGGCAATGTCTTTTTCAGTAATAGCCTTATGTTTGTTAATCTAGAAAGTCTACGTAATTAAAAAAGATTTGGTTTTCAACTTTTTTGGTGTAATCACTTAAACGCTCCCGTTTTGAAATTAAATCTACAGCTGCTTCTAAATATTTTTTATTTTTTGCAGCCTCTATAATCAAATTGGTGCAAACCTTTCTTGACCAATTTGAACTCTCACCGTTGTCACTCTTTTGAGCTTCTAAAACTAGATTTATTTTATCTTTACTTACATGATTAGGATATTTATATTCCCTGTCAATTTCATGATTTTCTGGAAGATCTAACATATCCAATACTGAATCTATTAAATCGAAAATTTCTGTATCAAATGTTTCGCTCACTTTCTCCATTATTGGCTCATTAGAGAATACTCTTTTGAAAGATTCTTGTTTTTTATAATAATTCGATAATGAATTAATTACATTTTTAATTACTGTTTCCCTGTGCATTCAATTCAACTCCTAAATATTATTGTTGAATTGTATCACAGGAGACTCTCTTTCAAAATATATAACTTTAATATTGAGTATTCTAGCACGTAGTTAACTCCTCTATCTACTTATCAATCTTAACAACCATCCCATAATATTTGAAAACAAATTAAATGAGCCGTGTGCTGTCCATGATGATAATAAACCATATTTCAAAAACAAGACTCCATATACAACGCCTGAAAAGAAATAAAAGAAAAAATTTAATAAGTTCGGACCGTGAACCAGTGAGAACCATGTGCTCGTTAACAATACCCAAAAAATTATATATATTTTAGTCTTCTTAACAAAAAGATGATCTGATATGTTATGAATCCACCTTAACCATGGGTGATCAGGAAGCTGCTTTATCAACAAAAAGAGACCTCCGTATGATAAATATCTAAACAAAAACTCCTCATTAAAAGGGCCAACTATAACTGTTAAGATATATCTCCCAACAATTGAAAAACCTTCAAATGAAGTGATTTGTTTTGACCCTACTCCTATAAGGTCTTCTCCCGAAATCCAAAAAGGAACATATCTTATTACATTCATAACCATAGCTAAGACAGCACTAATACAAATTGAAATATAGATGTAAGAAAGACCATAAGTTTTTACAGGGGCGAAACGATTTAAAAAATCCTTTCTTAATGAGGATAAACCAATCAAGAGCATTAAGAATATAATCAAAACGAGATAGATATCAAAGCCTTGGCTAGTCATTACTCCCAGTTTCAATAGACTATCCAATAGAAATAAAAGAAATATTAGTGTGAAAAACAGCACTATGAGACCTAAGGTTTTCAAGAATATTTTAAAGTTATTCAAAATTCTCCTCCTCTAAAAAAAGAGACAGGTTTTCACCTTTCTTTTACTCCTCACTTAAAGTGGATTGAATCTCATTTAACAGTATTTTTGCTCCTTCAGTACTTAAAACAACTGATCCATTTCCATACGTTTTATTATTTTCACTAATTTCTCCAGTGATGACACAAGCCAATTTTGAACTGTATTTCTGCAAAATAATTTGATCCTCATTAACGAAAATTTCAAGTGGATCTTTTTCTTTCACATCTAACATTCTTCTTAGTTCAATCGGTACGACAATTCGTCCTAACTCATCAACTTTTCTTACTATCCCAGTAGACTTCATGCTTCTCTTCTTTCCTCTCTGATCTATACTCTCAAAACTATAATTTGTTTATTCCTTGATTAAAAACTTCTGCTTAAATTCCGCAATAGTATCTTTCTCTGGACTTAGTGCCCCTCCCGGATCTCGACCTATCCAAGTTGGTTTAAATTAATCAATAATTGCTCCCTTAAAGGGGGCATACAAAAAATGTTCAAGAGATCATATGAACAGATTTCACCTTTATTTAATGCAATACGAAACTACCTTTTTTTAATTATTATAACAGCAACTATAACTGTTTTATCTATATATGGTAAAATATACATAAATTCTATAGCGAAAGTCTTTTGACGAGGACTAATACATTTTGGGATGTGGGAACTGTGGAAAAAAATAATGAAAAAACCAAAAGTTAGAAATTATTATTGAAAAAAGCTCTACTTATTCCTGGAGTAAAAGTTAATAGAGATGAGTTTCTTAGCAGACTTTTGCAAAGAGAAAAAACTCCAGTCTATTAAACCAAAATTCTTAAAGATTGGAACGATATGAAGCAGGTATACCTATCAAATGAACTAGATAACTTATAAAATCTATTATTCAAAAAAGAACTCGAACTAGCACCTCATTATCCTTTGGTGCAGGAATACCTGGAGGATTTGCTTTAGCAAGTAGATTCCTGCAGACATTATTCAATTCTTTTCTTATAGCATTAAAATTATCTCAGGAGCTAGCTTATTTATATGGCCATCAAGATTTGTGGCTAGAAGAACATCTTGATACTGAAGAAGCAAGGAACAAATTAATTTTATTTTTAGGAGTTATGTTTGGAGTTAGTGGTTGAAGTTCACTCATTAAAGTTGTTTCTTCAGAACTTTCTAAGCAAACCTTAAAAAAATTACCAAGAAAAGCATTAACTAAAACCTTTTCATTATCCTGATCATTAAAAAAATTGCTAGTTATCTTGGTGTTAAAGTTACAAAAGACTCTTTTGCAAAAGGAATCTCCAAAGCAATACCTTTAGTTGGAGGAATCGTATCTGGAACTCTAACCTATACTACAATGCTACCTATGGAAAAAAGACTGGCAAAATCATTATCCGAGACATTAGTGATTACAGAAGATGACTTAGAAAATAGTTACAATAATTTACAAAAAGAGTTCCCTAACATTATTGATATTGAGTTTGAAGAAATAGGAACTGAGAAATAATAATTGAAAATATATTGATTTTTTGGTGCAATATCATTATAATAAATATTTATTAAATCATTTCAAAGTATTTGTGGTGATGATAAATTAAAAATCATTTTTGGAAAGATATGCAAAGTGGATTTTTCACCTAGCAGAATTAAAAACCATAGATCCATAATTGCTCCGAGATGTTGAGGATATGAAATCGAGATAACCTAATAGATATTTAATTAACTAATATAAGTTTGTCGCGTGGTTTGTTCCATATCATCGGTAACACTCATTTGAATTTATATTCTGAATGCAATAAAACTTTATATGAGGTGATACATTTAGGCTGGATATCTTTGTCGGTTCTGAAAGGTTATCGAATTTCGTCTTGAAGAAATTGCATTGGAACGTTATCATTTGAATAAAGAAGGTGGTTCAATACTATTTCCATGCTAAGTGCTTTTCCACTTTATCTTGAATGTTCTTTGATCAACAGAAACTCTCTTCAGGTACAGGATTTGTAATGGCGAGCTCATCGGGTACCAGATACCTTATCACGAATATACACAATGTAACCGGGCGCTAAACAATGAAACTGGTGAATGTTTGAGTCCGACCGGCGGAACACCTAATAGAATATAGATATCGCATTTCATACTTTCTCAACTAATTAATGATTGGGCTTATGCAGTTGATTCTGGAGCTCGAATCACTATTCCACCTGCAACGCTTAATGCATTGAGAGAAAGAATTATCAAATCGGAACCTTTAATAGACGAATTTAATAACCCTCTATGGCATGATCATCCGATATTAAAGAACGGGCAGACTTTGTGGCTTTAAAACTTACAAAACTTGAAAATGTCCATACCTTTGAATTTTCGAAAGGATTATCCCGTCCTCTGATAATTGGAATAACCGAATCAGTAAGTGTTATAGGCTATCCTTTTGGAAAATCAAATAATAATTTTCCTGTATGGGCAAATGGCACAGTCGCAAGCGATCCTATATTAAAATATAAAGACTTACCTATTACACTAGTGGATTGTCGGTCAAGAGGAGGACAATCCGGTTCTCCAGTATTTTTGTATAAAAATTCAGGGATGGCTTCTTTTGAGAACAATATACTTCAAATGCTTCATCAACCTGTATCTAGATATTTAGGCATATACTCTGGAAGAATACATAGAGATTCGGATATCGGCCTTGTTTGGAGAGAATCCGCGATATATGAGCTCATCGATTCTTGAGCCTAACCTCTGGGTTAAGAGGAGCTTATGTTATTACAAGTAAGCTCCGAGATTCACCCTTTTTTCTTCTACTTGCAATACCAGTTTCAATCTTCGTTGATTGGTATAGTAATGACGAATAGTTTAAATAACGTATCTTTTAAAACTCTATTATTTCGGTGTATCAGACATAGCAATAAGCCTGTATTGTAATGGTTACGTTTGGGAGTATATTTTCATTTTCTTTTCACTACTTAAATGTGGTTAAAGTGGTACGATAGGGTCCCTTTATCTCATTATTTAACTCATACATTTAGTTTTCTTCTCACTGATATAGTCCCTACTTAAATAGGTTAAGCAATAGAGCGTTAACCATATTATTTCGACTATTCTTTGTTTTAGAAGTTTAGTCATTAACTTTAATTATTCTTCGACACTGAAAACACCCTTTTCAAATAATGTTGGATCAATGGTCTCATAAACCTCCCTGTTTTCAGAAATTTCTACTAGAGATTAAAGTAGTTTATGAATTCAATTTGTTAATTAAAAATGATTCTAGTACGTTAAAGTCTGTAGCAAAATAAGGTATGGTCATCCCTTTACAAATTCAAACACTGCATGAACTGCTTCTTCATTACAAGTAGCATACCAGTACCCTTGTATATTTGGTAAACATTTCCAAGGGACTCGCACTAGTAATTGTAAATTTTTCTCTCTAAGAACAGAACAATATCCTTCTTTTTGGTGTTCTTGAGCAGGGAAGGCAAAGTTTTTATATAAAGCAGCTGACTCATTGAATAATGGCTTAGTTTTGTAGAAAAATATGATATTCCATCAAAATCAGATTGTCTTATCCATTGTAATAATAATTGGGGAATAATATACTCTGGTTTGAATGAATCATCCGAGTCTTTAACCCCTATAGAGCACGCAGCCATTAATGGCCAAATAACTAAATATGATCTAAGTTCTTTGTAGGTTAGTTTTATATTTTTCATAATCGATTACGTTGATGAAAGAATCTTATTTTCTCAACGATCGCTTCAGGAGGGGTAGACAAGTCCAGATAACTAATGTTCTTCACAATAAACAACGATGTTTGTACTGTATTTAAATCTGGTTTATTTAGCTCTTCCCAACATACTAGGGGGAGAGCTTCCTAAATATACACAAGGCAAACCTGGTATACTATATCTATTAGTTTTTACTAAACCTCGTAATTCAAATGGAATGTGAAACATTTCATTCTTAGAATAGGTATGATTTGTGCCAACACGCATCTTGTATAATTTATTTTTATTTGGATCATGAATCGTCATGATATGATTGAGATAACCTTCTGGTAATAAATACTTATTTATACAATCCTCTAAATTTTCATATGCCACATTTGGATATCCCTTTAGATATTCTTGAATTGAAGACATTATTATTTCACTTATTCCTGCTAAATTAATGAAATCAACCTCTTTTAATATGTTATATTTTTCTGGTATGTATTTCCTTATTTTTTCTACTTCCTGAGTATACTTCTTTAATAATTCATTTAAAAACTCCTTTATATCTTGAGTTCTCTTTATTGGAGCTTGCCCACATCAGAAAGCAAATCCATATACGGTAGCACATTAATAACCCATCGCGTTAAGTAGATAATCCTATGAGGATTTCTAAATAATTCTATAGATACTTTTTGAACCTTCCCCTTATCTATTGGTTTGACTTCTTCTGTACTTATTTAATGAAGGTTTTTCATGTAAATTTAGATATAAGTTATATACTTCCTTTGCTTGCAAATCACTAATTTGATCAGTTTCCTTTAAATCATACAATTTAATTGCTGTGTCAATTTGCTGTTTTGAGAGTTTCAAAGATATCACTTCTCTTTCAATACCATATTTTAAAAACAGTAATCTTTACTTAATACCAATTATTTCAAAACCTTTAACTTCAATCAATAACAAATGCTATAAAAAACACGCTCTCTGAGAACGTGTTTTAACAATACTTGCTATATAAATTAACTATTTTAATGTTGGATTTCTTAAAAGCTCTTTTATTCCTCACTAGACGAGGCCTGTTCCATAGCCTCATAAATTTGGCTTCTAACCTCTTCCATAGCCGGGTTTTCTTCACTTTCAAATTCATATTCACTCATCATCATGTTGAAGTGAGACATATGATTAGAATTCTTAAATATCCGCCAAAATATATTAAAATAATTCTGATTTGCTTCCTGATTACTGTCCACGTATAAATCATCGTTCACATGATGCGAACCATCGTTAGCCCAGGAAAGTAAAGAATTACAAACCACCTTTTCTTCATCAGGAAACCCTTCAGCAATCTCATTAACATCTACGTTACCGAAAAACTTAAAGTAATTTTCCAATATTCTTCTCATAATGTTTGGTGTTGTTATTGAGTTAGGATTTTCCCGTAATTCTTTCCATAGTAGTTCATACTAGTTCTTAATTGGATTTTCTTCGTAACTACTAATACGAGTTTTATTATCCGTCTTCCTAATAATCCAAAATGATTCATCAGATTGTTTTTTATTGTTCATACCTTATTTTAAAGGAAATTTCCTTGTGGAAATAAATGTTATGAGTTAAAACAATCAATTGTTTAAAGTTTGAATGACTCTGCCTTACCTTTTTCTTTAGATTATTTATCAGGTTACTGACCATAAATAGTATATTACTGTCTAGGCTAGAAATCGGATCATCAACGACAATTACTCTTGCGGTATTTACTTTGTCTTGATCATTACTTCCATTTATAAGTTGATAGAAGTATAGGAAAGTAATGAAGGTTTTCTCCCCTTCACTTAAAGTTTCATTTGCATCTTCCCCATTTTCCCTTACAATTTTGTATTTACCCTGTTCATCAGATTCAGCTAACTGAAAATTTGTGAAACCAAAGGATTTAAGAAGCGTATTAATTTCATGAATGGAAGGTAACACACTTGTAAGCTGATTCTGCAAATCTACTGCTTCTTCTTCTAGTCGTTTTTTATGATTCTTTAGCCCTTCCTTACTGCTTTTCATTCCTTCTAAAGCTCTATTCTCTTTTCTGAAATTACTTTTGTAATTTTCATATTGGCTTTTATTCTCTTCCACAATGTATCGCCATATATCTTTTATTAATCTCTCTTTTTCTTCCTTAATATTGTCAATAACCCTGTTTAATTCTGCTATTTGTTTATTTGCTTGTTCTACCTCTGATCTTATTTTCTCCAGGTAGCTTGTTATGGAAATTAACTCAACACTTCTACTTGGTTCGTTGCCCTTCCTTTCAAGCAACTGAACATTTTCCTTATAGGTTGATTTCATAATTTCAAGTAAAGAATTTATTCTTTCCTTATTAATGAAAGGGATATCTTCTTCATTAAAAAATTTGCACCTTTCAAATAAGCTATTTGTATTCCTTTTATACTTCTCTATTGATGAATTAAGATTATGTATTTGTTCGTTATATGTTTCATCAAAATATCCATTCAACTTTTCCTTAAATTGACTGGAAGTTCTTGTTGGCAAAATGGGCATAAACCATCTGTATCCTCTACATGTATGTGCCCTTGTTGTATCCAGTCGCTAATATTTAGTTTAGTAATTAATCTAGCAATATCTATATCTTTTTTACCTATTATTTTTGTTTTAAATATTGATTGTTGCTCTAGAGAATTATCATATTTAATCGTTGGAATCACTCCAACTTTTGCTTGGGGGGCTTTAAAGACAGACTCAACTCTATTCATTAGTGCTTCAACATTATATAATTCATTTCTATTATTTTGGCTTCATCCAAACACCTTTCCATAAATCTCTCTCTATTATTACGAAGACCAGTAAATGCCTCTTTAAAATTTTCATCATATTTTTGTTTTAGATCCCAGCATTGATTTGTAAAAATTGTTTTTATGATTTCTAGCTTCTCTTCTTTTTGATTTATGTTATTTTCCAAATTATTTATCCGGTCCTGATGTTTTTCAGCATCCTTCATTTTCATATCGATTAAGTCTAATATATCAGTAGATTCTTTACCTAAAGTAAAAATCCCCTTTATTTCATTACGTATGTTGAAGTTTTCCTGAACAAAGTTTCTATTATAAACATACAAATCAAATTCTAAACTTTCTTGATTTCTTTGTATTGCAAGAAGCATACTTTGGTTTGTCGCTATTTCTTAGTAATTCAGAAAGAGTTGTTTTCCCAGTACCATTACTTCCATATATATAATTAATCTTACTCAAATTAACTTGAATTCCTGTTGAATCATAGGAAGCTACTTCCTTAACCTTAATCTTTTCTAACAAATTAACCCCTCCCCATATTCCAGTATTTTCTATATTCAATTCCTATTTTACATCAAAAGTTCACCAATGCATACAAATTAAATACCAGTATTGTACAATTAATCCTTATCTATGTTTGATAACCAAGTCTTCCACAATACCTGCCCTATTCTGGAATAACTTAGAAATTCAATATTCACCGTTTAAAACCCTTCCTTCATCACAATATTGGCCGTGATAATTGATTTTCTAATATGTCTTTAACTTAACATCTTTGACTTTTCCTTTTGCATTTTGATTATTACTTAGATTCCATTGAATTGTATTATTCATTGATACCAAGAACTTTTGTTCGTATAATGATATAAAGAAGGAAAAATCCATAAATTTGTCACCTTACAAAAAATGCTTTAGAAAATTAAATTTTCATATTGTAGCTTAAGCTACAACGTTAATAATGAATTAAAAATGATAAATGCTAAGGTAGCTATGCAAGTTTAGGAAATATGCTTCAAAGTTTATTGCGAACTAGGTAACAAGTTTTTCAAATAGGGAAGAAAATTATACAACCCAAAGTACCAATTATATTACTCTGTTCTATTAAAGTTTTAGTAGGAGGTATTTAATATGGGAAGTTACCAAAGACGGGGAGAAAATTCTTTTCTGTTGGTGGTAGAAGCAGGATATGATGCTAAAGGTAAGCGTAAAAAACGCACCAAGACAATACGGATCACTGATCAACCTTTATTAAAAACGAAACGCAAATTAGAAAATTTCTTACAACAGGAGTTGGCAAAATTCCAGATTGAAATTGAAGCTGGTGAATACATTGCTCCTAACAAAAACTTGTTTAGTGACTTCGTTCAGGAATGGTACAAGCGTTACGCAATTAAAGAACTATCCCCCACTGTTGTTAAGAACTATATGAGCTCTCTACGAAGTCACATCCTCCCTGTATTTGGAACTAAAAGAATTGGAGATATTAAAACAATTCAAATCATACGGTTTTTAGATGATAAAGCAACCGGCGAGAATGAAAGAAAAGACGGCCGTCCAGGTAAACTCTCTTCTGATTCTATTCGAAAATTTTATGATGCGCTTTGTAATGTATTTAACAGAGCATACGAGTGGCGTATTATTAAAGATAATCCGATGACTGGCGTTAAAAAGCCAGCAGTCAAACAAAGAGAAATGAGGTATTACACTAGTGAAGATCTTGGAGAAGTATTTGAAGCTTTGAACCAGGAATCACTGATGTGGCGTGTATATTTTTTAGGAGCTTTATTTGGTGGATTTAGACGAGGAGAATTAACAGCTCTTGAGTGGTCTAACATCTTATTTGATACTAATGAAATAGAAATTATAAATAACATTGTAGGTAGCGAAAACGGTCAACCTATTATAAAGGATCCCAAAACGAAATCATCTAAAGCATCAGTCGTCATGCCTGAGTGGTACATGGATTTATTGAAAGAGTATAAAGTTGAGTGGCTAAATGAAAAAGAAAGCGCAGCAGAATATTGGGAAGGGAGCGATCACCAGTATCTTTTTCATAAAGGATTAGGAAGTCCTCTCTATTTTACAACGCCTACAACAAAATGGAGTCGAATAGTTGAGAAATACAAATTGAAAAAAATTCGTCTTCATGACTTACGCCATAGCATGGTCGCTCTTTTAATGGAAGAAGACAACGTGAATTTACCAGCCATTCAGAAACGAGCTCGTCATTCAAGTTCGAAAATCACTTCAGATATCTATGGACATATTTCTAAGAAAAGAGCTACGCAAACTGCAAGTCAATTTGATAAATATGCTCCAAATAAAAATTTGGTCAACAAATCGTCAACAAACTAATAATTGTGGTGTGTATACAAAATTGCATACACAAGAAAAACCCTTGATACACAAGGGTTTTTAAGATGGAGCATAGCGGGCTCGAACCGCTGACCTCTACACTGCCAGTGTAGCGCTCTCCCAGCTGAGCTAATGCCCCGTATAATGACAGCGATTTCCTGTCGACAAAATTTATTTTATCATAGCTGTTATTGTGAGAGCAACTTCTTTTTTTATAATATTTCTAAGTGGAATAATTTTAAGATACTTACTGTGTTTGCCAGCGTTACATGTCCGTCAGGATTCTTCGGTATCCAAGTTCGTTCCCCCAGAGACTCCCTTTCAAACTTCAAGTTCCCACGAGTTAAGCATTTTAATAGAGTTAACATCGATTAACTACAGACCGATCTACTACATTCCCTTCAATTTTTGGTCCCTTTTTGGAATAACTAGTTCCATTATAAGACTGCTACTCTCCCACATGCCTGCCGATTTTTTTAGCACTCCATTTGAGGAATTCCATGGCAATTGATCCATTAGTATAAAAAAATTTTGATTCGACCACAATGTAAAAAAAAGTGTCAGGAGAATGTCCTATGAGAAGGAATCGCACGAAACAAGCCTCCCCTTCTTATCCTACAGACGACAGCTTGGTCATTTCTAAAGATGTAGAACAAAATATTAATCAAATCAAACAGTCCCTCGGAGATCCTTTTGATTTAATTAGTAAAGTCTATTCATTCAACCATACAGCTTTCGCTTTATGTTATATTGACGGACTGATCCATACGGAAGACATTGAACTGAACGTGATCCCTCCGCTGATGAACTGGTTCAAAGAAAATGACTCTTCTCGAAATCATGTAATCAAGGATTTCCAACAACACATTCAAATCCCCAAAAATATGAAAGTAACGACTGATTATTCAGAGCTTCTGGCGGCCCTCTTGAGAGGTAACATCATTTTGCTTGTTCAAAAGGGAACAGAAGGGTATTTGGTTTCAGATCAGTACTGGCAAACACGCTCCATTGAAGAACCAAGTTCCCAAACGATGGTCAGAGGTCCCAGAGAAGGGTTTGTCGAAACGCTTTCTATTAATTCAACGTTGATACGAAGAAGAATCACCAATCCGAAATTAAGATTTAAAAGTTTCATCGTTGGAAAAGTCACGCAAACTTCTGTAATCGTAACTTATATCGAAGGATTAGTGAATGAAGAAGCGCTGAACATTGCCTGTCAGCGTATAACTGACTGTAAAGCACGAGAGGTATTCGAAACGGGAATGCTAGAGGAAATGATTGAAGATAAAGGATATACGCCTTTCCCTACGCTAATCGATACAGAAAGACCGGATGTTGTGTCTTCTGCTCTTGTAGAAGGTAAGTTAGCGATTATGATGGAAGGCACTCCTTTTGCTTTAATCGGGCCTGCTACTCTTAATTCCTATTTTCAGACGGCAGAAGATTATTACAATCGATTTGATCTATCGACTTTTCTACGTCTCATCCGTTTGATCGCTTTTTGGATCGCCTTTGCTTTACCGGCGACTTTTGTTGCCCTAACGACCTTTCATCAAGAGTTGATTCCAACCGATCTGTTAATCAGCTTAGCTGCACAAAGAGAGGGGCTGCCTTTTCCAGCACTAGTGGAAGCCCTGGTAATGGAGACTGTTTTTGAAATTCTTAGAGAAGCTGGGTTACGCATGCCAAGGCCAATCGGACCTGCTGTATCGATCGTTGGCGCCATCGTTATCGGGGACGCTGCGGTTTCTGCGGGACTTGTTTCGCCCGCTATTGTTATTGTTGTCTCTCTTACAGCGATATCAAGTTTCGCCAACCCTTATTATTCCATTGCTGGTTCAGTCCGTATGCTCCGTTTTATATTGATGATGTTCGCAGCTTCTGCAGGCATTTTCGGGATCTTCATCTTTACGATGATCATCTGCATCCATCTCGTTTCATTAAAATCACTGGGACAACCTTATATGGCCCCATTCGCTCCTTTTTCTTTAAAAAAGCAAAAGGATACTTTATTACGGTTTCCATTATGGTGGAGCAAACGGAAAAATAGAAGGAACGGAGAGGTTTTAAGATGAAGTTTTATTCCGCCTTCCTATTAACAATTCTTGTTATCTTGGGAGGATGCAGCCGGCAGGAAGAACTGAACGAACTGCTGATTCTAACAGGGATCGGCGTAGACCTAGGAGAAAACGATACAGTAAAAGTTACGTTTCAAGCAGTAAACCCTCAGGCTCAAGCGGGAGGTGAAGCCGGGGGAGGAAGTGCCAGTCAAGCCCAAAGCTATACCTTTGAAAGTGAGGGTGAAGATATGATTGAGGCCGTGTTTAAGGCGAGAAACTTTTTATCTAGAAAGTTGTTTTTTGCCCATATTTCTTCCCTTCTCATTAGTGAAGAATTTGCCAGAGAACGTGGAATCAAGGAAATATCCGATTTTGTTGAACGTCATTATGATATCCGGGATAATTACTTACTCTTTATTACGAAAGATACAACTGCATCTACTATACTGCAAACATTTACACCGCTTGATAACTCGTCCACTAAAAACATCGAAAACCTGACAAAGGTAAGGGGAGGAACACTCGGCATCAAGAACGGCACTAAACTAGAGGACTTCATCCGTGGACGGTACGGTGAAGACCGGGATCCTGTGGTAATGGGCGTCGAAAAAGTAGATAAACAAGCAAGCTCGACTAAAACAGAATCCTTGAATGACATCGAAGGGAATAAAGGTGCTTTACGATTAACCGGATTAGCTTTGTTCGATAAAGATTATTTAGTAAACTGGCTCTCTTACAAAGATTCGAATGCGCTGGTAATGATCACTAATAAATTAGATGATGTTATATCCTATACGGTGAAATGCCCTGATGATCAAGGAACAATTGGTTTCTTACTCAAAGAAATAGAAATAAAGGCAGAACCAAAGCTCGTTAATGAACAAATAAATTACTCTGTTCAGTTAGAGGGAAATATTAATTTACAAGGGCTTTCATGCAACCTCAAACTGTCCACCGAGCAAGGAGTTAATGAGCTGCAAACCACTATAAACGAGGATATAGAAACTGATTTACGAACCGCGCTCACAAATGCTAAAGCATCCCAGTTAGATTACTTCGGGATTAAGAACCAATTATCCCGTAACCAACCCGATGAGTGGGAAAAAGTGAAGGATGACTGGAGTAATTTATATGAAAACATGTCGATTGACACAAACGTGAACATCTATCTCGAGTCTCCAGGTTCGAGAGTGAATAACAATGAAGAATAATAAACGGAAGTTAAAAGAAAAACTGATCATCACGGGAGTATGGCTGTTCTCCATCGTCTATATGTTCGGCTACCTTTATGATCTGCCAGTCTTCCCTGTAACGGAGGGGTTGAAGGCAGTTTTTGAACCTATTTATTACGGCATGTTCGGAGGTCCATGATGAATATTCAAATTACAAAACGGCAATTAATTTTGGTCATTGTTAACTTCGTTATTTTCAGTTCTATTCTCATGGCCCCTGCCATCACTGTCGTTTCAGCCAAACAGGATGGGTGGATAGCGATGCTTCTTGCTTTGATCATAGGGCTGATTTTAAATATTCTTTATCTTTTTCTTTTTAAAAAGTACAATTACCCTTCATTATTTGAGCTGATGAACCGAGCAGCGGGGAAATGGTTCGGCACTGTGATGAACATCTTGATTACATTTTACGCTCTTCACCTTGCAGCTTTGGTCGTAAGAAATTTAAGTAATTTTATGGTATCGAGTGTTGTGCCCTACTCACACCCCTGGACATATCAAATGCTCATTATCATCATTGTTATGTACTCAGCAGCTTTAGGAGTAAAAAATTTATTCCTATTGAATGATTTATTGTTCCCCATCGTCATTTTTCTCACGGTTTTTTCTCTTTTTTTGATGACCAAAGATTTCTCCTTGTTGGAACTAAAGCCATTCTTACACGCAGGAACTTCTTCCATTTTTCAAGGAGCCTATACCACACTCGGCTTTCCTTTTATTGAAGTCTTACTTATAGGAGCTTTTTTTCAATATGTTAAGAAAAAAGAAAAGCTCATGCTTGCCTACTTATCTGGTATCGCTGCAGGCGGCCTCGTATTGGTTATCACTGTCTTTATCATCATTGGAGGTGAGGGGACATATATAGTCGCTAGAGAAACGTTCCCCACCTATTCTGTACTAAGGGATATTGATTTTATTACTGTTTTAGAACGAGTAGAAATCCTGCTTGCCGTAGCCTGGATGATCGGGTTGTTCGTCAAAATCTGTGTGTGCTTCCTCGTTGTTATGATGGGTCTGAAACATCTATCAGGCTCCAAAACGTATCGTCCCTATCTTATCCCGATCGGTATTTTGATTTGGGCAATGAGCAATCACCTCCATAAGACAGTTATGGACTTCAGTAACTTTGTTTCTACGATCTGGACAATGTACTGGTTTACTCTTTACTGTTTAATTATGTTCGTTTTTCTAATTGGTTTATTTAGGAAAAAGCAGATGAGTATGAATTAAAAATGCCTGGAGGATCCCATTAGATCCTGCAGGCATTATACGTTTATTATGAGATTCCGCCCTTTATCCCTACTCTATCTCCCCTTACGATTAGCATAGTTAACTACATATTCATTACCTTCCAATATTTTTTATCATAATTTTTTAATTAATTTTAATAATTAATTAATTCTTATAACATTGTTAATGTCGCGGTTCACCCCATGCTCATTGAAAAGAAACACCGTCTCCCAGCGTTTCCTCTCTTATCTTCTCTCTCCGACTCGTTAATCCCATCGCGACAAACCGTACAATCAATGACGCCACAATGCTATACACAATCAGTGCAAACACCGCAGAGAATTCAACAACATATTGTCCGGCGAATTCCGTGGTTGGAAAGATGTTTCGGAATGGATATAATAATGGCGCTGAAAAATCATAGATCCACTGCACAAATGGCGCTGTTGAATTTGCGCTGAACAACTTCAGCAATATGCGAATTCCGAGTATCGCTTCGATGATACCAAAAATCAGGCGTACGAGCGAGACAAGGAATGATGATAGTGCTCTCATGTTTCTTCACCCTTTTTAAACAGACTTATCCTTTCTATACCCTGCTATCGATGATCACACACGTGGCGGTTTTTTCCAATCAATCTGGGCATAATGGAAGTGGAGAAAGGAGCGTTTTGTTTTGAGATTACGTGACTTAGTTTATTATATATCGCGGTATCCTCCTGTATTACAACTGGGTGTTTTGATTGTTTTTATTCTCGTTTCGATGGGCTTCATTATGCATCTAGTTGAGCCGGAGATGTTTCCGAGTGTCTTCGATGGGGTCTGGTTTGCGATCGTGACGGCTTCGACGATCGGTTATGGAGATACGTCACCTGAGACGCTGCGTGGAAAAGCGGTTGCCATGGTGTTTATCATGTTTGGTGCAGGTTTTATGACGTTTTATATGGCGAAGCTTGCTTCTTCTTTTGTGATGACGCAGGGGGCTCTTGGTCGTGGGGAGCGCAGTTATGAACGGGCCAATCACGTTGTGGTTGTCGGCTGGAATTCCAGGAGCAGGCATACGATCAAGGCTCTTTTGGCTAACCAACCGGAGCGATCGATCGTGTTGGTTGACCATTCCCTCACTGAAAACCCGCTTCAAAAAGAAGGCATTCATTTTATTCGTGGAAATCCAGGTGAGGATAGCACGTTAAGAAGTGCAAATGTGAAAGATGCCCAAACGGTTCTGATCACCGCTGATCAGTATAAAAGCGAAATTGAAGTGGATATGCAAACGATCCTTACCCTTCTAACTGTCAAAGGGATCAATCCTGATGTTTATACGATTGTGGAAATCCTATCGCCAGAACAAATTGTGAATGCAAGGCGTGCCGGTGCTGATGAGATCATTGAAAGTGCACATCTTCTCAGTACAGTCATGACAAACAGTGTGTTCTCTCACGGCATTTCAACGACGCTGCTCGAGATGCTCACTCACCTGAAACCGAATCAGCTTGGATTTATGAGTGCTGAACCTTTCAATGAAGAATCATTTTGTGATGTCGCACAGCGACTAAATGAAAAAGATATCCTCATGATCGGTGTGAAAAGAGGAGATGAACTCGTCATGAATCCACCTCCTTCATATACCATACAATCAGATGATCGTCTCCTAGTGATTCACACGTAAGGTGACAGTGCTGCATCCAGTTCCTTTAAATAGCGCTCACCATATTTCATCCATTTTTCGTCGATCTCTGCGTCCTTATCACTTGGCTCCTGAAACTGATTAAATGAAGCCGAGATATTGCCAATATTCCCTTCAGGATCAACTCCTGCCTGGTACATATGCGAGAGCATGAACGGCTGGCCGATTTCAACAATCGCGCCATCTTGATCAAGCTCTTTTTTCACGGCTTTGATCGGCACTCTTAGAAAAAGATAGCCGTCTTCGTCATCAATTTTATAGTCAAAATAGCCGTGATCGTATTCCCAGCCACCGCCATAGCTATAGCCTAATTGGCGGAGCTTATCTTCCATAATGCTTAGTTCGATCGTTTTTCCTTTGAGTACGGAATCCATTGGAATCATAGGTGCTGCCTCCCTGTTTACGTAGTCTACGCTTATCGTGTCCAATCAGGAGAATTTCATGAAAGAAGAATTAAAAAAAGAGAGCGCTGAAGCACTCTCTCTTGTTCATTCTATTCGTTTGTCTTAAGGCGATCCTCAAGCTCAGCTTTTTCTTTTTCGAATCCTGGTTTGCCTAGAAGCGCGAACATGTTCGTCTTGTATGCTTCAACTCCTGGCTGATCGAATGGATTCACACCTAGAAGGTAGCCGGAAACGGCACATGCTTTTTCAAAGAAGTAAGCAAGGTAACCGAAGTGGTAAGGCGTCATTTCAGGGATGTTCACGATTAAGTTCGGAACGTCACCATCTGTATGAGCAAGCATAGTACCTTCAAATGCTTTCTGGTTAACAAAGTCCATTGTTTCACCAGCAAGGTAGTTCAGCTTGTCGAGGTTTTTGTCGTCTTCTTCGATTGTGATCTCATGACGCGCTTTCCCAACGTTCAATACTGTTTCAAAAAGGCTACGACGGCCGTCTTGAACGTATTGTCCCATTGAGTGAAGGTCCGTTGAGAAGTCGACAGATGCAGGATAAAGACCTTTGTTGTCTTTTCCTTCACTTTCGCCAAAGAGCTGCTTCCACCACTCAGAGAAATAGTGTAGAGATGGCTCATAGTTCACAAGAAGCTCGATGTTCTTGCCTTTGTTGTAAAGGGCGTTACGAACAGCTGCATACTGATAAGCCTGGTTGGATTCAATGTCAGATGTGTTCAGGTCATCTTGTGCGTCCTGAGCACCCTTCATCATCTCTTCAATCGGGATTCCGCTTGCTGCGATTGGAAGAAGTCCAACAGCCGTAAGAACAGAATAACGTCCACCAACATCATCAGGAATCACGAAGCTTTCGTATCCTTCTTCGTCAGCAAGTGTTTTAAGCGCACCTTTTGACTTATCAGTAGTTGCATAAATGCGACGACGCGCTTCTTCTACGCCGTATTTCTCTTCAAGGAACTTACGGAAAATACGGAACGCGATCGCAGGCTCTGTTGTTGTACCTGATTTTGAAATGACGTTAACCGAAACGTCTTTTCCTTCAAGTACGCTGAAGAGATCTTTCACGTAAGTCGAGCTAATGTTGTTTCCTACGAAGAAAACTTGTGGTGTTTTGCGTTCTTCTTTAGTTAGTACGTTATAGAAAGAGTGGTTCAGCATTTCGATCGCTGCACGAGCACCTAAATAAGATCCACCAATTCCAACAACGAGAAGAACGTCTGAATCTGATTTAATTTTCTCAGCAGATTTCTGAATACGTGAGAATTCTTCTTTATCATAATCATGAGGAAGCGTTAGCCAGCCAAGAAAATCGCTGCCAGCTCCTGTTCCATTATGTAGCGCTTCGTGTGCAGCCTTCACTGCATCTGCCATGTATGTTACTTCATGTTCGCCAACAAACGACAATGCTTTTGAATAATCAAAACTTACTTTTGAAGTCATAATTAGCCTCCAATTATCATTTTTTGTTCTGTACCCACGTTTAACTTTAGCCCAAGACCTATTCGAAATCAAGAACGCCGAACCATGTAAGCGATTACCTGAAGAAGATTTCTTTTTAAACTCTTTTGATCTTACTGTAATCTCTTTAGAACTTGACTTTATTTCTCTTCAGGAGCAACGAATTTCTTCGCTCGATTTTTGACTCATTCGATTGAAACCAAAGTTTCAATCGCCTTTAGCGAAGCTGAAAGGTCGCCTGTGTGCTGCAGCCGCGGTGAGCAAATTCATTTGCTCTAACCGGCTGCCGCACACAGCGAAAATGAGTCAAAAATCATCCCAATCAAACAGCAAAACAAAAAAGAACCGCTCCAATCGGAACGGTACTCATCTTTTCTACTTATAGAGAAGCTTTCAAAATCGCCATAACATCGTCGCGCTCAAGTGACTTGAAATTACCGAAAGCGCCATTAGCCATCGCACGGTCAGCGATCAGATCAAGCTGGCTGTCGTCAATGTCATAATCAGCTAGACGGTTTGGTGCACCAAGGCTGCTCCAGAACGCGCTTAGCTTGTCGATACCTTCAAGAGCGATATCACGATCTGTCTTACCTTCTTCACTTACGCCTAGAACTTTCACAGCAAGACGCTTGAACTTATCAACGTTCACGTCAAGGTTGTGTCTCATCAAGTTCGGGAAGAGAATCGCCAAACCACCAGCGTGTGGAATATCATAAACAGCTGATACTGCGTGCTCGATGTTATGAGAAGCCCAGTCACCGCGAACACCCATCTGTAGTGATTGGTTTAGCGCTACTGTACCACTCAACATGATTGTTGCACGGTGGTCGTAGTTTTGCATGTCTTCAATCAATTTTGGAGCAGTGTCCATGACTGTTTCAAGAACAGAGAACTGCATGTTTTCTTGTAGCTCTGTATTTGATTCAGGGTGAAGATATTGCTCAAGTACGTGAGACATCATGTCGACCATACCGTAGACAGTGTGGTTCTTCGGAACTGTATACGTATTCTCTGGATCAAGAATAGAGAATTTAGGGTGAACAAGTGGGTGTCCCCAACCGTATTTCTCTTGTGTTTCCCAGTTCGTGATAACAGAACCTGGATTCATTTCAGAACCAGTTGCTGCTAGGGTTAGTACAGTACCGAATGGAAGAGCTGCTTCAGGGAATGCTTTTCTCGTTACGAAGTCCCAAACGTCTCCATCATATTTAGCTCCAGCAGAAATAGCTTTCGTGCAGTCAATAACACTACCGCCACCTACCGCTAGAATGAAATCAATATTGTTTTCTTTACAAATGTCGACACCTTTATGAACAGTTGTTAGACGTGGGTTAGGCTCAACGCCGCTAAGTTCAAATACTTCAGCACCGATTTCTTTTAATGTGTTCATTACGCTATCGTAAACACCGTTTTTCTTAATGCTTCCTCCGCCATAAACAACGAGGACTCTTTTTCCGTATTGTGGCACTTCAGTTTTGAGTGCTTCAAGCTGCCCTTTACCGAAGATCAATTTTGTTGGATTTTGGAAAGTGAAATTATTCAATGGTATGTCCTCCTTTATTTCAAATCACGTTTATTATGCCTCATTCAAATATTAAAATAAAGCAATCTGCTTATAGGAAAAAAGTGTAGGATCTTTGTATAATCCACTAGCTTTTTTGTCATCTTATAAAAGAATCATTATGTTTCCTAATAAAAGGAGGTAGTTTCATGAGCACATTACAACGAGTTGCACTTGCACTTGTTATTATTGGTGCAATCAACTGGGGACTCATTGGATTTTTCCAATTTGACCTAGTCGCTGCAATATTCGGCGGTCAAAACGCTGCCCTGGCTCGAATTGTATATGGTCTTGTCGGGTTAAGTGGACTATACAGCCTGACGTTACTTTTCAAACCGACCGAAGAACTTTCACATGAACCAGATCGCGCAACAACATAGCTACGAAAAGCGCAAGCGCTCGGTTAGTCCCGACAAGCACTGGAACCTTTCATTCGGAACATGTTCTTTATGTTCTGATTGAAAGGTGAAGTGTCTCGAGGGACTGGTGCTGGAGCTAGACAAGAAAAGCGCAAGCGCCTTGTTCACCCCCGACAAGCTTAAGAAGAGTCTCAGTGTGGCGCTCTTTGTCACAATGAGACTCGACTTAAGACCTCGAGGGGGTAGGCGCTGGAGCTAGACTTCACTGACATTCATCTTTTTCTTTACGAAAAAAGGCAGCCGCAATGGCTGCCTTCTTTCATCAAGATTTACTTTTTAAGACGTTTGTTCAACTGAGCTTGACGGTCGTTAGACTCTTTCAACCAGTCTTTAAGCTTATCTTCAAGCGTGTTGAAGCCTTGTGGAGAAGAAGTTTGTTGTTGCTTCTTGTTTCCACCGCCGCTTGGTGCTGCTGGACGAGGCTTTCTTTCCGGTCTTTCAGGTTTAGGCTGAGTAGCACGGATTGAAAGAGAAATCTTACCAGATCCTTCTTCAACGTTTAGAATTTTAACTTTTACTTCGTCTCCAACTGTAAGTTGGTCTTCAATATTTTTTACGTAGCCGTGAGAAATTTCAGAAATGTGAACTAGACCTTGCTTTTGGTCGTCAATTGCAACGAAAGCACCAAAAGGCTTAATACCAGTTACCTTCCCTTCTACGATATCACCGACGTTATATTGTTCTGCCATGAAAACACTCCTAACAAATTTTTTCAACTTAACTAGTATAACATAGATGTTGAATCAAGACAAAACATCATACTAGTCCTTTTTAATGAATCATACCCCTCTATCAAGGGAATAGCAAGATTATAGACTTTTGTGATAATAGGGTTTACTTTCAAAATAAAATTAATGCCTGGAAATTGGTTAAAAAGTCAGCCATGCCAGCACGTGCAGCAAGTGGTAAATAAATACAAGAATATTTGATATTGACTGAATACTTCCCGCTCGCTATAGTGATAAAATGCAATTCAATAGGACTTATTACGTATGAGGTGACAACATGAAATCAAATGAACAATGGTCGTCCAGATTTGGATTTATACTAGCTTCAGCCGGCTCAGCGATCGGTCTTGGTGCCCTTTGGAAATTTCCATATATGGCTGGTTCGAATGGTGGCGGTGCCTTTTTTCTTGTTTTTCTTCTCTTCACTCTTGCTGTTGGTGCCCCAATGTTGCTTGCTGAGTTCGTGATTGGGAGACATTCACAGCAAAATGCCGTTTCATCTTATGAGTCCATTTCTGGCAACAAAAACTGGAAATGGCTCGGCTATCTTGGTGTACTTGCTTCTTTTATCATCCTTTCTTTCTACAGTGTTATTGGAGGCTGGGTAATTACGTATCTTCTCAGAAGCTTTTCAGGTTCACTGACAGGTCTTCCAAACAGTCGGTATGAGCAACTTTTTGGTGATATAATCGGAAGTCCTCCGACTGCTCTTATCACTCAAGCGATTTTTCTAGCGATTACTGTTGCGATCGTCCAGTTCGGGATTCAGAAAGGGATTGAGACAGCGAGTCGTTATATGATGCCAGCACTATTTGTTCTTTTTCTTGTGCTCGTTGTTCGATCCCTTTCGCTTGAAGGAGCAATGGAAGGTGTAGCATTTTTCCTCAAACCTGATTTCACAAATCTTACCGCAGAAGGGGTGCTCGATGCACTTGGACAATCTTTCTTTGCGCTGAGTGTCGGGATATCATTGATGGTGACGTATAGCTCTTACCTCGATAGTAAAGCGGATCTGACAGGCTCTGTTATTTCTGTCGTTGGGCTAAATGTCCTTATTTCAGCTCTTGCAGGGCTCGCCATTTTTCCTGCCGTCTTTGCGTTTGGTTTTGAACCTTCAGAAGGAGCAGGACTCATCTTCACTGTTTTGCCAGCTGTCTTTAATCAGATGGCGTTTGGTGGGATATTCTTCACGGTGTTTATGGCGCTGTTACTTTTTGCAACGTTAACTTCTGCCTTTTCACTGATGGAGATCATTGTTTCTACCGTTACAAAGGGGAAAGGAAATCGTAAGAAAGTTTCCTGGATTGCCGGCTTTTTTGTCTTCCTACTTGGTATTCCATCGGCACTTTCCTTCGGAGTCCTCAGTGACATATCTATTTTTGGAAGAACCATATTTGATACGATGGATTTCATTGCAAGCAATCTGCTAATGCCGATTGGCGCGCTTCTAATTTCCGTCTTTGTGTCTACAAAAATGAAACGAGACATTCTAGCTAACGAGGTGATGATGTCATCTAAAGCTGGGCGAGTGATTTTCCCAATTTGGTACGGATTAATTCGGTACATTGTACCAGGCGCCATCGCAATTGTTCTTATCACTTCATTACTTTCTTACTGATTTTACTTTGGATGTATAACTTTCCATACTTGTGGGAATAACAGAAGTAGTAAGCTATCTATATTCCCCCTTTGAAGACGAGGCTGATGCCTCGTCTCTTTTTTTGTTCCGCTTCCTAACCACCCAATATCTTTCCAATGTTCCACTGCATGCTGAAGAAAGGATAAACTTCTCACTATTAAGCCAAACTTGATATATACAAACGAGGAGAGGAGCTGTCCGTCGTGTTTGTCCAAATTAAACAAAAGAGAAAGATCGGCGATGTTATTCTTTCATATGAATACTACTCACAGAAGAAAGCGAGCGCTCAAACCCTCGTTTTTATTCACGGCTTTCTTTCATCAACGTTTAGTTTTCGGAAGCTCATTCCCCTCCTCTATCAGGAATACAACATACTGTGCTTCGATTTACCAGGCTTCGGTGAAAGCGAAAAGAGTTGTGATATTCACTATACCCTTCATGAGTATGCTATTCTAACCAACCGACTTCTTGAAGAAATGGGTATCCAAAAAGCAGTTCTTGTTGGTCACTCGATGGGAGGGCAAATTGCTCTTAGAACGTGTATCCAACACCCTGAACGAATTGAGAAGCTAGTTCTTCTTTGTAGCTCAAGCTATATCAAATCCAGCTCTGCTGCACTAAGATTATGCTCCTATCTTCCCTTTTTTCCTTATTGCTTAAGCATCTCTATGAGCGCCATCAATCTTCGAAAGAACTTTGAACACCTTGTATATGATCACAAACTTCTTACGAAAGAAGTCATTGATGGATACACAACGATTTTTGAGGAGAAAGACTTTTATCTTGCACTTTGTCGATTGATCAGAGAGCGTGAGGAAGATCTATCGACGAGCACTTTAAATAAGATAAACTTTCCAGTTCTATTAATTTGGGGACGAGATGACAGCCTTGTCCCTCTTCGTGTAGGAGAAAGAATGAAAAAAGACTTACCTGATGCAGAACTAATTGTTCTCTCTCGTACAGGACATCTCATTCCTGAAGAACGTCCTGAAGAAGTCACGACTGCCATTCGTCATTTTCTTTCAGAGCATAACAAAACCGCTCCTTGATGAGGAGCGGTTTATTTGTTCGTGACCAACTGTGTCTCTTCTTTCAATAGAATACTAAAGAACCCAGAAGTGAGGAGAAAAGCGGCAGGAATAATATAGAATACAGACAGAAAGATCATCCCTCCGGCTGCTGACACAAGCAAACTGAATCCGCCCACAATGGGTCGAGTTTTCATAATATAGCAGCCGACAATAGCGACAAATGGGAAGATAAAAGCAGTTATAATCGAAATATCCTTTACTTGCATTAGAGGTATCACATCAAACCTTGATAGCACTGCAGCAATTATTCCAAGAACACATCCTGTAAGCGCCAGTTTAAACATGCGTTTTTGCTTCATTTTATTCCCTCTCTCATTTTGCACCTTATTCATATTAAACTATTCGTGTTTAAATCCATTCATCCTTCTCTTCTTAAACAATTTCCATAATCCTCTACATTTTATCATGAAATCTCAGTCTCCAGACGGACAAAACTTCCCCCCTGAGCAACATGCGTTCGAATTCATGACCATCTATACTTAGAATAGATCATACGGAACCACTTCCGTTTCAATATCATAGATAATAAAACATTCTACCTTCTTGCTAAAGATTTAACTAGTAATAATTCAAACCATTTCTCGTAATCATTTCCTGTAATACTATTTTTACTGAAATAACCCGCTAATTTACGATATGATGGATTAGAATTGAAGGATTTAGGTTAAAAGATGTCAAATATGTTCAGACATAGGAGACAGAACGAATTGAGGCGATGACATGAAACAGATTCAAACAGGACGATTTCTGGCAGCTTTTCTATTTGTTGCGCTCGGAATCTTTCTTCTTCTTATAAATATCGGCATTATTTCCATGGAAATGACGGAAGCGATTGTCTATTTTTATCCTTTCTTGTTAGTTATACTCGGTGGAAAATATGTGATAGATGCTTTGCTACCTTCAACGAGAAGGAAGCGATGGACAACGGGTATTCTCTTGCTTACGCTCGGCTCACTCCTTATTCTTGATCGTTTGGCTATCATTACTTTTACTTTGGGGAGCATCTGGAAATTATGGCCGTTGATTTTTGTCTTGATTGGTCTTAGGTTATTAGGAAGATTCCGAAAAAATCAGGGGTTTAGCTTTGTACGTGATCTTTCCTATAAGAAGCCCAACTGGAAAGTACAGTCAATCAACGACTGGAGTTTTGTGGCTGACTATAAATTTGATTTCTCTACAACGTTCATACCTGAGGAAGAAACGACGATCAGTCTTGCTGGATTTGTTGGTGACATTAAGATAATCGTTCCAGATGATATTCCTTTTAAGATTATCGGAAGTGCGAATGTCCTGTCCGCAACGATCGATAAACAGAATCAGGACACGATTGGGCGCGGACAAGCGATCACGTATAAAACAGATGACTTCGATGACTCCCTTCAACGTCTTGTATTCAATTTTGATTTTTCCGTTCTTGATTTAAGAGTCGATCGTATTTAGAGGAAGGTGCATCAAATGTGAATAAAACCACTTTAAGATGGAAATTGTTCAAGTCTACCGTATATACGTCCGTTTTCACAGGAATCATTTATTTCCTGATCATCCAACTTTGGGTGTTCTTTTTCCCATCTGCTATTTCTCTTTCATTTGGTCTAACCTCTCCGATATTCGTCATGGTGATTGTTATGGTGACTGGTAGCTATTTCAGTTACAAAGATACCCAATCCATTAAAATTCGCCTAGAGAACATCTCCACACAGATCAAAATACTCTCGAGGGGTAAGTTCTCCGAACGAATGCAAACGAGCGAGCAGGACGAAATCGGTCGCATCAGTTCGGAACTAAATGAACTGGCAGACAAGCTACAAAAGCAAGTGACATCATTACAGAATTTAGCCAATCAAAAAGCTGAATTAGCCGAGAAAGCAAGGGGAGCAGCCATCATAGAAGAGCGCCAGCGACTTGCGCGCGATTTGCATGATGCTGTCAGTCAACAGCTTTTTGCACTGAATATGATGTCGTCGGCTTCGATCAAGGTTATGGATCGGGACATCGAAACAGCGAAGGCTCAAATGCTCGATGTCGCAGACCTTGCGAGTAAAGCGCAGGTTGAAATGCGAGCGCTTCTTCTCCATCTTCGTCCGATACAACTGTCTGAAGACTCTTTATGTACAGGAATTAGTAAACTCGTCGATGAATTAGAGAAGAAATCTGGTGTTAACTTTCGTCTTACATTCGATGAACTTCCTGAACTGTCCAGAGGAATTGAGGAGAACTTATTCCGTATCGTTCAGGAAAGCCTGGGTAACGCACTTCGCCATGCGAATGCATCCGATATTCGCATTACGATCAAGTTGAAACAGAATCAACTTCTTTTACATATTAAAGATAACGGCAAAGGGTTTGAAATGAGCAATCAGAAAAAAGGCGCATACGGTCTTGGCTCCATGCAGGAGAGATGCGATGAAATAGGGGGACAATTTCGCATTGCATCACGCTCTAGTGAAGGGACATTAGTTGAGGTACGAGTGCCATTGGAGGGATAAAGCCATGACAAGGGAAATTAAATTAATGATTGTCGATGATCATGATATGGTACGAAAAGGATTAAAAGCCTATCTCCTAACAGAACCTGATTTCACGATTACCGGGGAAGCTTCCAATGGTAGAGAAGCCATCACTCTCGCAAGTGAAGTGAAACCTGATGTCATTCTGATGGATCTCATCATGCCTGAAATGACAGGAATCGAAGCAACTCGAGAGATCATGGCCACTCTACCACATACGAAAATCATTATTATTACAAGCTTCTATGATGACGAGCAGGTTTTTCCTGCCATTGAAGCAGGTGCATTTAGCTATCTTCTTAAAACAGCTTCCGCGGACGAAATCATTTCGACGATTCGGAAAGCACTTCAGGATGAAAGTGTGATCGAACAAAAAGTCGCCCAGAAGATGATGAAGCAAATTCGCACAAAGCCAAAGACGCAATTACATGATGAACTTACAAAAAGAGAGAAAGAAGTACTTTTACTTATAGGTGAAGGCAAGACAAATAGCCAGATTGCAGAGGAACTATTCATCGGCTTAAAAACAGTCAAAACACATGTGAGCAACATTCTAAGCAAACTCAATGTTAGTGACCGCACACAAGCAGCTGTGTACGCGATTCGAAATGGCATGGTTCGCTAATAACATGATATAAGGAGCCAGTGGCTCCTTTTTTTGCACCCCTCCTAAAGAAAAAGCATTTACTATAAAGAGTAATGATATAAGGAGGAACTAAGCGATGGCTGAACGTTATGAAAGGTGGTCAGAGCTTCCGTATGCAGGTGAAAGCGAACCCCCACATAATCCAGAAGAACCTCTAGCAGGATCATGGCCGGATTACTATATACGCAACAAACCACCCGGGCGCTTTGAAACACGTAATGGAAGACCAATTCGACTTGATATTAAATCGCCTACATCCATTGACTGGGAAGACGAATTAAGCAAAGTGAAACACACATTGAAAAACATCACTCCGAAACAAGTAAAGTTAGCTGAATACTGGGGAACGGGTGTAGCTAGTAAGCAATGGACACCGATTATCGATAAATTAATTGATACTTACGGCGTCACCGCACCTCGTGCAGCAAGAATAATAGCTGCCGTTTCTGCCGGAATGAATGATGCTTTTACAACCGTCTGGTATTTAAAATATCGGTGGAACGTAGCAAGGCCGAACCAACTTGATCACGAGCTTGCGACCATTCTCTGCACACCGAGACATCCAACATATCCTTCTGGCCATGCGACTATAGCTGGTACGACATCTGAAATATTAGCTTACTTCTTTCCTGGCGAACGTGAAAGACTTGAAGAGCTTGCCCAGGAATGTGCTAACTCAAGACTTTATGCAGGCGTGCACTTCCCTGTAGATAATGAAGAAGGCATGCGACTCGGCAAACAGGTCGGCTCTCTTGTCACAGCACAGCTAAGTAGAGAGGAAAATAGTAGAAGGAACATGATTGACATCCCTTATCGAGACTCAAAAGATGCAAAATTAGTTCCTCCACCTTACAAACAGGTGATTGACTATCCATTTGACGACAAATGTGCTTCAACGATTGAACATCCATTTCAGCAAAACACTTCTCCTCAGTCAAAGCCAAAATTGTTTTTTTAACGCTATGTAAGATCACTAGTCGGGGTAAATTCGGAATATCACCTGAATTTTCCCGATTATTATCTATTTTCTTTCCTTACAAAAAAGTGATACTTCGTTATAATAGATAAAAGATTTGATTAGGAAAGGATCTTACAGATGAAGCACTTTCTCCTATTAGGCGTTCTGCTCTTCTTGATATCTGGTTGTCAGTCAACAGGTCAGGATAAAGCAAGTATCACTGTAGCCGCCGCTGCTAGCTTAAGTGATGCCATGAAAGAACTTAATACACTTTATGAAAATGAGCACCCCAATTCAGAAGTCACCTTAAATCTAGCTTCCTCAGGTGTTTTGGCAAATCAAATTAAACAAGGTGCTCCAATCGATGTCTACTTGTCTGCATCCGAGGACCATTTTAAAGAAGTAGAAGATAAAGAACTGATCGATGATCGATTACATACGAAGTTACTTAGCAACAAACTTGTTCTGATCACAGGAAAGTCATCACCGATTAAAAGCTTTGAGGATCTCTTATCTGAAGATCGTGGTCGAGTAGCAATCGGCACACCTGAAACAGTGCCTGCAGGTGCGTATGCGAGGGAAGCCCTCCAATCATTACAAATGTGGGACAAGCTTGAAGATAAGCTGATTTTCGCAAAAGACGTTCGCCAGGTCCTCACCTATGTCGAAACAGGAAACGCTGATGCTGGAATTGTGTATGATACTGATTTTCGAACGTCTGACAAAGTAAATCTTGTGGACGACGCTCCACAAGGTACGTACACACCGATTATTTATCCAGCAGGCGTCATAAGAGGAGCACCTGAAGAAGCAAAATCTTATTTTGCTTTTCTCCAAAGTGAAGAAGCGATGACGATTTTTAAGAAATACGGATTCCAAAAAGAAGTGAGCACAGATGGATAACTTCCTTGACCCTATTTGGATATCATTGAAAATAGCACTTCTGTCATGCGCGATCGTCACGGTTCTCGGAATTATTGTGAGCAGAATGATGGCAAGTCGGACATTTAGAGGAAAAAGCATCATTGATACGTGCATCATGCTCCCTCTCGTACTTCCCCCTTCCGTCGTGGGGTTCATATTACTTATTCTTTTCGGAGCATCCAGCCCAATCGGTCAGCTAATTGAATCCATTTTCCATCATCCTCTTGTCTTCACATGGCAAGCAGGAGTAATTGCCGCAAGCGTGGTTGCATTTCCTCTTATGTATCAATCAGCAAAGGTTGGGTTTGAATCAGTTGATGGTGACATTGAAGATGCTGCTCGTGTAGACGGAGCAGGAAAATGGATGGTGCTTCGCAGCATTTCCATTCCTCTCGCTTCGAACGCTTTGATTTCAGGAATCATTTTGAGTTTTGCTCGAGCGCTTGGAGAATTCGGCGCAACGTTAATGTTCGCTGGAAATCTTCCTGGGAAAACCCAGACCATACCAACTGCTATTTATGTGGCCATCGACTCAGGGCAAATGACTCTCGCCTGGTCGTGGGTTATTGTTACGGTCCTTCTTTCGACTATGATGCTACTGTTTTCTTACCGTATAACTATTAAAACGTGAAAAAACTCGCTAAGCGAGTTTTTTCATTCCTCCATTTCTTTTTCATCAGCTTCAACTGAAGGAGGATAAAATTCTTTTCTTAAATAAATTTTCTCAATCGGTGAATTCATTCTATCCTCTTCCTTACCATACACAGTTACATCAGAGAATCCGTCGATCAAATAAAATGTGACCGGTGTTTCAAAGGGATTTGATCCTTTTCTTAATTCTTCGACCTCAAATCCAAGACTTGCGAGTAGAAGGCGATTATCTTCTGGATAATACAGTCCCTCAGGATAATAGGTCATCTCGACCGCTACGTTATTCTTAAATAATACTTCACCATTCTCAAACGTCATTTTCATAGGATCCTCATCATCTGGATCAATGCTTTTTGGAAAGTTGGATAAGAATTCTTCTCGAGACAATCCTAGCAATTCACTAGCATCAACAATTAATTCAATAGATGACGGATCAAAATCAATCTCTTCTTCCACTTGGGCTTCCTCTTTTTTCAGATCAGAAGAGACTTCATCCTCATCCTGCACACTTTCTATAGTTGATTCCTTCCCACTTCCACTTACTTCGTCAGTTGGTGAATGTAAGAAAGAGGGAATGCCCCAGACCAATATGTATAATACGAACCAGAATACCGCAAAAATCGCTGCCCTTTTCCTTGTAAGAGAAACAACGAAAGGCTTCACTGTATTAGCAGTCATGATGAGAAACGCGAGCACCACTACCGCTTTTAAGAAATCCATCTTAATTCACCCCACTTCACACTATAGAATCATTTGCTCATCAAGTACAGTTCTTTTCTTTCTGAAAAGCTCTTTTCTAAAAGATTGTTGCTTTTGAAATGATTTAAAAAAGCTACACTTTGTGATTGGAGCGGAAATTAACTCGTTATAGCAACAATGTTTACGAAAAGAGCCTTCTGAAAAGGTCAAATAGTTTCTATTGTTAAAACCCCTCTATTTTCAGCTCCATTCGCCAAGGTAAAAAGAAGGAATAAACGAGGTTTTTATCTAACTACATAAAGTAGTCAAACCTTTAGGAGGTTATTATGTCATTAGATCGCTACGTTAACTTACCAGTAGAAAACTATCACTCCGTTCGTGGAAACATTCAAACAGGTGATCTCCTTCTTTGTAATGGCTCCTATCCGGTAAGCAAAATTATCCAAAAGGTATCAAATTCACGTTTTAGTCATGTTGCCCTGCTCTTTCGTTGGGTTGACCGAATCATGTTATTAGAAAGTGTCGAAAGTTATGGAGTTCGCATGGTTCCACTCTCTCATTATTTCGAAGATTATCGGAATTCAGGGCTTCCATATAGAGGGAGTCTCTTCCTTGCAAGGCATTCTATCGCAAAAGATCTGGACGAAAACAAGATGAATGCTATGCTGAGGCGTGGTGCTGATTTAACGGGAAAGCTTTATGATATCCAAGAAATATTGAAAATTCTAGCCAGTGTTGTCATCGACGACTTGAAATCGATTCCGAATGATAAATACATTTGTTCCGAATTTATTCAAGAGTGCTATCGGAAAGCTGGCTTAAGTTTTCCAGATGATGGACGAGGTTTTATTTACCCTGAACACATCGCAAATGATCCTGCTGTTCTTCCACTATACGAATTGGTTCCTTAACGCTTTTTTTCACCCTTTTCCTCCAATCAAGACAGATTGTCCAAGCCAATTTGTCTAGAATAAATATACTATAGTATCCAGAAATGATGGAGGGAGTATGTTGTCTTTAATAATAATCGATCCCGGTCACGGAGGCTCAGACCCTGGTGCAACTTTCAAGAACTATCAGGAAAAGAATTTTAACCTTACCATTGCTCGTATGGTAAGAGATCATCTAATTTCAAAATATGACGTAAGTGTCGCGTTAACTCGTGACTCTGATAAAACCATTGCATTAAAACCGAGAACAGACCTTGCAAATGCGCTGAAAGCTGATTTCTTTCTAAGTATTCATAACAATGCTGCAGGTGGGAAAGGTTTTGAAAGTTATATTTACAATGGAAAAGTGCCTTCTCAAACGGTCCAACTTCAATCTACGATTCATGACAAAATCGCAAGTTCTGTTCTTAAACCGTATAAAATTGTTGATCGAGGTAAAAAGCGCGCTAACTTCCATGTTTTACGTGAGACAAAAATGAACGCATTGCTTATTGAAGTACTGTTTTTGGATAATGAGAATGATCTCAAACTCCTCATCAATCCTTCATTCATTACGGACATATCGATCGGAATTGCAGATGAAACTGCCGCTGCATTGAAGCTTCCCACAAAACCGTCACCTCCTGATGGCCCCTTATATAAAGTAATTGCAGGATCATTCAGTAAGAACGAAAATGCAAAGGATCACCTTGCCTTATTAATGCTAAATGGCTTCAGTGCATTTATCGCAAAAACCGTCGTTAATAATGAAATCTTTTACCGAGTACAAGCTGGTGCTTTTAAAGTAAAGAAAAATGCTGAAACGTTAGCTGATAATTTAAAAAGAGCTGGTATCGAGAGCTTCATCCTACTTGAACAGACAACACCAGAGCCACCTGTTATAACTCCTGAACCCGTTCCAGACCAAGGCTATCGTATTCAGGGGGCTTCTGTATTATCAGCTGATCAGATGAATGCCTACGCCAGATCAATTAATCCTGTAACTTCTCCAGATCTTGCCGTTTTATATCTATCTATTAGCAAACGTTATGGCATACGTGGTGATGTAGCTTTCGCTCAGGCACTCCATGAAACAAATTTTTTCCGATTTACAGGCGATGTCCAACCAGAACAAAATAATTTTGCAGGAATCGGTGCCACAGGTGGAGGCGCAAGCGGTGCAACATTCCCAAATCCCTCAACAGGCGTTCTGGCCCATATCCAGCATCTCTTTGCATACACATCAACAGCTCCGATCCCAGCAGGTGATTCAGAAGTCGATCCCCGCTTCTCTCTCGTAAAGCGAGGATCCGCTACAACGTGGCAAGGATTAAACGGGAAATGGGCTGTTCCTGGTACAATTTACGGACAACTCGTTTTAACCCAATATGAGAACATGCTTAAGTTAGCCCTACAAGCTATAGAGAAACAACGAGAAACGCTTCGTACTACGCTTGATAATCTAGAGATTTAGCTGCTTTGCTTGCTAAGGCAAGTAAAGCTCCATTCTTCTCATAATAGAAAACGTTCGCCTCATATCAGGTGAACGTTTTTTGTATTATCGATTTAACTTATAACTCTTAATGGCTGCTTGAACATGAGGATAATAGGTTGTTTTTATGTAGTCTGTCCCTGAAGAAACCCATTTGATAGCTGTTTCTGGTCTAACTCCAGTAATCATAATATCAATACCAAGTAAATTTAAAGATCCACAAAGCTTCGATATCATTTCTGAAAATTCATTATTTAAAGATGAAATGGAAGACAAGTCTATAATGAGCGTATTCACTTTCAAATCCGCTACTTTCTGTAATCCAATATCAACGATGTATTGGAACCCAAGCTCTTCAACGACTGGCTGAATGGGAAGTAATCCAAGTTGGTCCATAAGTGGAATAACATTGACAGCCATATCCTCCATACGCTCCATGAGCTCAATCTGTTTCTCGTATAGATAGGTCATATCAGAGAACTCTACCATTGCACCATACATTTGGCCAGATTCTCTCAATACTTTTGTTCGAATAGATAAAAACAAATTATACTTTCCCCACCTATATGGCATTCCCTCTACTTGATACTCCTCTCCTGTTGCTACTGTTCGCTCAACATGACGAACTTCTTCAGGTGCTAAGGGGAAGTGATCAAATACATTCTCACCAAGAAGATCGTCTCGATTAACTTGAAGAATGTTTGCTCCTACGTCATTGATTTGTATAACACGATAATCCAAATCAATTGCTAGAATGCCACACGACAGATGATCCATGATCTGATCCTGTAATCTACTCAATTAATCACTCCTAATAATGTCGAAGTAGCGATAAGAAGACGTTTTGTTTCCTTATTCAAAGCTCACTGAAATTAATTACAGTCACTTATGTTCCTCTCATTTAGTGCATTCTTTTCATAAATTAAATTATTCTACATCAAGTCCTAGATTCCTGTCAGAATATAGGGGAGTCATTTCGAAACTCTTCTGATTTGAAAAGGACTGTCTCCTCGACAGTCCTTCGGATCCTTCTCTATTAATCCCATGCAAAACGCTGTTCCTTCCACGGGTCCCCATACATGTGATAACCATTACGCTCCCAGAACCCCTGTTGGTCTTCTGACCTAAATTTAATTGCTCTAATCCACTTCGCGCTTTTCCAGAAATACAGGTGGGGAATGACCAATCTTAAAGGGTAGCCATGCTCGGGTGTTAGCGTCTCTCCGTTATGTTTGTGTGCTAACAAACTTGTTTCAGAAAGAAAATCTTCAAGGGGTACATTCGTCGTCCACCCTTCTTCGGCTTCGATCATGACAAACTTCGCTTCTTTTCGAATGCCAACATGTTCGGCAATCGTACGTGTTGAAGTCCCCTCCCATTCATTATCAAACTTCGACCATCCCGTCACACAATGAATATCATTTCTTTGGAAAGTTTCCGGTAAAGCAAGAAGCTGTTCAAACGTCAACACTGTTGGACGATCGACCAATCCGCCGATCCTCAAATCCCAGTTTGATAAATCCTTTTCATAATATGGGACATCCCCAACATGTAAGACTGGCCATCCAGTTGTTAGACGCTGATTTGGTGGAAGACGGTCACTATTCTCTTCTTTCATTTTCCCAAAATACATAAGGCACTCCTTCCTCCTTCTTTTTATTCAGTGTAACAGAACGGCGACATTCTTCTTCAATAGAATGTGCTGAAAAAGGACACGGAAACCAAAACCAAAAAAACACGAGGTTTACCCTCGTGTTCTGTTAAAAAATCATAGCTGCAATCCAGCCAAATAAAATCAACGGGATGTTGTAGTGAAGAAAAGTGGGTACAACTGTATCCCAAATGTGATTATGCTGCCCGTCAGCATTCAACCCAGAGGTTGGACCTAGCGTACTATCCGATGCAGGAGAACCAGCATCACCAAGAGCTGCCGCGGTTCCGACAAGAGCGATCGTCGCCATTGGACTAAACCCGAGCTCCATCGCTAGTGGTACATAGATAGCTGCAATAATCGGAATCGTTGAAAAAGAAGAGCCTATACCCATTGTAATAAACAAACCAACAATAAGCATCAGTAAAGCAGCAAGTGCCTTGTTGTCTCCGATGAGACCTGATGCTTGCGTGACAAGAGATTCAACTTCTCCAGTTTGTCTTAGTACTTCTGCAAATCCATTCGCTGCAAGCATCACAAACCCTATAAACGCCATCATCTTCATACCTTCTGTCAAAACCGCTTCAGACTCTGTTAATCGAATACTACCTGTTACGTACAAGACGATGATACCTGAAAGCGCACCGAGAATCATTGACTCGGTTGGAATTTGGACAGCAAGCGTAACGATAACAGAAATGACCGCAAACATAATCGACCTTTTGGAATAGACATGTTTCTCCGGAGTTTCTTCTTGAGAAATCGAAAGCTGTTTGTAAGTTCTTGGACGACGATAAGAGAAAAACACTGCAATGAGTAATCCGACAACTAACCCTGATGTTGGAAGAAGCATCGCAGTCGGTATCGAAGATAATTCAATCTGCATCCCACTGTCAGCCATATTCGACTGAAGAATTTCATGAAATATCTTCCCAAAACCTGCCGGAAGTAGAATATAAGGTGCTGTTAATCCAAATGTAAGTACAGATGCTACCGCTCTGCGATCGATTCCGAGTTCGTTTAGAACTTGAAGAATCGGTGGAATGAGAATTGGAATAAAAGCAATATGAACCGGTACAAGGTTCTGTGAGAAACAAGAAATAAGCAAAATAACAAATAGAATGAGAACTTTAGCGAGACCTTTCTTACGATCGTCTCCTCGGCGATTAACCATATTGAGCGCACGATCTACGATAAGCTCTGGTAAGCCTGTTCGTGAAAGACCAACGGCGAAACTTCCTAGTAAAGCATAGCTCAGTGCGACAGTAGCACCCCCACCGAGACCAGAACTAAATGCAGTAATGGTATCATCGAGTGACAATCCTCCAAGCAACCCGCCTGCAATAGCACCGATAACGAGAGCAATAACAACATGTATGCGAAATAGGCTAAGCCCTAGCATGATTAGAACAGCGAGAATAACGGCATTCATTACGTAACAACCTTTCAACAACACTTTAGTTTGGTAAATCACTAATAAGTTAACACGGAGTAGTATTTGTGTCAATGGATAATCCTGATGCCCTTCCTATATTCCCTCTAATCGACTTTCTACTCCCTTTTTGAGAAACGGACAGATTGATCAGGATTATGCTATAATAAACTGATAATTTTCATTACACACAACGCTTTATATAACCTCTTTTTCACTTAACCACTCGATTGAAATCCAGTAACTTGGGGAACACCACACATAGGACTTGTTTAGAAAGGAAGATGTTGTCACTCATGGATATTTTGTTTAATTTCCCCCTTTGGGCAGCGCTATTCGGCGTGTTTTTTGCCCAATTTTTGAAAGTACCGATCTACTTTATTGCAACAAAACAAATCGATTGGTCGTTGTTTAATGCAACAGGGGGGATGCCAAGTTCCCACTCCGCTGCCACGACATCACTTGCAACAGGGGTTGCACTTGAAGCTGGGCTTGACTCTCCAGTGTTTGCCGTAGCCGCAATGTTCAGTATTATCGTCATGTTCGATTCAACCGGAGTTAGAAGACAAACAGGAGAACAGGCTATCGTACTCAATCAGCTTGTTCTTAATTTCAATAGATTCGTTTCTGAAGCGAAAAACTGGCAACAAAAACAAGAACGAGAAAAGATTGAAGAATTAAAAGAATTATTAGGACACAAACCAATTGAAGTACTCGTTGGTGGCCTGCTTGGTATTATTTCAACGTTACTTCTCTATTATGCTTTTCAAATTGCCTGAAACAGGAGGGTCACGATGCGAATCGTATCATTATGTCCGAGTAATACAGAACTATGTGCCTACCTCGATCTTACGGATCAACTTGTAGGAGTAGATGATTTCTCTGATTGGCCGGAACAAATCAATCGTTTACCACGACTTGGACCTGACCTTTCAATCGATATGGACCGCGTGATGGAACTAAAACCAGATCTCATTCTCGCCTCGCTGAGCGTCCCTGGGATGGAGAAAAACATAGAAGCCCTTGATCGTCTTGGGCTTTCTTATACGGTACTAAATCCTAATTCTCTTGATGATATATGCCAGGACATTGATACGCTTGGCAAATTAACAAATAAACAAGGAGAAGCCGCTTCCCTTTCAAAACGATTCAGAGAACTCATAAATGAATACAAAACAATTAGTGAAGACATTTCTGATAAACCAGATATTTATTGGGAATGGTGGCCAAAACCAATCTTCACACCCGGGAAAACAAACTGGCTTACTGAAATTAGTGAGCTTGCTGGTGCTAGAAATTGTTTTCATGATGTGGAGCTTGCATCCGTTCAAACGGATTGGAACGATGTTGTGAACCGAAAGCCCGATGTTATTTGCCTCGCCTGGGTCGGTGTTCGAAAAAACAAAGTGAATCCATCCATTGTGACAAAGCGACAAGGATGGAACCAGCTTGACGATCCACCGATTCATGTTCTTGAAGAATGGTTATACTGCAGACCTTCCCCACGCTTACTGACTGGGCTCATAAAACTTGCGGCCATCCTTCACCCGGAACGGTATCCTACTTATGAAAGCGAAGAAACCTTTCTTCATAAATAAACAAGACGAACAAACGACGGAGAGAGTGATCTCCGTCGTTTGTTCGTCTACCATTATCATTTAGGTCCTTATATTATTCTTTTTCACTCATTAATTCTTGCCTGAAAACTTGCATCGACTCTTCTTCATTCAACGCCTCTAGCGCTTCTTCTGTTAACGTTCCCTCACCTTTTTGAATGAGATAGACATCCAACGTCTTTTTTCCCCATTCGTTATAAACATCCTGAACAGTATCATAATAGAGATCAATTCGATCTCCTTTAATCGCACTTCCTGTATCCGCCACAACCCCGAAGCCGTATTCGGGAATAAACAGCACGCTTCCGATCGGAAAAATGGACGTATCTGCGGCAATCGTAGAATAGAGATCACGTTTTACTTTGACACCTGAATACGTAACGCCATAGGCAGGATGATCAGGTGACTTCCCTGTCGATTCTTCTCCAGCTGTATAACCCGTTGCCGTTACCTTGTGAACAGGATACTGTGACCAGTCTCGAGAATCATCGAGCTTTGGTCTTTCTTGCAAACTTAAAACTTTTTGATCCGGCAGTACCCACTTCGTAAACTCGTTTATTGATACACCCGATAGATATAAATAAGTGGATAACAAAGCGGCTGCAAACAGACCTGTGAAAAACAGGCCTTTTACCATAAGCATCAAAAAACGCAAGTTCTTCACTCCTCTCCTCATCTATTCATTTCCAGAGAGCAGTGAAGCTATTCATGATGGATGGAATAGGCAGACATTTCCCCAAATAAAAAAGCTTCTGCCAGCTATTGGCGAAGCTTCTAAAACATCTGATATCCTCTAACTCGCAGCATGCGAATCGCAACACCCGCAAATACAGCCCCTACAAGTCCTGCTGCCAAAATAATCGCATCTGCACTTCCTAATGAAAGAAAATCAGTTCCTAATGCTTTAAAGGCAGAACCGGGAGTTGAGAAATATTGAAAAAATGAAACGTTATCAATAATCATAATGACGATGACAGGATATACAACCGCCATGATCCATGTCGAACGCAGTAGCATGTTAAGCAAAAAGCCGATTCCAAAGAAAAGCACAATAAACAGCAACATCGAAATGATCAGCTGTGGAATTGCCATAAATTCACCCCCGAGTAATCATTGTTAGTTTACTGGATTGTCGCATTTTAGTCAATGAACGGGGAGTGAACAGTATAAGCTAACATCATTGTTGCGATAAGAGTAGGGGGTGACTTCCGCTCCAATCACTAAGTGTAGTTTTTTTAAATCATTTCAAAAGCAACAATCTTTTAGAAAAGAGCCTTTAGAAAAGACCCTAACAAAAAAACTAAGTGCATTTCGCACTTAGTTTGTTGGATTCTGTTTCGCGCCACTCCCTGAACAATTATCGCACGTTTCTGATCCACCAAGAAGCAGTTGAAAGTACCCCTTTCCCTGGCAATAAGGGCAATCTGTTGACTTTATCTTATTCTGCTGTCTTCTCACATCAACCACTCCTTTGTTGTAATTTTCTGATAATATAACAAGAATCATTAAAAAAGAAAACCCCCAAATTTCTCCTTGACAGCCTGTGTAAGCGGATACATCTTTAAATATCAGACTATTCCGTCTACTATCTGATTATTTCAACCGTTATATAACAATTTATAGGATGTGTAGCCAAATCGATCTCCTGGATTCATTTCAGTAATGAACTGATTCATTCCATTTAAAAAAGATGGAATCATAGAAGAGGTTCTAGAATCAGCTAAAAGCTCTTCTTTGGATAGGAATTTACTCTCTGAAATCTCACTTGTATCACTCATTGGCGTCTCCTTGATCATTCTCATATGAAACACAACGAGGTTATCGCTAATGTCATGATCAATGACACCCGATCGAATACCTGCAATACCAGTGATTTCCGCAACTATTCCTGTTTCCTCTAACACTTCTCTCTTCGCAGCTTCATCCATTGTTTCACCAGCATCGACAAATCCTGCTGGAAAGGACCACTGTCCTTTTAATCCACCGTATTTCTTCATAACAACAAGGTATTTACCATCTGACTCTACAATACCAGCAGCAGCAAGCCAGACCTTTCCTCTCTTACTCAATCGACCTTCCCCCCTGCATAATCTAAATCAAGCGTTCATATGCTGTACCATAGCCCCTATTCTTTAGAATAGATTAGAAAAACCTGGCTACTCGTCATGCTGTTTATGGCGATAGCCTCCGTTTTTCTTATAGGCTATTTCTCTTCTGAATTGATATGTTATTAAAGTATGAAAAAGGCAAAGACGTCATGTCTTTGCCCTCTTTATCTGATGATCTTAAAATAATTTAAGTTTCCCTTTTTTCCAGACAAGCCCTGGTCCACCAAGCATAAATAGATAGCGGTTGTCGATCACTTTTTTCATCGCAGAAGCTGTACGTCCGTAAAGCTTCTTGTTACCGACCTTACCGATGGCTTCACCTCCACCAAGAGAAGCCACTGTCCCTTTAATGTCAGGTGTAAAACTCTCGAGCTCTTTTCCTCGCACAAGATTCAGTAAGTTTTTAGATACAGCTCCAGCTGCCTGAATCGCAACTTGTGCAGTTGGTGGGAATGGACGATTGATTTCTTCATTGATTAGAAGAGCACAGTCACCTACGACAAAAACATTATCGTAATCCGGTGTACGCTGATCTTTACGAACAGGAACTCGTCCGCGGTTCGTTTCAAATCCTGAATCCGCAACGATGGAGTTACCTTGTACGCCACCAGTCCATACAACAGTAGCTGCTTTCACTTCTTCATTCTCACCGAGAATAACACCGTCTTCCGTTACTTCTTTAATCATTGTGTTCGTACGGAACTCAACGCCTTTACGTTCAAGAAGGTTCATACCGTATTCAACGAGTTCTTCATCAAATCCCGGCAGAACAGTTGGTGACGCTTCCACATTGATGATTTTCACTCGATCACGTGGGATATCAAACTCTTTACAAAGCTCTGGTACTCGCTCAGCAAGTTCCCCAACGAACTCGATACCTGTAAAACCGGCACCACCAACGATGATCTTTAGAAGGTCGTCACGACGATTTTGCTCATTGTTGTAACTCGCAAATTGATATTCGATATGCTCACGGATCTTACGAACAGAGTTAACGCTTCTGATACTGAATGCGTTCTCTTTAAGACCCTTAATACCAAATGTAGCCGGTTCAAAGCCAAGTGCAAGAACAAGATAATCATATTCTAGTTCTCCATTAGCAAGAATGACCCGCTTCTCATCTGGCTTAACTGCTACAACGCTGTCTTTAATAAATTTGATTTTATTCATGTCAATAACATCTTTGATCATGATACGTGTTTTATCGTGATGCATTGTTCCTGCTGCTGGCTCATGAAGCCAAGTTGTTTGATAGTGATAGTCATGCTTATTTACAAGCGTCACTTCCACTTCGTTAGTACCCATTTCTTTCTGGAGACGAGCTGCTGTCATAATCCCGCCGTACCCTGCACCTAAAATCGCGATTTTTGGCCTACTCACTTGTATCACATCCACCTTTTATCGGTATTTTTTTAGGACTCAACTAATAAACTCATGATTGCCCTACCGTGAAACGTCAATCAACGTTAACTATAAGGATATTATCCCTCATTAAATAAAAAATAATAGAAAATAGAAAAAGACGAGAGACTTTGTTAAAGATTTCACGTTCTAGACCGAAAAAAATGTAAATCTAGCCCGTATATTGTCATAATTTTTTCATATCTGACGTTCAATTTTAATCATATTCTTTTTTATTTTGTTTTTCAACCCTTATAATGAAACTTCTAGACGTGTTTTCGCCTTAGGGGTTTAGTTCCGTTTTTATTATGATTATAATAATGAAAGCACATCGATTAAATTTAAGGGGGACTGACTATGACAGACCAACAAGAACTTTATGATATAACGATTATTGGCGGAGGTCCTGTGGGCTTATTCACTGCATTCTATGGTGGCATGCGCCAGCTTCGCGTGAAAATTATTGAAAGCATGCCTCAGCTTGGAGGGCAGCTTTCTGCACTCTATCCAGAGAAATATATTTATGACGTAGCTGGCTTTCCGAAAGTGCTCGCTCAAGATCTCGTAACAAATCTAATCGAGCAAGCAAACCAGTTTCATCCTGAAGTCGTTTTAGAGCAATCAGTGGAAGAAGTTAAGAAACTTGAAGATGGTTCGCTATACCTTCGCTCAAATACAGGAGATGAGCACTATACACGTGCGGTGATTATTACTGCTGGCGTTGGTGCATTCCAACCTCGTCGTCTAAAAGTAGAAAGTGCAGACCAATACGAAGGGAAAAACCTTCATTATTTCGTGAATGACCTTACTGCCTTCGCAGGCCAGAAAGTACTCATTGCTGGCGGTGGAGATTCTGCAGTAGATTGGGCTAATATGCTTGAGCCCATTGCTGAAGAAGTAACGCTTATTCACCGTCGCGATAAATTCAGAGCGCATGAGCACAGTGTAGAACAGCTTATGAACTCTTCTGTTAACGTTCAGACGCCATATAACATTACTGAGTTTATCGGGGACGGAGAACGTATTAAACAAGTCGTTCTCGAGCAGGTTAAAGGCGAAGAATCAATTACGAAAGACGTTGACGCGGTTATTGTAAATTATGGCTTCATATCTTCTCTTGGACCAATTAAAGAATGGGGTCTAGAGATCGAAAAGAATTCAATTGTGGTTAATTCCAAGATGGAAACAAATATACCTGGCATTTATGCTGCAGGTGATGTGGCTACATATGACGGCAAGGTCAAGCTGATCGCTTCTGGCTTTGGAGAAGCCCCTACTGCAGTTAACAATGCAAAATCGTACATGGACCCTGATGCGAAAGTACAGCCACTTCACAGCACGAGTCTTTTCGATAAGAAAAAGTAATGTCCATGAAAGGGAACGATACACATGAATGAGATTCTTTTTATCATCGTGATGATTGCTGGTCTTGGATACTCTCTTTATAAGAGTTTGAAAGATACGCCAAAACCGAATTGGAAAACCGTTAAACAAAACCTTTTCCATTCTTCTCACTAAGACGTTAAAAACCCCGTACTTACAGTACGGGGTTTTTAATATGTATGTTTTTCACCAGCCAAGCCCTACTTTGGTTGATAAAATCTCTTCCCCTGAATGTTGATTCAACGAAATTTCATAACGGCCTGAACGATTCGAATAAGCGAGTGTTTTTTCCTTAAATGCTACATTAGCCTGGTAGCGAACATCATAACTCTCTGTCTCCAAATCTCCTGATTCCTCTTCCCGGATCCTTAATATAAACACCAAAATCCCTCCTTACTTATATAGTCATTTTATCACCGTCAGAAATCATGAGATATGACAAATACTTTACACCAGGACCATATTTTTCCATGAAATTCATTTTCTAAACAGAACATCACAAATGATTATTTTCTTCTTTAGGTGGGTAAACACACAATAGACTTAAATAATTGCGCAGGAGGACTTACAAATGAGTAGATTACAAAATAAAACAGCCGTTATCACCGGAGCTGCAACTGGGATCGGACAAGCAACGGCCGAGCTGTTCTCACAAGAAGGGGCAACGGTATTATGTGCTGATGTGAACACTGAAGAAATGAACAAGACCGCAGAGAAGCTGAATAAAGATGGGGGAAGTGTGAAAACATTCCACGTTGATGTTTCTAATGAAGATAGCGTTACGAGTTTTGCTAACAAAGTGAAAGAAGAATTTGGCACGATTGATATTCTATTTAATAATGCAGGAGTTGATCAGGAAGGCGGTAAGGTTCACGAGTATCCAGTCGAGCTGTTCGATCGTATTATTTCAGTAGACTTGCGCGGTACATTCTTAACAAGTAAATACTTACTTCCACTTATGATGGATCATGGTGGTTCGATCATCAATACTTCTTCGATGTCAGGTAGAGCTGCAGACCTTGATCGTTCAGGATACAATGCTGCAAAAGGTGGTATTACAAACTTCACGAAAGCAATGGCAATCGACTATGCAAGGGATGGAATTAGAGTGAACTCTCTATCACCTGGTACGATTGAAACACCATTAATCGATGAACTTGCTGGGACAAAAGAAGAAGAAATGGGTCAGAAGTTTAGAGATGCGAATAAGTGGATTACGCCACTTGGTAGACTCGGACGCCCTGATGAAATGGCGAAGGTCGCTCTTTTCTTAGCTTCTGATGATAGCTCATACGTTACAGGTGAAGATATTACAGCTGATGGTGGTATCATGGCTTACACGTGGCCAGGTAAGATGTTAATCGATAATCAGTGGAAAAAGGAAACAGAATAAGAGAATGAAGCAGAACCCCCGATGCTACTAAGCATCGGGGGTTCTTTATAAATGGCTCTTTTCTCAAAGATTGTTGTTTTTGAAAGAATTATTGTATAAAGAACCACACTTAGCTGATTGGAGCGGAAGGTGCTCGACTCCTGCGGGACTAGCGGGACAGGTGAACCCCACAGGCGCAATGCTTCAGTGCGCCGAGGAGGCTCAGCGCCCGCCCCGCGGAAAGCGAGCATCCTGAAGCGGAAATTCCCCACTCGTATAGCAACAATGTTTACGAAAAGAGCCTTATAAATAAACTTAAGCCCACCACATCTCCGTTGGCTGATCAACGATTAAAACTGATTGAAGATTCTTAACAGCCGTTTGGAAGCCTTCATCGATCGACATTAATGGATCTTCATGTTCAATACTGACAACGTGATCATACCCATAAGTACGGAGAGCACTCATCATATTAGACCATTCCTGGTTGCTATGTCCGCACCCAACGGAACGGAACGTCCAAGCGCGTGTTTTCACATCACCATAAGGCTGCATGTCTGTTAACCCGTGCATGTTCACATTATCCTGGTCGATATACGTATCTTTCGCATGGAAATGGTGGATTGCGTTTTCTTTCCCGAGAATTTTAATGGCTGCCACAGGATCGATTCCCTGCCACCACATGTGACTAGGATCAAGGTTAGCTCCAACAGCATCACATGTTAACTCACGGAGTTTAAGCATCGTGTACGGCGTATGTACTAGAAAACCACCATGAAGTTCAAGACCGATTTTGACATTATGGTCCTTCGCAAACTGCCCCCACTCCTTCCAATAAGGAACAAGCTTTTCTTCCCACTGCCATTTCAATACATCTGAATATTCAGCTGGCCAGGGTGTGACCGGCCAATTCGGATTTTTCGCATCTTCGCTATCGCCAGGTGTACCTGAGAAGCAATTGACAACAGGAACGTTCATGGCAGAAGCCAGTTTCACTGTTTTTACGAAGGTATCATGGCATTGTTCAGCGAACTTTTTGTCTGGTGAGATTGGATTCCCGTGACAGCTAAAGGCACTGATTTCAAGACCTCGTGATTGAACTTTTTCAAGGTATTCTGACCTCTTTTCCTCACTGTTTAATAGCTCATCCAGATTACAATGAGCATCCCCCGGGTAACCACCAGTCCCGATTTCCACCGCTTTTAGTCCAGATGCTTTTGCATGATCGAGCATATCTTCAAAAGATTTATCTGAGAATAATACTGTGAATACGCCAAGTTTCATATGACCACTCCTATCGTTTGTGTGAGATTAATCGAGACGAACGCTTCTTCCAGTCGCACAGCTTTCATAGATCGCTGCAATAACCTGAGATACAGTTCGAGCTTCTTCCGCTTTCACAATAGATTCTTCAAGTCCCAGGCAACTGTTTATAAAGTTCGCAGCCTGAGGCAATCCAGGATCTTCTTCTCCTGGAACCCATTGGCTACTGCTGTTTAAGAGCATGCCATACTGTGCTTTGTTCAATTGAAAAGGAAACACATCCAGGCCACCATCACTCCCAGAAATACTAACCGACTCTTTATCTTCAGCAATATTGGCAGACCATGACGTTTCAAAGAGCATCGAAACGTTGTTATCAAATTTAATATACGCCGTCACATGATCGTCTACATCGAACGTTTCATGATCAAAAGCTCCCCATAAATTAACTTGTTCAGGAGTTTTGCTCAATCTGTTGTACGTTGTTCCTGATACTTCCACTGGCTTCGGATTTCCCATGAGCCACATACTTAGATCTAGGAAATGACAGCCGTAATCAATTAAACTACCGCCACCCTGCAGCTGTTTATTCGTAAACACTCCCCAGCCTGGAACTTTTCTCCGACGAAGGGCTTGTATTCGCGCAACCAACGGATCGCCAATTTCTTTTTCTTGTATTACCTGACGTGCTGCACGCGGTTCCTTCATAAAGCGATAATGGTAACCAATCGAAAGAATTTTACCAGACTCTTTTTCTGCTTCGATCATCCGATCACACTCTTCAACCGTCATTGCCATCGGTTTTTCACAGAGCACATGCACTCCTGCCTTAAGAGCCTGTATAGCGAGGTCAGCATGGAATTTGTTCGGGGTACAAATTGTGACCGCATCTACTTCCTTTAACAGATCTGAGACGTGCTCGTACACATTGGTGATATGAAACGACACAGAAGCTTGCTTCGCTCTCTCATAGTCAACATCATAAACACCAAACAACTCTACCTGTTCGGCGAGCTGTTGGTAAGCTGGGATATGACGGGACTGCGCGATGCCACCAGACCCGATAATTCCCATTCGTAATTTAGTCACGTGATCACCTCAGGTTAATGATTTTCTTTGTTTCATTTGATTCAAGTGCCGCAAGAACAACTTGAAGAGAATTCATTCCCTCTGTCCCGCTTACTGGTACGTCTTGATTCAAAAGGATACTATCGACGAAATGATCAATTACCTGTGAACTAGATTGACCTCCATTATCATTCGTCTGAATACCACCAAGCTCATATTTCACGGTTTCACCTGTTTGGTATTGTACAACGAGTGAATTCACTGGATCATCTTCCAATCTAAGAATTGCTTTTTCTGCATAGATGATCGTCGAGTTATCTTCTTTCGCTGTGTATGCCCAACTTGCTGCTAGCGTGCCAATAATTCCGCTCTCCGATTTCAAAATACAGACCGCATTATCATCAACCGTTGCAAATTCTTTCGCACTTGTTTCCACAAAAGAACCTACTTCTACAATCTCTTCACCTAACAAATAACGGATAAGATCTGTTTTATGAACACCGAGATCTCCCATTGCTCCAATAAATGCTTTCTCTTTCTCAAAGAACCAGCTTTCCTTGCCGTCAACACTCCATCCTTCAGGTCCAGGATGTCCGAATGCTGTTCGAAAGCTATAGATCTTACCTACTTCACCGCTCGCCAGAATTTCTCTTGCCTTTTCATGTGAAGGAACAAAACGCTGGTTATGAGCAATCATTAGCTTCTTTTCGCTCGTGCTGGCTGTTTCGATCATCTTTTCAGCATCTACTCGTGACGTTGCCATTGGCTTTTCACAGAGCACGTGCTTTCCGGCTTTTAATGCAGCAATGGAGATCGGAGCGTGCAAGTAATTCGGTGTACATACACTAACTGCATCGATCTCTTCGTTCTGAAGCAGTTCTTCAAATCGTTCATAAGCTACAGCACCATAGAGGGCTGCAATCTCATCAGCTCGAGTCTTAACAATATCGCACACCGCAGCAATTTCTATTTGTGTATTTGCTGCGTATTCCGGCAAGTGTCGATGCTTTGCAATACTGCCACATCCGATAACGCCTACTTTTAATCTATTCATGGTTTCTCCTCCTCTATCTTTCTTTTATTTAGATGTAATGGTTTCGAGCGGCTGTGCATTTCCATAAGTTGGTTTTGCTAGAGTCGTAGGTTTAGCCCACGCTACAGCATTCTTTAATACACGTTGAATATCTTTGTGATAATAAGTTGGATAGGTTTCGTGCCCAGGTCTAAAATAGAATACCTTCCCCTGGCCACGTTTGTATGTACAGCCGCTTCTAAATACCTCGCCGCCTTCAAACCAGCTTACAAAAACAAGTTCATCAGGAGCCGGGATATCGAAATGCTCTCCATACATTTCTTCTCGCTCAAGCTCAATTTTTTCTCCAAGACCTTCTGCGATCGGATGCGTTGGATCGACAATCCACATTCTCTCTTTCTCATCAGCTTCACGCCATTTTAAGTCGCATCCTGTACCCATTAGTTTTTTGAAGATTTTCGAGAAGTGACCTGAGTGAAGAACGATCAGTCCCATGCCATCGAGTACTCGTTGATGAACGCGATTAACGATCTCATCTGATACTTCTTCATGTGCGATATGTCCCCACCAAAGGAGAACATCGGTACTGTTCAACACTTCTTCAGATAAGCCATGCTCCGGTTCGTCCAATGTTGCTGTTCTCACGTCAAATTCTTCTTTCAGAAATTCAGCAATCGCACCATGAATGCCGTTTGGATAAACATTCCGGACTTCCTCACTGCTCTGTTCGTGACGATTTTCATTCCATACAGTTACGTTAAGCATTAATATCCACTCCTATTTTATCTATTCTTTTACTGAACCTGATGTTAAACCTGATACGATTCTTCGTTGGAAGATCAGAACCATAATGACCAGCGGCACCGTAACGACTACTGTTGCTGCTGAAATCTCACCCCATGGAATCGTGTACTGCCCTTGAAATAAGGCAATTCCGACAGGAACTGTTTTATATTTATCTGCTGTATTGATTGTCAACGCAAACAGGAATTCATTCCATGCAGCAATAAAGGCAAGAATCGCTGTCGTGAAAATTCCAGGTACGGCAAGTGGCATGATCACTTTCCAATACGTTTGCCATAATGAAGCTCCATCGATTTTGGCTGCTTCTTCAAGATCGAATGGAATCTTTCGGAAGAACGTTACAAGAAGCCAGATAGATAACGGAAGCGTGATCGTGGTATATGGGATGATCAATCCCAGGTAACTATTTGTAAGTCCTAGGTTTTTCAAGAAAATATAGATCGGTGAAATGGTCGCAACCTGCGGAAACATCGAAACAGAAAGCACGACACCTAAAATAATTGACTTCCCTCTAAAATTCAGACGCGCAATCGAATAAGCAGCGAAGGATGCAACAAGTACGGTATAAACAGTCGTGATCGTTGCAACAACGGTACTATTCCAAAGATAGCGAAGGAAAGGATAATCTACGAAAACGGATACATAACTTTGTAGAGTTGGATTATCGGTAAACGGAGTAAACGCTTTATCACCAAAGAGCTCGGACAGCGGTTTAATCGAACTCGCTAGCATCCATAAGAACGGAAACATCACTACAAAGACAAACACGACTAGGAACACATAAAACATCGGTCCCGCTTTCTTATTCATCTGGCTGGCCCTCCTTCTTCATCATAAGATATATTCTCATTTCTTACCAGTTCCATCATTGATTAATTCTGAACCTAGTAACTTTATAAAGATTGCTGAGATGATCGCTACACAGAGAAAAACGATAACTGAAATCGCGGATCCATCTCCAAAATCTGTTTGCTTAAACATGGTTTTATAAGCGAGCATCGATATCGTTTCCGTTGAGTTCGCAGGACCACCGCCAGTTAATACGAAAATCAAGTCGAACACTCGGAACGCATCAAGCGTACGGAATAATAGCGCGACGAGAAGGCTTGTTTTAAGGAGGGGCAGCGTGACTGTTACGAACTGCTTCCATTTATTCGCTCCGTCTATGGCAGCAGCTTCATAAAGTGATGATGGGATCGTCTGCAATCCCGCTAGTAGCAGGAGGGCCATATAAGGAGTCGTTTTCCACACATCCGCGAAGATAACGGAGAACATTGCTCCGGTGTCTGTTGTCAAAAGCATCGCCATTCGATCGACGAGTCCGAAGTCTTCAAAAAGCTTTGCGACTATTCCGTTCTGCCCATCATAGAGAAACTTCCACATCATGGCAGCAACCGCTGTCGGAATAGCCCAAGGAATAAGAATACTTGCACGAATTAATCCTCTTCCAAGGAAAGCCTTATTAATCAGTAAAGCAATCGCAAGACCAAGTAGTAGCTCAGCTAGCACAGAAATGAAGGTAAAAACACTTGTATTCCAGAGTGATTTCCACATCCGTTGATCCGTTAAATTGTCTTTATAATGATCCAATCCAATAAAGTTGGGTTTAACGACAATTTCAGTAAGAGCCGATGATAAACCAACAATTTTATCTCCTTGCTCCATATTGCCAGATTCATTAATGGTTTTTAAATCCTCGTTTATCCCTTTAACAGAAGTGGTAAAATCCTCTGCAACCTTTTCATCGATCTCGACGTACTTCATGTCATCGGGTATATTCTCAAACTTATCTAGCTTTTCATTAATCGCATCATAGTTCTCTTCTGCTTTTGGTTCTTCTTTAATACCTCCATCAAGATCTTCAAGGGTTGATTTAATATCCGTTAATTCTTCACTTGAGTTCCCTTTATTAATTTCAGAGTCGATCGCTCCGATTAGGAAAGGATAGTTTTGCAAATAACGGTCTAGGTCGATCTGATAGTCCAGGTGAACAGAAGATTTTGTTGGTTCATTGAGCTGGAGATCGAACAGACTAAAATAAAAAGATTGAAAAACTGGCCAAATGGAAATTGCGAGAATTAAAATAAGTGCTGGCGCAACAAGTAAATAACCTACAAACGCATCTTTATTTTTCTTCTTTGTCTTCTTTGGCTGGTTGTCTACTTTGATCGGCTCTTTCGGATCGATATCTGTTTGCATACCACCGCTCCTCTCTTATAGGAAAGACATTAGCCTTCAAAATGAAGGCTAATGTGCTTCTCATTTACTTAACTAGCTTTTCCTTCATTTCTTTCTCCATCGCTGCCGCTGCTTCCTCAGGAGTTTCTTCTCCTGCAATCGCTTTAGACACGTGGATTTGAATGATTTCAGAGATTTCAGGGTAGTTTGGTGCTACTGGACGAGAAACGGCTGCTTCAAGTGCAGTTTGGAATCCTTCTTCGCCGAAGAATGGGTTAGCATCGATAATTTCTTGATCATCATATAGAGCTGGAAGTGTTGGTGCGTGTGAACCTTCAATTGCGTCGATCTTCTGTCCTTCTTGTCCAGTCATGAACTTCAAGAACTCCCATGATTCTTGTGGATGCTCAGAGAAGTTATTGATTGCTGCCATCCAGCCACCAAGTGCTGCAGCTGATCCTGCGTCACCTTCAGGTAGTGGAGCTACTTCTACGTTACCAACAATTTTGGACTGTTCTTCATCGTTAGCAAGCGCATATTGGTAAGGCCAGTTACGAATAAATGGAGATTGTCCTTCGATAAATGCCGTGTGAGATTCTACTTCTGTGAATGTGTTAATGTTACCTGGAACAAAATCAGAGTTTGCAACTTCTACAAGTTTGCTCAGACCTTTAATGGCTTCGGGGCTGTTAATGACAACTTCACCATTCTCATCAATAAACGCTCCTCCATAAGAAGCTACGAACTCAACAGCATTACAGACAAGACCTTCGTACTGCTTCGCTTGCATGAGGTAACCAAACTTCGTGCCGTCTTGACCTTTGAGTTCAGAAGCTTGAGTCATAAGATCATCCCATGTTTTCGGAGCATCAGAAACCATATCAGAACGGTAGAAAAGCATACCAGCATCAATGAATTTCGGCATAGCCCACTGCTTACCATTAAAAGTTGCAGCAGTTACTGGACCCTGGTTATAGTCATCCATGTTAATGGAATCTTTTTGGATAAAGCGATCAAGTGGAAGAACATATCCTGCTTGTGCAAATTCTGCTGGCCAGATCACATCGATATCAAAAACGTCGATCTCAGATGATTCAGCGTTTAGCATCGTCACGTAAGCATCATGCTGTGCACCTGTATCAGTCGGCATCTCACGGAATTCAACTTCGATATTCGGATGCTGTTTTTCAAATTCATCAACCATCACGTCGGTCGCACCAGTTGCATCTTTACCACGTGCGTAAACGATTTTTACCTTTTCTCCATCACCTGAACTTGCATTTTCATCACCGGAATTATTGCTACTATTGTTTGAAGAAGAATTGTTTGAAGAACTACACGCCGAAAGAACGAGGATAAGGGCCAAGACAATAAAAAGCAGTTTACTATTCTTCAAAATTCGCATTATAATAAATCCCCCTTAAGTTTGGTTGAAACCGATCACACGATTGAAATCGATTTCAAAAATAAAAGATAACGCTTACAAAAATAGAAGTTATGTCGATTGCCGGACAACTAATGAGAGAGGTAGCTCAATCACACTTTCACTCGTTCGTTCATGAATTCCTTTTAAACAGTCGATAAAGATATGCATTGCGCGACCGCCAATCTCTGCACCTGGCTGATAAATGGTTGTTAGCTCAGGTTCAATTAAGCGTGCGATCGGCTGATCATCAAAGCCCAGGATCGCAATATCCCCAGGGACATCAAGCCCATTACGTTTTGCTTCTTTCACCATTGCAGCTGCAACCTCATCACCGCCAGTAAAAATTGCCGTCGGTCGATCTGTTAACTTAAGTATTGCTTGAAATGTTTTCACTCCATCTTCCATTGTATATGTATCTCGGAAGATCCACTCTGGTTTCACATCCAGACCTGCTTCTTCGACTGCTTTAAAGAATCCCTTGCGTCGATCGTTAGACAATCCACTTGTTGATCCCATACAATAAGCTAGTCTTGTATATCCTTGGTCAATCAGGTGCTTCGTGCCTAAATAGCTACCCTGGACTTGATCCAATCGAACCATCGGTACTGTGGCATTGTGATGATACTCATTACATAGAATAATGGGTCCATGTGCTGTGTAGGGCTGAATTTCTTCCCACTCATTTTCAATAGAAGTAAATATCACGCCATCAACTTGCTTTGTTTGTAGCAGGTTTAGGAAATCAAGTTCTTTCTTCTTACTCGACTTTGTCTGACAAATAATCAGCTGAAACCCATTTTCTTCAGCAATTTTTTCAATCCCCTCTAGAATTAAAGTGAAAAATGGGTTCGTCAACCTCGGGATTAATACAGCCACAAGATTGGTTCTTCGATTTCTCAAATTTCTAGCAGAAGTGTTTGGAAAATATCCAAGTTCTTTCATTGCCTCATGAACTAATTGACGCTTATCCTTAGAAACGTGTGGATAATCATTGATAACACGAGACACAGTCGCTCTTGATAAGCCAGTATACTTTGCGACGTCAGCAATTGTTGCCATGTTTCATCCTCCCCCGAAAGTACAAAAGACCCTCCCTTCTTTTGTAATCGATTTCATGAAATCGATTACATTCATCTTACATCAGGTTCACAGAATGTTCAACACTATTTTTAGAATATTTTCAACATTTTACTTTTTAAGTTGTACCTTCCGCAAATACTGGTAGCTCTGCGTCACACTTTCAATTGGATCTTGATCACAGTCATCCTGTTCAACAACCCACCATTTTACACCACAGGCCTGTCCTTGCTCGATAACTTCTTCGATTGGAATATTTCCTGTACCAAGAATCGCAGTCGCTTCTCTATCATCATCCGACCGATCTTTCAAATGTATAATGGGAGCTCTTCCCGCGAAATGCTTCATCCATTCTACTGGGTCATGACCCACTTGGTTCAGCCAATAGATATCAAACTCTGCCTGGATTAATGGATCTGCTTGAAGAATATGATACAATTCGCTTCCGTCCAGGTTTCTTCCAAGTTCAAAATCATGGTGGTGATAACAAAGTTCAAGATTGTGGTCGGCACAAACCATCGCAGCTTTTTTCATGAGCTGAGCTACTTTTTGAAAATCGGCATGGCTTCTTCTTTCTGGCGGTAACCAAGGACACACAATACGGCTATTTCCGAGTGCTTTCTGCTCTTGAATGACTGTTTCAAGTTCCTTTTCAATTCGCTCAACCGGAACATGATGACCAATAACATCCAAATCAAGCTCATCCAGCTTTTTCTTCACAGATTCAGGATGATGGCTATATAAACCAGCTAATTCCACCCCTTCATACCCTATACCAGCCACTCTTTCTAGCGTCGCAAAGAAATCTTTCTCACACTCATTTCTTAGCGTGTATAACTGTAAACCTACTGCAATTTCATCCATACATGACACTCCTTTTATCGCCTGACACGGCTTGAAATAGTTGCTGTTGCTATCAGAAGCAAAGTCTACTCCTTCTCCAAATGGTTCGATAAAACGACTAAAAACCCTTTTTTATGACAATAAAAAAACCTTCCCATTTGGGAAGGTTCGAAATACATTAACAATTCTCCGGCGTACCTGCATTCGTCGCTGTCTTAAACGAAGAACCACAGCCGCATGATGCGATCGCGTTCGGATTGTCGATCGTGAATCCGCCGCCCATCATGTTTTGTTTATAATCAATTTTTACACCGTTCAAGATCGGCGCACTTTCTTTGTCCATAATAATCGTAACACCGTGCTGAGCATCAAGTTCTTGATCATCGGCTTTCATTTCCGTATCAAAACCCATGCCGTAGCTTAAACCAGTACAGCCTCCGCCTTTTACACCGACACGAAGATAAAGGCTGTCACCTTCTTCTTGCTTCATCATTTCTTTTACCTGTGCTGCTGCAGCTTCAGATAAATGGATCATTTAAATCCCTCCAATCACCGTAATGCTACTATTAGTATATCGCGCTTCTGAATCAAGCTCAACAATTGAAGCTTATATAGTGAACCAAATGGACCTTAAGAGTGGGATACACTAAGTTCTTTTACTTGATCCTTATATTTCAACTGTAATATCAGGTTATGCGTTTCATCAAGTTTTTGACTATACTCAAGTACGTCAGGATGATTTAATCCAAGTGCTATAGCCGTCTGCGTCATTTTTGCTCGTAGAATTTCAATTTCATCATTATATCGCTGCATCTTTTCACAGTACAAGCTTTGAGTCCCCTCTCTAATCACTTCCTTCTGTTATTCTACATGAATATCCTTTTATTTACAAACCTTTCTGAATTTCCATTTATTCATGTGAATAATAGATACCGGTCGTAATTGTTTCGGCGGGGCCAGTCATCCAAACGTGGCCATCTTGGTCCCAGTTAATCTGTAGATCTCCGCCTGCTAGATGAACTGTGACCTCAGTCCCTTTACTGGTTTTCCCATTCAATACTCCAGCAACTACAGCTGCACATGCTCCCGTACCACACGCCTGTGTAATACCAGATCCACGTTCCCATACACGAAAATGATACTCCTTGTGGGAGACTACTTCCACGAATTCAACATTAATACTTTCTGGAAACATCTCATGATTTGTGAAATAGGGACCTGCTGTTGTAAGCGGTGCTGCTTCAATATCATCTACAAACATAACCATATGAGGGTTCCCCATCGAAACACCCGTCATTTTAAGCGTTTGATCTCCGAATGAAACTGCTTCTTGAATGACTTCTTCGTTAGAATTCCCTACCATTGGAAGGCTAGCTTTTGTCCATTGGGGCCTTCCCATATCGATTGTAACCATCTCAACGACATTGTTCGTGATATGGACTTCGGCCTGAACGAGACCAGCGAGCGTTTCAATTGCAAATTTTTCAGAACAAACGAGTCCATTCTCATAGGCATATTTCGCAACACAACGTAAACCGTTTCCGCAATTTTTGCCTTCTGATCCATCTCTGTTAAAGATTCTCATCTTCACATCAGCGCGATCAGACGGACCGATTAAGATCATGCCATCTGACCCGATTCCAGTATAGACATTTGAGACGTCAATCGCATACGTTGAAAGATTTTCTTCAGATAATTCCTGATTGAAAAGATTGATGTAAATATAATTGTTTCCAAGTCCATGCATTTTTGTATATCTGATTTCACGCAATTCTTTCACTCTCTCTATATTTTAATGGCTTTTCCGAACAGGTTCTGTTGTCCAGAAATAATCATTATCGATTTTTTCAATCATAATCTTAGAGTTACAGCAAGGCATGACGAGCCTTGTTTTTATTTCTTCGTAGCCCTGCTTATAATCTCGGTCCGTCATAGGCGTAAGTACATTCTCACTATGACAGAACGGGCATTGCGGGATATACACATCTCCCATCATACGATCGTACGGCAGTGTATGTTCAAAGCTACTCACAAATGATCCCCCCTGTCTTTTATTTAGACCAGTATACCGTAATACAACTAAAAAACAACACTGCTTTGCCCACGCATCATTAATATAGCAAATAAAAAAAGCCTCTAAAAAGAGGCTAAACTTTAAAAAATAAGCATACCAGCAATCGCTGCGTTTAACAGGTTAGCAAGTGTTCCTGCTAGAATCGCACGCATCCCCATCTTAGCAATATCTGGTCGACGTTTTGGAGCAAGACCACCAAGTCCACCAAGGAGAATCGCTAGTGAAGAGAAGTTCGCGAAACCACATAATGCGAAACTAATGATCGCAACAGACTTATCAGTAAGGGTCCCTGCACTGATTTCTGGTCCGAAAGAAGAGAAAGCAACAAATTCATTAAGAATTAATTTCTGACCAATGTAGTTACCCGCTTGAACAGCATCCTGCCATGGAACACCAATAACAAAGGCAAGTGGAGAGAAAATATATCCTAGTATTTGTTGAATTGTTAAGCTTTCTACGCCAAACCATCCTCCAATACCGCCTAATAAACCGTTTAGGAGAGCAATCAATGCAATAAATGCAAGAAGCATTGCTCCAACATTAAGTGCTAGCTTAAGACCATCCGATGCCCCGTGTGCAGCAGCATCGATCACATTAACATGATCTTCATTTCTTTCCATCTTAATTTCATCAGCTGTCTCAGACTTTTCTGTTTCTGGCATAATCAGCTTCGCCATCAATAGTCCAGCCGGTGCAGCCATGAAACTTGCCGCAAGCAAGTATTCAAGCGGCACTCCTAGTAGAGAGTACCCAACAAGTACAGATCCTGCCACAGACGCAAGTCCACCTGTCATAACAGCAAATAGTTCTGATTTCGTCATTTTATCAAGGTATGGTTTAATGACAAGCGGTGCCTCTGTTTGACCAACAAAAATGTTAGCCGTTGCAGATAGTGATTCCGCTTTGCTTGTCCCGAGCGCCCAAGAAATCGCTCCACCAAGCAGACGAATAATCCACTGCATGATCCCAAGATAATAAAGGACAGAAATAAGAGAAGAGAAGAAGATAATGATTGTTAGAACTTGAAAAGCAAAGATCATCCCAATGTCTTCATTCCCGATTAAACCGCCGAATAAGAAACTTATCCCTTCATTCGCATATCCAATAATATCCTGCACGAATAATGATAATTGCTTAAGAGCAGCTTTACCTGCTTCCCATTTAAGTACTACAAAAGCAAATGCAACCTGAATGACAAGTGCACCAAGAACGGTACGAAGGTTAATCGCTTTGCGGTTTGTAGAAAAGATCAGTGCGATAGCAAAAAGAACCGCCATACCACCAAATCCCCATAGAATTTGCATATTTTACACCCCTCGTTTTCTATTCATTCCGTTTATAAGCATAGAGTACCCCATTACCAGATTAAAAATAGTTAGTATGATATCTATCGACTAGATACAGCGCTTACAAACGACTTTTTGATTTGTTTGAAAATTCGACATTTTTCGCAACAAATACGAAAAATAAAAAAGCCTGTTCTCTCTCTCAGACTTTGAATGTGAACCTTTGTCATTATAACACAGAATAAAAAGCTTGAAAGCCCTTAATTTTAGAGGTTTATTTTTCGGACAATTCGATCAATTAATGCTGTCTGAGTATCCGCACTCATTAACACTCCGTCAACAATGGCAAAGCATTCGACGTAACAATTTCCACAGTAACCAAGGCACCCATAGTCTACTAATTCAATTCCAGGTAGCTTTTCTAATTCACTCCAAACCATTCGATTCTGTTTGAGATTACCTGCACAAAATTCAACCGTAGTCAAATTGAAACAACTCCCTATCAACGCATTTTAGAAATTATATTGTACATAAGTCGCAGTTTCGCTATACTTTTAACTGTCATAGCAGATTGAAATGTATAGCTTTATTATAGCGCGTCTCGCTTCCTTTTTTCTTCAACAAACTCAGTTTCTTCAAAAATTTGTCCTTTACAGGGAGACAGCGTTATCGAATTTTATTAAAGGGGACCTCTTATCATGAAAAGGCTAGTGCTTTTAGGCGGCGGATACGGTGGTATGCGCATCCTACAGAAATTATTTGCATCTGATCTACCAGAAGACCTCACCATTACGCTCGTTGACCGCAATCCCTATCATAGTATGAAAACTGAATATTATGCCCTTGCTGCAGGGACAGCAAGCGATCACCATATACGTGTTCAATTCCCTGCTCACCAAAAGCTCGAAATTAAGTACGGAGAAATCTCAGGTATTGACCTTAATGCGAATTTGATCAACCTGAAAAATGATGACAACCTCGCCTATGACATTCTTGTCATTGGGTTAGGATGTGAAGACAAGTATCACAACGTACCTGGAGCAGATGTGCATACGTTAAGCATTCAAACCATTGATTCATCACGTAGAACTTACGAAGTATTAAACAATCTCGGAGCAAATTCCGTCGTTGGTATCGTCGGGGCTGGATTAAGCGGTGTGGAGCTTGCAAGCGAACTTCATGAAAGCCGACCAGATCTTCAGATCAAGCTCTTCGACAGAGGAAATACGATTCTATCGGCATTCCCTGAACGTCTCGGAAAATACGTTCAATCCTGGTTTGAAGAGCGCAATGTAGAAGTGGTTAGTGAATCGAATATTACGAAAGTTGAACCGCAAACTCTTTATAACCACGGAGAGCCCGTTCACTGTGACTCGATCGTATGGACAGCAGGTATTCAACCAAATAAAATCGTGAGAGATCTTGAGGTAGAAAAAGATCCTCAGCAGCGGATCATTCTCGGTGAATATCATTCCATCCCTGATCATCAAAACGTATTTGTTGTCGGAGACTGCGCAAGTCTGCCGCATGCCCCAAGTGCACAGCTTGCTGAGGAGCAGGCAGAACAAATTGCACTCGTTCTTCAAAAACAATGGAAACAAGAAACACCACCCGCTCTTCCGCCAATTAAAATCAAGGGAACACTTGGTTCACTAGGAAGCAAACACGGCTTCGGTATCATGGCCAATCGCCCACTTACTGGAAGGGTTCCGAGACTTCTCAAGTCAGGTATTCTATGGATGTATAAGAATCATAACGGGTAGAAAGTTGACTTAATAGCAATATCGATTAATAATTCATAAACAATACATTTTAAATAGCGAAATCCCCACTTTAAATAAGTTGGGATTTCGCTATTTATTATCTTCACATCAGATGAAATAACTTTTCACTAATTAGTTCTGAAAATGAGTATGCTTTGTTTTCCACTTTTCAAGAGCTATAAATAACCAGAAACTATAGATTCCTAAGGTCACAATAGTTAATAACCACCACTTAACCCAATTTCCAAATAACTGCAGTGCTGTACCTTCAAATCGAAGACGCTTTCCACCTATCACTGTATGTCTAGCTTTCCAAGAATAAATCATCGTAAATGACCAGGGATAACATATTCCCAGGGTTATTGTTGTAACCAACCACCCCAATAAAGTGTACCCAATTAATTGGAATAGCCCGCCATCAAAATAAGACTTTGTTTCTCCTTGATGCAAATGAATTTCTGCTACCGAAGTTGATTCCATAAAGATTCTCTCCCTAAAATAAATAATAATAACGGTTATATATTCGCTTACCAACCATTAATTCCCTTTTATTAATTAAAACTAATTTAATTGTATGTAGCTTAGGGAGGTCTTCATTAGAGCACGTTACCTTCATAGTTCTTAAAGAGCCAAACAGAAAAACGAGCGAGCCGATTTCGACTCACTCGTTCTCAAGCTTATGCTGTAGCAGAATGATCTTCTAAAACAGCGTAAAGATCTTTCAGTTTCGGATTTCCTTCTGATACAATTTCATTACGAACGACTACAACCGGATAAAATAAATCCTCATCGATGATTTTAGCAGCAAAAGCCGCTTCACTACCAGTTAGCTTACTATGAATATCTACGTAACGAACACTTATTTGTCGATCTGGATATTTACGGTCAAGTGCTGCTTTAAGCCATTCAGCCGTTTCTTCTGAAGAAGGTAAATTCACACAGCTTGCACAACGTTCCCCAGCTCCATAAACGAGTACTTCTTCCATGACGCAAAACAACCTTTCTATTCTGTCGATTTCCTATATTGTACCTTATTCTTTGTAGGACGAAAAGAACCATTTGCCTTTTTCAATTCCCAATCTTGAATGTGTGGTCATACCGTGATAAAGTTATAGTGATAATTATAATCATTCCACATTAGCACATAGATTTTTTAAGTAATTATCAGTATAATGGAAGTATGAAGGGAGTCGATGATAGATGCAAGAACAAGTACAGGATGTATTGAATAAACTGCGTCCATTCCTCCTGCGTGACGGCGGAGACGTAGAGCTTGTAGACATCGAAGAAGGCGTTGTAAAAGTACGCCTAATGGGAGCGTGCGGCAGCTGCCCTAGTTCCACTATTACACTTAAAGCAGGTATCGAGCGCGCGCTTCTAGAAGAAGTTCCTGGCGTGACCGAACTTGAGCAGGTATTCTAAATCAAACACATTCATCCCCTCCAGAACGTTCTGGAGGGGATTTTTTATAATGTAACGATTCGCAATTACTATGGGGTCTGATGGATTTTCCAATTAACTTAACCAATCGATTCTCCTCATCTGTCCCCCGTAATCTCCCACCAGTTCTTTAAAAAATTTCCGATATATTTCTTCTCGCTCACCTTCTGTTCTGACAAATCGCTGAATATTAGTAAGACTTCTTTCTTTTTCTTTTAAATTCCCATCACTATAATAATGTTCCACCGTTTCAACATAAGGTAGCGGGAAGAGTAATCTTGCATATAGCAGATTCCAGTCCATCTGATTTAGCGTGCGTCTTTCATGATAATCCCAAAGAAACTTTCTAATTGTTTCAAAATCTGCATCAGTTTCAAAGAGTTCATTTCTGATCCATTCGGCAAGATCTCTTGCAGGATGGTCGAGAATAAGATCATTCGGAAATATTCCCTCTGAGTTTCTTTGATACATAGACGTATATCGATTAAATGTCAGAGTTCTCGTCTCGAACGGATTAAGACCCGTATCTATACCACAATCGACAATGTATTGAATCGCATTCTCTGCTACACCTGAATAATATGGGAATGTTTCGATGAACCATTCATCAAATTCTCTCAATGGTTGCCCCTGGTTTTTTAACTCCTCACGAAAAGAAGCGAGTTGATCCATCCGATACTGCCATCTCATTTGCCATGGTTGAATTTCAGGCACTTCATTATAAGCTGTTAGAAGATTTCCGCCTTTACGGTGAATAAGGGCAAGTCGGCTTCCATCACTATGCCATACACCCCCGCCTCGATCATGTGGTTTCTGGTAAAGAACATGCGCTTCATTATTAATTGTCTCAATATACTTTCCTCGTTTTGAAAGAACTGGCAACATCGTAGGCTCATTCTGCTGGTTGAAATAATGTGCAACCATGACATACCATGGAAATTCTCCTTCTTGTTCGATATTTGCACGCTTCAATATAAATTCAGACATATCAGCCGTTCGGAGCAAGTAACCATTGTTCTTTTGGCTCTGCTGGTTAACAACAATCCCGTACTGATGAAATAGTTCCCGTTCAAGCATGATGACCCTCCGGAAGTTCGTCATTATATCTGTACTATATGCCCTGCCGCCCAATCGGTGTATGACCCACGTTTTGCCTTTGTCATATTTCGTGGCTGGTCACCATATACTAATAAAATCAATAACAAACAATACCAATTTACTATAAAGTTAGGTGGGACAAGAATGGGCCAAGAACCTATGGATCTTGTGGAAAAAGCAGCTCGAAGTAAACTAACAGAACGCGGTGTCGAGATTAAAGATATTGCAGACCTTGTCTATTATCTCCAGGAAAAGTATCACCCCAACCTTCATATAGACACTTGTATTCAAAACGTTGAACGTGTACTTTCAAAGCGCGAAGTTCAAAATGCGATTCTGACCGGAATCCAGCTAGATGAATTAACTGAGAAAAAAATGTTAGACCAACCTCTTCAGGATATCTTGATGAAGGACGAAGGGTTGTACGGTGTTGATGAAATAATTGCTCTGTCTATCGTGAACGTGTATGGATCAATCGGTTTTACAAATTATGGCTTCATCGACAAACAAAAGCCAGGGATCCTCGAAAAACTGAATGATAAATCGAGTGGAAAATGCCATACCTATCTAGATGATATTGTCGGCGCCATTGCCGCCGCTGCATCCAGCCGTCTTGCGCATCGAGCTCAGAATGTTAAATAAAATCATCATAAAAAAACGCCCAATTGGGCGTTTTTAAATTTTCCATTCATCAAGGGTTTGGGCTGTATAAACTGGTTGTTCCTCTACTGTTTCAAGATGTTCCTTTGTTGTAACACCTGTATGAACAAGTAACGTATCAATCCCTGCATGAATACCAGCTAGAATATCGGTTCTGTAATTATCTCCAACCATCAACGTTTCCTCTTTGCTTGTTCCGAGCTGAGTCAGAGCTTGTTCCATAATAATTGGTTCCGGCTTCCCGATGAAGATCGGCTCTACTTCTGTTGATACAGTTACGACAGCAGTTAATGAACCATTACCAGGCAATAGTCCTCTTTCTGTAGGAATCGCAATATCTCCATTCGTAGATATGAAGGTAGCACCATTACGTACTGCAATACACGCTTTAGCGAACTTCTCATACGATATCGTTCTGTCGATTCCGACAACAACATAATCAGGATTTTCATCTTTCATTGTCAGTCCTTCATCCGTAAGTGCATCACGAATGCCCTCTTCGCCTATTACAAACACAGTAGCGTCCTTTTTCTCATTCGAGATATAACTAGCTGTTGCCATGCTTGTCGTAAAAACATGATCAGGAGTGCATGGTACACCAAACTGCTCTAGCTTCTTTGAAACCTGTTCTTTCCGTTTCGAAGAATTATTCGTCACAAATAAATATGGAATATTTGCTTTTTGAAGACGCTTCACAAACTCTACCGCTTCATGAATTTTTTCTGTTCCTCGATACATGGTCCCATCTAGATCGATTAAATAACCTTTATAATTTTTCATCATACTTCCTCCTCTTCAATTTCACCCATTAGAAAACCGCTTTCATTTCTGAAAGCGGTCCATTTATTCGTGTTTTCGTATGAAAAATTTAGTTGTTGGCTCCATAGAAAATGGCTTTTCATCATCAAAAACACCTTTCATCCTACTTCAATTAATCACCCAAAGGACCTAACTATTTATTATCTTCTGGAAGAAATGCCGATACGGCACCAAGTTCTTCATTTAGATATGTACGAACATAAGATGAAAATCCTTCGAGAGCACTTAGGTTTCCCTTTAAATTCTTCTCCAAGATAGCGTGATCCATCGTGACGTACGCCTGCATAAGCGATTTCCGCATCATGACTATCTGTTTCAAATCGTTCGCACAATCAAAGGGGATAACTTTTTCATCGGCTAGAATTTCAATAATATCTTCATAACTCCCTGGATCTCTCATGATAAATCCATCGATGATATTGTTCCCCACATCGATCATACTTTCAATGAATACATGGTGAAGTCTTTCTAATGCCAATTTTTCAAGTGGCTTTTGAAATTCACTCTTTTTAAAAAGATTCACTCCATCATCAATGTACACAAGATGTTCTTCTATTTTCCTTCTATCTACAAAATACATTGCTACACACCTACCCATTAAACGAATTAACTATAGCGAAGACATTATTTAAATTTTTACTTAGATTTAAGATGCTTTCCCAATTACATACCTCTAGTTTATCATATCCGTATTTGTAAAAGCTTACATTTCCTCCACAACTTATTTGAGAAAGCATCAGAATTTGTTATGATAACGATAACTAGAAAAGGAGGGTGCTATGATGGAAGACGACAGACTCATCTATGACGAACAGGAAGCTACAGAAGCCCGGTTCGTATGCTTTATGGGAAGCAATCATCGGTTTGACCTTTGCATTGTGAAATCAGATCGCTTTTTCGGAAAATCTCTAGTCCTTGATATTCAAGGAGGTAAGTTTGCAATTATAGGCCACGATGATCTAAATGAGCCGGGTAACCTCGAGCATGCCTACTCCCTTAATGAAGAAGATGCAGAAGAGCTTCGAACGTTTTTGCGTGAAGTATTAAGCGCTTAATATTTTGAACCTGCAATGAATACACTACCTGTTAAAGGTGGTGTTTATTCATGTTTGATGAGGAAGATTATACAGATTTTGCAAATGTTGAAAAAGGACGCAACTATGTATTACCCGAAGATACACCAGAAGGACCTTATGGCTCTCCGGTTAATAAGAAACTCGGTAAAACCACACCATGGCGAGAGGGTCAGCGATCCTATAGTGCTTTCAACTATGAGAATAAAACCCTTCATCAGAATTTGCCGCGTCAGGACCCTGGTTCACACCCTCCTCACGATGATCCAGATGAAGCATCTGAAAAACCATACGAAGCATAAGCCCTTGATGGGCTTATGCTTCTTGTTGTTGTTTCTTTGGCTTTTCCTTCTTCTGTTTCTTCAATACAAAATAGGGACAACCAAAATTGCAGTATTCATATAAATAATCAAGCACCGTGCTAAACTTCGTATCGAACGTGGCTTTTTGATTACGATCCTCAAAAAAACCTTTCAGTCTTAATTGACCATATCCCCAGTCTCCCACAATATAATCGTATTTATCGAGAATTTCACTATATCTGGCGTTGAATGCTTCTTCATTCCATCCATCCCGTTCATCTTTAACCAGCTCAAACGTGTGTTGGTTCACTTTTATCATTACTACTTCCCTCATTTCAATATGGGCTCGTTACTATTATGATACCTTTTTTATTGGAATTGTCCAAGTAATACCAGGAAAAAAGAGACTAAGTTCGGTCATGATAACGGTATGGAGGTGAATGCTCTTGAAAAAACAACTAATGCTCATATTGCCACTCGCGCTAGGTCTCGCAGCATGTCAGGGTCAAAATGCAACGGATTCCTTTGATCATGCTGATTTAACACCAGTCAAAACAGACCCTGAAGAGTATGGAATGAACACTGCAAATTCACAAGACAGATCCAAAAAAGGTGGCTTTGGATATGTTCGTCATACGAGAAATACAAACAATATGAATTCACTAAAGCAACCGGAAAACATCGCCTATCTTGATCGTGATCAACTGGCCGACATGATTAGTTCGATGGCGATTGTACTTCCCTACGTGAATGATGTTGCTGCCCTCGTTACTGACGAAGAAGTATTGATTGGTTATAAGTCCACCACAAAGGATCGCGATGCGACGGCAGACCAAGTGAAGAAAACAGCCCTTTCCGTGATTCCAAGATATTATCACGTCTATGTATCAGATGAGCAAGGAATGATTTCTGAGGTTGAGCGCTATCAGAATGGTACAACCACTAGCGGGGAATTAGACAAAAGCATTGAGCAAACCATTGCGAAAATGAAAAAAGCGCCTCAAGGGAAAAAGATAAGCGATGGCGAGAACGAAAACGGTGAAATGAAAGGCGAAATGAACGACGAGTTGAATGATACTAGCGGAAAAGAAATGATGTCTAGATAAAGATAAAATCGGCCCTGCTGGGCCGATTTTGCTATGTTCTATAAATATGAGACCCTCAATCAAGACTCGCAGAAACTTCGATATTTCGCTCTTTCTCAGAAACACAAAAACCCGTGTTTCCGTTCAAGACCTCCAATATCTCCGTTTCTAATCGCTCGTCTCCACTTTTCTTGATCTAGTTGTGACTCGCAGAAACTTCGATATTTCGCTCTTTCTCAGAAACACAAAAACCCGTGTTTCCGTTCAAGACCTCCAATATCTCCGTTTCTAATCGCTCGTCTCCACTTTTCTTAATTCGATGCTTGTTTTGCTGCGTTTACTTGTTCATCTGCGTGGTAGGAAGAGCGTACCATTGGACCTGATTCGCAGTGTTTAAATCCTTTTTCTAGGGCGATATCTTTTAGTTCAAGGAACTCTTGAGGAGTCCAGTATTTCTCAACTTTTAAATGTTTTTTAGATGGTTGTAAGTATTGTCCGAGAGTAACAATATCGACATCGTGTGCACGAAGGTCGTCAAGCGTTTGAATGATTTCTTCCTTCGTTTCTCCCAATCCAAGCATAATACTGGATTTTGTTGGAATATCGGGATTCATTTGCTTAGCACGTTCAAGAAATTCGAGGGTACGACGATATTTTGCTCGTGCTCGAACTCTAGGAGTCAGACGTTCGACTGTTTCAATATTGTGGTTCATAATATCTGGTTTTGCATCCATTAATGTTTCAAGGGCTTCATATTGGCCACCCATATCTGACGGAAGGACTTCGATGGAGCAGAATGGATTTTTTCTACGAATTGCACGGACAGTTTCAGCGAATACGGCTGCACCACCGTCTTTTAAATCGTCTCGCGCAACAGCAGTGATAACGACATGTTTTAATCCCATTTGTTCAACTGAATCGGCTACGCGTTCAGGTTCAGCCCAATCAAGTTCTGTTGGAAGGCCTGTTTTAACCGCACAGAAACGACATGCTCGTGTACACACATCGCCCAGGATCATGAAGGTTGCGGTTTTACGAACAGCCCAGCACTCATGAATATTAGGACAGCGTGCTTCTTCACATACGGTATGTAATTTTTTATCGCGCATCATCTTTTTAAGGCCTTTATAGTTCTCATTCGTATTTAGTTTTATTTTTAACCATTCTGGTTTACGCAAATATTCTTCTTTCTTACTCAAAATTATCACCCCATCAATTACTTTTCTGTATTAAAGGATAACATATCCTCCACCTATATTTCTAGGAAAAGTAAGAATCTAATGACGATTAAGTCTTTAGACCTTCCATAATTTAGATCTAATGTTTTAGACCATGAAAACCACACTAATAGTAATGACAAATTACGAAAGGAGAAGAAACGTTGGGAAAATACTGTTTTCTTATCCTTATTCTTTTCTTTCTCAATCCAGTGCACACGCTATCCGCTGAAGTCGATGAAAATAAATTAAGAAGTGAACGAATGTTGTTATTTCATAAAATGGAGACGGTTACGCAAATCCCCTGGTACATCTATGCTGGTTTAGATCAATATGAACGAAGCATTAGACGTTCACAGAAAGACATACCTCGTGAAAAGGGTTCCATCGCCATCTATATCGCACCTGAAAAATGGGTCGGGGAAGCGAATCCAAATAAAGATGATGTTAATCCTGAATCTATTTCATTCTTTGGAGGGATCGGTTTAGATGGTAATGATGATGGCAAGGTAGAACGAACAAATGATGAGGATCTTCTCTATACGATAGGTCATTTCCTACAGAAATATGGTACCTCCGTTGAAGATATCCGAATAGGCTTATGGGATTATTATCATCGAGATCAAGCAGTCAGAACCATCATGAGTAACAGTGCAGTCTATAATAAATTTCAGACATTGAAGCTAGAAAAACATGCTTTCCCTGTCCCGCTTCATGCAAATTATAGCTATCGTAGTACTTGGGGAGACCGCCGAGGCTGGGGCGGTTTACGGATCCACGAAGGAACTGATATTTTTGCTTCCTACGGAGTAGCTGTAAAAGCTACAAGTTTTGGTACAGTTGAAACGAAAGGTTGGAATGAGTATGGAGGTTGGAGAATCGGCATTCGTGATATTCAAGGAAATTATCATTATTACGCCCATTTAAATGGTTTTGAAAAAGGAATTGAAAAGGGTAGCGTGGTTCAGCCTGGAGAAATAATCGGTTATGTCGGAAGTTCTGGATATGGTCCAGAAGGAACGGCTGGAAAATTCCCACCCCATCTTCATTATGGGATCTATAAAGATAATGGTCGGACCGAATGGTCGTATGATCCTTACCCTTCATTAAGATTATGGGAACGTCAGGAACGATCACGATAATTTCCATTACAAATTTAAATTAGGTCACGCTCTAAGATTAGCCTAAAATCAACACCATTCATTAAAAAGAAGAACTAACGTAATAATGTTAGTTCTTCTTTGATTTCTATTGCTTTTTGGATACTCGGACAGCATTGAGAATACTTGCCGCAAGACCACCCCATATAATTACCATACCAAGGATCATCATAAAAATCGCACTACCACCCATATTAGCTTACCTCCTTGTGCTTTTGTTGCTCTACCTTCGTATCCCATTTTTTCATGCTGAACAATATTCCTAGAAGGATTGCAAAACCGGCAACGAACCAGCCACTGTATAAAATGAATCCATTTGAGTAATCTCCATAGTTACCAGAATCCGTAGGGAACTGACGAAGAAGGTTTGTTTTAAAAAGATCAAACATCATGTACCCAAGTACTAATGGCGTAATCACGCTAAGACATGCTTTCCACCAGTAATTTAACGGAATATCGGAAATCGCATTTGCATGTGTTTCAAGACCTTTCAGTTCACGAAGCACCCAGGCTACAACAACAACCTCTGCAAGTCCAACGAACGCAATTCCAAACTGGTTGATAAAGTAATCTGCTACATCAAGGAAGAACAAACCGCCCTGCGTTGCGAAAAGAATGGAGATTAATGAAGAAACTCCACCACCAATTAAAACAGCCTTCGTACGTGAAATCCCAAACTTCTCAGATACACCAGCAACATACGTTTCTGAAATTGAAATGAGAGAAGATAATCCTGCAAGGACGAGAGATGCAAAGAATAAGAATCCGAACAAACCATTCAGTGCAGGAAACTCATTAATAATTTGTGGAAAGACAACAAAAGCTAGTCCAACTCCACCGCTTACCACTTCGCTTACTTCAACTCCCTGCTGCTGAGCCATAAAACCAAGTGCAGAGAATACACCGATACCAGCAAGTAATTCAAAAGCAGAGTTACCGAATCCAGTAATGAAGGCATTGTTCGTGATATCGGACTTTTTTGGTAAGTAACTCGAATAAGTAATCATAATAGCAAATGCAATCGATAAACTGAAGAAGATTTGTCCATATGCAGCAACCCATACTTTACCTGAAGTAATACTGTCAAAGTTTGGAGTGAAGAAAGCACTCAACCCTTCACCTGCACCAGGTAGTGTAACTGCACGAATAACGATGATTAAGAATAGAACAATCAATGTCGGGATGAAAATCTTATTAGCACGTTCAATCCCTTTTTTAACTCCAGCAAGTAGAACGCCAAGTGTGATAATCCAAACAGCAATTAGCGGGATAAAAACGCCTGGTACGATACTACCTGTTTGTCCAGGATCAACTGTCAGCTTTAGATAATCATTGAAAAGGAAGGTTTCAGTATCAGCACCCCAGCTCTGATTAAACGCAAAATAACTGTAAGAGATGGCCCACGCAATAATAACAGCGTAATAGGTTGAGATAACAAAGGCTACAATAACGCCCCACCAACCAAGCCACTCCATTTTCTTATTCATTCTGAAAAATGAAAGCGGCGCTGATCCACGAAATTTATGACCCATCGTGAATTCAAGAATTAAAATTGGGATACCGGCTGTAAGTAAAGCGAATAAATAAGGTATAAAAAATGCCCCACCACCGTTGTCATAGGCAACTGCCGGGAATCTCCAAATGTTCCCTAGACCTATTGCTGAACCAACTGCAGCTAAAATAAAACCAGCTCTTGTTCCCCACTGTGCACGATTTTCCAACTATATTACCCCCTTAAACAAATTAAACCCTTTTCACCATAAGCCCCCTTCCAGAAAAAGGTTAAGACTTTTGAGTAAATTCAGATTATTTTGTTTATAGTATATCTAGTACGAATGACCTTGTCAAAACAATCTTTTTCTTTTTTTAGTATGAACCGTTCAATTTCTCATCAAAATCTCCACATATTTGTTGAAAAACATAAAAAAACAGGAGGAAGGTCCCCCCTGTTAGATTAATGATTTTCAATTTCAACCGTTCTGTTGGCATATTTAGCTTTTAGCATAAAGATTAAGATGCCAAAGAAAATGGCTGTTGCAATCAAACCGATAATAGAGCTACCAGTAAAGCCAAGAACAAGATATCCAAGTAACGAGATGCCTGCAACGAGTAATGCATATGGAAGTTGTGTCATGACATGATCGATATGATGGCTACCTGCTCCTGTAGAAGAGAGAATAGTCGTATCTGAAATAGGTGAACAGTGATCCCCAAATACAGCTCCTGCAAGGACAGCTGCAAGTACAGGGAGCATATAGGTAGGATCCGTAGCTGCAGCTATCTCTCCCGCTATCGGCAGCATGATACCAAACGTTCCCCATGAAGTTCCAGTTGCAAAAGCCATGACACCTGCAAGTATAAATAAAATAGCTGGTAAGAAGCCGATGATAATGTGATCATTCACAAGTCCTGCAAGATACTTGCCTGTACCAAGTGAACCAATGATTTCAATCAATGTCCATGCAAAGAAAAGAATATAGACGGCTGGAAGCATCGATTTAATACCTTCCCAGATTCCTTTTCCCAAAACGGCTCCACCCATGCGTTTCGCGAAGAAGAAAATCAGTGATGTAGCAAGACCGATCAATCCTCCATAAAGAAGAGAAGCAGCAACATCTGTATTTTCAAAGATAGACAATGCGGTAACCGCTGTGTCCGTTCCACTAACAGCCTGTATACCCGTGACAATCATGAACGTGACTGTCCCTGCGATCAACATAATAATGGGCCATGCTAAATCAGCCACTTTTCCTTTATCGCTCTCAGGTAACCCAGTAGTTTCACCTGGAACGGCACCTTTGTCTGGATCAAGCACCTTGCCTGTTTGCTGTGCGCGGTCTTCATGTACTTTCATCGCTTTAAGATTAATATCAAAATAACTAACGAAGAAAACCATCGCAAGTGCGAATAGCGCATATAAATTCATCGGAATCATTCTCATGAATGCTTCAAGTGCGCCTACACCTGTAATGCTATGGGTTGTAAGAACGCCACCAATAAGCGCAATAATATAAGCACCCCAGCTCGAAATCGGTGAAATGATACACATTGGAGCAGCTGTTGAATCAATAATATAAGCAAGCTTTGCCCTTGACACACCATGCCGGTCAGTTATAGGTCTACTGACATTTCCAACTGCGAGCGAATTAAAGTAATCATCAATAAAAATAATCACTCCAAAGATAGCCGTTACAACCTGGGCACCCACTCTCGTTTTGACACGTTTCATTGCCCATTCACCAAATGCTCGACTTCCTCCTGAGATCGAAATAAATGCCGTCATCATACCGAGCAACAGCAAGAAGAAAATAATATACATATTCCATGTATTCAAACCACCGCTTTCGGAATCAATCACAATCCCCTTCACGATCGTATAAATTTGCTTTATTGATCCTGGTACACTCCAGTCGTTAACCATAAGCGCACCAAGAATAATGCCTACTCCTAGAGAAGGAAGCACTTTTCTTGTCACCACTACCATTAGCAACGCTACGAGTGGTGGAATAATCGATAGTATCGAATTCTCCATGAATATCCTCCTAATAAATGATTGTAAATCATAATCGAGTGGAACAATCTGACGTTTCTCTTCATTAAGGGGAAGAGCGATCCATGTTCGAAAGGATTCACTAAAGTGAGCTCATCACTTTTTGAACATACAAAAAAAGCGAGCAATGATAGGATTGGTCCTATCATTGCTCGCTTCACCGAGTCAATGTTAAGTGTCCATCCCGATCAGTAGTTCTCCACTATAAGCTAAGCTCATAATGACAGTTCGACACTTCTTCAGTGTCGCCCCAACACAAATAACATGACCACTATTTGTGCTTCGGCAGATCTCCCTTTCGATGCTGATCATTGGTGTCATTCTCCCAACATTTACTAATGAGAATCTGCTCCTCTACCTCATCGTATAAGATAAGGAACAATATTAAGTTCAGTTTAAAAGTATACCTCATTTTTCCCCGTTGTGCAATAAGGGATTATTCTAACCCATCGATTTGAATAGATGGTGTCGGTAGTCCATCACCAGAGCTATTATTATAGAAGTTTGGTACTTCTCCAGGAATAATCGTTAATAATACTGGAATATCAGTTGTCACGACATCAGAATCCGTAGCAAACGGAATGACGATTTTCACTTTCACTTCGATATGAACACGAATATCTACAGATATGTTGTTGATCCCTACTGGTTCAATTTCACTTTTATAATCCGATTTCACTTCACCGATTGCCGTAAAACGAACAGGCACCTTAGGACCCATATTCGCAAGAAGGGTATTATTAAACGCCTGACCAATTGGAATATAATGAATGATGCCGTTATCTAAAGATGTTTGATCATCCACTTCAAGTTCAACACCATTCTGTTCAGCCCAATAATCTAATGTGCCATCTTCAACACTTTTAAGAAACCGCTGCACCTTTTCGGTTGATTGAGCAAGCACTTGAGTCACTGCTCTCTGATTAATCTGCACTCTCACTAATTTCCCTTCATTGTCTGTTACTTCTTTTATTAATGAATCCTGGTAATTATCTACTTCTTCTGCCATCTTCTGATTAATGGCTTCATTAATGGCAATCGTTGCAATCCGATTCGTTTCCGTGCGAGCAATTTCAATGAGTGTAGGCTTAATTCCTTTTTCAATGATCCACAGTCCCTGGACGGTCATAAAAACGAAAAGAATGAAGGAGATGACAAATACATATCGAAAGGGAAGCGGTCCCTTTCTAAAGAATTTTCTACGAGGTCGAAACAAAATGAACCCTCCCTTCTCTTCACCATGTATATGCCACGAAGGAAGGAAGTATGGACAAATTTCATCTAATCAAAGGAAAAGAAGCCGCAGCAACTGCTGCGGCTTCTTTCAAACCATTTTAAGCATAGCATCTCTGCCTCGAGTACCAATTGTGATACCTCTTGCCTCAGCTTCAAGCGTTACCGATTCAAGCGGTGCATCAAGCAGCTGTTCAATCGATCTAACTCCAACAGCTCTTCCTGCAATAATCTTCCGGTCACTTAGCTTTTCATTAAGTAAGGCGATATCCAGTGCGCCGCACATGATATACCCGTTGTCATTCATCACCGCAAGAAAATTGGTTTTCGGAAGCTGCATACTGACCGCTGTAAACGGATGACCATCAATCATGATTGGTGTCATAGTGATCACGTCATTCCCGCCTCCTGACTTGAATGAATATCACTATATCTATATGAGACAAAGAGCATGTTTGACAATCTTACACAAAAAATTTAATGCCTATTCTCAAGTCGCCAAGCAAGCAGGTCTCTGAGCATTTCTGGCAAGTAATATTTCTTTTTGGCATGCTTCATCTGCGGATAAAATTTCCCAAATGTGAACATATCAGCTGTAGCAACAGCATATTCTTCATCAGACGAAAGCTGCTTGCCATTATGGAGAACGTCCGTCACATGAGTAAGACCATCCTCCATTTTCACAGTTTTAACTTCGAGACCATCAAAAGCCATAATCCCCATAACTTCTCCTCTAAAACCGAGACCCTTGAAACTTAAATTCACGATTTCATCAGACATCGAGTGGGAAATGATTTCACGTAACTCGCTTCCCTTAAGAATGACCTTACATGGATTAACGGGATGAGGACAGATTCGATGGAGATCTTCTCGAGAGACATTGCCATCTAACAAGCCATCCAACAACATACCAGAATTAATCATGCCGATATCAGCACCACACCATTCCCTTAGAGCAGCTGATAATTCATCTGGTAGCACCGACCGCTTAAACCACTCTGCTTCAAGAGGCTGTTCAAGACGGCACACAACTTCTTCTAACATCAATTGCGCTTTCTGACTTAATTCATGAATGTTTTCTCTCGTTGCTTCGTCTTCCTTACGATTTCGGACTGAAACAGCGTAAGCTTCTTTCTCGGTAATATGATTCCATGTGGTATCATAGCTGAGCGTAACTTCTCCAACATAGTTCCCGTTTTTTCCTGCCTGCGTAATAAGGGTATCGCCAACGCTCATCCCATGTTTTAGCACATGATGAGTATGCGCCCCAATAATGACATCGATACCACTAATTTCTCTTGCTATCTGTTCATCATTACCGAGCCCCATATGAGACATCAGGATAACAACATCTGACTGTTCACGAACCTCATTAACAAGCTCTTGTAAGAAGTCATATGGAGAGTCTATTTTCCATCCGAGAAGGGAGTAGAATTGTTCGTATGGTATCGTTATGCCTATGATCCCTACTTTGACTCCATCTAACTCATGAATTTTATAAGGTGAAGCCCAGGAAGGTCTACTCCCATCTTGATGATAGAGGTTTGCAACGATCACCTCGAAAGTTGATCCGGTATATAGCTCTTCAAGTTCTTTCTTAGAAAAAGTAATGCCTTCATTATTCCCAATCGTAGCGTAATGATAGTCAAGATCATTGAGTAACTGTACATTTCCTTTTCCAGCCATTCCTTCTGTCATCGGATGAACTTTATCAGCGTGATCACCAAGATCCAGAAGTAAAAAAGGTGTTCCCTGAAGATCATGCATCCGTCTTTTTTCTTTGACATACGAAGAGACCTTTGACCAATTTTCAAAGTGACTGTGAAGATCATTTGTATAATAGATAGTTAATGTTTTAGAAGTCAAGACACTCTTCCTTTCTTACCCCATCATTCCCTGCCAAATTAATCGTATCCCCACGATGATCAACATCCAGCGTAAAATAACCACTACCGTGTGGTCCGATAGTTTCTGATTAATAAATGAACCACATTTAGCTCCTATCCATGCACCGGGAATTAATCCGAGCAGCAGAAACCATTGAACATGTCCTAAAGCTAAATGAGTCAGGGTGCCGGTTATGCTTGAAAGAAAAATCATAAACATGGAAGTTGCAACAGCAACCGATGTTGGAAAACCAAACAATAGAATCATCGCTGGCACCATTAAGGAACCGCCACCAATACCGAATAGACCGGAGATCACTCCTACTATAAATGATGCGATGACAGCTGCCTGAACCGAAAATCGATAGTTCATCTCGGTACCATCAGAATCAGTAAATGAGCGCTCGAACTGCCCATCTAACTTCATAGGACGTAAATGATTCCTTACCATTAATAATATGGAAACAAGCACCATAAATACCCCAAAATAAATAGAAAAATAATCAACTTGAATAAATTGATTCAACCATGCCCCAAGAATAGCCCCTGGTCCGCTTCCAAGGAAAAAAAGAGCACCACTTTTATAATCCACACTTTTCTTCTTCATATAAGCAAGAGTGGAAGATAGACCGATCGCCACAAGGACAACGATTGAGCTCCCTACAATTTTCTGAGGAGTGAGATCAGGCAACCAGCTTGTATATTGGTCAACAATAAGGAGGACAGGAACGATAATAATTCCTCCGCCAAGGCCTACAAGGCTCCCTATCGTACCTGCCGCTAGTCCAATCAAGAATAATAATATCCAGGTTAGCATGTTTCAGCTCCTTATAGATCAAAGAGATCAAGTTGCTTCGGGTTAAGATTCGTATATTCAATATCCAGCATTTGTACCATCTTTTTTGCGTTGCCCGCAGCATGACCACCTGAGTTATTGTTAAATAATATAAATACATCTTTGCATTGTTGATCTAATTCTAAAATCCGCTCTTTCCATTCCTGAAGTTCTGCTTCATTGTAATCATACAAGTACCGAACTTCTCTCCAGTTATGCCGATTACCTGGATTCGTCCAGCCATTTGTATTTCGACCGTGAAGGCGAACAAGAACAAGCTCCTTATGTAATGTCTCCATCACTAAAGGAACCGACCCTTCACCAGCCTGTGGTTCATCACAAATGGTATGTATAAAGCCCTGCTCTTCAAGGAAAGTGAGTGTCTTCTCAAGGAATGCTTCGTGATACCAGGACTGATGACGAAACTCTACGGCGCATGGAATGTCTCCCATACGCTGCTTACAATCTCTTAAGATGTTGACATTGTCTTTATTTACATCAAACCAGGGCGGAAATTGAAAAAGCACCATGGCCAGCTTCCCTGCGCTTTGCAGTGGGCTTAAAGACTCCTTAAAAGCTTGAAACATTTCATCTCGCGTCTCAAAAGGGATATCTCCTCTTTGATGACCAGTCATACCTTGATAGGCTTTTACAACAAAGCGAAACCCTTCTGGCGTCTCATCTGCCCACTTCTGAAAGTTTCTTGCCGGTTGCACAGCATAAAAAGACGAATCCACTTCAACGGTAGGAAAGTGCGAACCATATATCGAAAGTTTTTCATTGCTTTTTACACCTGGTGGGTAAAGATCATCGTGATCTCCCCATCCTGTTACCCCTATGTAAATCATGCAATTCTTCCTCTCATCATGGATTCTCTTTCTCTATTCTCATATCATTACCCGAAAATAGCAAGTGAAAATCCCTCATACTATTTTGAAATAACAATTAGGATTTCGCCCTCTTTACTTACGCATATAAAAAACGAACCGGAAGATCCGGTTCGTTTTGAATGGAAATTAACCGATTGAACCTTCCATCTCAAATTTAATGAGACGGTTCATTTCAACCGCATATTCCATAGGGAGTTCTTTCGTAAATGGCTCGATGAAGCCCATTACGATCATTTCAGTTGCTTCTTCTTCAGATACGCCACGGCTCATCAGATAGAAGAGCTGTTCTTCTGAAACCTTCGATACTTTCGCTTCGTGTTCAAGTGAAATGTTATCGTTCAAGATTTCATTGTAAGGAATTGTATCAGAAGTAGACTCGTTATCCATGATGAGCGTATCACACTCAACGTTTGAACGAGCACCTTCAGCTTTACGGCCAAAGTGTACGATACCACGGTACGTTACTTTACCGCCCTGCTTCGAAATAGACTTCGAAACAATCGTTGAAGACGTGTTAGGTGCTAAATGGATCATCTTAGCGCCAGCATCCTGATGCTGTCCTTTACCGGCAAGAGCGATTGAAAGCGTCATACCACGAGCGCCTTCACCTTTCAAAATAACAGCTGGATACTTCATCGTAAGCTTGGAACCAATGTTACCATCGATCCATTCCATCGTTGCATTTTCTTCCGCAACAGCACGCTTCGTAACAAGGTTAAACACGTTGTTAGCCCAGTTCTGAATCGTCGTATAACGGCAGTATGCATCCTTCTTAACGATGATCTCAACTACAGCACTGTGTAGTGAATTCGTTGTATAAACTGGTGCAGTACAACCTTCAACGTAATGAACGGAAGAGCCTTCGTCTGCGATGATAAGCGTACGCTCAAACTGCCCCATGTTCTCAGAGTTGATTCGGAAGTATGCTTGTAGAGGTGTATCCACTTTCACACCTTTAGGCACGTAGATGAATGAACCACCTGACCATACAGCAGAGTTAAGAGCTGAGAACTTATTATCTGTTGGAGGAATTGTTTTCGCGAAATACTCTCTGAAAAGATCTTCATTCTCTTTAAGAGCCGTATCGGTATCTTTAAACACAATCCCCATGTTCTCAAGGTCTTCTTGCATATTGTGGTAAACTACTTCAGATTCGTACTGCGCAGAAACACCTGCAAGATATTTTTGCTCAGCTTCAGGGATACCTAACTTATCAAAAGTCGCTTTGATTTCTTCTGGTACTTCATCCCATGAACGTTCAGACTTCTCTGATGGCTTTACGTAGTACGTAATTTCATCAAAGTCAAGATCAGCAAGGTTACCGCCCCATTGAGGCATTGGCATGCTGTAGAAATGTTCAAGCGATTTCAAGCGGAAATCAAGCATCCACTGTGGTTCATCCTTCATGCGAGAAATTTCTTTAACGATATCAGGAGTTAATCCACGCTCTGAACGGAATATCGAAACGTCTTTATCACTAAAACCATATTGGTATTCGCCAACTTCAGGCATTTTTTTAGCCATTATATTTCCCTCCTTGACATTACACATGTCAGTGTTTGGCTGATGTTCTCTTTCCACCATTCTAGTATGAAAAAGAAGCGGTGACAACACCTGGAAGCAGGTTAAGCCTCATCCTGCTCTTTGAAACCCTTCTCCATCGCCTTCCAGGAGAGTGTTGCACACTTAATACGGGCAGGAAACTTCGACACTCCCTGAAGTGCTTCAATGTCGCCAAGATCAAAATCTTCTTCATCATAATCTTTCCCCTGCATCATATCAGAGAAAATTCCAGACAACTTCAAGGCCTGATCAACTTCGAGTCCTTTGACTGACTGTGTCATCATAGACGCTGATGCCAGGCTTATAGAGCAACCTTCTCCAATAAACTTCGCATCCGAAATCTTCCCATCATCTACTTTCAGCTGGAGCTGAATCGCGTCGCCGCATGTAGGGTTGTTCATATTAATCTTAAGGTCGCCTTCTTCAAGCTCCCCTTTATTTCTTGGGTTTTTATAATGATCCATAATGACCTGTCTGTATAACTGGTCTAGATTATTAAAAGACATGACCGAAAAACTCCTTTGCTTTTCGTAATCCGGCTACAAAAGTATCCACGTCTTCTTCCGTATTGTATAAATAGAAGCTAGCACGCGCAGTAGCCGATACTTCAAGCCACTTCATCAGTGGCTGAGCACAATGGTGTCCAGCGCGGACAGCGATGCCTTCCGTGTCAAGTACAGTTGCCACATCATGTGGGTGTACCTCATCACTATTGAAAGTGACAACTCCTGCACGTTTTTCTGGTCCGTAAATGGTTACGCCTTCGATCGTCGATAGCTGCTCCATTGCATATTTAGCGAGATGTGACTCGTGTTGCTGGATGTTATCCATCCCAACTTCATTTAAGAAGTCTATCGCAGCACCAAGACCAACCGCACCTGCAATGATCGGTGTACCACCTTCAAATTTCCACGGCAGGTCTTTCCATGTTGAATCGTAAAGACCTACGAAATCAATCATTTCTCCACCGAATTCAAACGGCTCCATGTTTTCAAGCAGCTTTTTCTTTCCGTAAAGAACGCCAATTCCAGTAGGACCACACATTTTATGACCGGAAAATGCAAAGAAATCGCAGTCGAGATCCTGAACATCAATGTTCATATGAGGTGTACTTTGTGCCCCATCAACAACCATAACTGCGCCATTTTGGTGCGCAATCGCGGCAATTTCTTTAATTGGATTAATTGTCCCAAGTACGTTCGAAACTTGCATAACAGAAACGATTTTCGTGTTGGCTGTTACTGTTTTCTCAACGTCTTCAAGAGCAATCGTTCCATCTGGTTGAAGGGGGATATATTTAAGAGTGGCTCCAGTTGCTTTTACAACCTGTTGCCATGGAATAATATTGCTGTGATGCTCCATCGGTGTGATGACTACTTCATCACCTTCTTGAAGATTTGCACGTCCATAGCTTGAAGCTACCATATTAAGGGCTGTCGTTGTTCCGCGAGTAAAAATCACTTCTTCTGTCGAGGAAGCATGAATAAATTCGCGAACCTTTTCACGCGCACCTTCATAAGCATCTGTTGCATGTGTTCCAAGCGTATGAACACCACGGTGAACGTTTGAATTAATTTCCTTGTAGTAACGCTCCACTGCGTCGATCACTTGTGTAGGTTTCTGAGACGTTGCTGCACTATCAAGGTAAACAAGAGGTTTCCCATTTACCTCTTGATGTAAAATGGGAAACTGCTTGCGAATGTCCTGGACATTCATCATTTAATTAACTTTCCCTTCAGTAACCTCAACCGCACGGTTACGAACGCCTTCGATCGGAAGTTCGTTAATAACTGGAGCGAGGAAACCGTGGATGATCAAACGTTCTGCCTCTTGACGAGAAATACCGCGGCTTTGTAAGTAGTAAAGCTGAACAGGGTCTACTTTACCTACAGATGCTGCGTGGCCAGCCATTACATCATCTTCGTCGATTAGAAGGATAGGGTTAGCATCCCCACGTGCCTTCTCATTCATCATGAGTACGCGCTGCGTTTGCTCACCATTCGACTTTTTAGCGCCATGTTCAATCTTGGTAACACCGTTGAAAATAGCGCTTGCGCTATCTTTTTGTACACCGTGTACGAGTAGTACACCTTCTGAATTTTGACCGTGGTGGAAAATCTCATTCGTGAAATTCTGACTCTGACTTCCGCGACCGATTGTTACCGTCTTAGAATCAGCGTTAGAACCATCGCCAATAAGATGCGTTGTATTTGTAGAAACTGTATTTCCATCATTCATCTGAGCAAGAGCCCAGTCTACTTTACCATCACGTGCAACGTTAGCACGACGATTAACATAAGTTGTAACACCAGTTGCAAGGTTATCAACCGAACCAAATGTTACTCGGGCATTCTGTCCGACGTGAACTTCAGCGATAAGGTTCGCTACAGATTCAACATCGTGACCATATGATAAGAAGTTCTCAACGTATGTCACTGAGCTGTTGTCTTCTGCGACAATGATAACGTGATTGAACATCCCAGCTTCAGGATCTTCTTGCCAATATAACGCTTGAATCGGCACTTCAATCTCGACATTACGTGGGACATATAAGAACGTTCCACTGTTAAGAAGTGCTGCATGAACTGCAGTTAAACGATTCTCATCAACCTTCATAACGTCCTTCATGAAATACTTTTCAACAAGGTCACTGTGGTTTTGTAATGCTGTTTGAATATCTGTAAAAATGACACCTTGTTCTTTCAGCTCATTCGATAGCTGACTGAAGACAGGTGTAGAATTACGATGCACAAGAAGATTTCCTGACTGTTGATCTTTAGCTACAAGATCGCGCACATCTTCAGGAAGATCATCAAGTGATGAAATCGCTTCTCCAGCTACATCATGTTTAAATGAAGTGAAGTTCCACTTATCAATTTTCGTTTTATCAGGCTTTGGCATCGGAAGATTTTCTGACTTCTCTAACGCCTTTAAACGTAGGGCAGCCATCCATTTCGGCTCCTGACGCTTTTCAGAATAAGATTTAATGTATTCTTGATCGAATGCAATTTTCGTATCCACTGACATTGTCATCCTCCTTACTGCTTACGCTTCTTGACCAACTGTTTCGTCTTTAATTCCGAGTTCTTCTTTAATCCAATCATAACCTTCTGACTCAAGACGTTGTGCTAATTCTGCTCCACCGGATTTCACAATACGGCCTTGCATCATTACGTGCACTTTGTCAGGAGTGATGTAGTTCAATAGACGCTGATAGTGAGTGATAATTAAGCAACCGAATTCTTCATTACGCATTGCGTTAACACCTTTTGATACGACTTTAAGAGCATCGATATCAAGACCAGAGTCGATCTCATCAAGAACAGCGATTTTAGGCTCAAGCATCATAAGCTGAAGAATTTCGTTACGTTTCTTCTCACCACCAGAGAAACCTTCGTTCAGGTAACGCTGTGCGAATTCTTCACCCATATCAAGCTCAGCCATTTTGCCATCGAGCTTCTTGATGAATTTCATTAGTGAGATTTCATCGCCTTCTTCGCGACGAGCATTTATAGCAGAACGAAGGAAATCAGCGTTCGTTACGCCACTTACTTCACTTGGATATTGCATTGCAAGGAAGAGTCCAGCTTTTGCACGCTCATCAACTTCCATTTCAAGTACATCTTCATTATCAAGGAAGACACTGCCTTCAGTGATTTTGTATTTCGGATGTCCCATAATTGCTGAAGCTAGGGTAGATTTACCTGTACCGTTCGGCCCCATTACTGCGTGAATTTCTCCACCATTTATTTCAAGGTTTAATCCTTTGATAATCTCTTTTCCCTCAATGGAAACATGAAGATTTTCAATCTTAAGAGTTGATGCTGCCATTTGTGAATACCTCCAATTACGTTTATACTATTCCTTCCTTATTGTAGTAGCTATAAGGTGTATGTCAAGGAATGTGTGCTGAGTCATTCTCAATCTATTTTCATTCTAATTTTATAACAAATCCAAACTAATATCAAGGAACGTCATAATCATACTTTCTAGCGTTCGCTACTTACAGAGTTGCTATTCAG
>CAVUAW010000015.1:0-107089 GCA_963739655.1 uncultured Bacillaceae bacterium | reverse complement strand
AAAGCTGAGCAGGCTTTTTTTCATGCTTTAGAAGAGAAAGGTATTCGTCTTAATCAGCGACAAACGGAAGCAGTTACACACACCGAAGGACCTCTCCTTACAATTGCAGGGGCTGGTAGCGGAAAGACGTCCGTCTTAACCGCAAGGACTGCATTTCTTATGACTGTGGAGGAAAAAGACCCTTCAAGTATTCTTTTGATCACATTTACGAGAAAAGCTTCTGAGGAAATGCGACAGCGTATAAGTAATTTACCAGGAGTTTCATCACAAGATGCGGGAAGATTAACGGCCGGAACTTTCCATTCGATTTTCTTAAGGTTATTAAGAAGCATCGGCTATAATCAAAAAATAATGAACAGTGACAGACATAAACAAATCATCATGAAAAACATTCTCAAAAAGATGAAAAGTCCGGAGGCATCCTTACCTGAAATCATGCTCTCCTCTATTTCTTCTTGCAAAGTGAAAATGATGGAGCCAAGAGATATTCCAGATAGTAAAGAAACAGTCGAATTAAAAAAGGCCTTTACGCAATATGAAGAATGGAAAAATGCAAATGGGTATATGGATTTTGATGATATTCTCGTTTTCATGTATCGGGAATTCAAAGATAATCCAGATTTACTCAAAAAAATGCAAAATCGTTTTCAATATGTACTTGTCGATGAATTTCAAGATACCAATCCAATTCAATATGAATTGATTAAACAAATTGCTGCTCCACAAAACAATTTATTCGTAGTAGGCGATGATGATCAAGTTATTTATTCCTTTAATGGGGCAAACAGTTCGATTATTTTGGAGTTTGACCGAGCATATCCAGAAGCTTCAGTTGTCACTCTCGATACAAATTACAGATCCGCCCCATCCATTGTTGGACTTGGTAACCATGTCATTAAACATAATACGTATCGAAGAACGAAGACAATGAATGCTACTGATAAAGATGGTAAACAACCATACTATCTTCGCCCTGCTACGACAGAGGATGAAGCAGGTTACGTCCTTCGCCACATTCGAGAACAAAGAAGAGAATGGAAAGACATCGCGATCTTAACGAGAACCTATACAAATGCAAGAGCTATTTTTGAACAGCTAATTGAGCAGGATATTCCTTTCAACGCCCAGGGGATGAAGCAAGTTTTCTATGAACAATCGATCATCAAAGGAATGATGGAGCACCTACGTCTGGCTTACGAGCACCAGAACCTTGATGCGACGGCTGCTATCCTCCCTTCACTTTTTATTAATCAAGAAGCAGGGATGCGCCACATTGAAATGGAAAATTTCGTAGACCCATCAGAATTCCCCTTAACGCATTTGAAATCCTGGAAGTCGTTACGCGACTTCCAAAAAAAATCGATTGATCGTCGAACCCGTCTGATCCAGGAAGCGAAGCGCCATCAACCACAGAAAGCCATTCAATTATTACGTGATGATTATATGAAGCATCTTGATAGTGCGAATGATGAAGCTCTAACCGTTCACAAAACAACACTTAAAGAAATGATGGACGAGCTTGAATTCTCAAGTTCACGCTTCGAAACAATTCCAGAATTTCTTGCCTATGTCGATCGCATCATCCTACGATTTAATGAGCATAAACAAAAACCAAATGCCTCTAATGGGTTATCACTTTTATCGATCCATCAAGCCAAAGGGCTTGAATTTCCAGTCGTCTATGTCATTGGTGCTTCAGAAACGATACTGCCGCACGTATCGGCACTCAGTACGATGAAAGACAAAGAAGCCTCTCAAAAACAGCTCTATACAAAAAATCCAACTGCTGATCTGGAAGAGGAAAGGCGTCTTTGTTATGTTGCAATAACTCGAGCAAAAGAAGAACTGTATATATGCTCACCTGAGAAACATCTTGGCAAACAAACACCAGTCTCTCGCTTCCTGACAGATGCTTTCAAGAAAAAAATTGAAAATGAGGGCAAAACCGTACCTGCCTGGGTTTGTTCCAGTGAATTTTGCAAAGGATGGATGAAAATAGTCGAGAACGGACATCCTGATGAGAAGCAGTGTCCACTTTGTAAAAAGCCAATGATTGTTTCTCAAAAGATGATTCAAAAAGACTGAACTATGTCACCTTGTTAAGCATTGTTGCGCTTTGATTACAAATCATTTAAGAGAAGTTTAACTTCCGTTTTTTGTACATTAATCATGCTATAGTAGAAAAAAAGCGCAACAGGAGGGCTCCGATGAGCAGCATTCGTTACGAAACCATCTTTCAGAAACAGCTTGGAAACGGTACGGTTATCGGTATAATGGATTACCTTGAAGGCAAGCTGATCAAATTGAACTTAAACGACAAGGAGCCGGAATATTTAAACCCGGAATTAAAGGAATTCTTTCAACAAGAGCGTATGAAAGTAAGTCCAAAACAATAATAAATAAAATAGGAAGCCTTCGAATTCGAAGGCTTCTTTTTATTTGGAGATATTATTCTTCGTCATTTTATTATTGTATTGACGTATAAAGACGAACGTTTTTGAAATGCTATGAAAAAACCTCCCCTGGTTAAACCACTATGTCACTGCAACCAAGTAGTTATTTTTAACTATTATTCATAAAAAAGGTTTGATATAAAAAATGAAATGGGTATAGGTATAGTAGCAAAGGACACTGCTATATTGAAGGAGGAAGTCATAATGTTGAAGCAAGTTCTAGTTATTATCGGGATTGTAGTTGTAGTTGCATTTGTTGTCAGTGCGTTATTCTAGAAGACAGCAATAACTGAGTTATGTATGAAGTTAATTGACTTAATCAAGGAGGAATAGCAATGGTACGTACAATTCTTATGATTATCGGCGCAATTGCTGTAATCGCTGCAATTATTTCATTTATTTAATCTGCAATAAAGTATTTTTTTATGATCTATCCTATTTGAAATTGATATCTTCTTATTTATCCATAAAAAAAGTCAGCTGAGGGATTCCTCGGCTGACTTTTCTATATCCTACTAATCATTCTTCTTCATGTTATTTTTCACTTCATCAACTTTGGACTTTGGAATGTATATAAAAATCGCCTTCTTCTTATTATTCATATAAATCTCCTTCAAAGTTAAATTTATTATGATCATCCATATTCATTCTACTTGATAAGAACACACTTAATCAATTATCATTCATTAATCGTTAGAAAACAATCCCTTAGTACTAACTGTTCTGATAATGATTCTGCTCACAAAGAACCTATTTGTATTTGAACTGTCATGAAATCGATAAAAGTTCACCTTCTATTCCGCAAGGTCTCTTGATATACTACTTGTATACTGCCTGTATCTGTTATTGTGAACCCAATCACAGCAGATAATATTAAAGGAGTGAAACAAGTTGTTTAACCAACCACTTAAACTATTTCGAGGCATCGGCTATGCAGAAGGAATTTCCTTCTTACTTTTACTAGGAATCGCCATGCCGCTTAAATACCTCATGAACATTCCTATTGCCGTAACGATTGTAGGCTCATTACATGGAGCGCTATTTGTTTTATACCTTGCTGTTATTCTCTATGTGACGATTGTGAAGCGCTGGTCATTTATTAAAGCCGCACTTGCAGTTGTTTCTTCCGTTATACCCTTTGGACCGTTTATCTTTGATGCACGTCTTATAAAAAATTCTGAGGTATAAAAAAAGGCAGGACCAACAAAGGTTCTGCCTTTTTCTATATTTGATTAATTCTGTGCTAATCAAAACTTTTCCTTTCTAATTGTTACGCGTTCAAGCTCTTCTCGATTCAATTCAAACCCTATTCCAAAACCATCTGGCACAGCGATGGTCCCGTTCTCTAAAGAAACTTCAGGTAGAATAAGATCACGTTCCCAATAACGAGTTGAAGCAGAGATGTCCCCTGGTATCGTGAAGTTAGCGAGACTCGAAAGAGCTATATTATGTGCCCTACCTATACCTGATTCAAGCATACCACCACACCATACTGGAACCCCTCTATCAGCGCATAGATCATGAATTCTTTTACTCACTGCCAACCCGCCAACTCTGCCAGGTTTAATATTAATAACCTGGCAACTATTGAGATCAAGGGCTCTCCTTGCATCGTCATAAGAAGCAATACTTTCATCCAGACAAATGGGTGTGACTAACTCTTTTTGTAAGATCGAATGATCAACTATATCGTCTGCAGCAAGTGGTTGTTCAATCATTAATAATCCAAATTCATCTAATGCTTTTAGTCGTTCTATATCTTGTAGGGTATACGCTGAATTAGCATCAGCCATTAAATCAATAGAAGGGTGAACTTTTCGAATCGCATGAATGATAGACAAATCCTGCGTAGGTTTAATTTTCACTTTAATGCGTTCATATCCCTCATTAATTCTCTTTTGAATCTCATCTAACATGATGTCAGGATCCGTTGCCCCTACTGCAACACCAGCTTTAATTCTTGTGGCGGTGCCACCAAGTGCTCTCGCAAGACTAATCCCTTCTCTTTTTGCATAGAGGTCCCAAATTGCACCTTCAATCGCATACTTTGCCATTGGATTACGACGGATGCCGCGAAGAAGGCGTTCAACATCTGTAGGATGATGAATAATCTCTTCCTTAAGGGTTGGGATGATAAAATCCTTTAACATATGCCAGGACGTCATTAGCGTTTCTTCAGTGTACCAAGGTGAAGCAAAAGCCACTCCTTCTCCATATCCAATCCGACCATCTGAATCGCTTACTTCCACAATGATGAGTTCACGCTCAGAGACAGTCTCAAGACTATTTGAAAAAGGCGTTTTGAGCATCATTTTGATATGATGAAGTTGTACTTCTTTTAACTCCATCATGTTGTTCCCTCCAACTCTTTCAATAAATTCCGTTGCAATTTATTCGCCCCATTTCGCGGTAGCTCATTCACGAAATGGATGGTTTTAGGTAATTTATAACTTGCAAGACGTTTTGAGAGGAATTCATGTAAACTCTCGAAAGAAAGCTCAGTATCATCCTTTACTACAAATGCAGCCGGAACTTCCCCCCATTTATCATCTTCTACACCTGTTACCCCTGCGTCTTTGACAGAAGGGTGTTCAAATAGTGCAGCTTCAATTTCCGCAGGATACACATTCTCCCCGCCAGAAATAATAAGATCTTTTCTCCGATCCAGTACAAAAAGGAATCCATCGTGATCAAGATAACCAATATCCCCAGTATGTAGCCACCCATTCTGGAGAGATTGATTCGTTGCATCATCTCGTTTCCAATAACCTTCTGTGACAGTTGGTCCCTTCACAAGAATTTCCCCATGCTCTCCTGGTAGAAGCTCTTCATCATTGTGGGTAATCAGTACTTCTGATGGAAATAGCGCTTTACCAGCCGATCCCTGCTTCTCAAGCATATATTCTGGTGATAGCGTCACAAGCTGGGATGCCGTTTCTGTCATTCCAAAGGTTTGAAAAACAGGAATACGTTTGTTCTCACAAATCTTTAGAAGCGGATATGGAGCAGGTCCTCCTCCTAGAAGAAGGCACCTTAACGTTGATGGGTATTCCTCCTCCCCAAGATCTTCCAGCATTCTACTCAGCATAGCGCTTACTACCGATACAACTGTTACTCCCTCGTTTTGAATCGATTGATTAACGACATGCGGATCAAAACGCGGTTGAATAATCATCGTAATACCATATATGACACTGCGTAATAGAATGGATAGCCCACTCATATGAAAAATTGGAACAGCACATAACCATCGATCATCAACCTGATGACCAAGGTTTAGGCTTGAACTGATTGCGCTCCACCAGTGATTTCCATATGTTAGCATGACCCCTTTTGGTTTGCCTGTTGTTCCTGACGTATACATTATTGTATGAAGCTGTTTTAGGTCAATCGTGACTTCCAATCTCTCAACATTCTGATGCTGAGGCGTCATCCTTTCCCAGACAAGAAGTTTCTTATTCGTCTGATTTAGTGATTCGAGCGCTTTTTCTTCCAAATCTTTATCCGAAATTACAAAGGTAAGTTCAGCATCTTCTACTTGAAAAGAGAGTTCTGGCACTGTAAGTCTATGATTCATCGGGACAATCACAGCACCCAAGTACATAAGCGCATGTAAACAAACGGCAGCTTCAAGTCCGTTCAGCATGAAAAAACCAACGTGGTCTCCTTTTCTTATCCCTGCATCCTTCAACGCATTAGCCATTTCTACGGCTCTCACTTGCAATTCTTTAAAAGTAACCTGCTTACCATTCTCGCTGATCGCTACTCGTTCAGGCGTCATCGCAGCACGTTTATGCAGCCAATTTGGCATTGTATCCATCTTCCTCATCCTTTCTTCATTTGAAAAAACAGCTTGATGGGGCCCCATCAAGCTGTTCTGATTGAATCGATTTATGGAAAACGCGGGAACTGTTTAAAGTCAGGTTTGCGCTTCTCTTTGAAAGAATCGCGTCCTTCTTTTGCTTCATCAGTTGTGTAATAAAGAAGCGTAGCGTCTCCGCCCATCTGTTGAAGACCAGCAAGACCGTCTGTATCAGCGTTTAGAGATGCCTTAAGGAAGCGTAGCGCCGTTGGTGACTTTTCTAGCATTTCCTGTGCCCACTGAACGGTTTCTGCTTCAAGCTGATCAAGTGGAACAACGGTGTTCACAAGGCCCATATCAAGCGCTTCCTGAGCATTGTATTGACGGCATAGATACCAGATTTCTCTTGCCTTTTTATGGCCAACAATACGAGCAAGATACCCTGCACCATAACCTGCATCAAAACTACCTACTTTAGGACCTGTTTGTCCAAAAATAGCGTTATCAGCTGCAATTGTAAGATCACATACAACATGAAGGACGTGTCCTCCACCAATGGCGTACCCGGATACCATTGCTACAACTGGCTTTGGAATGACGCGAATCAATCGCTGAAGGTCAAGAACATTCAATCGAGGAATTTCGTCATCGCCAACATACCCTCCATGACCACGAACACTCTGATCACCGCCAGAACAAAAGGCTTTATCTCCAGCACCAGCTAAAACAATGACACCAATATCGGAATCGTCTCTTGCAAAAGCAAAAGCAGTAATTAATTCATTAACCGTTTTGGGACGAAATGCATTCCGCACTTCTGGGCGGTTAATCGTGATTTTAGCGATACCATCATACGTTTCGTAAAGAATGTCGTCAAATTCGCGTTCTGTCTTCCATTCAATCATTTTTAAATACCCCTTCCTTATGTAACTAAAATTTACAGAAATGAATCTGCATGCTTTTTAAGAAAAGCTACTACCATTTTATCAAAGATTTGAGGTTGTTCTACATGAATTGTATGCCCTGCGTCATTAATTTGCACAAAATCCGCTTGAGGAATAGCTTTTTCCATCTTTTTTGCGATCGAAATAAATTTCTCATCAAGTTCACCAGTAATGAGTAGCACTGGAATTTCCAAGCGATTCAACTTGTTCCAGAGAGGTGGCTGAGCACCTGTGCCCATTCCTTTCAAGCTGTTCGAAAGTCCGGTTTCTGAATTTTTCAAACGCTGCAGTCTTGTTTTGGACTGCACATCTTCAGGTAATTTTTGTTGGGAAGCAAACAGAGGAAGAGCCTCCCAGAACTGAACAAAATTCACGATACCTTTTTCAATAATTCTTTCTGCGAGAGCATGGTCTTTTCTCCTTCTCTCCTCCCTTTCCACTGCCGTCCTAAGGCCAGGAGAACTACTCTCAAGAATCATCGATTTCACATAGGAAGGATATTGAAATGCAAATGAGAGAGCGAACCTTCCTCCCATCGAATAACCAAGTAAATGAACCTTACTCACTCCTAATTGATCGAGAAGTTTCTTTAAGACAGAGCCCATCGCATCCATTGTGTAAAAAGATAGATCATGAGGCTTGCTACTCTTACCATGTCCGATAAGATCAATAGCTATTACCTGAAATGAGGATGACCAGCTTTGAATAAAAGGTGACCAGCTCGAACTATCACCAGTAAAGCCATGAAGAAGAAGAAGAGGTTCCCCCACTCCCTCTATTTCAACATGGAAAGATTGGCCTTCTATTGAGAGCATCATACTTCAGACCACTCCTGAAACATTCCTTTTGTTGCTTTGTTCACTTTTGCAAATACTTTTTTATGAAGTTCAATATTGGAATGGCGATCTGTAGGAACCTCGATAATATTTAATCCTTCGACTTTATGACTCTTCTCGAAAGCTACTCTAAATTCTTCCCAGCTAGAGATACGATCAAAGGTTCCACCATAAAGCGCAGCGGTGTGTTCGTAATTTAATCCTAACGGCGTTCCAAAAAGCTGTTCAAAGTGTTCCTCATGTTGACGTTGAGGTAAAAATGAAAAGATCCCTCCGCCATCATTGTTCACAACAATTACCGTCATATTCAATTCGTATAGCTTAGAAAGAAGAAGTCCATTCATATCATGATAAAAAGAAAGATCACCAATAACGAGAACACTAGATGGAAATGCTGTGCTAGCTCCAAGTGCCGTTGAGACGATCCCATCGATTCCATTAGCTCCGCGATTCCCCATTACTGTAGGTGCCAAATCTTCTGTGAAAAAGAAATTATCAAGGTCTCTGATCGGCATGCTATTTCCAACAAAAAGAAGCTCATCAGGATGCATGACTTTACCTAACTCTCTAAAGACATGGCCTTCAAATAGTTGATCTGTTTCCATCTCTTCCTTTAATAGTTCTATTGTTCGATCATTAATTTCTTGCCACTTTTCTAACCACTGATTATCTTTAGGCTTTCGATCTTGAATCGCATTGAATATCATCTCGGCAAATTCTATAGCTGATACAGAAGGCATATCTGAACTTAGAAGAGTAGGATCGCGCCATCCTTCTTCATCCACGACAATGTGGGTAGGATCAGACAATTGTTTAACATAGAGCATGTAAGCTTTTGAAATTGGCATTGCCCCAAAGCGGAGAATGATATCAGGAGCGATATCCAAATCCAGCTCTCCCCTTAGAAAGGCATCATATCCTTCCACTAAATTGGGATGATGGGACCATCGACATTTGGAAAGTGGATCAGCAAGAACAGGATAACCAAGCGACTTCGCTAACTTATACACCGATTCTGCTAACTCAGTATTTTCCTGTGGTCCAACAACAATAATACCTTTCTTTCCAATTAGTTTGTCTGCGTAGAACGAAATAGCCTCTTCTTTTAACACACGAATTTGCTCTGGCACGTTAACCCACGGCTGATGATTGTCTCTTCCATCCGAAAAGAGTCCCGGATATGATAAATCTGGTATGAGGGGATCTCTAAAAGGAAAATTCAGATGGACAGGTCCTGCAGGTATCATTGAAGAAATTGCGCTTGCTCTTGAAGCTGCCGTCCTTATGTATCGAGTGAGTTCTGAAGAAGAATTTGGCATCGACATTTCCATAAACCATTTAGGAAAATCTCCAAACAATTTAATCTGGTTGATCGCTTGTGGGGCTCCAATATCTCTTAGTTCATGAGGACGATCAGCTGTTAAAACAATAAGCGGAACCTTTGACTGTGACGCTTCTATAACAGCAGGGTAATAATTTGCACCTGCTGTTCCAGAAGAACACAAGAGTGCTACAGGCTCTTTTTGCGCTTTAGCCATACCAAGTGCAAAAAAACCTGCCGACCGTTCATCTACGTGAACCCACACTTTCAGTTTAGGATGCTCTGCCATGACCATCGCAATCGGAGTAGATCGTGAACCAGGACTGACTACAGCATGATTGACACCCGATCGGACAAGTTCATCAACAAAGGCCCCCACGTAGCTTGAAAGTACTTCTTGATCAGTCATATCGATCTCCTCCAAGGGCTGTTAACATTGGTTTAAACTTCATTTTGGTTTCTTCGTATTCACTATGAGGATCCGAATCACCTACAATGCCGCATCCTGCATAGAGCTTGGCCTGATCTCCATTAAGTAGACCGGAACGGATTGCAACTGCAAATTCACCATTTCCCTGATAATCAATCCAACCAACCGGTCCTGCATACCAACCACGGTCAAGATTTTCAATTCGCTTGATTTCCATTACTGCTTCTTCCTGAGGATAGCCACCAAGAGCTGGTGTCGGATGTAATCTTTCAACCATTCTTAGTAGGCTTGTATCCTTACCAGCCCTCGCAACAACCGGCGTAAATAAATGTTGAATATGAGGGGTTTTCAATAGTTCTGGTTTCGTTGGAACCTGAACAAATTCACATTCTTGTTCCATAGCAGTACGGATCATTTGCACGACAAGATCATGCTCAATGCGATTCTTGTTATCATTAAGCAATTCCTGGCCAAGTTCATCATCCTGTTCCTTCGTTCTTCCTCTCTGAATCGATCCAGCTAGACATGTTGAATAAACCTGTTGTCCATCCCGTTTTACTAAACGTTCGGGTGAAGCACCAAGGAAGCATTTGTTTCCATATTCAAAAGCAAACAAGTAACTATCGCCCTGCTGTTTTTTAAGGTTCAATAATGTCCTTGAAGAAGAAAAAGAATGTGATCCTTGCAATTGAATCTCTCTAGCTAGAACAACTTTTTCAAGTTTACCACTTCTTATGTTGGCAGCCGCGCTTCTTACAGTTTCTTTCCATTGCATAGGTCGTATTTCTTCTATAGAAATAGCTTCAACGTCAGGAGGTATTTTGGAAAACATATCCTCTAGAACATGATGATGCTTGGTTAGAAGCTCTTCTGACATAGCTTCTGCATCATCCTCACCATTCACAATTGCATTGATTGTAAGCCAGACCTGATTACCCGCACATGTTATCATCAACTCTGGAAGTCCCATACCTCCTTCAGGAAAGCTATCCCAATCGCCACTATCTGGAGCTGTAGGGTCGAACGCAAAACCGCCAAGAATGACCGGTCCCACACCCGGTCGTGAAGGCGCACCTTCAACAATAGAATCTTGAATAAACCTTTTCCATTCAGCTTCTATCGTACGAAATCGATCTAAGTCGGATTTTAATTGCTTTACTCGACCAAGACCAACGATGGTTGTATCATTATCTGGATCGGACCAAAACGTCCGATTATTCTCATACGTATACGAACCTGCTGCATAAAAGGAGAGGGGATCGACAGTATCTACTGATAGTACCTGACTAACAAGTAGGGACGTTCCCCGCTTTTTCGCCTTACTTACACCTTGATGAAGCAGGCTATATAATTCGTGATGTTTTATTGTAGACACCGTCTTCTCCCCCCAACTTTCTGACCATGCAAAAGCAGACCGAGTCAGCCTCGGCCACAGTTAATTAAAGGATACACCTGTTCGGCCAAGCCTGTCAACGAAGCAGATTCGCCCTCATTGACCTTCTACCTATAGTAGATTCCCCATCTGAAGAAAAAAAACCAATTGGATGCTCCGCAGGTGCCCTTAGCAATATGAATCCTCTGCATAGACTGATAAAAGTAGACGCTGCACTAGGTGCAGCAGTTTATAGACTACATGAGAGGGAGGGTCTTACTTGTCGAGACATTACTACCAGGGCGTATGCCGTCAGCACGTTGGACAATGTGTTGAAATCCAGTGTCATGATGGTCAGATGCATCGAGGTCATATTGAAGACGTTGACGATGAATTTGTTTACATTCGTCCATTAAATCGTAATTGTGATGGTCCTCAACACCCTGAAGGACCCGGATTATTTTTCTTTGGAGCTTTTGCAGGAGGCTTACTTGGAGGACTTGTAGGAGTAGGATTAGGTCGCATAGCATTTTTCAGACCGTACCCGTATCCTTATTATTAATACAAAAAATGATCACTTTTTAACTAAAGTGATCATTTTTGTTATTCTCGAACTAGATTCGTTCAATACTTGTTTACATATGATAACGGTTCGGCTTTTAAGACAACACACACTTACCGAAGATTAAGTAGTGGGCTCCACGATAAAAATGATAAAATGAATAAGCGGTTGGCCTACTTCATCCATTTACAGACACTTCTTGATATTGACAAAATGATTGACACCCCCTATCCATTTTTTTAAACTATAATGGTTACAGGGGGTAATTCTAAGAAGTTTTTTATTTAAGGGAGAGACACAAATTTATGGAAGAGCGTATGAATCGCAGCAACAATAAGCTGGGTAAAGCAACGCCTTCAAAACCAACCTGGCAAGTGTGGTGGCGATTGCTTAGACCACACACATTAACTGCTTCCTTCGTCCCGGTTTTCCTGGGCACTATGCTTGCCCTTCAAGATCATACATTACATTTCGGTTTGTTTATAGCTATGATGGTTGCATCTATTCTTATCCAATCTGCTACAAACATGTTTAATGAATATTATGATTTCAAACGAGGACTGGATCATGCTGAAAGTGTCGGAATTGGGGGAGCCATCGTTCGAGACGGAGTCAGTGCTAGAACTGTTCTAAACCTTGCTTTTCTATTCTTTGGCATCGCAATCCTGCTAGGCGTGTATATTTGCATCTTAACAACATGGTGGATCGCAGTAATCGGTACTATATGTATGGCTGCTGGGTATTTCTACACTGGTGGCCCTTATCCAATTGCTTATACACCATTTGGGGAGATTGCAGCTGGATTATTCATGGGACTTATACTTGTACTATTATCATTCTTTATCCAGACTGAGGTTATTACGCTCGAAAGTGTACTCGCTTCCATACCAATATCGATACTAGTTGGTGGCATACTAATGGCTAACAACATTCGAGATCTTGAGGGAGATCGTGAGAAAGGACGAAAAACACTCGCAATCATACTCAATCATGATAAAGCCGTCACATTCCTAGAGTGGATGTTCATCGTCTCCTATCTATGGGTAGTCGGACTCATTATTACAATCGATACCTCGTTGTGGCTGTTGTTAGTTCTTCTAAGCATCCCGAAAGCATTTAAAGCCATTCGTCTTTTTGAAGGAAAATCAAAAGCGTCCGAAATGGTACCAGCAATGAAAGCGACAGCTCAAATGCACACACAATTCGGCCTGCTTATGTCAATCGGTTTACTACTAGCCTATTTTATTTAATTTAGATCGAAATCAAAGTCAGAGATTCTTCTCTGGCTTTTTTCGTTGGTATAATTCATCGCTTTTTCTAACCAATTCCTCTCCTCAACAACATGCGCAAAACCAACCCGAAATCACATATGAGTAAAGGTGAGAAACATGAACAATCGTACCTTTTTCTATCCTTCGTGTCGTGTATACTGGAATAGAAGTACATAACATTGGAGGAGATTGGATGGAGTTCGCAAATACGATGTTAGAAGCACTTGGAATTAAAGCCATTACGTTGACACCTGAGAAAGTGGTTTTGGAAATGCCCGTAGGACCAAGTACGCACCAACCGCTCGGCTTTCTTCATGGCGGTGCTTCAGTAGCCCTTGCAGAATCCGCAGCAAGCATAGGTGGCACCCTCAACCTAAACACAGAAAACCAGGCCACATTCGGAATGGAAATCAACGCCAACCACCTTCGCAGCAAAAAAGACGGAGTAGTCCGAGCCATCGCACAACCCATTCACATCGGCAAAAGAACAATGGTCTGGGAAATCAACATCATCGACGAAAAAGAAGAACTAATCTGCATATCCCGCTGCACACTAGCAGTAAAAAGTTATTGAGGACGAAAAGCGGAAGAGCCTGTTTAGGCCCGACAAGCGCTGGAACCTCACACTTTGAACACGGTCTTTGTGTTCGAGGTGTGAGGTGAAGCGATCGAGGGCCTAGGCTCTGCAGCTGGATCAATGAAAAGCGAAAGCGGGCGTTTAGACTCGGCAGGCACTGGAACCGCCCAAAACGAACAAGTTCTTTGTGTTCGATTTGGGCGGTGAAGTGACCGAGAGTCTGCCCGATGTAGCTGGATCTATGAAAAGCGGAGACGAGCGGTTAGAAACGGAGATATTGGAACGCTTGAATGGGAACACGCTTTTTGTGTTCCTATGAAAGCGTGAAATATCGCAGTTTCTGCGAGTTGTAGCTGGATCTACGAAAAGCGGAAGAGCCCGTTTTGGCCCGACAAGCGCTGGAACCTCACACATTGAACACGGTCTTTGTGTTCGAGGTGTGAGGTGAAGCGATCGAGGGCCTAGGCTCTGCAGCTGGATCTATGAAAAGCGGAGACGAGCGGTTAGAAACGGAGATATTGGAACGCTTGAATGGGAACACGCTTTTTGTGTTCCTATGAAAGCGTGAAATATCGCAGTTTCTGCGAGTTGTAGCTGGATCTACGAAAAGCGGAAGAGCCTGTTTAGGCCCGACAAGCGCTGGAACCTCACACATTGAACACGGTCTTTGTGTTCGAGGTGTGAGGTGAAGCGATCGAGGGCCTAGGCGCTGCAGCTGGATCTATGAAAAGCGAAGACGAGCGGTTAGAAACGGAGATATTGGAACGCTTGAATGGGAACACGCTTTTTGTGTTCCTATGAAAGCGTGAAATATCGCAGTTTCTGCGAGTTGTAGCTGGATCTATGAAAAGCGGAAGCGGCCGTTTAGACCCGTAAAGCACTCGAGCCCTTCTAATTGAACACGGTCTTTGTGTTCGAGTTGAAAGGTAAAGTGACAAAGGGGCTGGCCGCTGCTGCTAGCTAAATACTACACAATAAGAAATCCCGTCATAATCGACGGGATTTCTGCTCTATTTTTCGGCCACCTATGTCTCTATAATCCTCATGATAACTATCTGATATCGCATAATGGCAGTTATCACAAACTAATCTTCTTCTTTCCCATGGGAAGAGCAATTCTTTCTCACAGTAAATACATCCGTGATTCATGAAGATCACCCCCTTTTTAAGCTATGCCTAAAAAGGATGTTTAAGACCAGTAAACTTTGAAAGGAGTAACACACTTGAAATATCTTTTGCCATTATTCGTTTTCTTTTTCGCTTTAACTGCTTGCACCTCTCCTTCTACAGAACAGGTCACAAAAGAAAATACACTTCCTGCAAAAGTGAATCGTGTTGTTGATGGAGACACACTAAAGGTGACTGTAGAAAATAGAGAAGAAACCATCAGGCTCCTACTCGTTGATACACCCGAAACCAAACATCCTACAAAGCCAGTTCAGCCTTTTGGTCCCGAAGCTTCAAATTTTGCAAAAGAAACATTAGAAGGGAAAGAAATTGGCCTTGAGTTAGATGTTTCTGAACGTGATAAATACGGAAGATTGCTTGCGTATGTTTGGATCGGGGATCGTATGTTTAATGAAATGCTTCTTGAAGAAGGACTTGCCCGAGTTGCATATATCTATCAACCAAACGTGAAATACGTTGATCAATTCCAGGAAATCCAGCGAAATGCCCAAGAAGAAGGCGTTGGAATTTGGAGTATTGAAGATTATGTTCAAGAAGAAGGCTTTAGCGAGTCAAAAACTGATTCTCCTTCAACAAACGCCACTTCCGATCAATGTCAGATTAAAGGAAACATTAATTCGAAAGGGGAAAAAATTTATCATATGCCAGAAGGATCTTATTACGACATGACAGTAGCTGAAGAAATGTTCTGTAGTCGATCTGAAGCTGAAGAAGCAGGATTTCGTCCATCTTCAAGATAAGAGGCATTTTTTATCAAGTTAAATCCCCTCATAATTTTCATCATTCTAATCCAAACTAGAATGGAGGAGGGTTAGACAATGAAAAAAGTATTAAATTCTATCCACGGAATTCTTCAATCTTACATAGACGATGCTCCCAAATCACCTCTGCACGTCGGGGAAGTAATGAATTGCTGGACAGCATTTGCTATTTTTAAAGAAGCTCAAGTTTTTTATAGCATGGGATTAAACACTACCGATGATAAGCCGCTTAGAAAAATGGCCCAGGAAATTTTTGATGCATCCGTAAAAGACGAGCTTAAACTAAAAGAATTTTTAATTAAAGAAGGCGTACCGCTTCCTTCTACTTCAGAGACGAAACCTGATTCGAAATCATCCACAATACCACTTGGTGTCAAATTAACCGACGACGAAATCGCTAACGGAATTTCACTTAAATTAGCATCAGTAAATATACTTTGCGCCAGCACCATTTCACAATCAGTAAGAACAGACGTAGGATTAATGTTTCTACAATTCCAAACGCATATTCTAATGTTTGCGGAAGAACTTAAAAACTTAATGGAGCAAAGAGGCTGGCTCAAAATACCTCCCTATTACTTACCACCCGGAAACCCCATCAAAAAGCCATAGCTTAAGGAAGCTATGGCTTTTTAAATCAATCGATTCTTCATAGACACTGTAATATTTTTATACAGCCTGCTCAATCTTCTTTCCCTGCTGAAGCTGATACATCTGATAATATCTGCCTTTCTTCTCCATTAACTCATCATGGTTACCACGCTCGACAATTTCTCCCTGATGAAGAACCAAAATTTGATCTGCCTCTCTGATCGTTGAAAGTCGATGAGCGATAATGAACGTTGTCCGCCCCTTCTTCAAGATATCGAGTGCACGCTGTATAATCATTTCTGTTTCTGTATCTACATTCGAAGTAGCTTCATCCAGAATGAGTATTGCCGGATCAAACGCTAACGCTCTTGCAAAAGAAATGAGCTGCCTTTGACCGGAAGATAAGGTGCTACCCTTCTCAATAACAGGCTCATCAAATCCTCTCGGAAGCGAATGTAGAAGCTGTTCAGCACCTACATCCTTTAAAGCCTTTTCTACTTTTTCTCGTGAAATAGATGGATCATCTAGGCTCACATTTGAGGCAATCGTACCCGTGTAAAGGAACGGGTCTTGTAGAACAATCGCCATATGTTGCCTTAGCTGCTGCTTCGGAATGTTCTTAATATCCTTACCATCAATTGATATGATTCCTTTTTGGTTATCATAAAAACGAAACAGTAAATTCATTATCGAGCTTTTTCCCGAACCAGTATGACCTACAAGCGCTACGGTTTGACCTTTTTTTGCTTCAAACGATAAGTCTCTTAAGACGTAATCTTCTTCCTTATAAGCGAAAGAAACCTCCTTAAATGAAACGTTTCCTTCATATCGAGGAAGCTTACCGTCTGAAACTTCTTCCCCTGTTTCATCCAGTAGTTCAAACACTCGATCGGCTGCAACTAATGCCTGCTCTAGATTCGCAAGCTGATTGACCATATTGGTAACAGGCTGAAATAATCGATTCAAGTAATCAACAAAAGCATATAGCACACCGAGACTAATGATTGATCCCGCTGCAAGTGACGCCCCACCAAAATACCAGATCAAAGCAACGAAGGAGATGTTTCTAAGAATATTGACGAGATTATGAGACATTAAGGAGTTAAGATTCAAGAGCTTATTTTGATAAGTAAAATGGCTATCATTTAATTGTTCAAATTCCTTCTCCGTCTCTTGCTGGCGTTTAAACGCTCTAATAATCGACATTCCCTGGATTGATTCATTAATCATTCCATTAATATCACTAATTCTAGTGCGAATTACTTTATTAAATCTAGAAGCGTACTTACGATAAACCGTTATCCAGATTATTAGAAGTGGAACAATCGTAAGGGTTATGAAGGCGAGCTTGACATCGAGTAAAAATAAAGCAATAAAGATCCCGGTCATATAGACAATACTCGTAAAAAATGTGGCGAGTACCGTGACATACAATTCACGAATGGCTTCCGTATCATTCGTAATTCGTGCCACCACTTTTCCTGCTGGCAAATTATCGAAATAATTAATGTGTAGGCGCTGAATTTGCGCATAGACATCTGTTCGCATTCTTTGAATGATTCGATTTGCAGACGTTTGAAGTAGAAGTCCCTGGCCATATTCGAATATGGATGCAAACAAGAGCAATCCAAAATAGAGGGCAATGAGCCAAACCATCGGTTCAATTTGTGGCTGATAAAAGGCGAGAAGTTCCTTATTACTAAGTTCGTTTGCAACATAGGTCTTCTTCTCCCCATCTTTTGTTATCGTTAATTCACTTCCTTGGATGGCTCGCTCTCCATCAAATTCAATTGGCTTATCTATGAAATAATAATCTCGACCAACTTGAAGAATTCGTACTTCGTTCTTTTTTTCTTCTCCACTCTCGAAATGATCACTTCTTTTATACCACTCTCCTTCATAATTAACAGCATCTTCTCCTCGATCTGCTTCATACCAGGGGTATTCAATTCCAAGAATGTGAACATCAATCATCCGCTTTGCGATGAATGGACCCGAAAGCTCTGCTGTAACTGCAACGGTTAAGAGAAGAAGCGCAATGAGAATACTTTTCTTAAATCCAAGCGCATATCGTACTAATCGCTTACCTACATGACGATTCATCTACAGCACCTCCTTTAACGAATCTTCAAGCTGCTGTCTATCGTATTGATCACGATACCATCCTTTTTGAACAAGTAATTGGTCGTGGGTTCCTTCTTCAATGACCACACCATCATCAAGAACGAGAATCCAATCTGCATGTTTTACACCAGATAGTCGATGGGTGGCAATAAACGTTGTTTTACCAGACCGTTCACTCCTGATATTTGAAATAATCTGTGCTTCTGTTTTTCCATCCACAGCGGACATGGCGTCATCGAGAATGAGGATCTCCGGATCAATCATGAGTGCTCTCGCAATTGAAACACGTTGTTTTTGACCTCCAGAAAGCGCCACTCCTTTTTCTCCGACAAGTGTTTCTAACCCTTCAGGTAGAACATGAATATCTTTCTTAAAATCGGCCAGCTTTAGCACTCGATCAACGTCTTGATCACTTCCATCGGTTTTGCCAAATAGAAGATTCTCACGAACAGATCTTGAGAAAAGCATTTGATCCTGAGGAACATAACCGATCCAACTTTGAAGTGTACTGAGAGATAGATGCTCGATAGGAATACCCGATATACTGATCTTCCCTTCTCCTTCTGGATACTCTCTTAGTAATTGTTTCAGTAGCGTCGTCTTCCCACTACCCGTACGGCCAACTATCCCAAGTGTTTGCCCTTTCTTCAACTGGAATGACACATCGTTTAGATTTTTCACTGAAGAAGTTGGATAGGAAAACGTGACGTGATGAAATTCAATTGTGCCCGGTGTATCCAGATGTTTAGGTACTGCGTTTTCCTTTACATCTTCTTCATGAGAGAGAGTCTCCATCACTCGAGTGAGCGAAGCATTTCCTCTCTGCATCACATTGATAAGCTCACCTACCGCGATCATTGGCCAAATTAACATTCCTAAATAAACATTAAACGAAACAAGTTCTCCAAGTGTGAGAACTTTATGGAACACAAGATAAGCACCATATCCTAGACCAATCAAGTAACTAATACCAACGAGCACTTTAATCGTTGGTTCAAATAATACATCAACTTTTGCAACATCAATGTTTTTAAGGTATACATCCTCGGTGAGGTTTTGGAACTTCTGCTGGTCTGCCCTTTCCTGTACATACGCTCGAGTGACTCTTACGCCTGCGATCGATTCTAGAACCTGATCATTCATATGTCCAAATGAATCCTGTGCAGCTGTAAATCTTTTGTGAATGATTTTACCGTATCGATTCATAGCAAGTGCCATAAGTGGCAAGGGCAATATCGCCGCAAGAGTCAATTTCCAACTGATCAGAACGCCCATTGTGACAAGAATCAGAAGCATGAAGATGGTCGAATCAATGAGTGTTAATATGCCGAAACCAGCTGTTAGTGAGACTGCTTTTAGGTCATTTGTTGCTCGAGCCATCAAATCTCCAGTTCGATTTTTCTCATAAAAGGATGGCGTCATCTTCAATAAATGCTTCATAAATTTAGAACGAAGCGTCCTTTCAACTAGAAAAGCACCTCCAAACAGCTGATACATCCATACATATGTGACAAGATAAACAACAATCAATAGTGCACCATAAAAGAATAAATAATTTCTCAAACTTTCCCATGTAAGACTTCCGACATTCATTTCATCGATTGCCATTCCGATCAATTTCGGAGGTATCACTTCAAGCACTCCGCCAATAATCAATAGGGAAATCGCAATACTATAGCGCTTCCAATGCTCTTTAAAAAACCAGCTTAACTTTTGCAAAATTGAGAACAAAACTATCCCTCCAATCTATTAAGTAGGATATATGAATGAAATTACGTATCACTCACCACACCTATCACCCCCGATAAGGAATAAATCTTTTATGTTTTTCTGAAACAAAAAAAGACATAACCGTGTGCGGTTATGTCTGATTGCTTGTAAAGACATAGAAAAGGGCACACGTCTAAGACGCGTGCCGATTCCCTGATTACAAAGGGTTACATCCCTGGCAAAGTGCGTCGATGAGTACATGAAATTGGTTGAATAGAACGCTTCATTACATGTCTCATCATACACACTTCCCTTCACCGTTATTTTCACTCTGTAAGCTTAGCACTATTGTCACAATTTTGTCAATATTATTTTAGTGGATTAACACTCTCATCTCCGGTTAATGTTGCAAGCATTTCTACAAGAAGCTCAATTTCTTCTTTCATATCTGTTAAGCTAACGGTTTCAACAGGAGCATGCATATAGCGGAGTGGTAATGAAACAAGAGAGACCGGCAGACCTGCTCCAGTCAAACGCAGCTTATCAGCATCCGTTCCAGTCATTCTTGGTGTAAGTTCGTATTGTACCTTAAGGTCAAGTTTCTTCGCAGCTTCTTCAAGAAGCTGATTGATCTTTCTATTAATTGGAGCGCCTTTAGCTAGGACGGGGCCCCCTCCCAGGTTAACCTCGGTATGTTTGCTTGAATCAATACCAGGATAGTCAGAAGAGAAAGTGACATCACAGGCAATGGCCATCGTTGGTTGAATACCTGCACCAGCGAAATAAGCCCCTCCCATGTTTGTTTCTTCGTTCACTGTACTAACCGCGTAAACGCCAACCTTAGGATTTCGTTTCGCCACTTCACGAAGAACCTCTGCAACAATGAAGGATCCTGTACGGTTATCTAAGCCTCTCCCGCTAATTTTGTCATTCAGGAGAAACTCTACATCCCGCTTATACACAGCAAGGTCACCAATCTGAACGTATTTTTCAACGTCTTCCTTCGTGTTTGCGCCACAGTCTATGTATAGATCCTCGAAATTAAACTCTTTTGCACCACCATGATGCTCCGCGTTCACTCCAAATACACCTGTTAATTTTCCGTGTGTACCAAGTATTGTTACTTTCATTCCAATAGCTGGTTTATGGCTAATCCCACCTAGTTTTTCTACACGTATAAATCCGTTCTGATCTATCTTTTTCACCATAAAACCAATCTCGTCACAATGACCGGCAAGTAGAACTTTGAAATCAGCATCTGGATTCAATATCCCAATCGCGTTTCCAGCATTATCTGTACGCACTTCATCCGCAAATTCACTTACATAATTCATCCATTTGTGTTGAATCTCCATCTCAGCTCCAGATGGTGATGGTGTTGAAAGCAATTCAAGTAGAAATTCTTTATTCATCGTAAGCACCTCCGATTATTAGTAACGCCTATATAATTGTATCGCACCACTAGCATTCAATCTAGTTTCACACAATCGCCACCGGAAAGAAATCCGTATAACAAAAAATGTCCCGCACATAGCGGGACATTTTTTTATTTTGCATTTTTCATTAAGATATCTTCAACTTCAGATTTCGTAGGAAGAGCGGACATTGCACCCTTTGTCGCAGCTGCAAGTGCACCTGAGACACTTGCAAATTCCGTCATTTGTTTGAGTTCATCTTTGGTCAGGTCTGATAGAATACCTTCATATTCATTAAAACCATAAAGAATCCCTGACACGAAAGCATCTCCTGCCCCAGTCGTATCAACCGCCTTCACTTTCATAGCAGGTACTCTAAGTGAATATTCAGGTGTAAAAACAAGACTACCTTCTCCACCCATCGTAATAAAAATGACAGGTATTCGATAGTGAGCAAGTTTCTTAATCCCCGCTTCAATATTTTCTTCACCAGTAATGAATGTCAGCTCTTCTTCTGATAATTTCAGAATATCTGCTTCGGAAAGCATTGAGACGATTGTTTCTTTAGCGCGTTCTTCACTTTCCCACAGTCCTAGTCGAAGATTCGGATCGTAAGAAATCAGCATTCCTTTATCTTTCGCAGTTTGCACTGCTTTCTTGGTCGCACTTCTAGAAGGTTCACTGATCATCGAAATCGAACCAAAATGAAGAATGCGGTGTTTGGTAAAAACCGCTTCATTTATTTCTTCCGAATTCAAAAATCGGTCAGCACTTGGATTTATGTAAAAGTCAAAACTTCGTTCACCATCTTCGGCATTTGTAACAAATACCACGCCTGTTCTCGCGGATTCTGTTAGAATCATCGTCGAAACATCAACCCCATAATTACTTAATGTTTCTTGAAGGAAACGTCCGAGAACATCGTCACCAACTTTACCAAGAAATGTTGATTTCACACCAAGACGTGCTAGTCCTACTGATACGTTAGCAGGTGCTCCACCTGGACTCTTCTGATACGTGAGATTTCCCTGATCTAGGGGGATAAAATCAATTAAGGCTTCTCCTAAACTAATAACACCTTTATTCATATCTACTTCCTCCTAATGTCTACCGTATGTAGGGCTGACTTCATTTTAATAAAGGATTGCTTTGCAGTTATCATATCATGACCAATAATAAGACTAAAGCAAAAGCATAGCCAATAAGGAAGATTTTCGACTTCCTTATCCCATAATACGTTTAATCATTTTAAGTCCATTTTTAGCAGATGGATATCGAAAAGAGAAATCAAATTTTGTTGTTTGCTTTACAATGCTTTTTTCATGAGAAAAAGTCTTAAAACTCGCTTCGCCATGATAGCTACCTGTACCACTAGACCCAACCCCTCCAAATGGAAGATACGGCGAAACGATATGCATCAAAGTATCGTTCATACATCCTCCACCAAAAGAAAGAGATGAAGTGATTAGATCCTGTTTCTTTTCTGACTCTGAGAAGAAATAAAGGGCAAGTGGCTTTGGTCGTTGGCGTACTTCTTCAATAACATCCTCAATCTCTGAGAATTCAAGTACAGGTAGAATTGGTCCGAAAATCTCCTCTTGCATCACAGGATCATCCCAGGAAATATTATCGATAATAGTCGGTGTGATGACCCGTTCTTTTTCACGATGCTGACCACCAATTAACACATCACCAGTTTTCAAAAAGTTCTTCAGCCTTTCAAAATGCTGATCACTTACTATATGACCATATTTCTCCTCAGTTAATGGATCATCTCCATAGAACTCTACGAGAGCTTCACTCATGTGTTGAAGGAGCTCTGATTTCACGTCGCTGTGAACGTATAAATAATCTGGTGCGACGCAAGTTTGGCCTGCGTTCGTGAACTTCCCCCAAAGAATTCGCTTTGCTGCTAGCTTCAAATTAGCATCCTGATCTACAATAGCTGGACTTTTCCCACCAAGCTCTAGTGTCACAGGTATTAATTGCTTTGCAGCTGCTTCCATCACAATCTTTCCAACCTGGACACTTCCGGTAAAGAAAATATGATCAAAAGGCTGTTTCAACAGCTCAGTACTTACTTCCACTCCACCTTCGACAACAGAAATATACTTTTCGGGAAATACTTCTCGCATCATTTTAGCAATAACTCCTGAAACAGAAGGGGTTAATTCCGATGGTTTTAAGACAGCACAATTTCCTGCCGCTATAGCACCTATCAGAGGGGCCAACTGGAGCTGAAAAGGATAATTCCAGGGAGCAATGATCAAGGTGACCCCGTAAGGCTCCTGATGGATCAAACTTTTCGATCCAAAATGAGTAACCGGAGTTTTCACTTTCCTTGGGCTCATCCAATCATTCAAATGTTTCAACGTGAACTTAATTTCTTCAAGAAGAAAACCGATTTCAGTTGTATACGCTTCCCATTCTGATTTATGAAGGTCTTTTTTTAACGCTTGCATGACTTCAGGCTCATATTCTTTGATTACATTTCGCAACGCTTCTAGCTGATTTTTCCTGAATTGATATGTCTTTGTTTCACCAGTGAAATAATAATTTTTATGATTTTCGATTCTCTCAGACAACTGTCCCATGGCGATATCTCCTTTATCATCTATCATTTGTTCTTTAGTTTGAACTTTTCAACTAAGGGAGTCAATAAATTTTGTATCCTTCCATTTTTTTATACCAACTCAAATTCCTGTTTAACAATCGTCTTCATAGGGGAAAAATTGAATAAATCAAATTCCTGTAATGAACACTATAGGATACAGTCAAAAGGGAGGCTATTACAATCGAAACATTGGGTCATCATATTATCGCTGAAATGTGGAACTGCAACAAAGAGAAACTAAATGATTTGGTCTATATAGAGGAAACCTTTGCGAGCGCCGCGCTTGATGCAGGAGCAGAAATACGGGATGTGGTATTCCACCCCTTTGAGCCACAGGGTATAAGCGGAGCTGTTATCATTGCAGAATCACACCTCACCATCCATAGTTTCCCTGAACATGGATACGCATCCGTCGATGTCTACACATGTGGTGACAAAATAGACCCAACTGACGCAACGAATTCAATTGCTAGAGCACTTGAAGCACAAACGATCCACACTGTAAAAATCCCACGTGGCACGGGAGAAATCACTGTGAAAGAAATTGAGAAAAGTGGAACCAATGTGAACTAGCATGAAAACGAGTGCCCTGAAAGGAGCACTCGTTTTTTTACTCTTATCTTTACACATCTGAATCTTGATTGAACATTTTCTTATAGTGAGTAAGGGCAAGCAGTGGCCAGATGACTTCATAACTATGATAACGAATGTAAAAACCGCCCGGCAATCCTGCACCTGTCGGATAAGTCAATTCTCTTTCTGTGTAAGTAAGGTTTGAAAGATAGTCTACTCCTTTCTTCAAAGCCTTACTTTTATCATTACATATTGTAAGTGCATGAACGGCCCATGCTGATTGAGAAGGGGTACTATAAGGAAGGGAGACATACCGCTTCTGTTTGTCACTTTTACACGACTCCCCCCACCCGCCGTCTTCTTGCTGAATATTCTTCAGAAAACGAATCCCTTTCTCTACTGTAGGGTGCTGACTTGAAAGACCAGCCGCCCGAAGTCCTGTTAGTGCAGCCCATGTACCATACACGTAACATACACCCCATCGGCCATACCAAGAGCCATCATTTCTTTGATTCATGATAAGCCAGTTAATTGCCTTTTCTATTGAAGGGTGGTCTATCTCAAAGTTGGCGTAGTTGCAAAGGAATTCAACCGTTCTCCCAGTCAAGTCAGCTGTTGAATTATCAGGAAAAGATGAACGTGCCCCATCAATCGGTAGTTCCTTTAACAACAAAGCATGACGATCAGGTTCAAAAGCAGGCCACCCTCCATCTCTATTTTGCATAGCAAGTGCCCAGTTTACACCTTTCTGCCAAACTTCAGGGTGATTACTTCGTCCAATCGCTCTCAAGGCAGCTGTCGTATCGTCTACATCAGGATGAATCGTATTTCCTTCTGAAAATCCCCACCCACCTGGAACAACGTCTGGCTTTGTTAAAGCCCAATCCCCTACCTTTGAGTGTTGGTTCCGTAATAAAAATTCATTTACTTTAACCATTCGAGCCGAATTTTTGGATAGACCTGCTTCTTGTAGAGCAGTGGATAGCAATGCAGTATCCCAAACGGTGGAAGGTGAGTTCTGAAGATGTGAGTCAGATAGACAAAGCATTCTTTTCAGCCCGTTCATCGCATGAAGAATAACAGGAGAATGTTTTTCATAACCGAGCGCAAGTAAAGCATAGATCATAAAGAAGGTAGCTGTTGCGTAATTAAATAATGTACCGTCTTCTTCAATTCTAGAGAGCATATAGCGCTCTGCTCTCTTTCTAGCTTTATACAATTGATTAGAAGGAAAATTCACTACATTATTCCAAGTTGCACTCAGTGTCTTTTGAAGAGATCGTTCTTCTCTTTTTAAATGCGTAAGGTCAGGTGTCCATTTTGTTCGAATCGAATACCTTAAATCCTGCGCAAGAATAATCGGTGCAAAATGTATTCTCGCATAAGAACTTAAATCATAGAAAGAGACAGGAATGAACTCGGGAACCAGCATGAAGAGCATAGGGAAATGACAAAGACGGGGCCATTCTAAGTGTCCATTTAAAGCTAGAAAAATCTTCGTCATAGTATCCGTTTGTTCAATTCCTCCCCACTTCAGGATGTATCGTTCAGCTCTCTTTAATTGTTCCTGATCTCTGCTTACTTTCCCAGAGAATAATAGACTATAGTAAGCCAGTACAGTTGCTGAGAGATTGCCCTCATCATCATGATATAATTTCCAACACCCTACTCTTGACTGCTTCGCAAGAATGCGACCAACGATATTCTCAAGGATTCGTTCTTCAGGAAGTTCTAACGTACGAATGAGCACAATCATCATGGCATCTGTGAGGAGGCTATTTTCAAAACAAAATCGAAACGCACCGTCTTCCCACTGATGAGAAAATGCTTTATGCACTAACTGATTAATTTTTTCATCTATCTCCCTCTCACCCATTTCGGTACCTCCCCAGTTCAACTACCGTATTCTATTCACAAAATCTTTTGGCGATTCATCACAAAACGTATTGTAAATTTTTTGAAACTTGTGTAAAATTCAAACGTATGTAAGGAACAAGGAGGGAAAAAATGAAAAAAATAGGCATTCCAATTCTAACGGGTATTATTATCTTAGCGCTCGTCTATCTACATCAATTAGCCATTCTCCAAGAAACACCAGACGAAGAATGGAGTCGCTCAGTGGATCTTAATGTGGCTACTGAAGACAATGAATCGTTTGTCCAACATCAAGGTGATCAAAGCACGATATTTTTTAGCGGTGACCCCGTTCGCAAAGTTGTTGTGAATGAGCAATTAGATGCTAAAGTTGAAGAACTTAATTACAACATTCCAGAAGGCTATGCCTTCTATGTTGATGATGAACAGGCGATTTTCAAGAAGAAAGATGAGCTAATTTATTCCAATAAAGGTGACGAAAAAAAGATCCTAGACAACATTGAAGGACTACATGCATCAGAAGATGGGATCCTTGCGTGGTCACGTCACAAATTGTATGATGTCTCACCTGATGGTACCATCAAATCTGAATTAGAATTATCTCAATACATAAAAAATGCCGTTTTAACTGAAAAGAATAAATTCTTACTTTATGTCCAAACTGAGTCCACGAATGAATTTTTATCAGTTGAGCCAGGACAGGACCCTCAAACCATCTATGAAACACCTCTTACGTCTGGTGAATTATATAGTAATCTACAAGCTATCCAGTCGAATGAAGGTATCGTCTTTACTTATACTGTTTTTGCTACAAGACAGGGTACGAAGGTAGTCGATACATACTTTGGGGAAAGCAGGGGAGGAGAAGCCGAGGTACATCTTTTGAAAATAGCAAATTCCGATACTGGAGATACTTTTACGAAGCCTAATTACTTTTCATTAAATGAAGTGAGTGGCGAACCACATCTCTTATTTAGTGCCAATGGTGAAATATCACCTAAACGTGAAGTCATCAGTATTTACGAAGCTACGCAGCAAGATGGGAAATGGATTGCTTCTCGGAGAAGTACAAGCGAAGAGTTATCGATCCGGCCAATTTCGATTTCAAACAACTCGGTCGTATGGATGGACAAAGAGAAAAGTGGATATGTTTTACACGGAGCCTCGACTGACCAAAAAGTCGTCGACAAAAGTAATGCCACAACTGGACAGGATTTGAAGTTTGCTCTTTACTATACGTTCACAGCTATTGTAGGCATGTTTGCGATGTTAGCCTTCTCTTTCGGGTTCCTCATTTTGCCGGCTGTTGGATTAATGTATTTATATTTCGCAAATACAACAGCAGTAGAGCAGGATAAGAAATGGGTTGAATGGACAATTGTTCTCCTATGCGTTGTTTCTCAAATGATTTTCTTACCTTCCATTCTTGAAGGTCCGTTTCAATATCTCGCTCCTGCCTACCTTACATTTCAAGGCGCAGCTTACATTTGGCCAATCATTATCTTATTAGCGTCATTCATGATCAGTCGACTTGGTCAGGATCAAGAATGGACGGTTTTACAACGAACTTCTTATCAACTCGCCCTTAACATTGGAATAGTCATTTTCCTGTTAGGACCATATATTCTATAATACGAGAAAGGGGTTGCCCGTCATCAAGACGGACAACCCCTTTCTTCTTATTTTGCTTGTTCTGCGGCTTTTTTATTAACCGCAAGTACGGCTTCATGAAGAAGGTCACGGAAGTTCCCTTTTTCAAGTACCTCAAGCCCAGCAGCTGTTGCACCACCAGGAGTCGTCACCTGATCACGCAGGTCACCTGCATCACGTCCATCCTTAAGCATCGAAGCTGATCCGTAAATCATCTGAACGACAAGCTTTCTAGCTACTTCACTCGACAGCCCGTATGTTCTTGCAGTCTCCTCGAGAGACTCTGCAAGATGATATACAAACGCAGGAGCACTTCCAGTCACAGCAGTTAAATCATGAATTTGCGCCTCTGTTAACTCCGTAGATTCACCAATCGCATCAAGAATTGTTTGCAAGACATCTCGATGCTCCTTTGTGACATGCTCGCCACAAGCAACGAGTGACATTGATTCTCCAATATCTGCTGCCGTATTCGGCATGATCCAAGCTGCTGGTATACCTGGAAGGGCTTTCTCTAGTACAGAAGGGCCGATCCCTGCTGCTACTGTAATAATAAATTGATTATTCACCTTATCGGCAAGTTCAGTCAGTACAGCAGGATGAGCAGCAGGTGGCATAGCCAGGATGATGACATCGTGACTTGTAATCACATCCTGCCAAGAAGCAGTATCTACATCATAGGTTTTCATTAAATAGTCCAGTCTTGCTTGATCAGACTGATTAGAAACGGTGATTGTACCAATTGTAGTCGCCTGTTTCAGACCAGCAAAAATAGCCTCAGCCATTCTCCCTGCTCCTATAAACAGGATATTTGGCTTGTTCATGTGCATCTCCTCCTATTTTTCCTTCTTAACTATATCAAACAGGCGACCAATAGAAAAACGTCGGCTGATCACCGACGTCTTTCCTTACCAGAATTTATATCCTGGAGAACCAGGTGGTGCATGTTCAATCATGTGAACGACAGGTACTGTATAGGCAACCAGGATCAAGATGGTTGCGATCCCAAGCCACAACCGCCAATTTTCTAATATGACCGGTGTTTTTTCTGCCCCTTCTGCTACTTCTCCAATTGGAAAATCCTCTTTTCCTTTCGGTGCAAAGAAGGCAAGATTCGTAATGATATAGATGAGTAGTAGAATTGCAATGAAAAGAATTGAACCACCTATCGCCATTGTAACCTCATATGGGATCCACCCAAGTGCATCTGGATTATCTTGATAGGTTGTATAAGCTGTTCTTCTCGGAGCACCAAGCAACCCTACTGTATGCATAGCCCCTGACATGAAGAACATACCGATCGCCCAAAGAATCGTTTGCAAATTTGCAACTTGATGCATTCTTCCAGTCAAAACACGTCCTGTTAAATGAGGGATCAACCAATATGCAATCCCAAAAAAGGTGAGCGCCACGCTGGATGCTACTGTCAGATGAAAATGTCCTGTTACCCATAGGGTATTATGGACGATTTGGTTCATCTGGTTACTCGCATTAATAATTCCACCAGCACCAGCAGGAATGAAAATCAACATTCCAACCATAGGAGCAAAGAACCTTGCATCCTTCCAAGGTAACGCCTTAAACCATCCAAAAAGTCCTCTCGCTCCTTTTTTGCGGCCGGCAATTTCAAAAGACGCAAACAATGAGAAGGCCGTCATCAGTGATGGTACAATTACCATAAAGGTTAGAACAACCTGTAGGTATTTCCAAAATGGTGATATACCAGACTCTAGTAACTGATGATGAAACCCTACTGGGATGGAAAACAACAAAAAGAGAACAAAAGATAGACGGGCAAGAGAATCACTGAAGATTTTACCACCGATAATTTCTGGAATAATGACATACCAACAAACATATGCAGGTAAAAGCCAAAAATATACGAGAGGATGACCGAAATACCAGAAAAGTGTACGGCTTAATAAAATATTGATTTCATCTACCCAACCGAAAGACCAAGGAATAAATTGAAAGAGAACTGATGCTGCTACTCCAATCGTAGCAACAAACCAGAGAACCATCGTCATAACAGCCATAAAACTAAACAACGGAGAGAGCTTTTCGTGTGAAACCTTTTTCCAAATATAGTACTGATGACACATCGCTCCACCAGCAAGCCAAGTGCCGATAATAAATAACGTCAAACCAATATAAAACCATGGTGATGCTTTTAGAGGGGCATAGAACGTGTATAGAACCGTCCCCTCGTTCAGGAGGACCATGATGGTTGTCAACACGGTTCCGACTGTCATCACAATATAACCCAGCCACCCCATCCGATAAGGTTGTTCATAGAATTTTCCCATCGTTCTGCTCATGCCTGCATAGAAAAATCCAATAATAAAATAAGTAGTAAAAACGAGTGCGAGTAAAATCCCGTGTGCGGTAAGCAACTGATAATATCCAATACCGGCTGGAAGTTGAATTGTACCGCTCCTTACAAGCGTTTGTAATAATCCAGCAATCCCTCCTAGCAGTACTGCCGCAAATGAAATATACAAATGAGCCATACTCAGTTTTGCATCTTGACGATCGACTATTTGACTCATCACTCTGTCACCTCCAGCGGCACACCCATTGCCTGATGACCGACACCGCAATATTCATTACAAAGAATAAGAAATTGTCCTGCTTCATCGAATGTATGTGTAATCGTGTTCACGTGACCTGGAGTAATCATCATATTAACGTTTGTCTTAGGAATTTGAAAACCGTGCACCACGTCTTTGCTCGTCACTTTAAAATGAACCGTGGCTCCTACAGGTATTTTCAAATCGCCATCAGATTGAAATGTAAAAGCCTGCGCAACGAGAACAGCTTCATATTCATTTTCACCAATTTTTTTCAATCCTGGTTTATCGAACGGTGCAGTTAAATCAACTTTTGACGGATCCAAAATATCACGATCACTTGGAGGTGTATGCCCCATCGCAAACGCATTCACACCAATAACTAACAAAAAAACAACAAGTGCTCCGCTCCCAATCATGAGCCAAATTCTTTCTAATCGATGCATGTGCATGTCGTTTCCCCCTCTCTACAACCGGACCATATACAACCAGTAGACACCTAACCAAGACAATACAATAAAGCCACCGAGTAGCATAACGGAGATCATTGTACCTTTAAGGTTCGGACCTTCCCGCTTCGTAACTACTTTTTGAGCTGTTTCCTTTTTTTCCTCTAAAACCCCCATGTTCATCCTCCTTTATACGATCGCTATATGATTATTGTAGGAGAACCAGCTGTACCAATCTGTGACTTATCTCACGTTATCGGAAAGCTTTTTACGAATCGCGAATCTCGTGATAGGACAATAAATTACTATTTGTAAAAAAGCATTCGAAGTTGACTCCATTCCAAAAACATTTGCATAGAAAAAGAGCCAGGAAATATCTCCTGAACTCCTTATAACCTACAAATGTTTTTCGGACAGCCTTCACAATGACAGATAGCTTTTAAGCGATCCATATCTTGAATCATGATTGCTCCACCTTCATAGCTGATCACTTTATCTTTTTTAAATTGGTTCAACATCCGATTGACCGTTTCACGGGTTGCGCCAATTAAATCTGCGAGCTCTGTATTCGTGAATTTGGTAGTAAAACGAATTGTCTTACCTTCTGTAATTCCATAAGTATTTGCAATCCGAATCAATGTAGAAGCAAGTGCCCCATGTTTTCCAAAAAACATTAAATCTCGTAATTTTGTCTGGGTAAAACGCTGCATATACCCCATCCATTTCATAAAATCGATAGCCAGATCTCCGTTCTGCCAAAGGATCGTTTCAAGATCCTTTTGCTGAATCACGCCCAAACTACAGTCTGTCATTGCTTCTGCACTGAAACTATTAATTGCGTGGCTATCGTCTTCTAACTCTCCAAACAGATCTCCTGCTTGGAAATGGTAAAGTACAAGATCCTTTCCTTCATCTGAACTCTTCGTTAACTTTACTGCGCCACTTTTTAAATAATAAAGATGATTGCAATCTTCACCCTCCCAATAGATCATTTCTCCACGAGGGACAATCCGCTCATACATTAATTCTTTTAACTTAGTGAAATTTTCCTCTGAGAATGTTTGTGTATTATATCCACCCTTGTTGATCGATGCGATTGGGCAATTGATTTTCATGCTTTTCCCCTCCAATTAGCCTTTCTAATGCTTTCATTATAAGAGGATGATTCCCATTCAGGTGTGATGAACCTCACACTTGTATGCTTTTTCTCAAAATCTGTGACTTTCCTTACAGCCTATATTCTCCGTTACTATTACAGTAGAGTTAACCACTGAAATGGAAGGTGAATCATATGCTATCAGGAATCATATTAGCCGGCGGGCCTAATGATTATGTCAACGGCCGGCATAAATCCCTTCTACCCTACAACAACAAATTGCTTATTCACCATCAGATCAAAGAAATGAGTAAGATTGTCGACGAATTGATCATCGTAACGAATACACCAAGAGAAATATTACCGCACGTTCCTGGTAATATTCGCATCATTACAGACTTCTACCGGAATAGAGGAGCACTAGGTGGATTGCACGCTGGTTTATCTCTTGCAAGATCAGATGTGGCTTGGGTAATTGAAGCAGACAACTACTCTCCATCAAGTAGTATGACGATGCATTTGATAAAGCATTTATTAAAACACGATGCGGATGGTGCGGTACCAATTATTAACAATGTAACTTTTCCACTCCAGGGAGTTTATCGTACAAATACTAAAATCGTATTAACTGACTTAATTCAAAAAGGACCTTCCTCACTCTCCGTATTCCTAGAGAAAATAAATGCAATTACAGTTCCAATCCATCCGACAATCAAACGGACAGATCGTCTTTCCTTTCAGTAGACATGGTGAATTGACCATGTCTTTTTCCTTTATGCTTCATTCGACGAAATTCATTTTCTTACCTGACAATTTTTTTAAAGGAAATATAATTTTTTTGTGGAATATTGAATTTGGTACATACTAATGACTAATCAATTGATGTAGGTGAACTTATGAGAAAATTTATGCTAGCACTTGTGGCGCTTCTTTTGGTTGCGACAGGTTTCTATTTCATTTTGACAGAAAGAAATGAAGACACTCCTGCGAAATCTCCAGTAAATCTCACTACTTATCGACAAGTAAATCCAATAATTGAGGATCAACAGTCAAACTCCAGCTCTTCACTAACTCTTGCTGCGATAGGCGATATTCTAATCCATGACAGGGTATATGAGAAGGCAGTTGAAGGAGATCACTACAATTTCAAACCAATGCTGGCAAGCGTCCAAAAACAATTACAAAATGCAGATATTACGTTTGCCAATCAAGAAACAGTTATAGGGGGGACATCCATTGGCCTATCCACTTATCCCGCTTTCAATAGCCCAACTGAAGTTGGAGATGCATTAAAAGCTTCAGGAGTAGACATCGTTTCGATGGCCAATAATCATACACTAGATCGAGGAGAAAAAGCTATTCAGAACGCCATCAAGCATTGGAACAAAATAGATATGCTCTACACAGGAAGCTATTCTTCTACAGAGGATCATAGCAAAATAAGAACGATTGAACGTAATGGCATTACGGTTGGATTTCTTGCTTATACATACGGTACAAATGGGTTGAGACCTCCAGTCGGAAAGTCATTTCTCGTGAATTACATCGATAAAAAAGTAATCAGCACGGATATCAAGGCAGCAAAGAAACTCGCAGATGTAGTGGTAGTAAGTGTTCACTTTGGAACAGAATATGAGCGCTATCCAAACAACGATCAACTATCTCTCACCTCATACATTGCTGAATCAGGCGCTGATCTTATTTTGGGTCACCACCCCCATGTCCTTCAACCGTTGGAATGGATTGAAACAAAGGATAAACGAAAGGTACTTGTCGCATATTCGCTAGGTAATTTCCTATCGGGGCAACGAGGGGATTATAAGGACATAGGTGGAATTCTTAAGCTAAAGATTGTGAAAGAACAGTTTAGAGGAAATTCCACAATCGCTATAACCTCTCCATCCTTCACACCTACTTTTGTAGATCAAAACTACCATGTAAACCCACTCAGCGCGGTTAAGCCTGAACTATTAAATGAGATGAATCATCATATGAACCAATGGATTCCAGAATTAAAAGTCCCCAAAACATAAGAAAAAGCCCACACCGGTGGGCTTTTTCTTATGACATTGTAAAGCCGTCAGCGATCCCTTTTATCAAATTAGGAAGAGGGCTTAAAACAGAATGTTTGCGATTATTCTATCGGATGATACGGCACACTGTCATTTAAGAAACCTTCTAGATCACTAAAATGATGAATTTCAGGCGAAAGAGCAAGTTTTTCAAGAAGCGCAGCATATTCCTCATGGCTCTCTTCAAGCATTAATGAAGACAGTGCTGTTCGAATCATCTCAGCTTCTCTTTGTGTAATGTTCATTGATTTTCCCTCCGAATTACAATTAACCATTGTAGTTATATTCTCCGAAATACTTCATAATAATGTGTGCTTATTACCATCATAATTGATACAGCGCTTTCTACGAATACCCTTGCACAAGAGTTCAGTAAACTCACATAAAATCAACCTATTGATGTAGGTAACATTTCCTTTTACGGCTTATCATTTGGACTATCGGGATACTTTTCAGGAAAAAAATAGCAAAGCACAAGTTGACAATTCCCTATAACCGTGTATAATGTTTATTTGGGGTATTAAAAACCCGATATTAACAACTAGCTCCTTTAAAATAAGGAGAACTAAAATTCATAACTGGAAAGGTATGAACAGCATGATTCTAATTGGCTTGTATCAAGTTAATGGCCATACTACAATTGCTGTTGATCCTCCTCACTCACACTGGCGCGGCTTCGGAGCCGTAAGGATGGAAGAGAGGTAGGGCTTTCGTTGTTTGAGAGATCAACAGATCTCTATGGTATGTTTACCGCGGCAATGAAGGAGTTACTGTTAATAAATAACGATCGTTATATATACGAAGAAAGAGCGCATCATGGCGATGCGCTCTTTGTCAATTTATACGCGTGGCCTCTTAGTTTTCTATGCGATGATGTTAATACTGACACCAACTGTATAGATTAGAGATGAAATAACATTTTTATACAGAATGATGTTATTGCCAAATCCGACGAGTATTGAACAACAACTACTATGTTAAAATAAGATGACACTCTAAATGGAAAAAACTAAATGAATCAATGTCCATTTAAATAGATGATGTTCGGATAACTTACTTTTCCTGCTATGTAGATGGTAGGTAAATGATAATAAAGGAGTAACAAATATGACTATGTTTGATCAACACCCATTTCTTTCTGAAAACTGGGAGGCTGCAGGTTTTACAAATCTGTCTCAAGTTCAAGAACAAGCGATTCCTCGAATCTTAAATGGTGAAGATTTGCTTGTGGAAGCACCAACCGGGACAGGTAAAACACTTGCCTATCTTCTGCCTATCATTCAGAATTTAGATCCAAATAAAAAAAATACGCAAGCAATCGTTCTTGCGCCAACACGAGAACTTGCCATGCAGGTTTTTGAAGTATCACAGGTATTCTTAAAAGATAGCGGAATGACAGCTGCCTCCATGATTGGTGGAGCTGCGATTAAACGCCAATTAGACAAACTCAAAAAACATCCACAGGTTATCGTCGGAACCCCAAATCGCATAGCAGAATTAATCGATATGAAGAAGTTAAAAATGAACGAGGTAAGAACAATAGTCGCTGATGAAGCTGACCAAGTTCTTCATCCATCTACGATTGAGGATGTTTCCTACATCTGCCAGTCTGCTCTAAGAGACTGCCAGTTATTGTTCTTCTCTGCTACGCTGAGTGATAAAGTTCTAGCCCAAGCGAAAAAACTTTCTGATAATCCGTCTGTTCTTAGTATTAAAGCAACAGACGAAGAAAAGAAAGTGATTGACCACAGTTATTACGTGACAAATCGTCGTGAAAAGCCTGAATTGCTTCGAAAGCTTGCTCGTAAAGACGGGGTAAAAGCACTCGCTTTCGTTAACAACAGTAAGTATCTCTCGCGTTTGAAAGATATTCTTGCCACTAAGAAGATTTCATTTGACGTACTGGATAGCTCCACTAACAAGACAGAGCGCAAAAATGTTCTCAATCGTTTCCGTAATGATCAAATTCAATTGCTTCTTACAACCGATCTTGCTGCTAGAGGTCTTGATATCGATAACATCACACATGTATTCCATTACGATCTATCTGAAGATGCCAGAACATATCTCCACCGTTCAGGAAGAACGGGGCGTATGGGTAAAGAAGGGGCAGTTGTTACGCTCCTACTTCCAGGTGAAGAGAAATATCTTGAGAAAATTACACAAAAGCTAGATCTTGAGCTGACCAGAAAGAAAGTTCCACAGCCTTCTAACAAGCGAGGAAATCGCAAATAGTTGAATTTTTCTCTATAAAAAAAAGCTGTCTCCTCCCGCCAATTGTGAGGAGATAGCTTTTTTATTTTATTTCTCATCAATCTCCATTGAACATATCAAAAAGACCACGTGCCATACTACCTTCTCCTTTACTGCCCCCTGGAGTTTGAGGCATAGCCGCAAATACTCTACTAGCAAGTCGACTAAATGGTAGCGATTGAACCCAAACTGTACCAGGTCCTTTAAGCGTTGCAAAGAACAGACCTTCCCCACCAAATAATGCGGTCTTTATCCCCTTAACAAACTCAATGTTGTAATGAACATCACCCGTCATTGCAACCAGGCATCCTGTATCAATACGGAGTGTCTCACCAGGCTGAAGGTCTTTTTTATGTATGGTCCCACCTGCATGAATGAACGCCAATCCATCGCCTTCAAGCTTCTGCATAATAAACCCTTCTCCACCAAAGAAGCCGGTACCTAACTTCTTTTGAAGTTCAATCCCTACCGATACGCCTTTGGCTGCTGCAAGAAACGCATCTTTTTGACAAACAATCTTTCCATCCCATTCACTTAAATCCATCGGAATGATTTTTCCAGGGTATGGAGATGCGAATGAAACATGTTTTTTACCCACGCCTTCATTCGTAAAAGCTGTCATGAATAGACTCTCACCCGTCAAGACGCGCTTTCCTGCACTAAACAATTTCCCCATCATACCTCCTTGTTGCGCACTACCATCACCAAAAATGGTTTCCATTTCAATTTGATCTTCCATCATCATGAGACCGCCTGCTTCCGCAATAACACTCTCACCAGGATCAAGTTCAACTTCAACAAACTGCATATCATCTCCATAAAGCTTAAAATCAATTTCATGATTGTTCATTCATAATCTCCCCTTTTGATATAATCTGTTACTATACGTTTCAAGAATAATAGAGGTATCAGATTCTTTGCAGAAAAAGACCTGCTCATTAAGATAAGCAGGTCTATCGATTACTTAGTGCGAGCCATTTCTTTTGCATCAAGAGGAATAACTCGTTTCACTGTTCTGCACACATCCTCTATATCAAACGGTTTAGCAAAATGAGTGATCGCCCCAAGTTTCATAAATTCTTGCACGAGCTTTAATTCACCGTAAGCTGTCATAAAAATAACCTGGACTTTTTCATCTAATTTCTTCAAGGCTTTAAATACTTCCAATCCGTCCATACCGGGCATTTTCAAATCGAGGAGTACTAGATCGGGGCATTCCTGCTTGACAAGCTCTATTGCCGTCATACCATTTGCAGCCTGTAGCGTTTGATACCCTTCCTTCTTAAATAGTTCGCTTAACAACACGCGAATGCCATACTGGTCGTCCACAATTAATATTTTCTTCATCGTATGCCCACCTTTTTTGCGATATAGTCTCAGATCATGTGACTTCCTATCATTATTGTGCCTTATAAATTCCCCGTTGGAAATAACTTCGTCGAAACTAGTCACAAGATTACAAAACTCGCACATTTTCGCAAATCCACCTGTTCATTATTAAGAAATGTAAGCGTTTCATATAAAACCAGCGTACTTTTTTACCATTTTATAACTTTTTTAGCGATATTAGTTTTAACCTATAAATGAAGGGAACATAATGATTACAATAAATTTAGGAGGGTTTAATCCAATCATGACTGGTCCATCGAAGCAGGACATTAAAGAAATTGAGAACAAAGCAAAGAGAGAACAACGAGAGGCTTCTAGAGCAAGAAGGATTGTAAAAGAAGCTACAAAAGTTAACTCGATCCATCCGTCATAAAATTAAAATATGTATGAACTATAAAAAGCAGAGAGGAGCATTCCTCTCTGCTTTTTAGCTATTATCCGTTTTAACTACAAAACAACCACCTTAGGCAATTTTGTTCATCTACTTTTTTCTTCGATAAGTTCTTTTTAACTCAAGTTCAGCTGCTTCATCAAGTGTTTCGGGATGGTCTGGATCTTTGGCAAGTGTTCGCTCAACGTCGCCCTTGATTACGTCGTCCATCGTCTCTGCCCCTTCAGTTTCGACAATAATTTTCTCAACGTCATGATCAACAATTGTTGAAACCGGAACTTCTGTTTCATCAAGCTCTGCTGCACGCTTTACAGAGTATCCACTAACAGCAACTTGTTCTTCAGCGGACTCACTTTTAGCTTTTCTGTTCTTCACTTTGCTTACAAGATCATTGGATTTTGTCTTCACTGATTGAGCGAATGCAGAGGATTTATCTTTCACATTGTCTGTGACTTCAACACTTTTGTCTTTCGCCTTATTGACTCCATCAGTAATGTCATGACGAAGTTCCTTACCTGATTTTGGTGCAAGCAGGACTCCTGCAGCTACACCTACGACACTACCAGCAATTGCAGCTATGGCTGGTGCCTTAAACTGACTTTCTGACTTTTCAGGGGCTGAGCTATCAATACGAATCACTTCTCGTGTTGAGGACGAATATCCTTCTGGAGCTGGTTCATGATCAACCTTTACATTATGGTTAGTTTTTGACTCTTTCATCGTTATCCTTCCTCCTTAACATATTGAATATTCGAATCCTTCTTTCGATACTTTTCCCACATTGCCAGAGCAGTACTACCCCAATTCGCCGCCTCTGCAGCTTTTCCCTGCTTTGCTTCTACACCTTTTTCAAAAGATTGACTTAATTTTGAAAAAGATTGACTTAAATTGTGCAAAGATTCTCCAGTTTCCGTAACAGATTGAAAAACGGGCGAGAATTTGCCTACCTTCGATTGAACATCATCTGCTAGAACATTTGTTTTATGAAGCATCATAATTGTTTCTTTCGACAATCCGTTTATTTGCTCCTGTAAAGAATCGATCATTACTGCGGTGTTAGAAAGCGTTCTCTCAGTTGACTTCAATATTTTAATTAGAAACACGCTCAATACAGCAAAAGCAATTGCAATAATAGCCACCGCTACATACAAAATAATTTCCAAGATTAGTCCTCCTACTCTTATTCGAATATAATTACCAATACCCCCGAGCAGGAAATATAATCATGAAATCTGAAAGTAAGGTGATTTATACTTAATTGAAAAAGACCTTGTTGATCATTTCATTTAACTTCACAAATAACGGAAAGTTCTTTTCTTCATCAGAAAGGTTCATCATTAAGCTACGGTAAACCGATTCATAATACCATCTTTGTTTCTCAAAACCGCGATTAAACCGTTCCCATACAGCAGAACCTTCCCGTTCATAATCCTGCTGAATGGTGGATAAATTGTGCAGTTTGTCTGCACATACTATTTGTTTTACTGAAAAAGAAGCAGATCTTAATTCATCAACCGTATGCTGCTTCCGTTCTTCCCACTCAAGTGTTTTATCAGGCTCAGAACAGTTCAGCACAAGCCTTGCAATCTCTTCTCCGAATTCATCTTTCAAATTGTCAAAATTGAGCGGTGTATCTTCTATGACATCATGGAGAATACCAGCAGCAATAACTTCCTCCGATGCTCCCGATTCAATTAGATAAAAGCCTACTGTCACTGGATGTGACAAATAAGGGAGAGAAGATCGCTTGCGATATTGTCCATCGTGAGCCAATGCAGATGCTTCAATTGCTTTCTCAATGGTTTTCATAAGACACTCCTTCTTTCTTTGATTCACTTTTATTTGAGAATTGACGCTTATACGTAAACATTCTCCATATCCATTCGACTGGGCCGTATTGAAAGAAACGTAGCCAGATTCTGCTCATCATAACCTGTAGAGTAAAAATAACTAACAAAAGCAGTACTCCTGTGCTAACTTCAGTCTTTCCATATAAGCCTAATCCATAGTGATAAAAGATTAATGTGCTAAGAATTGATTGGAGTAGATAATTCGTCAGTGCCATTTTCCCTACCCATTCAAAAGGATGTAGTCTCTTTCCTGAATAGTAGATGAGCGAAACACCTGCCATATAAAACAAAGAAACTAGTGGACCTCCAAGACTATCCTGAAGATGTTCAAAAGCAGTTGAGTCAAAGAAATACGGACTTAATTTAATAACAAAACCTACCGATCCTATAAGAAAAAGTCTTTTAACAAATGGAATATGTTTGCGGTCACCACTGAACCACCCTTCTTTTGCAAAAGCAGCTCCGAAAAGAAAGAAAGGAAAAATCGAGAATAAGAGAAAAGCTCCATTTAATCCGCCATTCACATAATACCAATCGCTAATCCGTTGCGTCATAATGTCCAAATAACTACCTGACCCGTAGACTAGAATAGAATTTTCAATTGCTAAAGGATTGTGTGTTGTGACGTCTGTACTACTAAACGGCAGCAGAAGCAGAAAGAAAATAATGGAGTAGAAAAGCCAGAGGCCAAGACCGATTTGCAACAACGTCTTCCCTTGAAAGCGAATAAAAAACAACAGAAAAAACCCGCAAAGGCTATATGTAAAAAGAATATCACCATGCCAAATCAAAACAAAATGAAGGATCCCTAGAAAAAACAAAAACAGTAAACGCCTTACCATCACAGGAAGAAAGGCAGTATTTCTAACTTGAATCCGATTTCGCAGCATAACAAAACCATATCCAAATAAAAATGAAAACAAAGGATAAAAGCTTGCCTGAGCAAAAAAATCAATTACATAAATAAGCAGTTGATTATAGTTATTGCCCCAATATTCTAGTTGGTCAATATACATCCATGGAGAATGAAAGTCCAACATATTAACAAAGAAAATTCCAAGTAATGCCAATCCGCGCATCGCATCGATTGAATGAATTCGTTCATTTCCACTAGTTGGTGAAAGTTCTAATTTCGTCATATTCCAACCCCAATTTTTATTATTATCCTTCAAAATACTACTACAAAAGACGACCATTCTCCTTCTTTCGATTGGTTTTCTTCAACCTTAGAAATAGAATTTCAAAGAATTCCATTATAGAAAAGTCTAATTAATTCAAGGAAAATCCACCCAGTTTACCTTCATTTATTCTATAATGAGTAAATAAACAAATTATGGAAAATAACGATTTGAAACCCTTCTTACATGTAACTCGTCTTTTGTTTGAAGGGCTGAAGGAGGAAACGCAGCCTTGGGCAATAAAGAATTCGCAGACCGGATTGACCTCACTAACAAGGAGGCAGTTCTAGAGATCATTATGGATGAATACGGCGAAAGCGTCGTTTGGCTCGCTTTTAGTTATTTGAAAGACAAAGGGAAATCAGAAGATATTGCTCAAGAAGTTTTTATTACGTGCTATACCAAACTCGATAGCTTTAATATGGAATCTTCCTTAAAATCCTGGGTCTTAACGATTACAGCAAATAAATGCAAAGATGTTCTCAAAAGTTGGGCCCACCGTAATATTATTTTTGCTCAGTCTCTGTTAGGTACCTTTAAACAGCAAGGGTCAGATCCTGATCTTGAATTAATTGGATCTGAAGAGAATAGAGAACTAACAAAGAATATTTTAAAGCTTCCAATCAAGTACCGTGAAGTCATCTTTCTTCATTACTTTGAGGATTTAAAAGTACAAGAAATTAGTGAGTTTCTATCAATTAAAGAGAATTCTGTCAAAACAAGGCTAAGACGTGCAAGAATACTTCTGAAAGATATGTATTAAGGAGGGGTGAAATTGGACAATAAATTAAAAAATCTTCGTGAACGAATGCTAGACACAGAGGCAGTTACCTTTGATAACCATCACAAGAAAATGATTCGTCAAAATTTTCATCTTACCCCCTCCCCCCAAAAAAGATTTTGGATGATCTTACAGGAAAAAATTTCTTTTTACCTCACGATTGCCCTCCTCGTTATTCTCTTCAGTGGGACTGGTCTGTTTGCAGCATCTCAGATGGGGCTTATACCAGAACTTGCAACATTGCAAAGTGAGAATCACTCTATAACAAAAGAAGGTTTGTACAACGATATCTTAATTTCAGTGGAGTCTATTGAAAATAAAAATGACCGTGAGAAAGTACGCTCTATCGTTCTTACTTATCTAAAAAACTTCGATAACTGGAGAATCACTGAAACAGAATCATCTTTTAGAGGATTTTCAGCAATATTTGTTCAAGGCAAAGTAACAGAAGGTTACTTTGAGAAAACAACCTTCAGCCTGTTGATCGAGCACAATACTCACCTTCCACTAAGCTTTGTCATCCGAAATCAAGAAAGTAGTATAATTGAAGAATATCAATTGCCTTTTCAAACAATTGGAAAGCAATCCAATTTAAAGTGAACTTTCTATTAGAGAGGATTTCAATGTCCATTATAGATGGGAATAAAAAAAATCTCCCGCTTCTAAGAACGGGAGATTTTATGACTACTTACAGATTTCATCTAACACATTGGAAGTATGCTGAAGTAACTCTCGATCGAGATCTGGTAGTTCGTTCAGATCAATACTTGTCATCAAATAATTATGAAACCTCTGTACATCTGCTTTTATTTCCTTTCGTTGCCCTTCAGCTGTTAAAATCAGCGCCTCCAAAATACCATTTAATACAGAGACATCATCTTTACCATAATGTCGAATTTGATAGAAGGACGTATATACATATTGAAAGAACGGCTTAGGTGTGGTTAGCACTCGAAGATTTCGCTTCTTGTCAAAGAAAGCTTCTTTCGGCTCATAGGTATCTCCTATTTTTGAAAGAATAGTACCAATTCGATTCGTACAGTTCATCGCTGTATGAGGATCATTTACCGAAGGAGAAATCGCTCTTAGTGCAATGTCCACGAGCTTCTGAATAGAGAACTCCAGGTCCTGATCATTTATTCGTTCTGTACCAATAGCTATAGTGAACAGAAGACTATTTTCAGAAAAAGATGAGAGATCTTCAGACCAGACAGTCGCTATTCTAGAACCGCTTTGTACATAGTTACCAACATCAGAGTCAAGACGAATAACACAATCATTCTGACTAGCAATTTCAATTAACTTGTCATAAGGTATATGCTGAATATAGCCCATCTTCTGACTATATATAGGCATCCCCGCGTCTTCTCTTAACTCTTTTTCCTCCCAGCTATCCCATTTTTCGAAAGGTTCGCCTTCATGTAATTCATTTTTATTCTTAACAAGGAAGAGGGATTGCCTAGTTATCTTTTCAATTAAGTTATTCACTTGAACGAATGTTGCAGAGTGATGGATAAATAAGATAAAAAACAGAATACAGATAATAGCAAGAATGACGGTCAACACTGGTGATAGTAGAATACGACTATCTTTTCCAGTGAGAAGTAGCATGTTAACAAGGGCAAATATAAACCCTGCAACAAACACACCAAGAACATGTTGTGTAAATCGATCAGATATGAAATCCTGAAGCGTTCTTGGAGAAAACTGTGAAGAATACGTCGTAAGAACAACCATAATAGAGGAGAATGAAATAGTTGTCATTGTTAGGATTGCCGTTATGAGAGGTCCATACAAAGACTGTGCAATTTTCTCGGTGGATAGAAATAGCTTAGCCATTGTCCCACTAAAATGGGAAACATATGCAAGATCAATCCAGGTACTTAAACCAACGACAACTAGTGATAGAAGTCCATACACTACAGGGAGAAACCAAAAGCTGTTGCGTAAATTAATAGATGCTTTAGAATAATTCATATGACTCATGACCTCTTTCAAAATTATGTCGTCTACTTCTTCTTCCCTATTTCATTGTAGTTAATCCCAATGAGCAAACATGGATACCATTCCCAAATATACCTCGTTATGAAAGACCATCAATAAATAAACGGAACAAGTAGGTAACGTCCCTTCCTCCATTCCCTGTATGCCTCACCAACGGAATCGACCAACATGCGTTCTTCCAAACGGATTCGATATAGCAGGGCAGGGGTAATGAGAAGTACGGATAAAATAATGCCTCCCCACACTCCAATAAAAACCGGGATTCCAATGCAACTAAGAAGAAGGCCGGTATAGAGCGGGTGACGCAATAGTCTGTATGGGCCAGAACTAACAAGGTCGACTTTTTTTTCCACAATCACATTCCTTGAGAAGAATTGACCAAGCTCCTGAATTCCCCAGTACCTTAATGCAATACCACTACCATACAGAATCAGTCCCACTGTATTTGTAAACACACTTCTATGAAGCAAAAGAAGTTGCTGCTCACTGAATACAATCGTCATCGTAATCGATAAGCTAATCATAAGAAGAATAATTAAGAAAGACCGTTTTTCAATAGACGATTCTTCATTGCTTTTCTTTCCTCTCTTCATTATGAACTCACCTAACCACAACGCCGTTAATAAAACGAACACAATATTAAAGGAATTCATTTCAACCCCTCCTTTGCAGCTACTTTTATGAGCAGTATACCAGACTTCCTACCAGCTGTCTGATTACGGTGTGGTGCCTTTGTATAAAAGACATACTTTATACAATTCAACAAATGTAAGCCCTTACATAATGCGTTTTGTTAGCTTCTACTGTATGCATTTTAATTAATAAATTGGAATATAAAGTAAGAAAAGAGACATTTCCAGCTCTTATATATAGTGGTAAGCGCTCTTCTCATCTTCTAAGCGTATGTTAAGAGAGTTTAGAACTCACATCGTCCATATTCTTAGGTATTCTCCTCTTATCCGGACTATTTGGGCAGGTAATGTTGTAAGGAGATGCCCTTTTGTTATACTCATAGAGTCAATTGATTAAGTGAATCACACATTTAACGGCAAGTTATATAGGAGTGAAATAATGAATCTAAACGACGAAAAGAAACGAATCGTAATTAAAATCGGAAGCAGCTCTTTAACGAGCAGACTTGGAGACATTAGCCGCAGAAAACTTGAAAGACTAGTGGATGACATCGTTATGCTTAAAGATGAAGGACACGAAGTACTACTTGTATCATCAGGCGCAGTAGCAGCTGGCTATCGCCGACTCGGGTGCCTTGAACGTCCAACATCTCTTTCAGAAAAACAGGCCGCTGCATCAATCGGCCAGGGCCTGTTAATGGAAGCTTATTCAGAACGTTTTATTTCTCACGGCTACACTGCTTCACAAATTCTGATTACGCGCAGTGACTTTTCTGATCGAAAAAGATACAATAACGCACGAAATACCATTAATGTATTGTTGGAAAGAGGAATCGTTCCAATCGTTAATGAAAATGATACTGTTACTGTTGAACGATTAAAATTTGGAGATAATGATACACTTTCAGCTAAAGTTGCCGCGCTTGTTAGCGCAGATCAACTTATTATTCTTTCGGATATTGATGGACTATATAGTGACGATCCACGTAAGAATCCTGATGCTAAGTTACTCGAGCATGTTACAGAAATTACACCAGAAATTGAAGATTCAGCTGGCGAACCTGGAAGCTCAGTTGGGACAGGCGGTATGAGATCCAAAATAGATGCCGTCAAAATTGCAATGGCTTCTGGCACTCCTTCTTTCCTTGGGAATGCGACAACAAAAGGGATCATTTATAATGCTGTACACGAAACAGCCAAAGGAACTTACTTTACACCAGAAGGTCAGACGGAACTCGATAACAAAAAACAATGGATCGCATTTAACTCAGGTCCAGAAGGTGAAGTTATTGTAACTGATAAAGCAAGCTCTGAAATTTCCGAGCATGAACGAAGCCTTCAACCTAAGGGTGTTCACTATGTACATGGTCACTTTAAACCAGGTGCAGTAGTTAAGCTGACGGACATGGACGGAGAAGAAATTGGTCTAGGTGTGACGAACTATTCGTCTAAACATCTTAAGATGATTAAAGGATTATCAACGGAAGAAATTTCTGAGCTCATCGACATCTCTGTCAAAGAGGCTGTGCACATTAATGATTTCGTAAACCATGATCAGCTCGCTATTCCACTCGGATCGTAATAGAATTGAAATAAAAATAAAACTATAGGAGGCGTTTGATGACTACTCTAGACACATCAAAAGTAAATGTTAAGGAACAAGCTAAGCAAGCACAGGTGGCTTCTAAGACCCTCTCCCTGCTTACCACTGAAGAGAAAAATGAAGCTCTACTAATTATTGCAGACGAACTTGAGAAAGAAACAGATTATATCCTGAATGAAAATAAAAAGGATCTTGAACGAGGTAAAGAAAAAGGGTTTACTGAAGCATTTATGGATCGTTTAAGCTTATCTGAAGAGCGTGTAAAAGATTTTGCCAATGGACTTCGTGAAGTAGCAGAGCTTGAAGACCCTGTTGGGGAAGTTATTTCTGACTGGTCACTTGATAATGGTATGCAGGTGGAACAAGTGCGTGTGCCACTTGGTGTTATCGGCATGATTTATGAGGCGCGCCCAAACGTAACGGTTGATGCAACAGGTCTTGCATTGAAATCTGGTAACGCTATCGTTCTTAAAGGCGGATCTAACGCGCTTAATTCCAACAAAGGAATTGTGCGCGTGATCCACTCTGCTCTTCCCAAAACAAAAATACCAGCGAAAGCAGTTCAGTTAATCGCAACTACAGACCGTGAAGCAACGAGCCAGCTCTTTACAATGAAAGAGCATATTGACGTGCTCATTCCGCGTGGTGGTGGAGCACTCATCAACACGGTTGTAAACAATGCAACAGTTCCAGTCCTAGAAACCGGTGTTGGTAATTGCCACATCTATTTCGATCAAACAGCCGTTCCTGAAAAAGCGATTAACATCCTTATCAATGCCAAAACGGATCGTCCAGCTGTTTGTAATGCTGTTGAAACGCTCATTGTGCACAAAAATTGGCTAGAAGAAAATCAAGATCTACTTGAAAAGTCACTTGCTGAAAACAATATTAAAGTACATGGCGACGATCATATTGTTCAAACGTTTAAAGATGCTGTTCCAGCAGACGAAGATGATTGGAGCAATGAGTACCTCGGTCTTGAGATTGCGATCAAAACCGTAGACAATACGCAAGAAGCGATTGACCATATTGAAACATATGGCACGAAGCATTCCGAAGCGATTATTACGGAAGATGCGAAATCCGCTTCCCTGTTCCGTAGTCTCGTAGATGCTGCAGCCGTTTATCACAATGCTTCTACTCGTTTCACGGACGGCTCTGCTCTTGGCTTTGGTGCAGAAATCGGTATTTCTACTCAAAAGCTACACGCTAGAGGACCAATGGGTCTACCTGCTCTTACAACAATCAAGTATTGCATGACAGGTACAGGTCAAATCCGATAACACGTTTAAAGATAACCCCTACAGGGGTTATCTTTTTTTATAGCCTATATTACCTTTTATTATTGTTTTCCCGATTTTGGCTCATTTATGAACATAGCCTTCTTATAAAATACATCACCCGAATGAATAAGCACATTACACTGAGCATAAATTTCGTTTCTTTGCATACTTGCACTTATAATGTAAACCGTATTGATATAAGAAAGGATGACAGCAATGGCATATGAAAACTTGTTTACGAAGAAACAACTTGGAAAGCTTTCATTGAACAATCGTTTTATCGTTGCTCCAATGACACGTATAACCGCTACGGACGATGGTAGCGCAACAACGACGATGCGTGATTATTATGAGCGCTTTGCAAAAGGAGGATTCGGTGCTGTCATAACGGAAGGCATCTACACCGACGAATTATACAGTCAGGGTTATCATAATCAGCCTGGTCTTACAAATAAAAATCATGTGGAAACTTGGAAAAACGTGGTGGCTGCTGTTCATGAATATGGTACAGCAATTATCGCTCAACTGATGCACGCTGGAGGACAAAGTCAAGGAAATGCTTACACAGATGTAACGGTTGCCCCTTCAGAAGTTGCGCCAAAAGGAGAGCAATTGGGATTCTACGGTGGATCTGGCACTTTTGATACTCCAAGGGCACTTACACTAGATGAGATTAAAGAAGCACGTCATTCCTTTGTAAGTGCTGCTCGACATGCGAAAGAAGCCGGATTTGATGGTGTTGAAATTCATGGGGCAAATGGCTATTTACTTGATCAATTTTTAACAGACTACTTGAACCATCGTACCGATGAATACGGCGGTCCCATTGAAAATCGATTAAAACTATTTACAGAAATCATTGAAGATGTAAGAACAGAAGTAGGTAGTGATTTCACAGTTGGGATTCGCATCTCACAAATTAAAGTAGCTGATCCAGCATATAAATGGCCAGAAGGCGAAAAATCAGCGCAAACTGTTTTCTCTACACTTAATGAGACGAATCTCGATTACATCCATGTTACTGACCCGGATGCCACACAATCTACCTTTGGTGATGGAACGAAATCGCTAGCTGCTGCTGCAAAAGCATTTAGTACATTACCTGTTATTGCAAACGGTCAGCTCGATGATCCGGAAAAAGCAAGTCAACTAATCATGAACGAGGATGCTGATTTTATTAGCCTTGGCACAAGCGCACTTGCGAACCCTGATTATCCAAATCGTCTTGCCAGTGGAAAAGAATTAAAAACGTTTGATTTTGAAAGTACCCTTCTTCCCCTAGCATATATCAAGGATCATGAAATAAATGTAGAAATTACCAGAGCTTAGCAAGATAGCAATCCCTCTCCACGTTGTTGGAGAGGGATTTTTTGTTAATTCACTTATGGGTTTATGAATGCTAGAACAAGTGAATACATGACATGTAGAAGAAAATAAATAGGTTATGATGAAAAGACGTTTATATTTCTCAAACTTGTTTCACTTCAACCGTTTGAGTCATTTGCTACACTAACTCTTCGTTTGATACTTTCACGTCTAAACTACATTTCGAAGTCCTTATTACAATTTGTAGGAACATTGTGGTCCTACCCTATTAACGTTATCTTTTCTTAACGTCGATTACCGAATGTACAAGTTACTAAGGAGGAAGCATCATGCCATCCGTATCAACTGATCATGTTAAACAAACAAAAACTTATCTACGCAAGCAAACTATGAAAACAATTATTGAACAATTCGACGCAACGTTAATGAAGCTTTCTAAAACTGATCGGAGAAATAAATACGCAAAAATGATAGAAGATCCATTTAGCTTTTTTCGCGGTAGCGCTTATTTATATTATTTCGATGTCACGCAAATCCCCTTCTCTTACCATACTCCTGAGGACAAACCAACATGGTTAATGGGAGATCTTCACTTTGATAATTTCAGTGCTTTCCGAACTGAAGATGGTGAAGCTATTTTTGATGTGGACGATTTTGATGAGGGCTATCTCGGTTCTTATTTATATGATGTATTACGCATGGGAGTTAGTATTCGACTCTATGCCGAGAAGCTAGGATACTCAACAGAGCAGCAAACAGAGCTAGTGAGCTCCTATATCAAAAGCTATGTCAAACAACTACAGCATTTTGAAGATGGTAAAGACGATCCAGTTACGCTTCAGTTCACAGAGGAGAACACGAAAGGACCTATTAAAAAACGGATCAAAAAACTCGAAGATCGCTCCCCTACCCATGAGCTTGAGAAACAGACTCGGATTAATAATGAAGGGGAACGGAAATTCATCCGTACCGGTGATAAATTAAATGCCATTTCTGAGATTGAAAAAAATAAAGTCAGAAAGGCATGGGAGAATTATACGAGTACTCTTAAAGGCGAAGTAGATGAGAGTTTAAAACACTATGACATTAAAGATATTGTTGAAAAACAGGGAGCTGGAATTGGGTCTACTGGATTAAAGCGCTACTTAATTCTAGTTCATGGTAAAAGTACATCTGATCATTTAACAGACATAATCCTTGAAGTGAAAGAAGCCCGAACTCCGATTCCAGCTTACTTCTTTCCATATGACCGTGAATTCTGGAATACGAACAAGCATGAAGGATTGCGCGTGATCAGAACCCAACAGGCCATGCATCATAAAGAAGACCCTCATCTTGGCTATCTAACAATTGATGATAGAGAGTTTTATGTACGCGAAAAATCACCTTACTCGAAAGAAATTGAACCCAAGCATATTAAAGACTACAAAGACTTAAAGCAGACTGTCAAAATCATGGCCAGGATTTCTGCTAAAATACACGCACGTGCTGATTCAGACATTGATCATCATTACCTCACGTATCATAGCGAAACAGAAATACTTCGGGTCATAAACAATGATTGGAAAGGACTTCGCGATGAAGTAAATCAATGGGCTGCATTTTATCAGCACCGCGTAAAGAGCGATTTTGAACTATTCTTAGAGTGGTATAAGAAGAATAATTAATTAAAATAAAACGCCTACCAGTTTTGGTAGGCGTTTTACGATTAGTAAGTTGACTCTTTTGGGGAGGTGTTCTCATACGCAAGCAGAATCGCGAGAAGCCCTTTGCACTGTGGAAGTGAAAAGCTAATGATCTTTCCTAGCATAAAGGCGATCACAACACTCCCAATCCCGACAGGTCCTCCAAGCGCCCAGCCTAGCAATAGGACGACAACTTCAATACCATTACGGACCCAGTCAATTCGCCAACCCGTTTTTTCGATAATCAGAATCATGATACCATCCCGAGGTCCAGCACCAAGACCAGACGTTACATATAGTCCAATGCCGTATCCAAGAACAAAAACACCACTAACAAAAGAAATTCCCTGTAAGAGAAGTGTCCCCGGATCAGGAAGCAAATAAAGAAACAAGTCTATAAAGAGTCCAAGCAAGAGCATGTTTAGAAATGCCCCTATCTGGGGATATGTTTTTGTATAAAGTGATGTGAATCCTAATAGGACAAAGCCGGTAATAATTGACCAGGATCCAATCGTTAAGCCAAATTGTTCATAGAGTCCATAATGGAAAACATCCCATGGACCTATTCCGAATGCTTTACCTTTTATTGTCATCGCAATTCCGAGGCCAAGAACCGCAAGCCCTATGAAGAAAAAGCTCCACCTTATGATTGTATTACGCATAGTAAAGGTTCTCCTTCCTATCAATCAAATCTAAAACCTCACAAACCATATCATAGGAAGGAAAACATAAAAACCACCCGGGAAACTAGGGTTATATGTAAGCGTTTTTTTGATTATATGAAGATAAAAAAAGCCTGATGCCGTAGCATCAGACTTTGTTATTCTATTAAATTAATCTAGAATTGTTACAGTAACTGTCTTGCGACCAAAATCTAGTGCATCTTGCTGATCTGCCATGAATAAATCAACGCGGTTTCCTTGAATAGCGCCGCCAGTATCGCCAGCGATCGCTTCTCCATAACCTTCTACGTATACTTTAGATCCTAGTGGAATAACATCCGGGTCAACAGCGATTACTTTTTGATTTGGATTAGCTCTCAAATCAATACCAGTTGCTGTTACGCCTGAGCATCCTGCACAGAAAGCTGTGTAAGCTGTTGCTTCAACATTGATCTTTTGACCACTTTGTTCCGAAGACTTACTTTCTGTGTTTGATTCCTTAGCTGGTGTGGAATTAGATTTTGTAGAAGTAGTTTTAACTTCTTCTTTGTTAGATGCTTTTGGTGCCGGAGCTGCTTTTGCTGCAGGAGCACTACCACCGTTCAATACAGACCATGTGTTTTTACCTGCAATGCCATCTACTGCTAGACCATTGTCAGCTTGGAACGCACGTACTGCTTGAGCAGTAATAGGACCAAAAATCCCGTCTACTGTATAGTTATAATAGCCTCCAAGTTCTTCTTGTAGCGCCTGTACTTGATGCCCATGGTCACCCTGTACTAGCGTACGCATAGCTTGTCCACTATTTACGTTTTGAATTGCTGAAAATGTATTTGGACCTGCGATGCCGTCAACTGAAAGACCGTGGTCTTTCTGGAATTGCTTTACAGCACCTTCAGTTATTGATCCGTAGTATCCTGTAGATTCATCATAGTTAAAATACCCTTTGGCTGACAGTACATCCTGTAACTCGACAACGTCGCCGTGTTTTTCACCATAAGAAAGTGTTTGATCTCCTAGTGCCGCCTCTGAAACTACCGGACTAGCAAACATCATTCCAGCTAGTGCTGTGGATGTAACCACGTTTCTTACAATGTTTTTACGAGCTACCATGTATACATTCCTCCTGAGAGTTTTAATATTGGTGTTGTTTTTTTCTGTCTTAATCACCTATGTTCCACATGATAACAGGCAAATATAACACAGTGATTTAAGTCCAATAACAAGTCAGTTACATAAATATGACAGATTAATACGGTTTTTATAACCTTTGCACAATATAGTACTTTATTACCATTATCTTCATGCGTTTATTACAATTATGTCAGTTTTTCTTGTAAAACTCATATTTTTGGTTCTTCAAAAAGAACAAAAACAAATAATAGTTTTATAGAATCAAATAAAAAAAACCCGCCAATAGATCTTTTGACCTATTAGCAGAGAAGATTATGCTAGACATTCTTCAAGCAAATGAAATGGTACATCCAATTGATAGAGATTTCTGTAGCGCTCACTGGATTCTAATAATTGTTCATGCGTTCCTTCCAATAGTATTTTCCCTTCTTCTAGAAACACAACTGAGTCCATCTCTTTCATCCCTACAAGATGGTGTGTAACCCAGACAACCGTTTTTTCCTCCAATACACTAAAGATAGTAGAAAGCAATTCTTTCTCTGTTCGAGGATCTAATCCTACAGTTGGTTCATCAAGCAAGACAACTGGATTATCCTGAAGTAATATACGAGCAAGGGCAATCCGCTGACGCTCTCCACCAGAAAACCTTATACCCGCTTCTTGCATTGATGTCAGATATCCTTCTGGTAAAGATTGAATATATTCATGAAGCTTAACCCGCTTTGCTGCCTGGAATATTTCCTCGTCCGTTGCAGATGGCTTACCAAGGCGAATATTGTTCATGACAGTGGTATCAAAAAGATAAGGCTTCTGATTCAATACTCCAATACTAGTTGACTTCTCATTATTAAGTGAAAACGTCTCGACTTCATTTATCGTTATCTTACCAGCCGTTGGAACAATGATTCCTTGCAACAATTTAAGTAGCGTTGTTTTTCCTGATCCACTTGGACCAAGAATCGCTGTTTTCGTTCCACCTTTCAATTTGAGTGTAATATTACTTAGAATTTCTTGTCCTTCATTAGAAACATAGCTAACCTCTTTACACGTAAGATCAGCTTTTATCTCATTGAGATTTTGGGCGAACTTATTCTCATGTTTAGTTGAGATTTCACTAGTAGACACGTTAGTTAATCGATTTAATGAATCTTCATAACCCGGAAGTTCACTTAAAGCATCCGAAAGTGGAAGAAAAGCTTCTGTTAATGGAAAGAGAATAAGAACAAAAGCAGCAATGAGCGTCCGAGAAATTTCTCCATCTATCTGCTGGTTTCCTGTCCAAAGAATCATTGATAACACAACTGCACCTACTACACATTGAGCTGCAAAGTTACGGTAGCGTACAAAAGCAAAACGGAATTTCTCTTCCCGACGGATTTCATGCTCCTTTTTTTCAAATTCATCAATAAATGAACCTTGCTTCCCACTGAATACCCAATCAGCAATTCCTACAACAGCATCTGTTAACATACCGTACTGCAAACTCCGCCCTTTCTTAACTTTCTCTACTCTCGTTTTGGTTACAAGTAATGAGATTAACGGAAAAAGAACAACAAGCACAAAGCCAAATAGCGCCATCAGTGCTGCAAATCGCCAGGAGAAAGCGCCGAGCATCATGACCGAGACAATGTAGAGAAGGACTCCAATGATTGAAGGGAAAATTGTCTTCACATACACATCCTGTAAGTATTCGATATCTTCCGCCATCACTCCAAGAAGATCACCTATATGAAGTGTTGATCCTTCTTTAAGAATGCGAGGTTCAATCAATTCGTATAATCTCAACCTCATATTCGATAGAATTTTCAAAATCACATGGTGACCAGTCAATCGCTCAATATAACGTGTTACCGCTCTTAAAATACCAAAAGTCCTTACAGCAACAATCGGTACGTAAATAAGGAGTAGATTTTCTGGTCTAGTTGCTGCCTTGGATATGAGAAAGCCAGATGTAAACATGAGAAAAGCGGCTGAGAAGGCGGTTACTAGTCCAAGAGAAATGACAATTGCAAAAAGTCTGCTATTCTGCTTTACATAGGGCATGATCCATCCCTGCTGTTTCATTATTGAACCCCCTCCAATTGCAATCGAACCATTTCATAGTAAGCCCCTTTTAACGACATTAATTCTTCATGTGTACCAGCTTCTGCTAGCTTTCCTTTATCTAGCATAAGGATCACATCCATATCCAGCATCCAATGCAGACGATGAGTCGCCATGAAGACTAGCTTATTTTCGAATAAAGGAAGTACTTTTTGCTTAATTTCATATTCTGTTTCAACATCTAATTGGGCAGTCGGTTCATCGAGAAGAAGAATAGGTCGGTCTTCTAGAAAAGCTCGCGCAATTGCTACGCGCTGTGCCTGTCCACCGCTCAAGAGTCTTCCCCCTTCTCCAATCCGCTCCTCCAAACCTTTAGGAAGGCGATCGATCACCTTCTTTAACCCAGCGGCTTCTGCCGCTCGTTCTACTGCATCCATAGAAGCATCCCTGTGATAGAATCGTATGTTGTTGGCCAGTGTATCATTGAAAAGATGTGGATGTTGCGGAATATAGATGAGCTGATTTTGCCAATCTGTTTTCTTAAGATGTGTACACACCTGATGATTTAACTGGATGGAACCTTCACTTCCCTCTAAAAATCCACCTAGTATATCAATCAATGTTGATTTCCCCGATCCACTTTCTCCAATAATGCCAACCTTCTTCATCCCTTGAATTGAAAAAGTAATGTCATTCAATGATTTTCTACCATTACTGTCATGGTCCACAGTTAAATGATTAACATGAATCTGATCAGTATGAGACCAGTTTGCTACTGAAATTTCTTCTTCCTCTCTAAAACCCGGAGTATCTACCATTTGAAGCAAGCGTCGTCCAGCTTCCTGACCGTTCAGCGTAGCATGATAATCGTTACCTAACTCTCGCACAGGTAGAAAATATTCAGGTGCAAGAATCAAGACTGTAAGGGCAGGCATGAGAGAAAGCTCCCCCTCTACAAGACGAAGCCCAAGGAATACCGCCACCGTTGCAATCGATAACATCGTAAAGAAGTCGAGTGCGAAGGTTGATAGAAAGGCGACTCGGAGCGTTCCCATTGTGGATTTTCGATACCTCTCGCTTACATCGTGAATATTAGCAGAATGTTTTCGACTAAGTCCAAGGTACTTTAATGTCTCTAGTCCCCTGAGTGAATCGACAAAGTGATTCGCCAATATACGATGGGTACCCCATTGTCGATTCGCTTGCTTCCTCGCTGCAAGACCCAGTAGAATAAGAAAACCAATCAAAATAGGAAGAGTAATGAGGAGAATAACCGCTGATGTCCGATCGATGAACCAGATATAAAGAAGAACAATTGGCGGAATGACAATCATACCAGTTACTTTTGGTAGGAAAAGTTCCAGGTACTTACGAAATTGGGACACACCTTCGATCATTAGAGTAACCAGGTTACCGGTCCCGCCTTTTCCTACAAAACGCGGACCTAACGAAAATACTTTCTCTAAAGCTTCTTTTCGACTAGAGGATGCGGTGTTACTAGCATATTGATCAAGTATTTTTGACATGACCACCTTAACCAAGTGCCTGATCACAAAAGCACCTAAAAAGAACAGGACAACAGATATTATTCTTTCAGGGTGTTCTCCGTTAAAAAGACGCGTGACAGCTTCCGCAAGCCACTTAGCCTGAAGAATGATTGCTACTGCTTGAATGCTAATAAGGATTGTAATGAATAGAAAAATACGCTTAATACCTCTATATTTAAGAAGATCTCTACCCATTAGTAAATCATATCCTTACCATCTACACGTTTCCTGAACACGTAATAGCTCCAGATTTGATAACCTAGGACGAAAGGAAGAAGTGTTAGCGCCACAATAGTCATCACTTTCAACGAGTAGTTTCCTGAGGATGCATTATACACGGTTAAATTATAAGCAGTATCAATGGAGCTAATCATGACCCTCGGGAACAAAGCTATGAATATGGTGGAGACTGTTAGCGCAATGCCAGCTCCCGTCATAGAAAATGCCCATCCATCCCGCTGTTTTTTTATAAATAACAAGGCCAGGACATAAGCTATCACAATAAGGAGAACTAAAATGACACTAATCAAACCTCGATTACTAAATAAATCCGTTTCAAAATATGACAAGCCTACAAATGCGACTAATGAAGCAAGTACACCATAAATGATTTTACTAGCTAATTCTCGAGCTCGATTTCGAAGATCACCTACTGTTTTGAGAGTCAAGAAAACCAAACCATGTAGAAAGCATAGCAATGTAACGGTCACGCCTCCCATTACAGTGTAAACATTCACATAGTCAGTGAATCCAGCATGGATATTCATATCTCCATCAATCGGCATGCCTCTTAGAATACTGGTAAATAATACCCCAAACAAAAATGGGGGCATGATACTTCCAATAAATACCACACAATCCCAGGACTTCGTCCACTTCGTTGACTCCACTTTACCTCGAAATTCAAACGCGACACCTCTTCCGATCAGCGCAAGCAGCACGAAGACAAATGGAATATAATACCCGCTGAACATCGTGGCATACCAGTGTGGAAATGCCGCAAATATTGCTCCTCCTCCTGTTAATAACCATACTTCATTCGCATCCCAGAAAGGCCCGATCGTATTGACCATGACGCGACGTTCAAGCTCATTCCTCCCCAAAAACCGACTAGCGATTCCAACACCAAAATCAAATCCTTCTAGGAAGAAAAATCCTACGAACAAAACAGCAACGAGGATAAACCATAGTTCATTAAGTGCGATCATAAATAGGCCCCCTGATCAAATGGATCAACTGTCACATCAGCCTCATGATGAGCGGTGTGTTCTGATCCTTTTTTTATTTCACGAATAAATAAGTACACAAGTAGAATAGCTAGAACCGTATAGATCGCCGTAAAAGAAATGAATGAGAAAAGCAGAGATGCCTTTGACACATTTGGTGATACTGATGCTGATGTCGTCATCAGTCCAAATACAGTCCATGGTTGTCTTCCGATTTCTGTCATAATCCAGCCAGCTGAATTCGCAATGAACGGAAATGAAATGAGCCAAACCATCCCTTTTAAATACACATGGCTACCTTCAAGCTTTTTGTAGAAATTTAGTAACAACCCTATGAATGAAGTAAATATCATTAGCATTCCGGCACCCACCATAATGCGAAAGCTCCAGAAAGTTGTTTTGACAGGAGGAATATAATTCCCCTCTCCATATTTTTCTTCATACTCCTTTTGTAGGGTCTTCATGCCCGGTACTTCTCCTTTAAATTCTTCATACGCTAGATAGCTAAGGGCATAGGGAATGTTGATTTCAAAGGAATTCTCTTGATTATCCGAATCGACAAAAGCGAAGGCTGTCCATGCTGCCGGATCTCCACTATCTTCCCAGAGCGCTTCACTCGCTGCCATCTTCATCGGCTGGGATTCCATCAAATGCTTTGCTTGAGAATGTCCACTAACCGCAACCCCCATACCAGAGACAAATGCAACAATCATCGCAATGTTAAATGACTTTTTAAAAAACTCCACTTCCTGCTTACGAAGAATCTTGAAGGCACTTACCCCTCCAATGAAGAAAGCACCGGTTGCAAGAGCACCGAAAATTACATGTGGAAATTCTACGAAAAGCTGTGGATTTGTAAGGAGAGCGAAAAAGTCATTCATCTCCGCTCTGCCATTTCGAATTACAAACCCAACCGGTTCTTGCATAAACGAGTTTGCAGCAAGAATCCAAAGTGCAGACATTAATGTACCGAGAGATACAAGCCAAATACACATTAAATGAAGCTTCTTAGATAGTCGATCCCATCCAAATATCCATAGTCCGATAAACGTTGACTCCATGAAGAAGGCAAGTAAAGCTTCAATCGCAAGTGGAGCCCCAAACACATCTCCTACGAACCTGGAATACTCTGACCAGTTCATACCAAACTGGAATTCTTGGATAATTCCCGTAACGACCCCAACAGCAAAGTTAATGAGAAACAAATGGCCCCAGAACTTCGCCATTCGTTTATATACTTCTTCTCCTCTCACAACGTAAAGTGTTTCCATCACTGCAACGAGAAACACAAGCCCAATGGACAGTGGAACAAACAAGAAATGAAAAATCGTTGTCGAACCAAACTGCAATCTTGCTAGAAATAATTCACTCATACTAGAACCCCCTATTTGATAAATCATTGCTCAAACATGCACAAAAAACGGAATAGTGAAAAATAACCTATTAGATATATACTCCTATGACAAAAGTCTCTTTCGGCTTCGTAACTAGCTTACCTCACTACGCTTTTCTCATGATGACTTGAATTTGAACGGTTTTTGTCTGTCCTGTGTGCGATTTTCGACAACTGTAAAATGTGATAGGCGAAATGTGAGGAATGTCACAGACCGGGTTAAAATCGCTCATTTTATATAACTAAAACATAGTTCCAAATAACTAAAATTTCAAATTATTTTATATTTTAAGATAATTAAATCGCCCCATGTTTTATGTCTTTTCTCTCTCTATAATTGTAAATAGATTACAATTTAGGAGGAATTTATTTGAGAAAAAAGCTCATTGTACCACTTGTTGTTACGACTGCATTAATCACCGCCTCACTTCCTTACGGCAATGTCCTCGCAGCACAGCCAGATCACCAAGTAGAAAAACAGGTGACAAAAACATGGAATGAAAAAGCAAACGTCCCTCTTTTCGTAAAGGAAAAGCAAGCAAGCAAACGCTCCTCACCTACTACAGGTGATGCGCTGAACTACCTTCAACAAAATAAATCCAAGGTGAATATGAAGAATCCAAAGACAGAACTTAAAGTGGACAAGTCTATCAAAGACGAGCTTGGAATGACACACGTCCGATTCAACCAAACGAAGAACGGTATAGCTGTTGAAGGAGCGCAGATTATTGTTCATTACAATAAAAACAATGAAATTACCGTCGTAAATGGAGCTTACAACAATCAGATAGAAGAAAGTAATATTGATACGTCTCCATCAATTTCAACCAATAGAGCATTGGACGTAGCTAAATCTTCTATTAATGCCCCATCAACATTAGAACAAAGTCCAAAGTCAGAACTTGTGATTTATCCATTCGGAGGAAAGAATCACCTGGCTTACAAAGTGAATATGAACTTTCTGGGGGAAGAACCCGGCAACTGGTTCGTCTACGTCGATGCAAAGACTGGTGAAATCGTTGACAAGTTCAATGCCATTATGGACGCAGGTGAAGTTAAAACACAAAATGGATCAGGTACTGGAATATTAGGTGAGCATCGCCTTCTACATATTTCAAAAAGTAAAGCTGAACATGAAGGAACGATGTTTCAATTAGCTGATTACAGTCATCAAGGCTTAGATGGAATCATCACTTTCGATTACTCCAAAAATTATCTTGAGTTATTCTCAAATAAAAGTGCTTCGTTTAAATCAGAAGTTGCAAGGCCTGCCGTGGACGCCCACTATAATTCGGAAAAAGTCTATGATTATTACTTAAGCGAGCATGGACGCAATTCCCTTGATGATAACGGGATGCCAATTCAATCTGTCGTTCATTACGGAGATAATTACAACAACGCTTTTTGGAATGGGACTTACATGGTATATGGTGATGGAGATGGTGATTTCTTTATTCCGCTCTCAGCAGGCCTAGATGTTGCCGCGCATGAAATGACCCACGGTGTAACATCGAATTCTGCAAATCTTATCTATCGTTTTCAATCAGGTGCTCTAAATGAAGCATTCTCTGATATCTTTGGAGCGTTAATCGATGATTCTGATTGGGAAATAGGAGAAGATGTTATGGCACCGGCTGCTGTTGCGGATGGACGCACATCTCTTAGAAGCTTAAGCGATCCAAGTAAATATCCTGTTGGTGCTGCATACGTTCCTTATGGGAACGGTGAAGGAAAGTATCCTTCACATATGGATGAATTCTATGATCTTCCAGCTAACCTAGATAATGGTGGAGTGCATATCAATTCTTCAATTATTAACCACGCTGCTTACCTAACAGCTCAAGACATTGGACGTGAGAAACTTGGGAAAATTTATTATCGTGCTCTAACTCAGTATCTAACACCTACATCCGACTTTAGTGATGCACGTCTATCGATCATACAATCAGCCGTTGACCTTTATGGTGAAGGTAGCCCTGAAGTTGAAGCAGCTACAGGCGGATTTGATTCAGTTGGCATTATGGAGTAACCAATTTCAAAACAAAGAAGAAGCATGAGAATAACATTCCTCATGCTTCTTCTTCGTTTCGTGTGCCAAATTGGAATAATAGCCTACAATAAGACCGTCCTTTTACGTATCCAAGAACCCCTTGACGTTCAACTGATTGAGCGATGTAATAAAGCTCAGAAGTAATTCACTCGTATTCATCAAATCATTTAAATTGTTATCTACGGCAATCGCATAATCAGGTTTAACACTTGTCGCTACGACAGATGCGCCTCTTAACCCTACTTCTTAGACTGCCAAGAATTGGTGATCCATTAATATTAGGGATTCCTTATGAAAAATGGATGTTATTATAGACTATATAGTTGTAGTTTCACTTAAGGGGATTATTAATCATGACCTTTATCTTTAGGATTTTATCATCCTTTTTTTCCGCTTTTACCATATCACTTATTACAAACACTTCATTTCTTTTTTTTGATAATACGAGTGAAGGAATCTTCAACTTTTCAGAAGTAATGCTGTACGCCTACCTCATGCTTCCATTTTTCCTGTTGATTGGTTTACCGATCTCTATTTTCATTGATTGGTATTTAACTAAAAAGAATAAGAACTTCTATCGGTATCACTTTCTCACTTATACCCTCGCAGGAATGGCACTTTCTTTTGTTTTGCCTATGATCTTCGGTGGTGGTAGAGTCATTGATTGGCTATATAGTTTTTGTGTTCTCATTGGATGTTCACTTGTTTATTTCCACTATCTATTCTTGTTAAAAAAATGGTTCGTGTTTTATAAAAGCGTACCCCTTAAATTCTAGCTCAATTCCTGAGGTCAGAAATTGAGCTATTTTCTTTTTCAACAATAAATCACTCACTTTATGAAATCCACAAAACACACACTAGTCTTTCAACGCATTAAAATGCTATAATAAAAATATTTTAAATATTTAAACAAAGGAAGGCGTTTTGTCATGAGATACGGATTTGCTAAGAGGGTGCAGCATCTTCAATCATCAGCGGTGCGAGAAATTTTAAAAATAACAAATGAAGGTAATGTGATTTCGTTTGCCGGGGGACTTCCAGATGATGAATTATTCCCGGTGGAAGCCGTGCAAAATGCATTTTCAAAAACGTTTCAATCCGGAGGTAAAGCCTTTCAGTATGATGCGACGGAAGGATACTCCTTGCTTCGCGAAGTCCTTGTGGAGCGTATGGCTCAAAGGGGAATTCAAACAAGAATGGAAGACATCATGCTAACAACTGGTTCCCAACAAGCAATCGATTTATTTGCACGGGTGATGTTTAATCCAGGCGATATCATTTTGACTGAAAATCCTACCTATCTTGCAGCGGTTCAAGTTTTCAAATCATATGAAGTGTCAATTATTCCGGTCGAATCAGATGAGCACGGGATGATACCGGAAGACCTTGATTATAAAATGAAAAAATATATGCCGAAATGCGTTTACGTTGTCCCAACTTTCTCAAATCCAATGGGAAAAGTCTGGTCACTCGAAAGACGTCAACACCTATTAGAAACGGCCATCAGAAAAAAAGTCATCATTTTTGAAGATGATCCATACGGAGAGATTAAGTTTGATCAAACGCAAACCTATACACCAATCTCTGCATTAGACGACGGTTCGCACACTGTTTACACGAGTACCTTCTCAAAAACAGTCGTTCCTGCGTTAAGAACAGGATGGATTAAAGGACCTCATCAAATCATTCGGATAATGGCACAGGCAAAGCAAGCTGCCGATCTTCATTCTAATTCTCTAGCACATCGCGCACTCTATCACCTTTGTTGTGACTTTGATCTGGACAAACATATCCAAACGCTCAGAAATACCTATTACGATCGAATGAAAGTAATGCGGAGACTACTCGATCAGGCTCAACTACCAGGACTTTCCTATACAGTGCCAAAAGGCGGGATGTTTTTCTGGGTTGAACTTCCAGAATCAATCAATACAACCACCCTGTTGAATACCGCTGTGCAGAAAGGCGCCGCTTATGTTCCTGGAGCCCCATTCTATGTGTCAGATCCTAAGAATAATACGATGCGCCTCAATTTCACTCATTCCACACATGACAAAATTGAGAAAGGGATGGAGATTTTAGTGGAGGTATTTCAAGAGGCGATTTCCTATGAACATGAGCATGTCTAAATACCATTCAATAGCAGAAACCTAAGGGACGACATTGGGCTGATTCAAACTCATACATTACGTATAGCATACACACCATTTCTTCATTATTACTAGTGAAAAGCAGCTTGTATAATTGAACGTTCAATTATACAAGCTGCTTTTATTTTGGTGTTACACTCATTCAGACTATATCAACAAAAACCGTCACCTATTGAGTATCTTCATTCCATTAATATCTCACGAATGTCGTCTTCCGTTAATGTTGATGAAGCTTTTTCTTCTGAATCAATAATGTCTGCAATGAGCTCTCTCTTTTTCTCTTGAAGATCATTCATTTTTTCTTCAATGGTGCCACGGGCTACGAGCTTTATAACCTTAACCACTTTCTCCTGACCAATTCGGTGAGTGCGGTCTGCTGCCTGCTCTTCGACTGCAGGATTCCACCATAGATCATATAAGATTACCGTATCTGCACCTGTTAAGTTAAGTCCAGTCCCCCCTGCTTTTAAGGAAATAAGAAATAGATCCCTCTCACCCTCGTTAAATCGATTACACGTTTGTACTCTCGATTCAGCAGGCGTTTCACCATCAAGATAGAAATACGTTTGACCTCGCATTGTTAGCTCTCGACCAATTAACTTTAGCATTTTCGTAAATTGGGAAAAAATCAGCACTCTTCTACCAGATCGTCTTGATTCTTCAATAATTTGAAGCAGCTGTTCAAACTTTGCTGAACTTCCCTTGTAGCCATCGACAAATAGAGATGGGTGACAACAAATTTGTCGCAACCGCGTCAAACCTGCTAGAATTTTAATTCGATTCTTTCGAATAGTATCTCTGTCGAGGTGCTTCAATGTATCCGTTCGAAGCTTTGCTAAATAGGCGGCATAAAGCTTCTTCTGTTCAGGTAATAGCTCCGTATACTCAAGCGACTCCATTTTATCTGGCAACTCGGCAAGCACATCCTCTTTCATTCGACGAAGTAAGAAGGGACGAATTCTTCTAGAAATGGTTTTCCTCGTCAGATAGCTATATTCTTTCAAGCCCCCAAATAGCTGTGGAAAGACGACATGGTAAATAGACCATAGCTCTTCAATCGAATTTTCCACGGGTGTGCCTGTTAATGCGAAACGTTGTTCGGCATTAATCCTTTTAACCGCTCGAGCCGTCTGAGTTGTTGGATTTTTAAATGCCTGAGCCTCATCAAAAAACACGGTATGAAACGATTGATTTTCATACCAATTACGATCTCGACGAAGTAGCGGATAGGAAGTGATAATGACGTCAACTTGTTCACTATCCTTTTGTTTCTTTTCTCGATTTGATTGATTGCCGTCGATTACAATCGCTCGAAGATCAGGCGCAAACTTTGTAATTTCATTCAGCCAGTTATAAGTCAGAGATGAGGGACAAACGATGAGAACAGCAGTCTTTCGCTCTCGAATGTTTGAGAGCTCAGATACAATATAGGTAATGCTTTGAAGCGTTTTTCCAAGGCCCATATCATCAGCGAGAATCCCACCAAATCCATAGCTAGCTAGTGCCTTCATCCATTTGTATCCTTGTTTTTGGTAGTAACGAAGAATGTGATCGAACCCCTGTGGCACCTCAAAATCCAGTTGATCTGGGTTATTAATCTGATCAAGAAACTGCCGAAACGATTCTTCAATCGTGAAAACATCGCTACTATCAATCGAATCAAGAAGATGAAGACCTTTCATAACAGGCACATTCAACTGAGCCTGGAAATCTTCCTCCTGTACCGGAACGGTAGTGAGAAAACGATGGATTTCTTCCATTTCAGTCGTCTCAAGAGATAAAAGAGATCCATTTCGGAGCCGATAATATTTTCTCTTTTCTTCAAGGGCTCCTAAAATCTCTCGAATTTGATTATCCGAAATACCATCCATTTCAAACTTAAATTCTAACCAATTTGTGCGCTCTTTTTTCTTATGTTTCACTCGGATGGCAGGATGAGTTTCCTTTCTCACAAGTCGATTTCGAACTGCCGTGGTGGCGTATAATTGAACCAATTTTTGTAGCTTTGGAACAACATGATACAGAAATTCATACTCAAGTGCTTCATTTTGCATATGATAACCGCCATCTGTCTTTGAAAACCCACTTTCGTCCATAAGCTTGAGAATTTCTTCTTCCTTTTCTAGATCTCTGATGATCATTGGACCTGTCGGAACGTCTCGGTTTTCGAGCGGTTGAATGACGACTCCTTCATAGTGAAATTCAAGTCCGGCAAGCAGACGATTTTTCAACCGATCGAGATAAAGTTTCGCAGTGAGCGGTGTTTTGAAAAATCGTTGATTTAACGCTTGCGATAGTTGAACATACCCTATTTTTTTTAGATCAGGTACGATCTTTTCGAGAAAATGATCAATATGTTGATGGGGTATTGGAATGCGATTCTTACCTGAAGACGGAAGCATTTGTTGGAGCTCAGCTAATCGCTCAGAGTCTCGACCTTCTAGCTGAAATACTTTCCCGTCACACAACACTGATCGATACGCATTCAATACGAGCATACGCTCAAAGCCTTTGATTGTTAATCGAAATTCCTCCGCACTAATTTCGTCAAATAGAAACTGGATAGGAGGTGTTCCTTCTGCCAACCTTAAGCTCTCAAAGCGTTGTCCGTTATACTCGAGCTTAGCTACTGAGTCATTAGCTAGAAGTGGAACAAGTCTTATCCAGGATGACGGTGGAACGATCAAGGTTTCACTCGCGCCTACATAATAAGAAGCGTTCGGGATCGATTCTAGAAAAGACTTTTCATCATGAACTACTCGAATAAGATGATGGATAATGGCATCTGATTCAACTGAAAAGCAATGAGCCGTTGGATCATACGCAAATGTAGGAGTTATTCGACTCGATCTCCCTTGTTTAACGTCCAGTAGAAAGTCTCGGACGTTATGTAACTTCGTGCGTTCAAGTTCTACTTCAATTCCGAGCAGGTACTGACCATTCCCAACTGAAACTGGTTTACAAGTAAAGGAAGCTTCAAGCACGTCTCTCTTTTCGAAAAATCGTTGTTGTCCGCTTGTTGGATTCGGTTTGTCATTGAAGAGGGTCATGAAGCCTTCCGTTAACCCTCCACCATTGGATTGTCCTGCTTGTAAGCTAGGCGTCGTTCCCTGCTTTTGAAAATCATAAATGGCTAATAGAACGGCAGCAATGTGCTGACAATCTTTTTGAAAATTGGCTAACGATGGACAGCTGCATTCACTTTGAAAATTCCCTGTCGCTTCTTTACCGATCGTCACTCGAAAGTCTTCCGTTCCATGAACGATTGCTTCACAAAAATCCGAACGATATTGCTTAAACTTCACTTTATTTGAATGGTAATAAGATTCCCCTCTTCTGAAGGAGAGGTTACCGCACATTTCTTTGATGATCTTAACATTTACTTTAATATCCATGTCGCTCGATCCTTCTATAAGTATTGAGTCGATCTAATGAAAGACTGAACTCTTTTCCAGCTATCTTTTTTCTATTTTATCATTTTTGGCAAGAAGACCCCCACTTCATGTTTCTGTAAGTGGGGGTCTTGCAAAATAGGTATGGATATTCATCGATGTCTTATCATGATGCTAACATGGAATCTTATCAATATACGTTACGCTCAACTAGGTATGAGTGGTTGTTGGATGGTCCAGGTAAACTGGTCACTCCTCAACCATGTGGAAAGGGATTCTATATCTTGTGAAAAAACACGGTCCTCTTTGATGGTCGGCACTACTTCTCTTCCAGATGAATAGAGATTTTGAATTGCAGATGAAGCCAGACTAGTGTCGCGATATTCAAGAGCTTGCATAGCACAGATCAATTCAATCGCTACTACTCTTTGTGCATTTAGGATAATTTGATAAGCATGACGGGCTCCAATTGTCCCCATGCTCACATGGTCTTCCTGATTTGCAGAAGACGGAATGCTGTCAACACTCGCTGGATGCGCCAACGTTTTGTTTTCAGAAACGAGAGAAGCTGCAGCATACTGCATGATCATCGCTCCTGATTGCAACCCCGGGTCAGGGCTTAAAAACCCTGGTAAATCATTCAATTGTGGATTTACTAGCCTTTCTATCCGTCGCTCAGAGATATTCGCCATTTCTGCTACAGCTATTTTCATGAAATCCATTGCAAGGGCGATTGGCTGTCCATGGAAATTCCCTCCTGAGACGACTGTTTTACCATCATCAAAGATAAGCGGGTTATCAGTTGCTGCATTCATTTCGATCTCAAGCTTTTCCTTCACATAAGCCAAGCTTTGTCTTGAAGCGCCGTGCACTTGAGGAATACACCTTAGTGAATAAGCATCTTGTACTCGTTTCTGACCTTGATGAGTAATAAGCTTACTATCTCTCGTAAGTTCTCGAATTCTTTGAGCAACTTCAATTTGTTCTGGATACCCACGAGCTTCATGGATGGCTGGATGGAAGGCATCAATAATTCCTTCTAGGGCTTCTAATGTCATGGCTGCGATCCAATCACTTTGATGAATGAGTCGCTCTGCTTCGATATAGTTGATGACTCCCATTGCCGTCATCGCTTGTGTACCATTAATGAGCGCTAGACCTTCTTTCGCTTTAAGCGTGAGCGGTTCGTAGCCTATTTCACAGTAAACTTCTTCTGTAGGTCTTATGTGTCCCTTATAGTGAACGTCTCCTTCACCCACGAGGACTAATGCAAGATGTGAGAGTGGAGCAAGGTCACCGGAAGCGCCGAGAGATCCCTGGCTAGGAATAACGGGAATGATGTCTTCATTCGCAAGGTCGCAGAGACGCTCAATAACACAAGGACGAACGCCTGAATAGCCTTTAAGTAATGCATTCAGCCGTAGCAAGACCATCGCCTTACTGACGACCTCTGGAAAATATTCTCCAACTCCACAAGCATGCGAACGGATTAAATGGAGCTGGAGATCGTCCACATCTTTATCTTGAATCCGTACATCACTGAATTTCCCAAACCCAGTATTGATGCCATAAACAGTCTCTCCATTCGAGACGATCCTCTCAACTGCGGCCCTGCTTTTTTTCACCTTCTCCATACTGCGGGGATCGATCGCCACGATCTCCTCTTCGTAAAGGATGCTTTTCATGTCTTTTACTGTTAAATTCGAACCATTTAATTGAATCATTTCTATATCCCCTTTCTAGTGTAAAACGATGGACAGCTTTAACTTCCTCTTAAAATGTAGGTTCAAAAAGGAGGATCAAAAGGGCAAGTATTTCAAGGAAGCGCAGCTTTGAGCACCAGAGCGTATGTTTTGGATACGTGAGGAGCGGAAAAGCAAGCTGACGCAGAAATTCGCCCGCCATTTTTACCGGACTTTTTGAACTTCCTCTTTTAGGACGATAAAAAGGAGACGACAATGGTATCTCCCATACCATTGCCGCCTCCTCATAACTCATGACTATAGGCAGCCTCTATCCTATATGATTGATCCCAAGACCAAATGTTTCATGCTCAAGCCCTTTCACTGGCGCTCCAATCGTTCCGTAGAATGCAACCGCCAACCATTCCCCTTCATCGAAATGCTCATATGGAGATCCTCGAACGATAGCAAAGCGTAATCCTACTGTTCGCATCATATCTCCCGCAACTATTTGCCCGCGCATCACACCGTCTAACGCTTCTAATATCGCATGATATAACGCGTGGGTTTCACGGTAAAGTTCTTCAGAAATAATATGATTTCTCTTAGCTGATGTTTCTACAGCTGAGATGACCTTTTGCATGTTCATAGAGCCTGACTTTCCCTGGCAGTATGTAACATCTTTTAACTGCCCAGAAAACGGTTCTAACTCTTCGGGTGTCAAAGAAGCCACAAGCATGGCTAACTTACCAATCAAAATCTTCTGAGTCATCTACATCACCTGTCTAACTACTAATCGCTAGTAACTCTCTAAATTGTAAGCGTCATCATTCATTACTGTCAAGATTAATTTGGAATATTTTAGCAATCTACCATGCTAGTTTAGTATTGTATTAAAGGGGATTTCTTAGAAAGTGCCACTATGTTCTACGAAATCAGCACGTTATTCTTGCGTACTTTTATCACTACTATTCTTTTCCTAAAGCAATAAATAAGCAATCGGGGTAACGATGATAATCGTTAGGATCGTTCTCTCAATCCAAATCACGATTAGCTTGGGGATACTTACAGGAATATCCGTAGAAAGAATACATGGAATTAGAGCCGAGAAGAATAAAATAGCTGATATTGATACTGTCCCAATAACGAATTTTGTAACTAGAGGCGCTTCTACTACAAGCAATGCCGGTAAGAACATTTCTGCAATTTCCACTGCAGATGCTTTAGCAGCTAATAGCGGTTCTGGCACTTGCATCACCCAAGTAAATGGATAGAAAAGATAACCCAGAATATCGAACACCGGGGTAAATTCTGCTAAAACCAATCCTAACAAACCGACTGATAATATAGATGGTAGAATGGCTGCGGTCATGATGAATCCGTCTTTTAAATTCATCCATACATTTTTAGCTAACGAAGGAGACTTCTCAGCTGCGTCCATCGCTTGCGCCCAGGCAGCTTTTACTCTATTCTTCTGAATTACCTGCTCTGGTTGACCTTCACCCTCAAAGTAATCCTCGCTAATTTTATTTAAGGGCCAAATGCGTACAGTAATCGCTGTTACTAGAAAGGTAACTACGAGCGTTACCCAAAAATAAACATTCCAAATCTCCATTAATCCGAGTGTTCTCGCAACGACGATCATAAAAGTGGCTGATACAGTAGAAAATCCTGTAGCAATAATAGTTGCTTCTTTCACTGTATATTTGCCTTCCTTAAATACACGGTTCGTAATTAACAAACCAATCGAATAGCTACCTACAAATGAAGCGACCGCATCAATAGCTGAGCGACCAGGAGTTTTCCAAATCGGCCGCATAACAGGCTGCAATAAGACACCGATAAACTCAAGTAAACCAAAGCCCACAAGTAAAGCCAGAAACACTGATCCGATAGGTACAAGTAAACTCACTGGGATAACCAACTTTTCAAACAGAAATGGCCCCATACCTGGGTTAAATAGCCATCCAGGACCAAACTCAAAGATTAACATAAGTGCCACGACGACACCAAAAATTTTAAAAAGTGAGAGGATAATGTTGACAGCATCCTTGTTCCAGGATCGATTAATAAATGGATAAATCGCACCAAGTATAATGACGGCAAGTGCATAGTAAGGTACGGCTCCTGCAAAAGTTGATAGCAGATATGTAACGATATGATCGAGTGGAATAGATGTGGTACCGTTAAGTGAAATTGGAATGAAAAAGGTAAAGATCCCAATCAGACTAAATCCAAAGAACTTCAAAAGATTCGCGCCGGATGAGTGAGAAGGTTCAACCTCAATCTTATTTTTTACTGGTTCCATCTTATACCCCCTTAATTGATTGAATGATCAGAATTTTCATCCTAAAAAAGGGCGAATCACCGCCCTTTACCTTTTGCAATAACCAGTTAAAAACGAAAGCATGACATGAACAGCACTTTTAACTGCCATTCCACCAACATCTTTACGCGGGTCTAGACAAACGATATCCATTGCTTTCACCTTAGAATGCTCCCCAGCAAGCTGAACCGCTTCAAACAACTCCTCCGTATACATGCCCCCAGGAGTTGCAGCAGGTGCGGCAGGATTATGGGCGATATCAAGTACGTCCATATCCACAGTTAGATATATGGTATCGACCACCTTATCCAATTGCTCTAATGCCTGTTCGATCACATTTAAAATCCCTTTTTTCCTCGCTTGCTTCATCGTTGTATAGCGAACGTCATGTGCATCGGCATAATCCTTCAGCTCTTTGCTATTGAAGAAACCATGCAAACCAATATTGTGAACATGCTTCCCTTCGACTGTTCCGCTCTCGATCAAGTGACGAATCGGTGTACCGTTTGCAGGACCAAGTGTCACAGGATCACGCAAATCAAAATGGGTATCAAGTTGCAAAATGCCAATCGTTTCGTTCTCGTGCACATGTTTCCACCCTTTGATTAACCTTGCTGTAATCGAATGGTCCCCACCAAGCGTAATTGGTAGTGTATGAGAATGATGCTTTCTCATTGCGATCATCGCCTGCTCAATTTTGTGATGCGTTTCAGCGATATCAGTCGGATGCTGTTTCACATCGCCAATATCGATCGCCTTTATCTGCGCTATATCGATGTTTTCATCGAGGTTATACGTACCAAATGAACTCCATGCCTGTCGCATGGCTTCAGGATTTTCACTCGCTGCTGAAGTACTGATCGACGACTTTGAGAGGGGAACGCCAAGAATCGTGACATCATATTCTTCCCAGTTCGGTGTTGTTTCGCCGATCGTTTCAATCCATTCATGAACCTTGAGGTCGCGACTTTTATCCGTCTCCTTCGACCAAACCATACGGGGCCGATTTAACATTGGATATGGATAATTCATCATTTTAATTGTCCCCCTACGACCATGGGAGCTCCCGCTTTGATGACGGTATCGACGTGGTTCATACCATATTTGTAAGAGAGAGTCAGGTAATTAGGAACATTAAAAATCGTCACGTCCCCTTTTTTTCCTGCTTCAATACTTCCCACTTCTCCGGCGCAGCCAATCGCATGCGCTGCATTAATCGTAGTCGCTGTTAATACCTCTTCTGGCGTCATCCCCATTTTCAAACAGCCCAGATTCATAATAAACGGCAATGATAGCGTTGGAGAAGATCCAGGATTTGCATCGGTTGATAACGCAACAGCTACTCCAGAATCGATCATCTTTCGAGCTTGTGCGAATTCTGCCATTAGGAAAAATGCTGTACCAGGAAGCAATACGCCGACGACACCTGCTTCAGCCATATCTTGAATTCCCTGCTCCGAAGCTCTAAGGAGATGATCCGCTGAGATGGCGCCAACTGCTGCAGCTAATTCTGCTCCAGCGTAAGGTTCGATTTCATCAGCATGAATTTTCGGGATTAATCCATATTCTTTCCCCGCCTCTAAAATGCGTCGTGATTGATCTGGTGTAAAAACGCCTCGTTCGCAAAAAACATCATTGAACGTAGCCAGATTTTTCTTCGCTACTTCGGGTATCATTTCATTTATCACACGTTCTACAAACCGGTCGGGATTATTTTTCTCATCCATCGGAATCGCATGCGCACCCATAAAGGTAGAAACCAGGTCAATCGGGTGATCCTTCGATAGCTGCTGTGCTACTTCTAAGTTGTTTCATTTCGTGTTCTAAAGTAAGTCCATAACCACTTTTTGCTTCTACCGTTGTCACGCCATGAATCAAAAATTGGTCCAGACGTTTTCTTGACTGGTCATAAAGTTCTTCATGACTCGCTTCTTGCGTGGCCCGAGTCGTTGCGTGAATTCCGCCTCCAGCTTCCATTATTTCCATGTATGTTTTTCCTTGTAAGCGCATCGCATATTCATTTTCTCTCGTACCGGCATGAACAAGGTGCGTGTGGGGATCGATGAGTCCCGGTGTAACAACTTTTCCGGTCGCATCGATATGATGTTCACTATTTAATAATCGATTATATTTTTCACTAATCTGCTCACTTGAACCTACTTCCACAACTTTTCCATCTTCTATATAAAGAGCACCATTTTCGATGATATCGAGTTCAGACATCGCTGACTTTGTGGCTGGCTTTTCCGTATGCCCCTCCATCGTAATCAATTGTGCAGCATTTGTTATCAACAATTTATGTGTCATATCATTCTCCTTCCTCACTCTTTTTCATCATTGGAACTTTAATGCCTTTTTCACGAGCCGTCTTTTCAGCAAGTTCATAACCAGCGTCAACATGTCGCACAACGCCCATACCAGGATCGGTCGTTAACACACGTTCGAGGCGTTGTTCTGCATCCTTCGTACCATCAGCAACGATGACCATTCCTGCATGGAGGGAATAACCCATACCAACTCCACCCCCGTGATGAACACTGACCCAGCTTGCCCCTCCGACACTATTGATCATGGCATTTAAAATCGGCCAATCGGCAACAGCGTCACTGCCATCCTTCATCGCTTCTGTTTCCCTGTTTGGTGACGCAACAGAGCCAGAATCGAGGTGGTCACGACCGATCACAATCGGTGCACTTAACTCCCCACTTGCGACCATATCATTAATGATCTTGCCGAACTTAGCGCGGTCTCCATAACCTAACCAGCAGATTCGTGAAGGAAGCCCTTGAAAACTAATTTTCTCCCTGGCCATACGAATCCAATTGCACAAGTGTTCATTGTCACTAAATTCTCTTAGAATGACTTCATCTGTCTTATAGATGTCTTCTGGATCACCTGATAAAGCTACCCAGCGAAACGGACCTTTTCCTTCACAAAATTGCGGACGGATATAAGCAGGTACAAATCCTGGGAAGTTGAAGGCATCCGTAACCCCTTCATCTTTTGCCACCTGGCGAATGTTATTGCCATAGTCAAATGTAATGGCTCCTCGCTTTTGCATATCGAGCATCGCTTGAACGTGGGTCGCAATACTTCGCTTCGATAGCTTACTATATTCCTCCGCATTCTTTTTACGAAGATCAGCTGCTGCTGAAAGATCTAATTCCACCGGTACATAGCCATTTAGCGGATCGTGAGCAGACGTTTGGTCTGTTAATACGTCAGGAATAAACCCTCTTTCTAACATCTCAGGTAGAAGTTCAGCGGCATTTCCTAACAACCCGATGGAAAGAGCCTCTCCCCTATTACGCGCATCTACAGCCAGCTTAATCGCTTCATCCAGGCTGGTCGTAGAAGTATCTAAATACTTAGTTTCCAATCGACGCTGAATACGATGCGGATCGACTTCGATCGCAATGCAAACGCCTCCGTTTAACGTGACAGCTAAAGGCTGTGCCCCACCCATTCCTCCGAGGCCTGCCGTTAGTGTAATCGTCCCTTTCAAACTCCCGTTAAAATGCTGTTTACCACACTCACCAAATGTTTCATATGTCCCCTGAACGATCCCCTGACTTCCAATGTAGATCCAACTTCCTGCAGTCATTTGGCCATACATCATCAGACCTTTTCGATCGAGCTCATGAAAATGCTCCCAATTGGCCCATGCTGGAACGAGATTTGAATTAGCGATCAAGACTTTTGGAGCGTCCTTATGCGTACGAAACACTGCGACAGGTTTTCCAGATTGAATGAGCAATGTCTCATCCTCTTCTAGCTTCTTTAAGGAATCAACAATCGCATCGTAGCACTCCCAATTCCGAGCCGCTTTTCCGATTCCACCGTAAACGACAAGTTCATCAGGATTCTCCGCAACATCCGGATGCAAGTTATTACTTAGCATCCGTAACGCCGCTTCCTGAACCCAGCCTTTCGTGTTGAGCTTGGTTCCACGATATTGTTTCACTTTTCCTGACTTTGTCTCTGACATTGAATCCACCCTTTCAACACTCTTTGATAAGTAAATAGTAGCATCAGAGAAAGGAGGAAAATAGATAACGAACTTTCGAATAATAGCATTAATATGATACACATATATATAATTTCTATAAAACGCTTTCATTTAATAGCATTTTCTTTATTTTTTAATATTTTTTTAGTTTTCTTTGAAGTAACGATGATAAATTTTAAGAAGTTATTACGATGAGTGAGGTTGGAAAAGAAGAAAATAGGGCATCGCCTGCCCTATTGTTGTGTAGAGGATAACTTAGTGAAAGCTTCGATATTCGCCGGGACTCTGACCAGTTGTTTCTTTAAATACACGACTAAAATAGTTTGGACTATTAAAGCCTGCTTCATGAGAAATCCATTGAATCGTTTCTTTAGATGAAGTGAGCATTTCCTTCGCCTTTTGGATGCGAGTATAATTCAAAATTTCACGAAAAGAGCGACCATATTTATGTGATAACGTATAACTTAAATAAGAAGGATTACGGTGAACGTGTAATGCCACTTCTTTTAATGAAAGCTCGACATCTGCGTAATGATCTTCAATATAAGAAAGTGCTTCTTCAATCACATCCATTTTCGTTGCGACAGGATGTTCAGAGATTGTTTGAAGAAGATCAGTGATAAACAAGATCATATCCTGTACAATCCGATAAAGAACAGGACTATATAAAATGGTATCAAACACTTTCTTGTACTTCGCTTCATGTTTTGCATCTGTCATACCTTTACGAATCATATAGCGACGAATTTGAGCAAGAATACTAGTCAATCGCGTTCGCAATAGACCCGGGTCTGGGTATGGCGATACAAGTCCAAAAAATTGCTCATACATCCATGTTTTGATTTCTTCGATACGGGATTCATCAAGCATGTATACCCAATTCCGCTGTTCGGTCATTGTTAGAAAGGGATCAATGTCCCGCCAGTCGCTTGCATTAGCAAAACTTAAAACCTGTTGGTATCCTGTAAAAAAGGTCATTTCCATTGTTTTACGTAGATTCATATATATTTGGTGAAGCGATTCTTCCCCTTCCCCGTTATGGACTGTGATCACAAGGGATTTTCCTATATCGTGCTCCCACTCTCGTAAAAATCGCTGCGCCTGACTGACTGGTTCAGGAAAAGCACCCTGGAAAACAAGCGCAATCCGATCACTTGTTGAAAACACCAAAGGTTTATAATAAAAGTCAAACTGCTCGATAAAAAAGCGCAACTCTTTTAAATCAGATTTCGACTCCGTTTTCATAAGGTAAACCGGGAACCTAAAAGTTACGTTCTCATCAATAAACAATGATTCATACCAAACCATTTGGTTCGAGGAGGTGGCAGATGCTTCTCTGGAACGAAAAGCTACCTTACGAAACGATTTTTGCAATGACGTTTTCACACTTGAAGGAGATAGCGGTTTCACCATTAAATCGACTGCATCTATCTCGATTGCCTGCATCGCTCTTGCAAAGGTTGGTTCAGCAGTGATGGCAAGCACTTCTCCAACATATCGTTCACGATACGTTTTAAACATCTCCCATTTATCCTCCGGGATCATATCCAACTCAATACATAGCACATCAGGCAGTTCCTTCTCCATCACATCGATCACTTCAACGAATTGACTCGCTGTCTTTGAATGAGAAATAGGGAATGAATACTTTGAAATCAGCCACTCTAGTCCAACAAGCTCCTGGTTATCCCGATCTGCTATTAGTAATTTGTACATAACTATCGATCTCCTGAGTTTTTTAGTAATGTTGTAGCTGATTATACTATATTTCACATTTTTCTATCGAGAATGTATTTAATCTCACATAGATTTGGTTCGGGCTGATTCAGTTCATTCTATTCTTAAGAAAGCGACTTCCTTCAATTAATGAAGAAAGCCGCTTTTATCGTGAAACTCTTTCACGAAATTTTTAAGATAACCAGGAAAAGGAGCATGAATCAACGAAAACTGTCTACACTTATTCAACTTTCTCCTGCCTCATCTTTTTCCACTGGATCACTAATTGAACTAGCGCGATAATCAATACAAGGTACAGAAATCCACTATCAAATGAAATGCCTACGCTAGATTCGCCTCCAGCTATTCTTAAGACAACCATAAGAAAAAGGAAATAGATTAATCCGAAAAGCTGCGACTTAAAAGACGCTTCCGCCGTATAATCCTTAGCCTGTTTACAAAAGAAACCAATGAGTACTGTTCCAACCATTAGCGAAATGATGACTTCTTTTGAAATCACTTTATTAAGAATATTGCTTGGAAAATAATCGTAGATCAATAACAAGGTAATGAACAAAAAGAAGAAGCCATCTAATGCCTTAGCCAAAACTACCTTCATACCCTTGCTATCTCTCAGACTGTGATTTGTTTTTTTCAAGCAGCTGATCAACTTTTTCTTCTACCCTATTAAGTCTCGATTTTCTCTTATTAAAACTCACAACTAAAAAGCCAATTCCCGCTAAGACTCCAACGATTAAAAGAAAGGAAACGAATTGAAAAACGACATCTCCCATATGAACCTCTGCCCCAACCAGCATAGAATGCCTCCTCAAGTATGATTTTTATAACGCGTTGCTATCCGAACACTCGCCACTATACTTATTATCCCAATAAACCTGAGCAGCATATTTCCCGCTTCTCCAAGGCTATCAACAGTTAAACCAATTAAGATAAACCCTAACAAACCGAGAAAGGAAACAGCTATGATCTTCACTATATTTGACACCTCAATCTATTTTTTCTTAATTTTACCATTTAACTCATGTGCGTGCTTTTAACATTCGGTTTTTGGATGGTATTTTTCATTTAATTACAGGTCACACTATTTGCACTGAAAAACGGCTAACTTAATTTTAAAATTAAGTTAGCCGCTTTTATTTGAATAATAATACTTCTCTAAACTTATATTACTTAGGTTAATCGGGCAATTCCAGGAATCAACCTCCACTTAATGCTTTTGAATTTTTAAACAGATTTAAGTGCAGATAAAGTTTCTTATCTGAGAATAGTTATAGCTAACTCTTTGACTACGGCCACTTTGCCAGGTATATCCCGATACACTATTTTGTCTAATTTCTGTAGGAAAAAACCAAATATCTCTCCCAAAGGGACTTTGAAATCTTAAGCCAAGTAGCCCCCACCTTCCTAAACACCCACACATCAATGATCGGATCTGATTAGTCGGCAAGAAATTAGAAAAAAAGGCTTGTGGAATTTGCTGAGAAAATTGTTGAGGTGGCGGAAAAGACGGAGCTTGCCTTTCTATGTCATATTCATCAAGTGCAAATTGATTGAAATGATGATAGTAATTATTATCTTGATCAGGCACATATGGATCATACATTTAAACGAACCCTCCTAATTTAATCAATGGATGTAAGCAGTGTATTACTAAGAAGGTTAAAAAGTTCGTAATGATGTAAAAATCTCCGGTGTGTTTCTGATTGATTCGGATGCATTCATTGATATAGCACAACAGTTAGACCCCAGTATAAAGAAGTCAGTTTCTATAATTGTGCTTATTTAAGGAGTACAAATTTGACTCTCCTTACACCAAACAAGTAGAAGGCTTGTCGTTAAATAAAAAAAGAACCAAGAGAAACACTTCTCTTGATTCCTTCCCATTCAACACATCATTTTAATATGCACCTTCAGAATAAGTCAGTTCATAACTGTGCGTATAGATCTCAAAAATATTGCCAAACGGATCCTCTACATAAACCATTTTAAATGGCTTTTCATCTGGATAGTATTCACGAATCGGCATACGCTGCTTACCGCCATGTTGCTTGATTTTCTCAACGATTCCTTCAATATCTGGATCTTGGATACAGAAGTGGAAAATGCCTGTTTTCCAATATTCAAAGTTATTTTCTGGTTTTTCATTTTCCGGAAACTCAAACATTTCAATTCCGATTTTATCTCCTGTTGATAAGTGGGCAATTCGAAACGTATCCCAATCATCTCCAAAGACGTCGCGGCACATCTGTCCGATTGGAGAATCATCATTGTTCACGTCTGATGGTTCCATTAATATATACCAGCCAAATACCTCTGTATAGAATTGAATCGCCTCTTCAAGATTTGGTACGGATAGTCCGATATGAGAAAAACTTCGTGGATATGGTAACATCGTTTTATACTCCTCCTTCATGATGATCATCTTCTAACACAGGTCCATTATACTGAGAACCAAATCATCATGTAAGAACGCACTTTTTTGTGCGATACTAACCAAAAGGTAAGAAAGGAGTCGATTCAACATGACTTCTCCAGTAGATAAAGACGGAAAATTGAAATGCTCCATCGAGTATACCCTAAAGAAAATCGGCGGCAAATGGAAAACGGTCATATTATGGCATCTCGGAGTCGATGGAAGTTTCCGATACAATGAATTACACAAACTGCTCCCAGGTGTGACACATAAAGTGATGAGTCAACAACTAAAAGAATTAGAAGAGGAAGGTTTCATCGATCGTACCCAACAAAGTACCGTTCCTCCAAAAGTGGAATACAGCATAACAGAAAAAGGGAAAACCTTAATGCCGATCCTTGAGCAAATGCATTTATGGGGAACCGAGAATCAAAAATAATAGGTGCCTGTCGTCTCCATGCTAATGAACTAGCAAGCGGTGACTGGCACCTCTTTATCTTAATTTTTATCTATTTTGAAATCTCGTTTATCCCAATTTCACTAGCCACTAACACTTTTGTCACGACCTTCGTAAAGAGCGACACATCGATTACGCCAGGTATTTCCCTTAGCATTCTTTCAAACTGTGTACTATCCTTCACAGGCTCCACATACACATCGATTAAAAAGTTCCCATGATCGCTGATCGTGTAGCCTTCCTTCACAGAACTTGAACGAACGACAGCTTTCCCACCAATTTCTCCAACCTTTTTCAACACAAGTGCCAGTGAATCTTGCAAGATCTCCAGCACGACTGGATGCTTGTAGGTTAATTCAGGAACAAATTTCGAATCATCAACAAGCAATATATACTCCTTCGCCATTTGAGCGATCAGTTTTTCCTGCGTATGAATGCCACCGCCACTCTTCAGTGCATTCAAATTCTCATCGACCTCGTCGCAGCCGTCAAACGCAACGTCTACTAGATCAACCGAGCAGGTCGGTAGAACTTCAAGACCCTGCTTAACGCAAAGTAGCTTTGTTTGGAAAGATGGCGTGACGATTTTGACTTTTAAATCCTCTTCTTGGATGAAGTCGATTAAATAACCAATCGTGCTTCCGCCACCAAGGCCGATGATTTTATCACTTTCAATGTATTTAAGAGCTGCTTTAGCGCATTCCTGCTTTATGTTCACATGTTCCACCTATCCTTTATTTGAAAGTTTAAAAGGGTATGAGATTGGTCCCTTGATGTAGATTTATTGTATCAAATTGAGGCATTTGAAGGTCATGAAAGCAGTGAATGATAAGTTTCTATAAGGAAGTCGCTTTCTAGGAAACAGCTAATGGCGATCCGCTTAACGATCTTATTCAGATGAACAAGCAACTTGAATCATTTCTTCCATTCCACTTTGGTTTCTGCATAAGCAGATCGAAATGTAACCGATTCACCATTAGCCCAATCAGCGTTTTGGACACCTAGTACTTCTAGATTGTCACCATTTATACCTCTAGTCACAATCCTTACTGGGTCGTTATTTATTTTCTTCATTACAAATGGAAAAGTCGTTTTGCTATAAAAAGTATAAAAATGATTTGTTTCTCCTAATGTAGCGTCTCTATACTCGATGATTAATATTTTTTCTCTTGAAGGGGACTCGATGGTTGAATAAGAAGGATGGTCGACTGAATGAAAAAACAACATTAGACCTAGAGCAGGTAACACTAAAGCCGTAACGAGAATGACCCAGAATTTTTCTAACTTGAGTCCACTAGCTAACACACAAAAAGCTATGTAAATAAGGAATAGTGGAATAATGAAACCGGTTGGTTTAAGAAAAAGGAAATAATAGTCCTGAATCGACATGATAATAACAAGAACATCAAATAATAGAATACAACTTACAAATACCTTTTGTGAAACGCTTATCTTTTTAAATCTACTTAAAAAGTTGTATTCTGATGCGCTATCACTACTCGATTTTTTCTTTATTAATTTGCGTATCATGACAAATAACCATATGAACAAAATAAATCCAATGAACGATTTCATTTATAACACCCTTCAGGATAGTCGGTTATACTAAATAACAATTATTTCAAAATGATTCACCTTTCACAATAGTTTGTTCTAATATATGGAATAACCGTACCCCTTAACTCCTTAAAAACCCCAACATTTAGTGATATTCCTCACATTCCTTTTTGAATAAAAAGAATATACTATGAGTTGTTATATACCCCTGTAGGTAATTTGAAAGGAGTCGATCACATGAATAAAAAAATAGTTATTATTGGTGGAGTGGCTGGAGGTTCTACAGCTGCAGCTAGATTAAGAAGACTTGATGAAAATGCACAGATTATACTGTTTGATAAGGGTGAATATATTTCATATGCGAATTGCGGGTTACCGTATTATATAGGCGGGACAATTGAAGACCGAAAAAAACTCCTTGTGCAAACACCAGAAAGCATGTCTGCTAGGTACAACTTTGATATTCGTACATTAAGCGAAGTAACGAGTATCGACCGCTCCAAAAAGAGCGTCGTTGTGAATGATTTACGATCAGGTAAAATCTACGAGGAAACGTATGATCACTTGATTCTTTCACCAGGAGCACGTCCCATTGTCCCACCAATTCCAGGTCTTAACGACGCACAAGCACTCTTCACGTTACGTAATATTCCTGATACCGATCGGATTAAATCGTATGTGGATGATGAGAAACCTTCACGTGCTGTTGTTGTAGGTGGTGGATTCATCGGCATCGAAATGGCAGAAAATTTGAGCCAACTTGGCATGGAAGTGACAATCGTCGAGATGGCTGATCAAGTCATGCCACCACTCGATTATGAAATGGTATCGATTATTCATCAGCACCTTAAAGACAAAGGAATTAACCTAATTTTAAACGACGGCGTCAAATCCTTTGAAGAGAATGGAACAAAAGTGATGACACAAAGTGGTGAAGAAATTGATACGGATATGATTATTCTGTCAATCGGCGTTCGTCCTGAGAATGAGCTCGCCGTGAATGCTGGGCTATCGGTAGGTGAACGAGGTGGGATACAAGTAAATGACTACCTCCAAACAAATGATCCTTCTATTTATGCGATCGGTGATGCAATTGAAGTCAAGTGTTACACCAATAAACAACCGACTATGATTCCATTAGCCTGGCCTGCTAACAGACAGGGCCGCCTTGTTGCCGACAATATTTATGGGAAAAACGCCACATACAACGGGACACTCGGTACTTCCATTGCGAAGGTTTTTGATTTCACCGTTTCAACGACTGGAAGTAATGAGAAAACTCTAAAGGGCCTTGGCATTCCTTATGAAGTCGTACACGTTCATCCTGCTTCACACGCTGGGTATTATCCAGGCGCTTCCCCTATTGCATTGAAGCTCATTTTCGACAAAGAAACAGGGAAGATATTCGGCGCACAAGCAGTCGGTAAAGATGGCGTTGATAAACGAATTGATGTCATCGCAACAGCGATTAAGGGTGGCCTAACCGTTCTCGACCTGCCTGATTTAGAACTTGCTTATGCGCCACCTTTTTCTTCGGCGAAGGATCCTGTTAATATGGCTGGATACGTTGCAAGTAACATCGTGGAAGGTGTTATTGAAACCGTTCAATGGCATGAGATTGATGCGATCGTATCAAACGGCGGAACATTAATTGACGTCCGTAACCCAGCAGAACTTAAAAATGGTTTTATAAAAGGAGCACTCAACATTCCTGTCGATGAATTACGGAGTCGTATCCATGAACTTCCACAGAATCAAATCATTTATGTAAACTGTCAAGTTGGTTTACGCGGATACCTCGCAACACGTATTCTTCAAGAAAAGGGCTTCAAAGCGATAAACCTTGATGGAGGCTATCGCACCTATGCTTTGGTTCAAGGAGATAAAACAAGCAGAATTAGGAAAGAAGATCTAAGTGACAAATCGAGACCTGTGAAAAACTAGTTTCCTCTTAAAAACAAGATAGTCAGGAGAAACATAAGTTTCTCCCTAATATAGCAAACGAGCCTTAGAATTAATTCTGAAGGCTCGTTTTTCTTTGATCATTGTTCACTTTCAAAAGTTTTATCTCCAAGCATTCTCAGAAGCTCCTAACGATTCACAATCAATACCTTTAGCAATTACAGAACCAGCGTCTAACTCAGTGAATGGTACAATACTGATTTCCTAGCACCCTTGAATGCCTCTCCAGAAAATACGCCAAGCGTTTTGGAGACGCTCCTCATGTTCCACTTCAGAATAATAAAAAAGCTGTTCAAATGTGCCATCAAGCAGGCATATATAAGCATCGATGACCTCATCTTGTTCCGCCTGAATATCTCCCCTTCGTTTCCCTTCTTTCACAATACCATTCAATACTTCCGTTAAGGCTTCTTCTGATTTAATAAACTGTTCATTAAATGTATCTTTTAATACCATCGGCGGGAAAAGCATGAATCTCTTGAATAGAAGACCAAGATCTTCATTTTCAAGATACGTTGAATGGTCTTTCAATAAGCCATATAACTGCTGCTCTGTTGTCATGTCGTAATGTTTTTCTCCTTGCACTCTTAAAAAATCCTGATAATCTCGATTCACTTTTTGTAGTATAGCGAGAAAGAGATCTTCTTTACTATCAAAATGAGCATAAAGGGAGGGTTTTTTAATTCCTACACTTTCAGCAATTTTGCTCAATGAAGTTCCTTCAAAACCTTTTCTTGCAAACAATGGTAAAGCTGCTCGCTCTATTCGTTCAATCATAGGTGTCGTTGAAGACGACATGGAGATCACTCCCTACAAATTTGAAACTTGTAGCTTACTAGTTGTATCCACCTAAATGCCTTCGACTTCTTCTCTTCTTCATCTGCTTCCTAATCACGAGGGTACTACCCCCAATTCTATGTGTAATATCCATTGAGCTTTCAACTCTTTCAGATACAGGAACACGCACTAAGTTAATTATATTAAATATTTTCTTAACATTTATAACAGTCTTATATGCTATCATTTAAGCTTTTATCTGTCAAAAAGGTTCAAGCAATCTATCACTGAAATTAGATGATTAACGATCCCTGTCCTTAAACTATATTTTCATAAAATAGTGAAGTATGACTGGTCCCTATTTCAATAGTGTATTTGACAACAAAATCTTATCATGTAATATTTATTAAATACGTTAAGAAAATATTTAACACAATTAACTTTATAAATGAAAGGAGCTTTAAGAAATTGAAGAAATGAATGAAAAAGGAAGCGTGGAAGCCAATATAATTGGCAAAAAGCTCACAAAAATATGACGAGTGTCTAGAACGATTTGGTTACAGCTTCCAATCAGTAAAAAGTTTATTTTATCGATTGAAGAAAAATAAAACCTATGGAGCTTCCCCTAGCAGGGATACGACTAAAAAAGGTTTTAACTTAAAAATTTCTAGAGGTGAAGATATTTGAGTGAACGAAAAGGAAATCTATTAAAAATAGGTACATTTGTAGCAGCTGTTTTGGTAATGTTTATTTATTTAGGAACGTCAAATTCTAATATTAACTGGGGCTCATTTATTGCCATGTTAGTATTCTACGGAATAATTTATTATATCGGGGCATTTATGGCCAGTGGTAAATCTGAATCAGCATCAGATATGATGGTAGCGAAACGCTCTTTACCATTATGGATCTCAATGTTTACAATGGCTGCCACCTGGGTCGGAGGCGGTTACATATCTGGTACTGCAGAATCAACCTATTCACTTGGTTTAGCATGGGCCCAGGCACCGTGGGGTTATGCGCTAAGTTTAATCATTGGCGGGATCTTCTATGCAAGAAAAATGCGTCGATACGAATTTATGACAATGATTGATCCACTTGAACAGCGATTCGGAAAGAAAGTTGCTGGTGTCTTATATATTCCCGCTCTATTAGGAGAAGTCTTTTGGAGTGGTGCGATCTTAACCGCTTTAGGAACAACTTTTGGAACGATTCTAGGATTAGACTTTCAAACATCTATTATTCTATCAGCGATTATTGCTGTCGCGTACACTGTCGTTGGAGGCATGTGGTCAGTAGCATTTACTGATGTTTTTCAAATGCTCGCTGTCATGATCGGTCTGTTCTTAGTCCTTCCTTTTGCCTTATCAGAAGTAGGTGGCTTAAGTTCGGTTTGGAGTCACTATCAATCAGATATGGGTAGCTACGCAAGTCTTTTCCCTCCATTAGACGGGTGGAAAGATCCTGAGTGGGGAAACTATTATTGGAACTGGTGGGACTTTGCATTGCTACTAATATTCGGAGGGATCCCCTGGCAGGTATATTTCCAGCGTGTTCTTTCTGCTAAAACAGAGAACACTGCCATGTGGCTTTCAATCATAGCAGGGTTTATCTGTATTATTGCAGCCATACCAGCCGTTATCATTGGTGCCATCGGATTAGATACAGATTGGGCAAGTCTCGGTGTAAACGCACCTGATAACCCATCCATGATTCTTCCTTATGTCTTGCAATATTTAACGCCTGATATTATTGGTGCAATTGGATTGGGTGCTCTTGCGGCAGCCGTGATGTCTTCAATGGATTCATCCATTCTATCAGCATCTTCCATGGCTGCCTGGAATGTGTATCGACCACTTTTTAAACCAAATGCATCAAGCGATCAACTTAAGAAAATGATTAAGCGCTCGATTATTCTGGTTGGAATTGCAGCCACCATCATTGCACTAAATGTTCAAAGTGTTTACGCTTTATGGTATTTAGCCGCAGACCTGGTTTATGTTATTTTATTTCCTCAGTTAACAACCGCTTTATTCTTTAAAGATGCGAATAAATACGGTTCAATTGCTGGATTAATCGTTTCTTTCGTACTTCGAATAGGTGGTGGAGAACCGATCATTGGGCTTCCAGTGTTCCTACCTTATCCTATGATTGAAGACGGCATTGTACTGTTTCCATTCCGAACACTTGCAATGGTTGCAGGCTTAGTAACAATTATCGTTGTGTCTAAAATGACCAAAAAAATGTGTCCTCCTATGCCATTATTAATGCCAAAAGAGAGAGAGAAAGGTAATGAAAAGATTGCCTCATAGGTTTTAATGGCTTGATTATTATGGATGAACCAGTGTCGTCACAATATAAATTGAAAAAAGCTTACTTCATTAAATTTAATGAAGTAAGCTTTTTTATTGTTTTCGTTCTAACACTCTTACATAAGTTCGAGAACCATCACCACTGGACCCTCTCAAAACTCACAGCAGAAGCATACAAGGGATTTCAAAGCTGCTTGAAGGATATATTTCTTTTCTTGCGCTATCATTCTTTGAGAGCAAGCCTTAGACTTTGTTGCATCTTAAGTGCTTCCAGGCGTTGGTGAGCTAAATCCATCAAAAAGTAAAGAAGTTCATCTACCCAATAAGACCTCTCTCCCCTTCTAACAATTAGTAAAATGACTGCTAACATGAGGGTAACCTTCAGTATGATCAATACTCAGTTTCTTGAGCTTTCTCACTCTGCAAACCTACCATTGTTGGAAAACAATCCTATCCCTCCTCCTTTTAATCCTTTACATCGTATTCATTCCCCGAAGAAATCTTAGATGGTTTTGAATGAAGCATTTTAATGGTGCTGCCTTTCAGACGAAATCTTTTAAATAGTAAAAGCCAAGAATGCTATTACTCAACACTCTTGGCTTTCGATTTGCTTTCTTATAGCAGAATAATGGACTTATGGACAACCCTTTAACAAAGAGAAGGCACTCGATCATTCATGTACGCTTGCTTAAGCAAATACATGTTGAAAGAGTCCTTCTCACGAAAAGCATTATTTTGTTACTGTTCCTGCATCGGCCGGATGAACGCCATGACGATAGAAGTCAGCATCGATCGGCTCGAGCGGTTTACGTCCACGGATGAGATCCGCTGCCTTTTCCGCTAACATCAATACAGGTGCGTGGATATTGCCGTTTGTAACGTAAGGCATAGCAGATGCATCGACCACTCGTAGGTTTTCCACTCCGTGAACTTTCATCGTTTCCGGATCTAGAACAGCCATAGGATCTGACTTAGGCCCCATTTTACATGTACATGATGGATGAAGTGCCGTCTCAGCATCTTCTTTCACCCACTCCAGGATTTCCTCGTCTGTTTGAACAGAAGGGCCAGGTGAGATTTCCCCGCCATTGTATTTTTTCATGGATGGTTGAGACATAATGTTACGAGTAACTCTTATGGCTTCCACCCACTCGCGTTTGTCTTGTTCAGTAGAAAGGTAGTTGTAAACCATGCTCGGATGCTCTTTCGGATCTTTCGAACGAATTTTTAACGAGCCGCGGGCATCAGAGTACATAGGTCCGATGTGTACTTGGAATCCGTGTTTCGTATCCGCTTTTTGACCATCGTACCGTACCGCTACAGGAAGGAAGTGGAACATCAAGTTCGGATAGTCAACATCCTCGTTGGAACGGACGAACCCTCCGCCTTCGAAGTGGTTGGTCGCTGCCGGCCCCGTACGTCCGAGCATCCACTGCAAGCCGATCCAAGGCATACGTGCTTTATTTAGGTTAGGCTGTTCGGAAACAGGCTCCGGACATGTGTGTTGCACATAGACTTCGAGGTGATCCTGGAGGTTTTCTCCTACACCTGGAAGATCTACGAGAGGTTCAATGTCAAGTGAACGAAGATGTTCAGCGTCCCCAATCCCAGACAGTTGAAGCATCTGCGGCGTGGCGATCGCACCGCCTGAAAGAATAACTTCACCTGCTTCAACTTGATGAGTCTTTCCGTTTCGACGATAAGTCAATCCTTTGGCACGAGTACCATCGAAGTCGATGCTCGAAACAAAAGCACGCGTCCTCACCGTTAAGTTCTCACGATCCATAACTGGATGTAAATAAGCACGTGAAGCGGACAAACGCTGACCTTTGTAAATATGCTTATCAAACGGTCCAAATCCTTCCTGACGGAAACCGTTCACATCAGGAGTTCGTGAGTAACCTGCCTCTACACCTGAGTTAAAGAAAGCTTGGAATAATGGATTTTTAGCTGGTCCACGTTCTAATTTGATCGGGCCATCATGACCGCGAAGATCATCATCCGGTGATGCCAGAGCATTTTCCAGGCGTTTGAAATACGGAAGGCAGTGGGCAAAGTTCCAGCTGTCCATCCCCTTGTCGCCACCCCAACGTTCATAGTCCAGCGGGTTGCCACGTTGATAAATCATACCGTTGATGGAACTAGAACCTCCTAGCACCTTTCCTCGAGCATGCGGGATGTTCCGACCTTTCATGTATGGTTCAGGGTCAGTTTCATATTGCCAATCGTAGAGATCCTTGCCTGAAGGAAATGGCAAGGCAGCTGGCATTTGAATCAATAGGTCCCATGAATAATCACTTCGACCCGCCTCTAAAACAAGTACACTTTTCTTTCCATCTTCACTTAGACGGTTGCCGAGTACAGACCCCGCACTACCGCCACCAACAATCACATAATCAAATGATTCAGTCATATTCTATTCCTCCTTGAATGTTGAAATTCGAAGGAAGGGATTTAAACAATAGGTAAAGCATAACTGAAAAACCCTTCTTCGTTTCTAGTAGATCACTTCTATTTTCATATCGTATTTCGGGCCAATGTAATTACCCCTCATTTTGATTCTTATAAGTAGATAGATGGATTCACTTAGAACCAGTTAATCGATTCAGGCTTAAGATTTTGGAAGATATGCTTTGTTTCTGTATACTCTTCCATACCTAATCTGCCTAGTTCACGTCCAATACCCGACTGCTTAAATCCACCCCAAGGCGCATGTGGGAAATAAAGGTTGAATTCATTGATCCAAACAGTACCCATGCGCATTTTCGCTGCACAGCGTTCTGCTTTTGCAATATCATTTGTAAAGACGCCGCCAGCAAGTCCGTAGATCGAGTCATTCGATAGCTTGACTGCTTCTTCTTCTGTACGGAATTTCTCAACCGTGATAATCGGACCGAAACCTTCTTCTTGTACGATGCTCATATCTGTTGTGCAGTCTGTGAAAATTGTAGGCAAGTAGAAAAATCCTTTTTGTAATTCTGGATCTTCTGGGCGTTTACCGCCAACTGCTACAGTAGCCCCTTCTTTCATTCCTGTTTCTACATACTTTTCTACTTTCGCAAGGTGTTCAGCTGAAATAAGTGGACCCATTTGAGTATCTTCGTCAAATCCGCTTCCCAGTTTGAACTTTTTCACTCTTTCCACAAGCGCGTTCACGAATTTATCGTGAATGCTTTCTTCTACAATCAGTCGTGTACCAGCGGAACAGATTTGTCCTGCGTGGAAAAATACTCCGTTTAATGCTTGATCGACAGCTATTTCAAAATCAGTATCAGCAAAAATAACATTCGGGTTTTTCCCGCCAAGCTCAAGTGCAAGATTTTTCACATTGACGCTGGCTGCTTGCATGATTTTCTTCCCGGTCGCAATGCCACCTGTAAATGAAATAAGATCAACATCTGTGTTACTAGACAGCTCTGCGCCAATAGTATCGCCGGCACCAAGAACGAGGTTTGCAACACCGGCAGGCACTCCCGCCTCTTCCATTAGTTCAAATACTTTTATATGAGTAAGAGGTGTAATTTCACTTGGCTTTATAATTAACGTATTTCCAGTCGCAAGCGCTGGAGCTAGTTTCCATGATGCTTGAAGTAATGGATAATTCCATGGGGTAATTTGCCCACAAACTCCAACCGGTTCATGAACGACTTTACTGATTGAATTTGGTATAGGAGAATCGATTAGCTCACCGCCATCTTTATCTGCGAGTTCTGCAAAATATCGGAAAACTCCTGCGATATCATCCATGTCTCCACGGCTTTCTTCGACTGTTTTACCAGTATCCAATGATTCTAAATGAGCAAGTTCTTCTTTGTCTCTTTCAATTAATTCAGCAATTTTCCTTACGACAGCCCCTCGTTCAGTTGCTGGGGTATCCGCCCACGCTCCGTTATCAAACGCTTCTCTTGCTGCTGCAATTGCTGCTTTTGCATCTGATTCATCACCTTCTGGGACAGTAGCAATCGTTTCCTGATTAAATGGATTGATAATCGTACGTGTATTCCCAGAGTTCGCGTCCATCCATTTACCATTGATGTATTGTTTTAGTTTTAGATTCATATCGATCAACTCCAATTCAGAAGTAAATTAACTTTATTAAGAATTTATTTAACAATTTTAACGTTACCATGTCTATTGGGGGCTGTCAAAATAATTTCAGACATAAAGTTCTGAAAGAATTAAATTTAACTTGAATGGTTATGACTAATGGGGTAGGAGACTTTTACAATACGTGAAAGGACAATCTTATATTTGACATTTAATCTGAACGCGTTAACATTAAGTTTGTAAAGAAAATTTGATAAATACTTAACACGATTTACTTTATATCAAAGGAGCGACCAAATGAGTGAATCTAATGAAAGACCGAACATTAAAATAGAAGAAGCCAAAGATAAAGTGATTGGCGCCATTGCAGAGACGATGGATTTATATGGGGTAACACCAGCTGCTGCAAATTTATACGCGACGATGTACTTTAAAGATCAGATGACACTTGATGAAATGCGGACAGAACTCGGTATGAGTAAACCAAGTATGAGTACGAGCGTTCGCAAGCTTCAAGAAATCGAAATGGTAAAAAAAACATTCACTCGGGGTTCTAGGAAACATACTTACGTAGCTGAGAAAAATTTCTTTCGTTCCTTTATGGCGTTTTATTGTCAGATGTGGGAACGCGAAGTGAAAATGAACTTGGAAGCAATTGAGGAAGCACAAGAAGATTTCATAGATGTTATAAAAGATTCCACTAGTTCACCAGAAATCGTTGCAACAGCAAAGAAACACTATGATCAATTAGAAGAATCTAAAAAATACTATCACTGGTTGAGTGACTTAGTTGAAAGTATAAGAAACGGTAAGATATTCGATTTTTTACCGAAAGATCAACACGAGTAAGTGAATAAGAAGTAATCAGGTAGTCTATAGAAAAGCTGTTATAGACTACCTGATACTATCACTATTCTACAGTTACATAATTAAGTAGGCTTTGTATTGTATTTTAGTTAAATAAATTCTTAACACTTTTAACGAAATGAGATGTATTGGAGTTAACAGAAATAATAAATAGAGGAGTTTTTCGACATGATCAAGGGGAAAAAAGGACTTAGTTTTATTTTAGCGATTCTAATGGTTGCTGCATTAGCTGCATGTGGAAACAGTGGTCAGGCTGATACAGCATCAGAGGGAAAAGATAAAAAGATAGCGATTGGTCAAATTAACTGGGCTGAAAATATTGCCGTAACAAATATGTGGAAAGTTATTTTAGAAGATAAAGGGTACGATGTGAAGTTTAACTATTTGAACATGGGTTCAACAATGACCGCCTTAGACAGTGGCGATTTAGATGCTAGTTTAGAAGTATGGTTACCCGTCCAGGATGCGAATTATTTGGAGAAATATAAAGATACGGTTAATTTCTCAGATGCGACCTGGTTTGACGATGCCAAAGTAGGACTTGTTGTTCCAACCTATTTAAAAGACATTAATAGCGTAAAAGACTTAAATGAACACAAAGAAATGTTCAATAGTGAAATTGTTGGTTTTGATCCTGGCGCAGGTACAATGGAAGTGACGGAACAATTAATTAAGGACTATGATCTCGATTTTGAACTAGTACCAAGCTCGGAATCCGCAATGTTAGCTGAAATTAAAAAAGCAGTAAAAAATGAAGAACCAATCGTAGCACCACTTTGGAGCCCGCACTGGGTATTCTCCAAATATGACTTAAAATTTCTAGAAGATCCACAGAATACATTCGGTGGTGTGGAAAAAATTCACCATGCGACAAGACAAGGATTTGAAGAGGATTACCCAAAAGTAAGCGAGTGGTTTAAAAATTGGAAAATGAATGATCAACAAATCGGCGAGCTTATTGACGATGTCGAAAGTAGCGAAGAGCCTCTTGATGGGGCTAAGAAATGGGTTGAAGAGAATCAAGATTTGATTGATGAATGGGTAAAATAAATGCATAGAGGTAATGAAATAAAGAAGCTGGTCTCTCGTTGTTGTGGAGGCCAGCTTTTTGTTTTCGGAAATGTTGTCATTGGGAGGTTTCTTTTATGTATAACGAGAACCGTCCCCCTTGATTATACTCGTATTCTAAACCGCAGTACCCGCTTAACCCTAAATTATTTGTACCTAAATGAAGAAGAAGCCTGAGTAGGCTCTTTTTCATTTCAACGGAAGGAAAATGAAGACGCTCGTTCCTCTACCTTCTACACTTTTAATGTTGCAGTTCATGAGAATGTGCTACGTTTTCTCAGTAAAATCTCATGTTCTTTTTCATTTTATTTTCATATTAAAAGGGTATAGTGCAAGATAACCTTATAAGAAGTGCTATGGGTAAAAGGGAACTGATTACCCTTAGGGAAAATTTGAAACCGAGCTGAATAAGAATGGAAACACAATTGTATAGGATGTTTTGATAAATGAAGAACAACTGTAAAACCAATAACAAGGAATGCCAACAACGGGTGTACCATTACAGTAGCCAAAGTCGATAATGCTGTTGAAAAGTTAAAACAATTTTTGCATTTAAGAGATTTGCCAAATGTCCGCCCATGCTTTTCATGGTTACGACAATTGTTTAAGTCAGGAGGAAGAAATGAACAACAAAATATCTAAAACCAAAGAAGCCATCGCAAATAAGATTAGTACACACCTTGTTCTGGGTTGGGTACTTACTCTCCTATTATTACTCGTATTTTTTTCTTTGAGTGAAGGAGTTATCAATAACGAATTAAGTCATTTCGATCAAACTGTAGGGGCGTTTATTCGAGAATTCACCAATTCTCAGCTAACCCTTCTAGTTACATGGGTAACAAGGCTTGGAGCAGGAAAAATTGAAACCGTTCTTGCTCTATTCACTTCCGGTATTTTTTTATTTGTTCTAAAGGAAAAATGGAAAGCCCTTTTTCTATGGATTGCTCTCGGAGGAGGCTGGCTTTTAAATATAGGACTAAAATTCTTTTTCCATAGGGAAAGACCATCCATTCAACATCTAGTAGAAGTTGGTGGATATAGTTTCCCGAGTGGTCATGCGATGGTCTCAACCATTTTTTACGGCATGATTGGCTATCTTATTTGGACAGAGATCAGAAGAAGAAGCAAGACATCCTGGTATGTTCCACTATTAAGTTTGTTAATTATTCTTGCTATCGGTCTGAGTAGAGTGTATCTCGCCGTTCACTATCCAAGTGATGTAATTGCTGGATTTTGTGCTGGTGGTGTCTGGTTAATCGTATGTATCTGGGGAATAAGAAAACAGCTGTCCTAACTCATCAGGAGGACTGTCCTAGCTATTCTTTGTGACTTGCTATAGCTAGCATAGAACAAAAATACTCTATGTGAATTACACTCAGCCTCTCGATAGATAGTTAAATCTTTCAACTAGTTGGATTACCCAACTAATTCTTCGGGTAGTGAGTACTATTGAAAGAAAATCAAAGGAGGCTGAAGTGATGAATAACAAAATTATTGGTGGCGTTTTTTCTAATGTTGGAAGTGCAGAGCAAGCCATAACGGAATTACAGCGTCATGGATATGGTTCTAATGATATATCCGTTTTTGCTAGAGATAAAAGTAAAGTAAATGTCTTAGAAGAAGAAATGGAAACATCCGTCACATCCAATAAAGGTGGGCGTGGAAAAAATGCTGGAAAAGGTGCTGGATTAGGAGCTTTATCTGGAGGTGCCTTAGGTGGGATTGGTGGTTTAATTGCAGGTTTGGGTCTTCTCGCTATCCCAGGCATCGGACCACTTGCTGCAGCAGGTCCAATCGCCGCTGCCCTTACTGGTGCAGGAGTAGGCGCTGGTGGTGGCGGAATCGTCGGCGCGCTCGTAGGTGCTGGGATACCAGAGAGAGACGCAGAACAGTATGAAAACCATTTAAAAGATGGAAAAATAATCGTAATTGTAGAAGCTTCAGACAAGGTACAAGATAAGGTCTATCGCACCTTCCTATCGAATAAAACCGAAAACAAATCCATGTACCCTGATCATTACCAAAATCATGAACATGATCATGATCATTATCAAAATCATTCTCATGAACATGAACATAAATCATGAACATGGTCACGAGGATGATCACACTTCACACTACAGCACTACTACAAAAAATCATGATGAAAAAACAACTCCACTAAACGATAACACACACTCTGAAGATCCAAATACTAACTTTACCAATAGAACGAATGAAACACGTACAAGAACATCAGAGAGACATCACTCTTCTCGTACACGTGACTAACACTCTTCACTTTATACTTGCAAGTACAAAGGAACTTCTCTACACAGGGAAGTTCCTTGTTTGATTCCATATTGATGTAGACGACCTAATCCCCAACATAAAAAAGCGGAAAAATTATTTTGATAAGTTAAGTGCTTAATATCTTTTGAACGGTTATTAATACTTTGTCTATATCTTCCTTAGAAATGCCATTGTTAGTTACAAATCTAATAATATTCGGGCCAAATGGACCTGCTATTATAGCATTTTCTTTTAACTGATTTATGAAGTGCTCCGTGGTTTTTTTAGAGTTTGTTATATCTACTAAAATAATATTTGTTTCTACTTTATTTTTTATAACGATGCCATCAATATTTTGAAGGCCTTCAGCAAGGTGTTTTGCATTTTCATGATCTTTCTCAAGCAGTTTAACGTTTTCTTCAAGTGCAATAATTCCAGGTGCAGCGAGTACACCCACCTGCCTAAGTCCGCCACCTAACCGTTTCCGCCACTTTCGCGCTTGAGAAATAAAATCAGAAGAACCTGCAATAATGGATCCGACCGGTGCGCCTAGCCCTTTCGATAAGCAAAATTGAACAGAATCTGTATACTTCGCAAATTCTTTAACAGGGATTTGAGAAGCTACAGAAGCATTGAATAATCGTGCACCATCTAAGTGAACGGGGATACCGTGTTTTTTCGATATGCGATAGATTGACTCCATATTTTCAGGTGAAACAACTGCTCCGCCTGCTTTATTATGAGTGTTTTCTATGCATATTAGTCCGGTTTCAGGCTGATGAATGTCATCCCCTCGGATGGCTGCTTCTACTTCACTTGGTTTCATAGCACCATTTACACCATCTAAGGTTTTAATTTGAACACCCGCAAAAGCAGACAATGCTGCAGCTTCGTAAAGAAAGATATGAGCTTGTGCCTCCATGATCACTTCTTGGCCAGGCTTACAGTGTACTAATCCGGCAATCTGATTTCCTTGTGTACCACTTGTTACAAATAAGGCATCTTCTTTTCCGAGAATATGTGCAGCGAGTTCTTCTAGCTTATTTACGGTTGGATCTTCTCCATAAACATCATCCCCCACTTCAGCCTCGTACATCGCTTTCCTCATCTTTTCACTTGGTTTTGTTACCGTATCACTGCGCAAGTCTATCACTATTCGTCCTCCTTATATGGGCTAAAACAATCAAATATGTACAATAAGAAAAGCATAAAGTTATTTGGTTATGGAATCAAGTTGGAAAAGCTGAAATCCACCCAGCTTGGCTTCAAATGCAAATATGTAATTAAGCCACCTTAAAATAAGGTGGCTTTTCTCTTGTTACTCTAAATCTATTAGTAGTGCATTCCCATTTTCACCTACTCTAATAATTGCCATCGTCTTATCATCGAATTCTAGACCCGTTCCTTCTGGAATGAAGAAACTCTCAATGCCGTATTGAACATCGTGATCAGAATAAGTGAGACCATTAACCACAATATCATCACCAGAAGGTTCATATGGTTTATTCCACTTGCCTTCGACCTTGTAATATCCTCCATACTCATAAGGTCCCTTCGAAGTGGGAGAGAGTACGACTTTAATCTTTTTATTAGCCGGAAGCTCTGTTCCTTCAGACAAGGTTGAAATATCGTAACGGAGCGTGACGTAGTCTCCTTGTAACATCGAGCGAGGATCAACAGGTGCAAGCGCAAGACGAATCTCTTTTCCAGATTGAATCGCCACTTCATTTTTCACGCCATTATAGGTGACGAATGAAACCATTAGTATGACGACTAACCAGATTAATTTCCATCTACTTGCGATGAAGGTGGGTTCCTCATCAGTCGTTTGGGTGTACTTTCGTGATACTGCTCGCGTAATCACTAATATGAGAAGACCAGCTACCAATAGCGTGATTGATTTATGAACGAGTGACCATGCGATGTCATAGTATTTGTAGAACAGAAACGCATACCATAAAATAAGTCCCACCCAGTACCGAAACGGATTGGACTGCCACGGTTTGTAAAAGACAAGAGCCGTGGATAAAAGGAGAAACATCGTATTTAGAAGCCAGTATAACCATTGCCCTTCAAAGAAGAACGTTAAGATAAACAAAGGCACAACACTATAGACAAGCGCGTTGCGATTAAACCAGCTGTCACGTCCCAGTATATGAATGAGGCCGTTACTAAAGACAAGAACGAGCAACAGCAGCGGTTCATAGGGATCAATTGAAATGAATGATTCTTCAAGCTTAAAGAGAAATAAGAGAACAACTCCGTTTGCGAGTAGATACGCATACGAACCAATCCAGGCGTCCGTTATGAGTTTAAGTACAACACCAATCATACATAAAGAGATAAGCATCACAACGATCGTTTCAAGTTGAAAACCATTGGAAAATGCATCTATAAGGTTAGCTGATGATAAGATTGATAATCCAGACAGGAGGAGGATATTTGATAAAAACGGAATTTTATCTTTTACTGCGATACCTGGTAGTAACAATAGAAAGATCGCTGAGAACATGAGTGCAAGTGCATTGTCCCAACTGAAGATTAGAAACACAATTCCAGAAAAGGCAGAGATCAACATCACTGTACTAACTACAGTTACAATAAAGAGTAAGGATGATTTAAACACGCGTCTCCATGTTGCTGAACCCTTTTCACTTAGTTCCAATCTAGGAATATACTTAATGGTCAAAAAGATGATTAAGCCAACAACAGCTAATAAGAGAAATGGTAGAAGGTCACCCAATAATTCCCCTAATCCTTCCATTATTTTACCGAATAGGAATAGTCCTAGTGCAATTCCTGATAAGATAAACAGTTCCTTTTGTTCACGATGTTTCCAAAGAAACACGCTGATCAATCCGTATCCGAAATAGAGCCAAGCTATCAACGTGCTGTACTCCCAGTAGCCAAAACTTGAGGCGATAAAAACAATATGAATGAAACAAAAGCTACCGAACGTAATCCAGTTTGACTTTAGCAGTGAGGAACGAGAGAGAAGAAACCATGCATGGGCGAATAGTAAATAGATGAGTACTAGAATCAATGCTGTTTCTGGCTTCCAATCAGGAAAATAGGACGTTGGAAACACATAGAAATAAAAAGCGAGCTGACTTAATAAAAAACCTAATACATAAAATGCCTTGTACCCCGTAAGTGCACCAAAAACCATAGCAGGGATCAACCAGATGAGATAAAGAAGATACGAATCTGCATGTGAATTATACGTTTGACCAATAAGCGCAACGCTAACTCCAAACGCAATCGTTCCAGTCAGCCAGAGCCATCTTTCTAGAAATCTGTGTGAATGCTGAAAGCGGCTAAGAATCGTAGCTACGACGAAGAACAACAACATTAGCCCAACAGCTAACCCGATCTTTTCGATCCGCTCAATTCCTTGCCAGTTAGATGCGAAGAAATAGATGACACTACTGATGAGCAAAGATAAGCCTAGTAAATAACCAGTATGAATCCGCTTTACATTCATGAGCTCTCTCCTTTCATCCTTTAGCAAAGGTTTTGTTAGTTCGAGTATATGTCGCCTATATCGTTACTAACTCAATTATACTAAAAAATTGCCAACCTTTACTCACATTATCCGAAAGCTTCATGGAAGATCAACCTTTATTTTCTATGAGAATGAGCGGGATGGGTGTACTGATTTACTCACATCTATAAAGAAAAACCGGGGTGAACCTTGATTCTATCAAAATGAAGCTTATCCTCGGTTTCATTAATTACTAGAATAGCAAAAAGGCTGCCCCTATCATCAGGGACAACCTGCTTCATTATTTCTTACCTTCTAAAAAGTCGCGCATATAATGGTTCACCACTTTCGGCTTCTCGTGATGAGGGGCATGGCTTACTCCTTCCATTCGGTGAATCGTAAGATCACGAACATAGTCTTTTATCCCGTCCAAATTACTGTTTTCAAAAGCGGGATCCGCATCGCCCCAGATGATTAACGTTGGTGATTCAAACATTTGATACGGTAGTTCTAGCGGTTTTTGAACGTGCTCTTCGAACGGATAGAAAGAAGTGGCTCGATAATAGTTAAGCATTGACTTCATCGCCTCTGGCTGTGTCCACGCCTCTATGTACTTCTCTTCATCCTCTTCGGTCAAATACCCTTTTTTCTTACCAGGAATCGTCATCATGTTTCTTAAACGCTCAGCGTTATTTTCAAGCAGTGCTTGATGAGAATCGGGTCTCTGGAAAAACCCCATATAACTGCTCGCTTCCCGCTGCCCAGGGTTTTCTTTCAGCTCCCGTCTAAATGTATACGGATGGGGCGCATCGAACATGATCAACTTCTTCACATATTCAGGTTGGCTGTAAGCTAACGTCCACGCTACAGCTCCGCCCCAGTCATGGGCGACTAAAATGCAGTCCTTCTCCCCAAAGGCTTCAATTAGCTGTTTCACATCCTCGACCAGAATGGACATGTCGTAGGAAGATACTCCTTCCGGTTTGTCAGATAGGTTGTACCCTCTCATATCAACAGCAACAACACGATAGTCCTTCGAAAACTCTTCCAATTGATGATGCCAGTTATACCAAAAATAAGGGAAACCATGGAGAAACAGCATCAACTCGCCTTCCCCTTCTGTGACGTAATGAAGATTGACATCATTGACTTTAACAAAACCATCTTTCATCATTTCATCTCCCCTTTCCACAAAGACTTCTAACATCGAGACACTTTACTCCTTTTCAAATCGATTCGCAATTCGAAAGTCGGCTATTTTGGAAAATTAGGAAATATAACCTAATAAGTAGTGTAGGTGACAAGGAATCAGCGGGAAGGGACTACTGATTCACTCATATACCTAAAGAAGCAAACCAGATGAACTAACCTATATGATTAGTTCATCTGAGTTATCTATGAGTATATGTGCTTAATATCTACTTCAAGTGAATCTTAAGAACCGTTATTCACGCTAGTATGTTGCTATATCTAATCATGAGCTACAACGTTGCTATTGTTATTTCTAGACAGCATCACTAGAACCGTCCCCTCGTACTAAGAATATTTTTCAACAATTAGCTGAACCTATTGAAATAGGTTTACAATAACATGACTTATTTGGTTTGAAGGGGCTGTGATCATGAAAGCTGTTACTTATCAAGGAAAACAATCTATAAGTGTAAAAGAAGTAGAAGATCCTAAAATCCAAGATGCGCAAGATGTTATTATTAAAGTGACGTCAACTGCAATATGTGGTTCAGATTTGCATCTCTACAAGGGGAATTTCCCACTTCCGATCGGTTATGTCATCGGGCATGAACCTATGGGAATTGTTGAGGAAGCTGGACAACATCTCTATCTTGAATTAAGGGGGAAAACGAAGTGATTTCAACATCCCTCCAAATTGCTTGCTGTGCCACGCCATCACTCTCCTTATTTTTCATCTAGTTTATGATATACCCGTCATCATGGAGGAAATAACTGGATATAGATATCTTTGTTTCATACTAAAAAGCCCCATTCAGTGAGAAATGGGGCCATTAAACTACTAGATCTCTGCGAGGGCGAGTTGCTCTAAACCAATGAAAACAAAAAATAATGATAAGAGCGATATCGATAGCATCTCCCCCGTAATACATCAGCATGGCCCCGCTTTCCGCTTGGTCTTTAAAGACACCCATAGGGGGATGAGCGTAAATATACTTCGAGAGGATACCGTGACCGGCTAAAGCTATAATGAATACAATCGAACGATACCAAAACGAAAGCTGATGAGGTCTTGGATCAATATAGATGAGTGATATGGTAAAAAGATAACCGGCAATAAATACATGCATATGGACAATGAAATGAATCAAAATACTTTCATGCATAAGAGCGTAAAGATTGCTCGCATACAATAGCCACAGTCCACCTACGTTGAGGATGGAGGCTACAATAGGATTTGTAAGCCATCGTGACGGCCAACTTTGGAGGATTTTTGAGAATTTCCTAGCTATAGGAGTAGGTAAAGTTCGAAGTATCAGTGTCACCGGCGCTGCTAGTGCCATAAGCAATGGTGCTAGCATCCCTAATAATAAATGACCAACCATATGCGCTGTAAAGTTTCCATGAGCAAGGTTAGCCAGTGGCCCTGCTAGTGCAAGAATGGCAAATAAAACTCCTAAAACCCAATAAGTTGTTCGATACTTAGGCCATCGTTTGTACTTTTGATTTGACCGAATCACAGCATAAATATAAAGAATCAACGCGATCCCAAAAGGCAAAGCTAACAGGATCTGAGGCACGGATGCTGCTACATCGATATGGATACTATGATTATTTCTGCCCATTAACTCTCTTTTCTCCCCTTGTACTTCTTAATAGGAAAAGACCTGCGAGGATCATGATAACTGCTGTTCCGTTCCATATAAGATCGTATATCATAATATTTTCGACATAGCGTATCTGGTGAATTTGCAATAGTTTATGTTGAATGGTTCCATCGTATAATTGAAAGCCGCCAGCTCCTACTTGAACTCCTCCCCACCATCGCTTAAGCCAAAGAGTGCCCCTCCTTTTAAGATCAGCTAAAATAAACAATCCTCCGATGGTCGCAAACCAACTGAAAGCATGAAATAAACCATCAGAGATCAGTCCCATATCGGTAGTAGACTTATCATAAAAATGATGCCAACGAAGCAATTGATGAAAAATCAACTCATCTAAAAAGGCGGCAAGACCAATTCCAAACAGTATGCCCGACCAGAGATTACGATTCTTACTAAATGAATGTCGTTTTGATAACTTGGAAGTGGTTGTCATCGTCTTTTTCTCCTTCGCAAAATACTTAACTCACTAATTTTTACCACATAATAGAGCTTAATAAACAAAGGTTTTCTAATTAGAACTAAAGGAATTAAGGAGACGAATCCATTAATCAATTCAAATCCCTGCGCTTTATATCTTTACTTCCTCCGAGCAATCGAAGTGTTTTTCATTCCACTTTCCACGTTGGTCTTCAAAATTTCGGGCTTATATTATATAAATTACCATTTAAGTCTCGTGCTTAATCCCAACTGTTCACGGAGCTCTCTTTACCTTGATGTCCTATATATCCTGCTAGGCATTCATTCATAGACCAGGGAAGTTTTCATCATCTTTTCACAGGATCTATTATATATAGTTTTTGAAAATACATTTTAAAACAGGCCAATTAAATATGGTTAATTACTTCCAGGAATGGCATCACGCAAGAGCAGTATTACATGCTGTATGTTCAACTGCCAAGTATCTCTTTATAAGAAAACGATTATGTATAATTTTGAAAGGTAAAGTCGATGATAATTTTTGTACTTATGAATGAAGATTATCGAATGAAAAGGGCAGGCTCTCTTTTGATAAAAATAGTAACGAGGAGGAACTAAAAATGCAACAACCGCAAAATCAACTTAATCAACCGATGCAAAATGGACAATCTCCCTTACAAAAAACGGTTAAAAATACACTACCCCATCATGGCGGTCACGAAGTATTCGATGCTCATGAGGTCATCTCGGGGATAATAAATTTATTAGATCACTATCAGATTTATGAAGCACAAATTCAAGACCCTGAATTGAAAAGCATTTTACAACATCAATATAAGTTTATCCTTACCATGTATAATACGATTGTACAGAGTTTTCAAACGGGACAAGACCCGATGGTGCCGACAGGACAATATACGATGCAACAATCGAACACCGTCGTTTATGGTATAAAGGCCGGACCGCCAAAAAAACCGAATCAGTCAGTAAATGAACTATCTGATGAAGGATTATCAACTTACATGCTAGGGCATACAAAATCGTTAGCGTCTTTGTTAACCATGACAGCACTTGAGATGACGAACCCTATATTACGTCGTGTTGTAAGTGATAGTGTGCCAAACCTGATTGAGTTGAGTTATGAAATTTTCCTTTACCAAAATAAACATAGTTATTATCAAGTGCCCCAACTAATAGATCAGGATATGCGCCTTATGCTCCAAAGCTATGTACCCGTTGCCAATCAAGGAACGACCCATTAATATGCAAAGTTGGACGTATATCCAACAAAAAACTCGTTAGAACTAATCGAGCAAACGAACGAGTAACGTAAAAAGGAAAAATGATTTCCGTCCGTTTGCTGATCCGCTGGTAACCGGGATACAGCTTATGAATTTCGAACTGGCAATTCACCCAGCTTTATTTAACAGCTATCCACAAGGCATAGCTAACAGGTGATAAAAGAAATGTCATCATTCCTAATAAAAAAAGATGATCTGAACTAGCTAGAAGCTAGAATTCAGGTCATCTTTTCGTGTTGTTACAATCAGAATATACTATAACCGCGTCTTTTCTCCGTCTTTTAGAGCTTTCAATATGGCTGTGAAATATTTAGCTCGAAAAATCATTCATACCTCTGAAAAACTATCTCGTTTTTTCATTAAAGTGTACAGTATCTTTTAAATCATTGCCTTCTTCTAATGAATGACGACTGGTCACCTTTTTTACAAACTCCTTAACCGTCTTAACGTTCACCCCAGACTCCCAGTATTCAGCGATTTCAGGGGTCACTTTAACCAGTACAACATCCGGATCATCAGCAGAAGTATTCAACAGCTTTTCAACAATCTTATTCATGTACTCATTCTTCTTATCATTGTCCTGAACCAATTCAGCATTGCCGCTAATCGACACATAAGATGAACCTGCGTATGCTAAGTTTACGGCAGGATTTAGCTTGATATCCTCATATTTATCTGTATCTTTTTTAGTAATGAACCAGATCTCTTCCCTATCCAATTCGACTTCCTGCGTTTGCATTGGCCGGGACATCAGCTTACCATCTGGCGATATAGTAGTTAACATTGCCACCTTCTCATCTTTAATTAAATCTTTTATATTCTTTATGGTTTCCTGATTTTCTGAATTTTGGTTAGTCATTTGTAATTCCTCCTTAGGCTACTGAAATTTGATTTTAAAAATTGCTTAGAGATCCTCCTAATTTAGGAGTTATCAGTTGCACTGTAACGCAGCTACTTAACACTATCAGAGATGAGTAAATGATTTAGCTAAGCACCTTGTTAGCAAAAGTCAAACCCCAAAGGTATTCCCACCATTTACATTCATATTTTGTCCTGTTATAAAGTTAGCCTCATCACTTGCTAAAAAACGCACCATGTAGGCAATGTCTTCCGGCTTTCCCAACCGATTCAAAGGAAGACCTTCAATATAACCGGCTGCGCTTGTCTCTGTAACTTCCCCATGACGTTCAACCGGTGTAAAACCTGGATGCACAGCATTGACTGTGATGTCATGTTTCCCTAGCTCATTTGCCCAGGAGCGAGTCATTCCAATGATCGCCGATTTCGCAGTTACATAATTAGAAAAATCACTATTCCCTAATTCCACTACCTCGCTCCCAATATTAATAATGCGACCCCACTGGTTTTGTTTCATGGGTTCGATAACCTCTTTCAAAAGTAATAAAGGAGCTTTCACTGTAAAGTGCAGCTGATCCAAGTAATCTTCCCAGGTCACTTCTTCCAATGAAAGTTCTGGCTGTGGACCCGTGGCGTTATTGACGAGAATATCAATCGGTTGCTGAAAAGTCTCTCGTGAAACAGCGACCAATCTTTCAACATCTTTTTGATCTGTGATGTCTGCTTGAATAGCGATTGCCTCTCCTCCGAGCTCTTTAATATCACGAACAACAGCTTCTGCTTTATCTTGATTGCTACTGTAATTAATGATTACCTTTATTCCTGATTCAGCAAGTTTTTGTGCAATCACTTTGCCGAGTCCTTTTGAACTCCCCGTTACCAGGGCAACTTTTCCACTCATAATTTCCTCCTAAACTCACGCTTATACCATTGTGCTTTTCCCGAATTAAGGAACGACTAATCAACAATCAATGTAAGAATGGAGTGACAGGCACTAACAGAGTACTAAATTTCGTGAATAGAAAAAATGTAGCTGGATGTTGGTAGTGAACTTCATAAACGTTCTCCATTATTAACACATTGAGAGTGGTGAAAGAGCTATCCTTTTGTCATTCCTATCCTACAGTTTCGTTTCCCGCTTCGGCATAAATTTACACGTTTTTCAAACTGCAAAATGTCTAACGCAGCATCGGGGCCTTTACCTCAAAAGAGATATTGAGTGATGCCCGCCGCATTACTAGAAATCGGGAAATTTTTTGTGCTTTTTCTCTACAATTCATAATATTTCGTACTAAAAAAGCCCTTGTCTCTCCAAGGACTTTTCCACTTCTTGCTTTAACCACATTGGAATCGGATTAACTAATCTTTTATCATTTTTCCAAATCTTCTTTCATTGCAGCAAGCTGTGTGGCATAAGTTTCTACCTTTTCACCAAGCTCATCCCAAAGTACTTTCCGATTTTGCACCATCCGCTCAACGACTTGCGGGTTCGGCCCACCCGTCACGTTTCTTCTTTCAATAAACTTAGAAGGGTCACAAATGTGATGCCAATCTACTTCTAAAAGTTGGACACAACCGATCCACTCGTTTACTTCAGAAAGGCTTACTTCATATAACTCTTTCTTTGCCTCGTTTGCTTTTCTACTCACGAAACTCGAGATTTGATGCGCTTTTCGAAATGGCACATCATAATCTCTGGCAAGAACGTCAGCTAACTCAGTGATCGTTATCATATTTGTTTTAGCTTGCTGGAGCGCTCGTTCCTTGTTGAATTTCATTGTCGTAATGACAGCTGTTAATAGCTTCGTGACACGATTCGCTTTATGAAATCCGTTATAAAGGTGCGGTTGCAAATCATCTTCTGTATCCACAATATCACCATATGGCGTGTTATGGATCATCTGAATGACACTTAGTCCTTCCCCAACGGCACTGCTAGCGAGTGCTCTTGAATGTTCCAGGGATACCGGATTTCTTTTCTGAGGCATAATGCTACTCACCTGCACGTAGGCATCAGAAACTTTAAGTAATCCTACTTCATTGGAAGCCATGCGGAGAAGCTCTTGAATCCACCTCCCTATGTTTGTCATCAAACTAACTAAGGTGAGACCCGTTTCTAGCAAATAGTCTCCTGTTCCAATCGCATCATAGGAATTTTCCATCACGTCATCAAATCCTAGTAGTTCCACCATTCGTTCTCGACTGATCGGAAAACCAGTCGTTGTAATAGCCGCCGCTCCCATCGGGGAACGATTGACTGTATGGTACGCTTGCCACAAGCGGTCCACGTCTCTTGATAAGTTATCAGATATGGCGAGTAGATAGTGACCAAAGGTTGTTGGTTGAGCAGGCTGCGTGTGGGTATGGGCTGGCATGATCGTATGAAGATGGTCTTCCGCCTGAGAGACAAGCGATTGGCCTAACCTTCTTACATTATTTAAAAGATCGAGCAGATGATCTCGAATTACAATCCGATACATCGCTTCACCCATATCATTTCGACTCTTTGCGATATGCATCTTGCCTGCTAAATCATTACCAATTACCTTTGCCACTTCGGCTTCAACTAGGAAAAAGAAATCTTCGTATTCTGGGACATAGTTCAGTAATTTCTTCTCCATCTTTGCCACTTTATTGACGCCATCCAATATCTTCTTTGCCTCAACTTCAGTAATGATTTTTTGTTCTTTCAGCATCGTTGTATGGGCACGATGAATCATAAACATTGCGTCAAATAAGTAATCTCGCTGATCTTTAAAAACCGGTTTGAGAAGCTCGTCGACGTAGGTTTTCCCGGGAAAACTAGCACCATCTTCTAACTCGAAATCTTTTCTCTTATTCATGGTTTCACCTCATTGTACTAGAGCGTATTTTCTGATTTGACTCCGAAGAATGGTATCATTATTGAAGAATGCCAAAATATTAAAAAGAGCATAACCTAGTTTGGTTATACTCATTATTAATTATATGTTGTTATGACCGAATAGCAGCTTGAACCAGGTTGATGTCGCGTAAACCATTGGGCTCGCTAAAAATTGTCCCTCTAGTTCAAGCTCATACTATTTCTCCAACCCCGCTATCCCGAAGCCCCCGGCTCCAGAATGAGTCGAAATCATACCGCCCGCTTGGATCCATCTTATGTTTTGAAAACCGTTTTCTTTGGCAACCTCGTCCATCTGCTGCTTAATCTTTTCATCGAGACCGATTGAATAAATAAAATAAAGCTGCTCTCGATCGATGGGGAATTCATTTAAGTAATCTCTTAAAAGTTTTTCACTAGCTCCACTCATTTTCCCTCGATACTTCTTGGTAGACATCAGCTTTCCATCCTTCAACTCGATACATGGCTTTATTTTCAATAGAGCTCCAATCAGTGAAGCCATATTGCTTACCCGTCCTCCCGCTTTAAGAAAATTAAGGCTGCCAGGGATGAAAGCCAGTCTTGATTGAGGAACGATTGCCTCTATTTTTTCAACTAATTGTTCCGCTTCAATGCCGGGTTCTTTGTCTAAAATTTTAGCGGCATACAACACAATCGCAGCTAATCCACCAGTAACGTTCAAAGCATCAATGAGAAAAATATCTTCAAATTCTTTTGCAGCAATGACAGCATTTTGAAAAGAAGAAGATGCTTTTGAGGTATAACCAATATGTACAATAATACAATCTGGGAACTTCTCTCTTATCGTCGCAAAAAACTCTTGATACTCATGTGCATTTGTAGAGGTAGTAGAAGGGATTTTTTTCGTACGTTCGTAATAGTCATAAATATCCTGGACCGGCAATGAACCGTCTAAATAATCCTTACCATCCATAATGATGTGCATGGGAACGACTTGAATATCGTACTTTTCAGCTAAATCACCCGGTACGTCCGCACCGCTTTCGGTCGATAAGATAATCTTTCGCATACTATTCCCCCTTGATCTATTTAAGATCGCCTTCACTCTTTCTGCATTATACTTTAACTATACATGAGAAAACGTTAGCATTGTCATTACTTTTATTCATCATACGCCTTTAGTAAATCAATTTTAGATAAAAAAACCAGATGACTCCTTTAGTGATTCTGGGTTATCTGTCATTGCCTACACAATTTGTCGTTTCAATTCACACTTAATACGAGTCTGAGGTTTCCCTAGGTCACAACCTGGAAAATCACCTTTCGTAGACTCAACTAAATAGTAGCATTCTTCCATTGCCAGCGCACGACGACAACAAGATTACGCTCTCATATATCAATCATTTCAAAAACCGATTCTTCATCGTAAAATTCATGGTGATGAGGTTTATATTCCTTTAAATCTTGAGAGAATTTGGACAAACGAATAAATAGAAGGCAAAACAAAAACCGTCACTAAAGAAAAGAATCATTACAAGCCTTTCTAATTAAAGAAAGAGGCGCCATTCTTAACAGAATAGCGCCTCTCTTATAAAAAAGATCTTTTATCATTTTTATCATCT
>CAVUAW010000014.1:0-7200 GCA_963739655.1 uncultured Bacillaceae bacterium | reverse complement strand
GACTTTATTAGCGTACATCTCTCTTTTTTATAATGCCCCGGTTCTTTTAAGAACCGGGGCATTCCTATCGTTCTGATGTTCCATAAAAGCGTAAAAATTGTTTCTTTCCATGTAAAATAGGCTATGTTAAACACTAAACGGTCTTATCAGGAGTAGGAGTAGTTTATGAAATATCAATCACTGTATCGAATCGTCGTAATTGTTTGGATGTCCGTTAAATTTTTTATTCAACTCGAATATTTCAGAAGAAAGAGCAAGCATTCATGGGATCAGGACCGCTGGCAGAAGCTATTAAAAAAGCAGGCAAAAGAATACAAAGAGAAAGCCATTCGACTGGAAGGATTGCTTGTGAAACTCGGCCAATTCCTCTCAACTCGTGCTGATATTCTGCCCAAAGTATTTCTTGAAGAAATTGAAGATCTTGTCGATCGCGTTCCTTCCTTTCCATGGGAGAAAGCGAAAAGAATACTTGAAGAAGAATGGTCTTCTGATTATAAAGATGTCATCAAAGACCTTTCTGAACGTCCGGTTGCTTCTGCTTCGATCGGACAGGTCTACAAAGCAAACCTTTTGTCCGGCGAAGAAGTAGCGATCAAAATTCGTCGACCGAATATCCGTAAAATCATTAAAGCTGATTTTCAGGCTTTACGAATCGTATTCTGGTTGATCGATAAGTTCACATCTTACGGGAATCAGTTAGATCTTGGTAGATTGTACGAAGAGGTTCGAAGCGTCATTGAGGACGAGCTTGATTTCAAGAAAGAATTAAAGAATGGTCTTCACTTCCAAGACAGATATAAAGATAGTCCAGGTTATCGAGTTCCTAACTATGTTTCCGAATGGTCAACGAAGAAAGTACTTGTCATGGAATGGATGGAAGGAGCCCGGATTACGAACCTCTCTTATATAGAAGAGAAAGGAATCGATCGGCGTGAACTCGCCCGTCAGCTTTTGAAAGGATACCTTGAACAGCTTTTGCAAGAAGGTCAATTCCACGCTGATCCACATTCGGGTAACATCCTTATTCAAGAGAATGGAACGATTGTTTTTATCGATTTTGGAATGGTTGGTCACATTGAAGCGCGTGATGCCCTTTCGATTCGTAAGCTCATAACAGGGATTGTCCTCAGTCAATATCAAGATGTCACGGATGCACTGGAAGAGCTTAGGTTTCTCCTTCCTGATTCCGATAAAAAGCAAATTGAGAAAGCCATTCAGACGCTCGTCACACTTTTTGTTGAACAGGATCTGACCATGATGGATGAAGATACGGCTGAACAAGTATTAAGAGAAGTTCAAACTCTCGTCAATAAACAACCTATTCAGCTTCCAAGTGAGTTCGCATTTCTCGGTCGAGCAATCTCAACCATTGTTGGAATACTTTACACGCTAGATCCTGAAATTGATTTGATTGAAGAAGGCAAGCCGATCGTAAAAGAGTGGATCAATCGTGAGGAATCATCTGAACTCAAGTATGATCCAACCAAATTACTACGAAGGCTTTATGCAAAACTAACAACTCTTGAGAATCCACTTGACCGGCTATCCGAAGAGCTCGATCAACACAGGATGTGGGAGGATTCTCTAAAGAGACGAGAAGCAAGAGCAAAAAGCATGCTTTGGAATAAACACTATAGCTTCTCTCTCCTTTTTGTAAGCGTCATTAGCATGTTCATAAGTTTCGCCCTTGAGCTTGAAGATTTGTTTTTTCCCGTCTTCATTACTGGTAGTATAAGCTTCATTCTTATACTTACATCAAGCATCGCAGAAAAAAGAACCTGGTCGAAAAAGGAGAATTCCAAATGACAGAAGACAAAGTGATGAAGGAAACAACCGAAAAATTCGGTCGTTCAGAAGTGAAAATCGAAGGTCTACAGGATGGCTATCGGGTAACGGTGAAGGGAAACGAGGAAGAACTTAAAAAGAATCGCCGCGTTGGCGGAGCCTTCATTAATCTCCTGAAACAATTGGAAAAAGCAGGCTATCGACTTCCCTTTCCATTCTCCTGGATTCTAAGATTTTGGAATCGATATTCGAGACCTTGAGGGGTCAGGTACGTACCTGACCCCTCTAGACTCTAGAAAGGATGTTTGTTATGGAAAAAGCACAGGCTTCAGCTCTTATTACAAAAGTCAGAGAGGTGTCGCCTCTTGTTCATAATATTACAAATACCGTGGTATCAAACTTTACGGCAAATGGATTACTTGCCACAGGGGCAAGTCCGGTTATGGCTTACGCACGAGAAGAAGTGGCAGATATGGCTCAGATTGCAAACGCACTCGTCCTGAATATTGGGACACTCACAAAAGATGTAGTCGAAGCAATGTTGCTAGCTGGGAAAGCAGCAAACGAGTTGAAAATCCCAGTTATTCTTGATCCAGTCGGAGCAGGTGCTACCCCTTATCGAACAAATACAGCAAGAAGAATTCTAAAAGAAATCGATGTTCAATTTATTAGGGGAAACGCAGCGGAAATCGCAAATGTTGCAGGAAAAAAATGGACGATTAAAGGAGTAGATGCTGCAGAATGCTCCGGAAATAGGGAGTCCCTCGCCATGAGAACGGCAGCGATGTTCGGCTGCACGGTCATCGTGACTGGCGAAGTAGATGCGATATCGGATGGTGCAAAAACCATACAACTTGCGAATGGTCACCCTATACAAACGAAGGTCACTGGGACCGGCTGTCTTCTTTCTTCCTTGCTTGGTGCATTTGCAGCGGTCGAATCTGACCCCCTCCTGGCGGCATATGGGGCCCTTGCATTCTATGGCATAGCAAGTGAAACTGCAGCGGAAATTGTAGGAAACCGCCCTGGTAGTTTCCAAATTGAACTTCTCAATCAACTTGCTCTTCTTACTCCCGAACAGATAGAAGAAAACATTCGACTCAACTAGTGCAACATTCACTTGTCGGTCAGAATAAGAAAAGGAGCGTGGTTTAAAAAATAACCACGCTCCTTTTCTTATTCAACACCGTCACTATCTCTTTGATAAGCTACAAATCAACACAACGGTCGTGCTATAAAATAGGAATCTTCAATCCCTTTAAAAGTGTAAACCACTACTTTAAGCAACGGATGAAAGTAAACAATCAGATAATCCCCGCTTCGATCGATGACTCGTTTACCCGACTGATAGACCGGATAATCCTGTGTGATGCATGTATTCTAATTCGAGTTCGGAAGTGATCCAATCAATCACTTTAGCTTCCTCATCCATTACTTCCCCCTTGAGCCACTATACTGTGCGAATTATCCACTCTCTCTTTCCCTTAAATCTAAATGATGCTAACTGAAAATGTATTCATCCACACTAGCGCTCTCACTCGTTTATTATCCTTTGTAACCTCTCTTTCCTCTTTCAAGTACGACTTAAACCCAAGTCGGAACGATATTATTTTTTGGAACCTTAACCTAAGTTATGTTCGATGGCATTTTTCTCTCAAATAAAAAAACCTGAAGCGGGTGTGCTTCAGGTCTTCTCCTATAGAAACAGGCCAAAAATCGCAGCCATAATGCCAAATACAATCGCTAAAATATACCAAATAATAGCAAGAATCACGATCAGCCAACCGATGCCTTTTCGCCCAGTTTGAATAAAGTAAATACCAAGAACGATTGGACCAAAAATCAATCCAATGATTGCCCATAAAAATGCGCTTTTGTCCCGTTTTCTTGCATCTATAAACAAATAAATGGCAATAACCACGTTAATAATAAAGCCAAAGGACGGATCCATACACTCACCTCGTTTCTAGAAAAATGTTTCCCTAAAACACCTTGTTTTAAACAGCAATCTCCTCCAACCCATAAGGTTAGATCATATCTAATATCAACGTATCAAACGCAAACGAAATCTTTTTGCCAGCCTGTTGAAGGTTGCGCTCAATTTGCTTGAAATCGTCATAACTCATATGATCTGGCTCCTCAATATGCGTTAAATATACTTGTTTCACGTTAAGCTTATCAATCAGATCAAGTGTTTGAGTAAAGGTGGCTTCTTCTCTTAATACCGTATGATTGGCATTGATTTGACGTTCCCCTGTCAAAGGGTGAAATTCACACACACCTGTGGGTAAAATAGCGAGATCGAGTTCCCCAAGGTCTGGTGGATCCCAGCAAAAGAGTTCATCAGGTGCAATCAATACGCGCTTCCCATCTCCTTCGAATAAAAACGCATAGACATAATCCTCTGATAACCGAAACGGTGTAATGTCCACATCATTTAACGTGATGTGATCCCCATCCTTGAGATGATGTTGTGCTATGTAGTTCTGACTTTCAAAAAAAGCAAGGTGCTCTCCTGTTCCTAATCTTGATTTAAAATCGATCGAAACCTGTTCTGGCAAAAAAACATTCGTTGTCGTACCTCTAGGAGGTTGGTTAATCCAATCCGCATTCACTGACTCAAGCACTCGTCTTCCCATCACATGATCGGGATGCCAGTGGGAGTAAAGGACCCCGTCAATCTCGGTAATACGAGACCGATTAAGCTGCATGTAACTATCTTCAGGCGTATCGATCAATACGTTAGGTCCATGAACGAACAAACTTGGACCTGACCTGCTATAAGGGACCCCTCTTTCTCTCGCTTCATTACAAACATTGCATTGACAAAGCGGTCGTGGAATCGCCATCGCTCCGCCTGTTCCCAGGAATTCGATTTGCATGCTGTCACTCCTTTCAGGACTCATTTGGAACTCTTTACCCCTACCTTATTCTATCTTTTATCGCATTTCACTGAAAGACCTTCTGTCACAAAATAGACAGTTTATTTAGAAAATGTAAGGGAAAACCGTTTATAGATTCTAATACAAGGAGATGTTTTAGATATGTCTGAACAACAAACTGAAACGACTTACCAGCTACCTAGAATCGGATCACCAGCACCTGACTTCACGGCGAACACCACACATGGTCAGCTCTCTCTTGAAGATTATAAAGGGAAATGGTTCGTGTTATTTTCACACCCTGCCGACTTCACACCGGTTTGTACAACCGAATTCGTTGCATTTCAGGAAATCTATCCTGAGCTACGAAAGCTAGATGTAGAGCTGCTTGGACTAAGTGTTGACAGCGTGTCTTCACACCTTGCCTGGATAAGAAACATTGAGAAAAACTTTGATACAGAGATTGAGTTCCCGGTTATTGCAGACCTCGATCGCAACGTCGCCACACGCTATGGCATGATTATGCCAGAAGAAAGCCAAACAGAGACGAGCCGCGCCGTCTTCGTTGTTGATGATAAACAGGTCGTTCGAGCTGTGATCTATTACCCTCTTACTACAGGACGAAATATGAATGAGATTATGAGATTAGTCAAAGCGTTAAAAACAACAGACAACCATGGGGCACCGACTCCCGCTAACTGGGAACCAGGAGATAAAGTCTTAGTTTCACCACCTAAAACGCAAGAAGCGATGAAGGAACGTGAAAATGAAGAGGGACTTGAATGCATCGATTGGTACCTATGTAAAAAAGATTTAGATTAATCATCCTCAGGAACCGGGGCATTCATCCGGTTCCTTTTATATTACCTGCGGAAAATCTTTATCATTCAATTGTCACGCGATCTGTCTAGTTCATTTGGAGTATTTTCCAAATTGCACTTTGCTAGATTAAGATTATAATAGAAGGGAAGCAGTATTAGTTTGACGGAGGTAATATTATGAAAAAGGAAGAGAATAAACTTCCAAATGCCACGATTAAGCGTCTCCCACTCTACCTCTCTTATTTAAAAAGCGTGAAGAAATCAGGACAGAAATCCATTTCTTCTGTAGAGCTTGGAAATGCCCTTAATGTTAAATCTGATCTAGTGAGAAGAGATTTTTCTATTTTAAAAGCTCCGGGACGTAAAGGTGCCGGTTATGAAGTAAAGAAACTCATCAATCATCTGCACCATATCGTCAATGAGAACACAGAACCGGAAGCTGCACTCATTGGTGCCGGACGTCTTGGAACTGCTCTTCTTCATTACAACCATTTAAGAAAGTCATCACCTAAAATAAAGATGGCCTTCGATAACAACCCTAAAGTTGTTGGAAAAACCATTGCTGGTGTCCCTGTCTATCATATAGATGAAATGACCAAAAGAATGACGCCAGGCGTTACGGTAGCTATTCTAGCTATTCCAGCCGCCTCAGCTCAGGTGATTTCCGAAAAAATTTCTGAGACCGGTATTCTAGGTATTATGAATTTCTCCTCAGCTTATTTACAACTCCCTAGCAATATTCATCTACAGCAGATTGATTTAGCAAGAGAGCTTGATACACTCGCTTTTCTTATTAATTTCTTATAAGAGTTCACGTGGCAATCGTTGCAAAAAGCCCCTGCACAAACATCTCAATTACGTTTGTGCAGGGGCTTTTCTATGATGATTTCTGCCGTCTTTTATTTAATTTAGCTGGTTCATATCCTGTGTCAAACATCATCCCGTTTTCTGTTCCAGTTTTCGTAACAAGGTCTTTCACATCGACAGCACGTAATTCTTCCGCTGCTTTTAGTAGAATCATAGCAGAAGCACGTGCATCATCAAGCGCATGGTGATGATCTAGTTCAATACCGAGATAGTCCGATACGACATTTAATTTATAGCGAGGCAACGCCCATGTCTTTTTTGAAATGTTAACCGTACAGTTATAAGCAAGCATCGGATAAGGAAGGTTGTATTGATCGAGAACGGCACGCAAGACGCTCATATCAAATTGTGCATTGTGCGCAACTAGGAATTTGCCTTCGACTAACTCTCGAATCTCTTCATGCCAAAGCACGTCGAACTCGTGTTCATTCGCAACATCCTCTGCTGTAATGCCATGGATACTTATATTGATTCCAGCAAAATAATTTTGTTTTGGTTTGATTAAACGATAATACTCCCTGATCAGCTGCCCGTTCTCATACTCTACAAGTCCAATTGAACAGACGCTGCCCCGCGAAGAATTAGCCGTTTCAAAATCCAGTGCCACGAAATTCATTTAGAAGCTCCTTTATTCATTGTTACGTCTATCTTAGATGGTTCTCTAAAATTCGTCCACCCATTTGACTATGAGACGAAATCAAACAAAAAGAGAATACCTAATTTAGCAGCTATTCTCCTCCCAAAAATGAACTTTCGCTTCACTCGATCTTCGTAGATTGATTTCATATCTCTTCAACACTTTTTTCTGGCAGCACAGTAGGTTTCGCAATTGTCACAGCTGCCTG
>CAVUAW010000013.1:0-120381 GCA_963739655.1 uncultured Bacillaceae bacterium | reverse complement strand
GTACTGCTTGAAGTAAGTTTTCATATTGCTCGAAAAGTCCGGCCTCTGTTGCAAGATCAGCCATTCGTCGTTCGCCCATTCCCGTCGTGAATATGAAAACATCTGGGGGATGAGCAATCATCGATTGTAAAGTTTCAACCACCTGCTCCTGATTCGTAAAAACCGTTCCCTGAGCTGGACGAATCACCGCTCTTCCTCCCTGTTTCTCAATCAGAGCCGTTATTTCTTCGCCTTTTCGTCCTCCTGTTACTGCAATGGTTTTATTCGTTAACGCCTGCACGATAGCTCTCCCTCCATACCACTTCTGAACTCGCATGAAGCGGTCATTTTCGTTATGCTATCGATCGTACAGGATGATTGACGATCCTGCAATTGGTTTTCATTTTATCAAAGAGATTACGCCAAAGTAAGGTAGACAAATCCGTCCTCCACTTCAACTGGGAAAGTTTCAACCCATCCTTGGTCAGGTGCTATCAGTTCACCGCTTATTGTATGGATTTTACAATCATGGTGAGGACAAAAAATATGTTCACCTATGATCGCGCTCTTCACTAGTTCACCGCCTTTCGGACAGCGATTATGAATCGCTCGAAAAGATCCATCAGAATGATGGAAAACAGCAATGGACAGTTTTAATAGATCGATTGCTCGCCCGGCACCTTCCGTGAAATCACGTGTTCTACCAACATTGATTTTGACAGCCTGAACTGACATGTGAACGTTCCTCCCGAGGTAATCATCGTTTCTTGTAAACGCCTACACGTTTCAGCTTTGAGCTGTTTTAGTGGTCTGAGTCTTTTTTGGAACAAGCGCGAGGTTACTTCTTCTTGCTTTTTCGCCTGGGAAAAGCTGATGAGCAGGAATTTCGGAAACTGGAGACAAGCGATCCACTAGATGTGACAATTTGGCTGATTCTGAAGTATCCCCGTATAGAATAGCCCCGATAATGTGCCCGTGTAACGTAACGATTTTTTTGTAAATGAGTCGGATCGGATCAATCCATTGATACGTCCTTGTTTCCTCAGTTTCAAGAACTTGACCGGTAGAGAATGCTTGTACATTTGCGATATTTAGTGTTGTCGACATAACCGATCCTGGATAACGTACAGGTATCCCAGCAAGGTTTCTAGCAAGGCACTCTGCCTGTTCAAGAATCGCCTCAACAACACCATACGTCACATCACGATACTCGGCACATTCTCCAATAGCGTATACGTTAGGATCACTTGTTTGTAGGTAATCATCGACAAGTATGCCTCGATGAAAGTCAATTCCAGCCTTTTTGGCGAGTTCAACATTCGGCTTTACCCCAACGGACATGAGTACAAGATCAGCTTCAAGTATGCTCCCGTCTGAAAAACGAAGACCTTCTGCATGACGAGCGCCAACGACCTCTTTTGTCCGTTTACTCAGGGCGAAGCGAATACCTCTTTCCTCCAAATCTTCTTGAAGCATTTCTGAAGCAAGACGATCAAGCTGACGATTCAGCACATTCGGTTGATGATGAACGACAGTCGTATCGATCCCTTTCTGAACAAGTCCCATCGCTGTTTCTAATCCAAGAAGACCAGCTCCGATAACAGCCGCTTTCTTATACTGTTTCGGTGCTTCCATTAGCGTGACACAATCTTCTAACGTGCGAAATGTCATAACGCCAGGCTTTCCTGCTCCTTTTACTGGGAGGATATGTGGGGTGGAACCTGTGGCGATTACAAGCTTGTCATAAGCAATCCTTCTTCCACGATCTGTTTTCAAATGTCTAACCTGTGGATCAACTGTGCTGACTATTTCGTTTCCGATCAATCGAACGCCACGTTCTTTATACCAGCTATCAAGATAGACGTTGGCTTTTTCAAAAGCGACATCTCCCTGAAGAATTCGAGATAATAAATGGCGGTTATAAGCAGGCTCCTTCCCTATGACGGTGATCTCAAAACTAGTTGGCTGAATCGCTAATAAGCGTTCAAGAAATCGTATTGCAGCAAGCCCGTTCCCTACCACTACCAAACGCTTTCTCACGTTATCCCTTCTTTCTAAACTCCACTTATTATTCAAAATCGTACCATGTTTAAAAATTCAAAATAATAAATTCGTGATATATCCTAACAGAGTTTTCGCTCGTTTAAAAAACGGATAGTTTCATTTCTCTGGCAGATACTATGCTCAGATGACATTCGGAGTGGTGAGCTATGAGAAAAAGACGAATTCAACAACCTCCCTCGATTCTTGTGGATCGAATAAGAGACGAGTTTCATAATAGTGAAGATCTTAAATTCAAGAAGATCAAACTTGATGGTGTAGTATTGTCACTTATTTACATTGAAGCTATTACGGATCGTATTATGATTCAAAAAACTATTATCAGTCCCCTTCTTTCTATCTCCAGCGATCACACAACCATTCGTCCGAGCGATATTCCGGATCTTATTCCAATGGCAGCGATTACGAACGTAGAAGATGAAAGTACAATAGCAAGGCACCTGATGGATGGGTGTACAGTACTCGTTGCTCAAGGAGAGAACATCGATCATGTGTACTCGATACATACCGCTTACTCTGTCAAACGCACACCTGATGAGCCTGTAAATGAACCGACGATCAGCGGACCTAGAGACGGATTTATCGAATGCCTTAAAGACAACAAAGCATTGCTTCGTATGCACCTTAAAGCAAGTGATCTTCTATTCGAGCAACACCTTGTAGGGAAAGACGTGGTCAAATACGTCTCCATTACCTATTTGAGAGGAAAAGCAGATGAAGGATTAGTAGAAGATGTTCGAAATCGGATTTCCGAAATCGAGGTGGATTATATAACTGATGCCGGTATATTGGAACAATTGATCGAGCGGAACCCTCTATCCGTTTTTCCTGAACTCACGTCAACACAACATCCTACGAAAGTAGCCAATGCCTTGCTTGAAGGACGTGTTGCGATTATGACAGATGGTTCTCCAACGGTTTTGATTGCACCGACAACCCTTAACATGCTTCTTCAAACGCCTGACGACTATTATTTTAAGTGGATTCCTGCTTCATTAATTCGACTGCTGAGCTATATCACAGCACTTGTTTCTGTTCTGTTACCAGCAACGTATATCGCATTCATTTCGTTTCACCATGGGCTGATTCCAACGAGCCTTGCCGTATCGTTATCCAAAACCCGTGAAGGAGTTCCTTTTCCATCGGTGATCGAAGCTTTCATTATGGAGTTGACGATCGAAATTCTGCGAGAAGCCGGAGTCCGTCTTCCAAAACCAATTGGATCTACTGTGAGCATTGTTGGAGCGATCGTGATCGGAGAAACCGCAGTAAGCTCTGGAATCGTCAGCCCTATGATGGTAATGGTCATATCCTTTACCGCCATCTGTTCTTTCGCTATTCCTAATTACCAACTCAGTCTCGCGCTCAGGACCATTCGCTTCTTCATCCTATTTGCTGCTGCGACTCTCGGCGTTTACGGCATATTAATTGCGGTATTTATTGTAACCACCCACCTTGTAAAACTTCGAAGCTTTTCAGTACCTTATATGGAGCCCTTTGCGCCAATTCATTTAAAACGGTGGAAAGACTCCTTCATTCGACTTTATTACCGGGTGGGAAAAAGGATGGGAAATTAAATGAATCAAAACCAATCCTCCCTTCCCGTAATCATTTTTATTATTTCAACGATTATTGGTGTTGGGATTGTAACATTACCAAGACAAGCCGCCTCAATTGTAGGACAACCAAATATGTGGATTAGCGTGATTTTGGGAGCAATCATTGCTTTTGTCAATGCTGTGTTTATTTTTATGCTTATCAAAAAATACCCGATGAAAACAGTATTCGATATCGGACCACAGTTAACAGGAAAATGGATTGGAAAAGGACTAAATCTCATTTTCGTAGCGTATACCATATGCATATCAGCTTATATCATTCGGACAATGGCTGAGATCGTGAACTACTACCTTCTCGATCAAACACCGATGTTGGTCGTTTTACTCGCTCTTGTCCTCGCGTGTATGTATCTCATTTCGAGTGGCCTTTCAAATATCATGTTTTTTTTTCAATTGTACTTCCCTATCATTCTGATCATGTTCTTGCTTTTAACCTTACTAAGCATCAAGAACATTGACCCGACCCATTTACGTCCACTGTTTTATATAGATGGAATCGATTTATTAAAAGGGGCACACACGACCTTTTTCTCTTTCGTCGGGTACGAATTGATTATGGTTTTGTCTGGAGAACGCACGCTCACAAAGTGGAAGCCTGTACTAACAATCCTGGGAGTTAGCATCGGTAGTGTATGCGTTATTTATGTTCTCTTTTTCATCCTGAATATTGGCGTCCTCAGTATTGAAGAATTAAAAGTCATCACATTTCCAACGATTGAAATGGCTAAAGCCATTGAATTCCAGGGATTTTTCTTTGAAAGGTTTGAGCTATTGTTCTTATTCGGATGGATCATCACCATCTTTACCACTCTCACGGCTTATTACTACTCAGCGTTACTGGGCGTTTGCAAGACGGTCAATTGTAAGAAAACATTGATGATAAATGTGCTGGTCGGTTTTCTCATTCTCATGCTTTCACTACTTCCCTCTGGCATAACGGAACTATTCTCATATGGAACTTATGTCAACTATCTTACGTACGCTGCTTTAATCGGAATCCCTCTTCTTTTGCTTTTAGTCTCTTTTGCAAAGGGGGCAACCCGATGAGAAAGTGGGCACTTCTCTTTCTTTCACTACAGCTTCTTTTTCTGTCAGGCTGTTGGGATAGCAATGAAATTGAAGATCTTGGAATGATCATGGGGATCGGTCTTGATTATAATGGTTCAGAAGAAGAGGTCTTCTCGATGACAAATCAGTACGTTGTTCCGAACAATATTCAGGGGACACAGACCGGGATTACAGGAGGCAATCCTTACCAGAACCTAACATTGAGCGGAAACAACTTCTTTCAAATCATCCGCGAAAATGCACTTGAAACGGATCGTCCACCGAATTATACACACTTAAAATCAATTGTAATATCTGAAAAGCTTCTACAAGAAGAACCCTTAAAGCAGTTGATCAGCTTCTTTCTACGTGACCATGAATTCAGAAGAACCGTTTCTGTTTTCATTTCAAAAGAACCGACCGCTACGATTCTTGATGTTGAACCTACTAAAGAAATATTTCCAGCTGTACAGTTGAAAGAGCTCTCTCAAAATGAAGACAAAAGTCTCTTTGTTCAAAGAAACCTTAAATTCGGAGAAGTTTCCAAAAATATTACACAGGGGGCAAGCTTTGTGATTCCAGAGGTAGGAATCAACAAGGGACGCCTTCGCCTTCTTGGGGCTGGTATTATTTCAAACAAAGGGTATCACGTTGTAGGTTGGCTAACCCCTGAAGAAGTTGCCGGTTTGAAATGGATTAAAAACCAGGTTAATGGTGGATTGGTCCCAATCAAAGAAGAAGATTCGCAGGAAGATCAAGCGGTATTAGAAATCATGAAATCCAAAACAACTATTGAACCTGTTCAGTCGAATGGACAATTAAGCATGCAAGTAAATGTAGATTCCTCTCTCCGACTCGGGGAGGACTGGAATATTAAGCGTGACGTATTTAAAGAAGGGTGGGAGACTCCTCTTAAAAGAAAGGGAGAGCAAATCGTGAAAGAAAACATCGAACATGTCATATCAGTGGCGCAAGAGCAACAACTCGATTACCTTGAATTTGGAACCTGGGTCCGAATTAAACAGCCCACCTATTGGAAAGAGCATGAAAACAATTGGGGGAAAACGTTTGCTGAATTACCTGTAAAAGTTAATGTGAATTTCACCTTAATCGGATACGGGACACAGGATATTAACTAACGCAAAAAAGGAAGAGCAGCATGTGCTCTTCCTTTTTAAATCAGTTTTAATTCGCAACAAGTTTCGTTGGATTTGCTTCCACGGCAGGATTATCCTTAATCGGATCCTCTGATTGGCGTGAGCGTTTGATAAAGAAGGCAAGTACGAACGCAGCACCCGCAAGAAAAGTCGCAATAAAGAAAGCAAAGTTAATCCCTTCGAGCATCGCCTTCATTGCGATCTGTTGTTGCATAGTCGCAAGCGCCGCAGGATCTGTCACGTTTGCGCTACCTGCATCCGCCATTAAGTCTGCAGCTGTAGATTCAGTACGATTAGACATGATTGTCACCAGCAAAGCCGTTCCGATTGCACCAGCTACTTGGTTCAGAGTATTATTCATAGCCGTACCGTGTGGATAGAAGCGCGCCGGCAATTGGTTCAATCCGTTCGTTGATACAGGCATCATCACCATCGAAATTCCGAACATGCGAACAGCATGTAGAATCATAATATAATTGTACGTCGTGTCCAATGACAGGGTACTGAATAGATAGGTTGTGACAACTGTAATACCGAGACCTGTCATCGCTAGAATACGGCCACCAAATTTATCAAATAAGCGGCCAGTAATCGGTGACATAAATGCCATCACAAGGGCACCTGGAAGCATCATCAAGCCCGCATCAAGTGGCGAAATACCACGGATCGTTTGGACATATATCGGAAGAAGCAGCATGGCAGAAAACATCGCCATGTTTAGCACCATTGAAATAGAAGAAGAAAGAGCAAACATCGGGTACTTAAAAATCGAGAAATTCAGCATAGGTCGATCTAATTTCGATTGACGAATGATAAACGTCGTTAATGAAACAACGCCGATCCCAATCGTTAAATACACGTGTGGACTATCCCATCCTTTATTTCCCGCGGAACTAAATCCGTACAGAATCCCTCCAAAACCAACGCTTGATAGAATAAGTGAGAATACATCAAGGCGAATATTGACCTTTTCTTTCTTGTCTTTTAGTAGGAAGAAGCCTAGCAAGAAAATCGTAATCGCGATTGGCGTCACGAAATGGAATAGCATTCTCCAATCATAATGCTCAATAATCCATCCGGATAACGTTGGACCGATTGCAGGTGCTGCCATAAGGATTAAACCAAAAACCCCCATTGCCGCTCCCCTTTTCTCGATTGGAAAGCTAATCAACATCACGTTCATAAGAAGTGGCATCATAATCGCTGACCCTGATGCCTGAAGCATTCTTCCACTAAGTAAAACTGGGAATACATCTGCCATCCCCGCTACGATTGTACCGATTGTAAAAAGCCCCATCGCCACTAAGAACAAACGACGGACAGAATACTTTTCAATCAAGAAAGCCGTTGCCGGAATCATAATTCCGTTCACAAGCATAAATCCAGTTGTGAGCCACTGAACCGTCGCCGTCTCAATTTCTAAATCTTTCATGATCGACGGTAAAGCAATGTTTAGTAACGTGTTATTTAAAAATGCAATAAAAGCGCCGATGATGAGCACAGCCAGTATGCCGTATTTCGGACGAGGCGTCTCATTAATTGTTTGACTCATCGTAATTCCCCCATATACCTTTAGTTCAATAATTTATACCACCGTTTCAAACTTCTCATATCATATACCATGAGTATAATAATTGCAATCATTATTTATCCCCGCCAAGAAAGGATTTGTCACTTCTTATAAAATGAGGTATGATCACTTTTATACAGGTAGTACAAATTGAGACAAACCGTCCATTTGTCATATTTTTTAATACGAATCCAAAGGTGATACGATGAATGATCGAAAACAACATGTCATTAAGATGGCCCACCAGCTTTTCATCGATCGAGGCTTTCAAGCAACATCGATCCAGGACATTCTGGACTACAGCGGCATTTCCAAAGGGACTTTTTATAATTACTTCTCATCAAAAAACGAGCTATTGATCGCTCTTTTTAAAGCATTATATGGATCAATGGAAGCAAGCAGGGATGAACTCCTAATTGGTCAAGATCCAGCAGACCTCACGATCTTCATCAAACAAATTGAACTTCAAATGAACACAAATAAGAAAAACAAGCTCATAACGTTGTTTGAAGAAGTATTTGTCTCGAATGACGAAGATTTAAAGCATTTCCTTAAAGAGGGACAAAAGAGGATGATTCAGTGGGTATTCAACCGTTTCCTTGAGCTCTTTGGAGAGGATAAGCGCCCATATCTCCTTGATGGCGCCATCATGTTTCTTGGTATCCTTCATCATAATGTGAAGTACTACTCCATTGCGAACGGCGCGAGCGCGGACATTTCACCCGTTGTGCATTATAGCGTAAAACGAATGGTCAACATCGTCGATGATGCAGCAGCTTCAGATGACCAGCTTAACAAACCGGAACAGATGAATAGCTGGCTCCCCGACTCGAATCGGTGCGACCAAATTTTCAAGGAAAAGCTTTACAAAACAATCGCAGATTTGAAGAACAGTTTGGACCAGAAACAGAATCATACGAAATCAATTGAACTATTGGACTTCGTACAAGATGAGCTACTCCATTCCAAAAAGTCACGAGAGTTCCTCGTCGAGAGTGTTCTCTGTTCATTGAGGAGTGATCAAATGCTTGATCAGAAAACGGTTGCTGTACTTGATGAATTAGTAACGGGCTATTTTACAGGGGGTCAGGCACGTGCCTGACCCCCCAATACTTTTTTACTATCTTCACTTTAATGCTTCCTGCTCGACTCGATCGAGGAACTCTTGCACAACATTCATCTGATCTTTCTGTCTACTTAACTTCAGCATAGCCCGACCAACGAAATTCACACCTTCGTTCTGCCCTTCATAGGTAAATTTCGTTTGGAGATCATTTAGTTTTTCAAATGTAAAACACAGTTGAATTCGGAAAGCTTTTCCGAGGACAAAAGAAATTTTCTTCAACTTCTTATTTTCAGTGTCCTCAAAAGCAAGCGTTTCAACAATGTAAGTCTCTAAGCGTTTTCCTTCACGATAGGTTTGCCGGTGCTTCGCGCCGACTTCATGTTCTTCCTTCTCAATTAAGACATGCTCTTCTACTTTTGGCATAATCGCTTTAATGTTCTGATCAGAGAACAACGTCCAGACGGTCTCGATCGGCGCATCGATTACTTTCTCTTCTTTCCAATGTATCATTCATTTCCCTCCCTACCAGATTCCAGAAATTCATCCATCTCTATTACTTGTAAATGTAGATTTTCGATTTGCTCAAGAATATTTTCGCGTTTTTTACACAGAAGGTCTTCTAAATGGGCAAATGACTCATCTTCCATCACCGTTTTCATTTCCTGAATGGTAAATCCAAACCGTCGAAGCTTCTCTAATAACATTGCAAGAAAATAACTACCATCGTCGTAATACCTGTAATTGTTATTCGGATCAATGTAAGCTGGTTCCAATAAGTGTACTTCTGCATAATAACGAAGTGTCTCCTTACTAAGTCCTGTTAACTCTGCAAATACACTTATCTTATACATCTCCTACCTCCCTACCTATCATAAACCAGGTGGTGTACCACCTAGTCAAAAGAAAAAAAGGTGGTGGTCAGGTACGTAGCTGCCCCTCGACTCTATTAAAACATGGAAAAGAAGCGCTTATCACTAAGCGCTCCCTCTCTTCCTTATTTCTTCGTGATCTTCACGCGACCAACAGAGCGATCTGTTGCTTCACCCGTTACTTTAAACTTCAAGCCATATTGCGGAACATTACGTCCAGCGTCAGGAATCGCTTCGTTTAAATAGCTCTTCTTATCGTCGAACTGCTTCACAAATTGATTTTTCTTATCAGTCAATGTGCGTCCTAATAGGTCACGATAATCGATAAACATCTTCTCGTCTTTACGAAGACTGAACGCTGCATCATGAATCTGATAACGCGTTTGAGCAACAGTGCCGTCACTCCAGAATAGTTCATGCTGATCAGCGTCGACAACACCTAGATAACCTTCTCCTGGATGGATTCCTGTCCAGTTATCCGAGTACTTGTTATCTGCATACCAAACGACTAAGCCTGGATCATATGACATGAGGCTATCACCTCTGCGAATGTGATCCAACCCTTTATCGACACCTTGATGATTTCTCCATTCAAGTAAATAGTAGTGTTCAGATACTTTTACACCGTTTTCTTTTGTGAATCCTTGTAGTTCAACTTTCGGCTCTCCTTCAGCATCATCAAAGAAAAGCTCATTGCCGTCTGCATTCACTTGAATATCATCGACGTAGAAACCAGGGTTGATTGCCCCACCGTCTGTCCAGTAATTGATTTTCACCTGAACATCTTTACCAGCATAAGCACTCAAGTCGAACTTTCCATCAACCCAGCCATCAGATTTCCCAGTGATACCGTGACCTGGATTTCTTTCATTTGGATCGTAATCCGTAGTGATATTCCCTGGAATAGACTGTCCAGTTCTCTCCATCTTCACTTACTTGAACAGAACCATAATCATAGTCCACTTCAATGTCGTACCACGTTTTAAACGTTAGCTCTCCTGAACTAGCATTCGAAAGGTCAACATCAAATACTGCAGAATTATCTAAATCATTTGCACTTCCACTGAAATACTCATAATCTCCACTGAATGGCTTGTTTATGACTGTTTCTTTATCAGGAAGATTGATACGAAGAGCATCAAGATTCGTTCCTTTTGTATTCGCTTGATCCAGATAAACTTCTAGACCTTTTTTATCAATATCTTCCAAATCGACTTCATTGTATCTTAACCAGTTACCACCGTGTGCGGCTTGAAGAAATTCTTTCGACCATGCGCTGAAACCAGTTGGCTCAGTTCCCGGAATCTTCCCAGCCCAGCTTCCGCTTGCCATAATCGACCAGTAAGATACCGCTTCTCCTGCACCAGAATATTGCGTGTCATACTCATCCGGTAGACCTAAATCATGACCATATTCGTGTGAGAAAACGCCTGCTGCACCGTCAGCTGGCTCAATTGTATAGTCGTAGGCATACATGGAACCTGCACCCCAGTAGTCTACTTCCGGCTCAGGAGATCCCTGGATTGGAAAAATACCCCCAAGATTCCACCGGTGAGACCAAATCGCATCAGAACCGAGTTGTCCACCACCCGCTTCTTCCCCAACAGCTGAGTGAACGACCATCAAGTGATCAACAAGTCCATCTGCTTCACGGAAATTGCCGTCCCCATCAAGATCATAGCGATCTTCCTGGTCGTATTCTGCAAGATTCACAGAAGGATCTGCAGCTGCAGCCGTAAGTGCTTCTTTCACCAGGCCACGAGCATTCACGTCACTATCATCTTCAGTAGGATAATTCCCACCGTATTCCGCTGCATTTTTGGAAGCCATATACCATCCAGCGACTTTACCGTTAACAGTGTAAGCACCGTCGGATTGCTCTTCATAAAATTGCTTCATCGAGATAAGATTTTCACCATTTGGACCTTTGTATCCATTTTCACCAAAAATCATATTTTGATAGTGTTCTTTCACGTAGTCCTGATAGTACATATCTGATTCCCCAGGCTGGATGCTGTTGTGAGGAAAATCAGGGAATTCGACTAGAAGGACAAGAACGTTATCGGAACGCACACTCCCGTGATAGTCTTCCTCTACGACTTTATCAAGCTTCTTGCCACCTTTTTTCCCTTTATCCTTTGCTTTCTTGCTATAATCATTCTTCAGCTTTTCTTTGATGTTAGCTTCAAGCTCAAGTTTCTCGTCCTCTAGTTCCCCGCTAGAATCTTTTTCCTTAAGTGATTCAGACTTCTCTTTCAAGAATACTTCCAGTGCTTGCTCCGCTTCTTTAGCAGAAGCATTTTTGGAGATCTTCCCGCTCTCTTTCAGCATTTCAATCAGTTTCTCTTCATTTGCGACTGCCAGGTCAAACGGTCCTTGCTTATGTACTGTTTCTTTCTTTACTTCCTGTTTAACTGGAGCTGTGTCCGCACTAGCTGCGCTGGTTGCCCCAGGTGCAGTGAAGGCACCAAGTGTCAAAGCAGCAACCATCGCCATCGATAATACATTTTTTCCTTTCAAACTCTCATTCCCCCTAAAAAATATTTTTACAATAACATTACAATAAACACACTATAAACTCTTTTCTGAATTATTTGAATGATACTAAAGTCACAAAATTCGTCAATTTAATCCAATTCCAGTTACATTTACCTACTTAATTCGACATCAATCAACCAAAAGTCCTGAGTCAAATGACCTATCACAACCCGACATCGCTCATTACTTTTTCGCCAAAATGCACTAATGCGTTAAATCAAAACAAAAAGACTCAGGATGAATCTGAGTCTTTTTAGATAAAGAAGTTATTGTATGAATAATGATTAGTCTTCTTGTGAAAGGTCCTTCTCAATTTGTTTCTTTAATTCCTCAATGTATTTCTTGACTTGATTTTTCTTTAACTCTATTGTCTTCCGCTTTTCCCTTCAGGTAGTTCTTTTAAAGCTTGTTGGATTTCTTCAGGGCTTGCGTCTTCAGCAATTTTACCTGATGACTTCAACATTTCAATGATTTTCTCATCGTTCGCCAAAACATTTACTTCCGTTGACATATTATCGCTCATCGTTGATTCAGAAACACTTTTTTCCGCTGTGTTTTCTTCTATGTTTGTATCCAACTCATTATTAGCTGAGTTTGAATACTGTTCTCCTGTACAACCAGTTAGACTCAATGCGACAATGCAGCCCAAAAGCGTTGGCAAAATTTTTCCCAGTAGCATAGAATGCCCTCCATTCTATTGATCGATTATTTAGTTATTAGACGATATGAGATGAAGAAACGTTACACGTTGAAGAATTCTCTTAATTGTTGAAGGGCTGCTTTCAATACAATCAATTCGCATGGCTATTCAATAAGTCATGAATCATTTGATTTAGATTTTCTAAATTGGCTTGTTTCACTTTAATGTCTTCTATGTTGTATTTCTTTTTCAATGTCATGATTCGCTCAACGCTTTCATCAATCCGCTCTTCTGAAATCTCCCCATTTAGAACGGCTGTTTTTACCGCTTCAATCGCTTTTACGATTTGATCATACCGGTGTGCAACCAAAACAATATCACTGCCAGCTTTAACAGCTTGCACTGCGGCTGCACCGGTCTGGTAGTTGTCAGTAATAGCTTCCATCGTCATATCGTCAGTCATGATAATACCGTTGAAATCAAGCTGTTTTCTCAGGATATCGGTAACCACTTTCTCGGATAAGGATGCCGGATAAGTGGAATCTAATGCAGGTAGTAGTATGTGGGCGACCATCACAACATCAGCACCCTTTTTTATCGCCTGCTCAAATGGAATTAATTCAAGAGATTCAAGTTCATCAAGCCCTTTATTCACGACCGGGAGCTCCAAATGCGAATCAACTGACGTATCTCCATGTCCAGGAAAATGCTTAATGGTTGCAATAATATGTTGAGATTGAATGCCTTTCATTGTACTGATTCCTAAATTGCTCACGATGTCTGGATCTTCACCAAATGATCGATCCCCAATAACTGGATTATTCGGATTGCTATTGATATCTAATACAGGCGCAAAATCAAGATTAAATCCAAATTCGTTTAACTCTTTACCAAGAAGGGTTCCAACCTTATAAGAGAAATCAGATTGGTTGATCGATCCGATTTCTTTGTTCGTCGGAAAGTTAACCAGGTCCCCCGGCAACCTGGTAACCCTCCCCCCTTCTTGATCAACGCTCAAGAGTAGAGGCAACGGATTAGCAGCATTCTCAGACTTAATTTGATTTAGCAACTGAACAGTCTGATCGGGATCAGTTAAATTATTCGAGAAGAAAATGAAACCTCCTACATGGTACTGATTTATTAAACGTCTTGTATTTTCATTAACTTTGGTCCCATTTATACCCGCTAGCATCATCTGCCCGATTTTTTCATTTAAACTCATCTTGGATAAAAGCGCTGTCATGCTAGTTTCACTTGCCTCTTTTTTTGCTAGGGATACCACAGAAATGTGATCAACGGCAGGATTCGAATTTTCATCTGTCGATTTCGGTAATATCCACTTTAACTGGTAAGAAGCATTGACGTGATAGATCAGAATAGCCTGGTTATGCGAATCATCTTTGTAGTATTTCGTCTCATCTGGCTCTCCGCTATACTTCTTAATATCATTCAATCGAATACCCTGGATCTTTGAATCAAATGATCGGATATCAAAAATGGCATCGTCAAGAAAACCTACCGTAACGTGATGATTGGGGAAATTCATATAGTCACCGGTATCTGTTTTTTTCTCTTTCGCTTCTCCCCATTGACTAGTCACTTCACCTCTATCAGACTCGCCAGATATAAATGGGACCTGGATGACTTTTCCTTTCTTAGATAGCGAGACAACTTCCTTCACTAACTCCTCTGTACTTGCAGCATTGTCTTTCACTTGTTCTGGAGCTTTTGCCTCTTGATTGCCGACTAAAAAATAGAATACACCTAGAATAAAACCGAGAATGAGAAGAACATAAACGAATCTCTTGATCAAACCATTCCTGAATCCTGACATATGAATACGTCCTTTCTTTTATACATATCAAGATAGTTACATTTTTTCTTTTTGGCTATGTTAATGATTGGTGTTGATTTTCGGCTTAATCGAGAAACCAACAATATCCTCTGACATAAATACCAAGAACACTGCTGAATGAAATACCTTGCGTTTTCATTTACTGTACCCCTTCCCTCCCAAAAAACACCTTTTTCTATGGGGGGTCAGGTACGTACCTGACCCCCCCTGTACAAAATCCACAAAAAAGAGACCCTCTCGAGAGCCTCCTTTCACATTTCTACAATTCCACAACAACGATGAAAGGCGCTACTTCCATTGATACCTTAGATAAGTTTCCTAATCTGTTATTGCGGGAAGTAGCTCTTTTTCTAATTCTTCAGCTTCTGATTTCAGCATCGCTTCTTCTTTTAACAAATGGAACAGGCCTCTCATAACGATTTCATCCGGTTTCGACTTTCTTGATTGTTCTGAGATACGATCCGTCACTTCAAGATAATACTTCGAATGATCGAGTTCATGAACTCGATCATAGAGCGCTTTCCATGCATTTTCTCTTTTCTCGAAAGAAGTAAAAGCTCCTTCACGATCCATGCCTACAGAGAAGGGACGCATCATCTCATCATCAAGTAGCGGCTTGCTTTTCCCAGCGAGAAAGTCACCTGCTAGTATATCGATCTGCCGCACAATGTGCTTACCTAGCGCTTCAGGAGCAAGCACACTTTCAGAAGATATCATCAGTCCCGTATAAGATGTATAAATAGACTGAGTCATCCACATCAAATCCCACTTGTAGGGAGTGATTTTATCTCCGTAAAGCTCAAGTAAGTTTCGTTCAAGCCAGCTAAAAAGTCTCCCCCTCATGCGATGGCCCATGGCCTCTAGCTTCTCGCCACTCTGTGCTGATTCACCGCGCATATGCATTTTCATATAGGATTTGTATTCCAGAATTCCTTCGAACTGCACTTGAAACTGTTTGGCAAAACGTTCATAAGCTGGAAGATTCCCGTCCAGTCCAACGACAAAGGCGCGTTCAAATACTAGCTGTTGATAATGTTCATAAATGGATATGATCAAATCTTCCTTTGATGGAAAAAATGAATAAAGTGATCCTTTCGAAATCTCAACGCTATCAGCAATTTGCTGCATAGAGGTATGATTGTAGCCCTTCGCTGCAATGAGCTCAACAGCAGCTTCTAAAATTGCTTTTCGTTTATCCATTCTGTTCACCTCGTTATCTTCTTTCATCAAAATAAACTACTTTATGAAACAAATGAAAGTGGCTATGCCCATCAAGAGTCTAGTTCACATTCATGTATAGAAGTAAAAGCCTCACATAGAATTTTCACTTTACCACACTTGCAATCCCTTTTCCTTTTTAAATAAATTTCATGGCACACTCATTTCTTGACATCTTCTATTATCTCGGTAAAATGACTAATGAGTCAAACACATTGTAACTTTATATTTCAGCATATATGAGGTATAACTAATGTCAGAATGACCAATCAGTCGAAAACCATCAGAGGAGGCCCAAACATGCTCAAGTGGATTCTTGAACGCTCCAAACTTTTCATCATATTCATCTTATTATTTGTTATCGTTGGAGCATTTACATTTATTCAACTTCCCCAGCGCGAAATTCCGGAAACAACTGTGAATATCGGAACGATCAATACCGTATACCCTGGCGCTACGTTCGATACCGTTGAACGATCGATTACAAATCCGATCGAATCATCGCTTAGTACAATCGACGGTATTGCGGAAGTAACGTCCTCTTCTGCAGCAGGCTTCTCGACCATTGTCGTTGAAGTCGCAGAAGGTGAAAGCAAGAAAGACGTTTTCGGTGATGTACGTCAAGCTGTTTCAGATGCCTCCACATCATTCCCAGACGGTGCATTTGAACCGGAAGTAAATGAATCAACCGCAAAAATGCCGATCGTTTCGTACCAACTCACGAGTGATAATCGTGACAACCTCCTTTCCATGCAGGAAGAAATGAATCGCTGGAAGTCTGAAGTGGAAGATTTATCAGGCGTTTCAGGAGTAACGATCAAAGGACTACCTGAGGAACAGATATTAATCGAATTAAAGCAAGATGAATTGAAGGATTCAGGACTCAATGTAACTGACGTTCAAAGTGCGATCAATAATGAGTACTATCCTACTCCACTTGGAAAACAAGAAATGGACGATGAACTCGTCCAGCTCTCAGTAGAAAATTATGATTCACTCGAGCAAATGGAAGATTTGTTTGTAGGAAAGAACCCTGCTGGCGATTCCGTTTTCCTTAAAGACATCGCAAGCGTTGAAGTAAGTCCCAAAGAGCTTAAAGATATCATCACGTTTGAAGGAAAACCTTCCGTATCTTTCACAGCCTACGTAAAACCAGGGGAGGACATTCCGACAGTTGATGAACGTGTTAGCGATAAAGTAGACGAGCTTTCGAAGGAACTGCCTTCTGATGTTGAGCTCGAACCGTATTACTCACAGGCTTCCATCGTAAACGATATTTTTGATGGACTGTTTCTGTCACTAGCCATTTCCGTTCTTGCGGTTATCGTTGCCACCTCACTCGGACTATCTGGTTCCGGTGCACTCGTTGTCGCACTTGCCGTGCCAATTTCCGTCCTGATGGGCTTTATTCCACTACCGTTCGCGGATGTGGACCTAAACCAGATATCCGTGATCGGATTGATCATTGCACTCGGTATTATCGTAGATGACTCGATCGTCATCAACGATAATATTCAGCGAAGGTACAAACTCGGAGATAAAGGATTAACAGGAGCCGTTAATGGTGTGAAAGAGATTTGGGTATCGATCGTGACCTCTTCTCTTGCGATCGTCTTCACGTTCCTCCCGCTCATCTTTCTATCAGGAGGTAACGGTGCTTTTATTCGCGCATTGCCGACTGTTCTTATTACAACAATTATCGCATCAACCTTAGTAGCACTAGTGTTCGTTCCGATTCTACGCTACTTCATTAGCAAAAGATCGAAGAAACCAATGTCAGATGCACCAGGACTTCTTGGAAAACCTCTTAACAAACTTGCGGATGTCTATGCGGATAAGTTACTGAAGAAGTTCTCCAAAAAACCGATCCTCGTTTCCGTCATCGGTCTCGTCTTTACGACAGCGATTTTCGGATTAGTTGTCTTAACACCATTCGAGTTCTTCCCGGCTGCTGATAAGGAAGAAGTAACGGTGGACATCACCCTTCCAATCGGTACACCGATTGAAGAAACACATGACACGCTTCAGGATATTGAAGAGAGATTAAAAACTGATGATGGCGTCTATGAAACAAGCGTCTTTACCGGAACAGGAACACCTGGTCTCTTTAACAGCACGCTCACAAGCACCGGAGAAAATACCGGTCAGATCGTCGCTCGTGTCGATCGTGAAAACCAAACGACACAAGGGTTGATCGACGATTGGACCGATAAGCTTCGCAGCGAATATCCTGACGCAGAAATTTTCATGGAAACAATCCAACAAGGTCCTCCAGTTGGAGCTCCTGTCACGGTGACTATCTCTGGTCCTGAAATCGACCAATTAGTCGATTTAAGAGATGAGCTCACGACAGACATCGAAGCCCTCGATACCGACCTTGTTGTCGATGATGTTGGTGATTTCGAACCAACACTCGATTATGTACCGAACCGTAATGCGTTAGAAGAAAATGGCATAACCGTCAATCAGATCAGCCAACAAATTCGTCTCGCTACAGAGGGAATTCCGTTAAAAGCATTTGACAACGGAATCGTGAAGCGCGATATGAATATCGTCCTCGACGGAAACGAAGACGAAGTCGATCTTTCAAATCTCGAACTTCCTGCTGCCTCTGCTACAGGCGGGCCACCTGAGCTCATCTCATTGGATGAACTGGTGACAACGGAACGAAAAGAAAAGCTTCAAAAGATCCCTCACATTGATGGAGAACGCGCAATTACGCTTCGCGCTTTCCCTGAAAATGAAGAGAATTATGAAGCGAATGTTAAAGAGATCGTGGACAAAAAGCGCGATAGCCTTGATGCGGATTACAGCATTACACTCGGCGGTGAGAATGAAGCACAAAATGATTTCTTCGCAGAAATTACTGTTCTCTTTATCATCGTACTCTTCCTTGTGTACTTGCTCATTGCGCTGCAATTCAACTCATTATCACTACCGTTCCTAGTACTCGTCGCGGTGTACTTAGCGATCGCAGGAGCTATTCTTGGACTATTTGTGACCCAAACACCGATCAGTTTCCTTGGTGTCATGGGGATGGTCTCGCTCACTGGTATCGTCGTCCGGAACTCAGTCGTGTTAATTGAATTTATTGAACAGGCACTGAAAAAAGGCATGGATGTTAAAGAAGCTGTCATTGAATCCGGTCGCGTTCGACTACGCCCAATTCTCCTTACAGCAATCACATCGATCGTTGCCTTGATTCCAGTTGCTGTAAGTGGCGATGCTCTATTTACACCACTTGCCGTTACGATCATTTCCGGTATTCTCTTCTCAGCTGTATTAACGCTGATCATGGTACCGATGCTCTACCTTGTTTTCTATCGTTTTAGAAGGAAGAAACAGGTTCAGGAAGCTATGTAACACGTAACGAAATGGCCGAGAGATCATCATCTCTCGGCCATTTTTCTATTTTGCAATTGGTTTACCTTTTACAACCAGTTCTCTTTATAATCTCTAATGTAACTCTTCATACTCGTCGGTTTCTTATTCGTTACCTCTTCATATTCATAGGAGATCCCTTTTGCGAACCCAAGTTTTGTTGGAATGTGAATCCCGACCACCACATTGACGAATTCCTTATCCACGCCTTTACGTAGCATAAATTCTTTGAATTCCTTAACTGTTGGATTTGTGTACTGAATCTTGAGCTCAAGAACCTCAGTCATTCGTTTAGCAACGTCAAAGAAATCTAGAGCCTCGTCGCCAGTAATGACATAGCTTTTATTTTGATGGTTCACTGGATGCTCGAAAACAATCGAAGCCACTTCAGCAAGATCCCGTGTATCAACGAAGCTCGTCTTCCCTTTTCCTGCGGGAACAAAAATCCTATGCCTCTCTCTTATTTCGTCACCGAGGAAATCGTTTAAGTTTTGCATGAAATATCCAGCACGAATAAACGTATAAGGAATACCTAGTTTTTTAAGTAGCTTTTCATTTTTAAAGTGATGAATAAACGGCAAATACTGAACATCCTTTACAGACAAATAAACAATGTGCTTAATCCCTTTTTCTTTTGCTGTCTGCAGAAACTGTTCAAACTTAATATCATTGCCTGGTGGATACATCAGGAATAGTTGATCTACCTGTTTAAGCGCCAATTCAAAAGTGGTCGGATCCGCAAAATCTAGTGAGACAAAGTCATAGCCATCTTGATAGGTTGCTTTCGCTTTCTCTCTATTTCTTACCGCACACTTCAGATTTATCCCTTTGTTCCTTAACTTCTGAGCCACCTCAAATCCAACCTTTCCATTAAATCCAGTTACTAAAATAGACACAGAACTCCCCCCTCTTTTCAAATCATTCTAAATATAGCAGGAAAATGTCATCCTTTTTTCATATTCCGATTCGCCATTAAATTCTCCTTCTTTCACTCATATATTCTTCACTTCTAACACATAACTATTAGAACTGAAATGATAGGTGATAAAGGAGTTTTTCATTTGAACGCCTTAACGAAGCAGAATCATCAAATTCTAGTTGCAAAAGTCGATCAAAATATTCAAATGATTGAGCAATCACTCGCTCATACAGAAGATTTAATTAAAAGAGAGATAATCATGGATCAAAAGAGGCATTGTATCTTGTATATCGATTCCATGATTGACAAGGTTGCACTAGCAAATCATGTCATCCAGCCCCTAGTTGAGACAAACAAATCGATTCCAGAGGAAGTAATTAAAGCTCCTGAATTTAGTAAAACACCTTCACTTCAAAAAGTGACGAACGGATTACTGGATGGTCATTGTGTCCTTATCTCGGAAAAACAGAAAGAAGCTCTTCTTATCCCCTTATCTACCACTGATGATCGCGCGATACAAGAACCAGCAAATGAACAAATCATTAAAGGCTCACATGATGGGTTTACAGAGAATGCACAAAAAAATATCTATCTCTTGAGAAGACGCATTAAAAATCCAGCCATGAAAGTGAAAAATTATATGATTGGTAGTGCAACTCGAACTGATGTAAAAATAGTTTACATTGATAATCTGGTTGATCAAAACGTGCTAGTAGAACTTGAACAGAGATTAGACATGATTCAGGTAGAAGAACTTTTATCAGGCGGTGAATTAGAAGAGTTAATTGAGGATAATAGTTATTCGCCTTTCCCTCAATTATTAGCAACTGAAAGACCTGACCGAGCAGTCTCTTATTTGTTAGAGGGAAAAGTCATTGTCATTGTTAATGGTACTCCGAGTGCCATCATTCTTCCTATTTTTTTCATTAGTTTCTATCAGTCACCTGACAACTACAATAGTCGGTGGATGATCGGGTCTTTTCTTCGATTAATCAGTTTGGTCAGCTTTGTCATCGCCATCAGCCTACCTGGAATTTATATTGCCATCGTAACTTTTCATTCTGAAATACTTCCGCTTGGAATTTTATATGCCATTAAAGTACAAATTCAATTTTTGCCTCTGACCCCTTTCCTGGAAGCAACACTCATGCAGCTAACCTTAGAAATACTAAAGGAAGCAGCAATTCGTTTACCATCTCCGATCTCACAAACAATCGGAATTGTAGGAGGACTTGTCATTGGTACGGCAGTTGTTGAAGCTGGCTTTATATCGAATACGATGATCGTTGTAATAGGACTGACCGCGATTGCTTCATTTGTCGCACCAATCAATCAGATCGGAACAACGGCAAGATTCCTCGCGTTTCCAATAATGATTGCAGCAAACTTTTTTGGCTTCCTCGGGATTGTATTGGCACTATCCGTTTTATTAATGCACTTATGCAAACTGCATTCGTTTGGTAAACCCTACTTCTATCCCTTTAGTCCTTTAGACATAAAAGGACTGAAGGATTCGTTCATTAGAGTGAAGAAAAGAAATTCACCTGTTAAAAACAGGTGAAACCACAAGTTCAGATAGAAAGTGTGAAAATCATGGAAAAACAGGGATTAACAAATGTTGAAATCTTTTTCTTCCTCGCACAAACACAAATTGGTGTTGGCATTCTTTCTTTACCAAATACACTTCAACACTCAGCTGGAAGTGATGGTTGGATTTCCGTCCTATTAGCAGGATGTTTTTTGCAATTCGTCCTGATTCTGTACTGGCTATTGATGAAACGGTTTCCTACTCTTTCCTATACACAGATAACAACGATATTATTAGGGAAGTATGTTGGTACTCTCTTGAATATAATCGTCTACATTTACTTTATACTAGCAGCGACTCTTGTTTTGATTATCTTAGAGAAATTGCTGAAAGAATGGTTATTGTCGATTACTCCTTATTGGACAATTACCCTTATCGTCTTACTAACTTGTCTTTATCTTGCTGTTAGTAGTCTTCATATCATCGCCAGGTTCTTTGTTGTCGTATCTATTTTACTCTTTTTGTTAATAGCGATCTCAATGCTTTCTTTTACATTACCAATGGATATTAGAAATATATTTCCACTCGGGAGTAGTGGAGTAAAGAATATCTTAATCGGTACGCATGAATCGATTTTTTTATCATTTTACGGTTTTGAGACAGTACTATTTATCTACCCACACGCCATTCATAAAGATAAAACCTTCCTAAAAACCGTATCTCTATCAAACATGTTCGTAACAGGGATCACTGGTTATTTTGTTTTCCTATGCATCCTGATTTTCAGTAAGGAACTGTTAAGCGAGGTCCAATATCCAGTTGTCTATTTTTTGAGAGCATTACAATTTCAAATTCTCGATCGAGTAGATCTTGTTTTCATATCGTTTTGGATTTTGCCGATGATGATGTCAGTAGTGACCTATATATACCTTGCGAGTAAGTGCTTTACACTAAAAAAAAGAAAGCACTCAACAACCGTTTGTATAAATACAGGGTTATTGTATCTCCTTTCTTTAGTGGCAGATAAGGACGGTTACTCAATAGAAATCTATTCAAAAATTGTATTATATGTCAGTTATGGCGTATTATTCTGTTTACCCATTTTGTTGCTCTTATTATCATTCCTCCGAAAAGAAACGAGTGAACAAACATGAAACAATTATCAATTCCATTCATCTTTCTTATTTGCACATGCTTTTTAGGAGGATGCTGGGATCAAAGCGCCCTCAAGGATAAACGCATCATTAATGGACTCAGTTTAGATGTATCCGAGTCTGATCCAAACCTTATACTTGGTTCTGTTCGTGCTGTGCAAATTAAGGGATCAGGCGGTGGGAAATTCGAAATAATGGATACCGTTATGGATGGAGAACAAAAAACCATCGGAGAATTAGAAGCAGACCTCCAAAATAAAGTACCAGGTAAAATGGACGTAGGAAAAGCATTTATCATCATGATTGGAGAAGATTTAGCAAAGGAAAAAGGCCTTATGCCCATTCTTGAACCTTTCTACAGGAGTAGCAAAGGATATATCTCATCCAGAATTGTCATTGGAAAAGGAAGAGCACATGACCTATTAACTATTGAAGATGACCAGAATAGTCCAATTGTCTTTGAAATTCTTAGAATACTTGAGGGATCTGAAAAGGAAACCTATTCGCCAAAAGACAATACGTTTACCATTGTAAATATGATAATCGATAAAGAGCAGGATTTTATGATTCCAATGCTGGAACCATTGGAGAGAAATCAAATAAGAATTTCAGGCGCAGCGCTCTTTAATGGCGATCACTATACAGGATTTAGCTTAGCTCCTGATCAAATACCAATCACCTTGTTTATGAATGGGAAGTTAAAAAAGAGAAGTAAAGTTAATATACGTGCTGAAAATGAATTACCTCAACCATTTACAATTGAAATACAAAATGTAGATGATTCACTTGATGTTACCTTAGACGAACAGAAAGATTTAATACACTGCAATATTAAGGTCAAGCTAACAGCAAAAGTCACAAGCTATTATAATAACGGTTCTACCATTGACGTAAAAAAGCTAAATGAACTCGCTTCAAAAGAACTGACAATAAGAGCAAGAGAAATAACGGATATCTTAAGAGAAGCGAATAGTGATGTACTAAGAATTCAAAAAGCCATCAAGACTGAGTATCCTGATTATTGGAAAAAGAAGGACTGGAAGAGTGAATTTGAGAAACTGGAAATTAATCCGGAATTCACTGTGGATATCGTAAGTACGTATGGAATCAATTAAGATGTGTACTGATCAATAATTTAAATGAACTGAGGAGTATTAACATGTTTTATGGAGAGGAGCAAATGACATCATAAATAAGGGGCAGGAAATACCTGCCCCCTTATTGTTTGGGATGTTCTCAAACGGTCTAAGCCACCTCAGCAAGATCCCTCTTATCAACGAAGCTCGTCTTCCCTTTTCCTATAGGAACAAAAATCCCATGCCTTTCTTATTTCATCATTAAAGAAATCATTTAGGAGTGTTTTTGTTTGACGAAAAAAAGAATAAGTCTAAAAAAAACACAAGTTTACTGACACCGGTTCTCTACTTAACTCTCCCATTCATGTTTGCTCGTATCCTTGACCCTCTCCTCCTGTAAACGTCGCGATATACCAATGATTACCATGAGGATCAACAACACCTCCGCTTCGTTCCCCGTATGGCATATCCGCTACTTCATAAAGCAAGGTACAACCCGCTTCAAGCGCACGCTTATAACAGGCATCCACATCGCTCACGAAAATATGAAGCGCATTGGTTCTTGGCGAAAACTCATTGTTCGCTTCAGAGATTTCCACAATCGTGTTACCAATCCGAACTTCAGCATGCTGAATGGAGTTGTCGTCATCTACCCCTCTCTGTAACTCTTCTGCTTCAAACACATTCTTTAGAAAGCTAATCAATTCTTCAGCACCACTTACCGTAAAATAGGGGGTGACGGACTGGTATCCAAGTGGACGGTGATTGCTTTTCATCTCGTTCTCCTCCTTCAAAGTTAGACCGAAACCAATACTCACACTTTCTTTGCTATATCATTTCGTTCTTCTATAGCGCATATCCTCTTAGGGGGGTCAGGTACGTACCTGACCCCCCTGATGTTCATGTTGTATAATTGATAAATATGGCTCAAACTTTTGTGTGACACGTGATCGGAGATGAAAATGAAAACCTTTATTCAACAATATGTTTCTCACTATTTGAAAATTGTCTTGCCTCTTATTCTTCTTGGGCTGGCAGCGATTCAACTGATGCCTTTCTTTGCTGAGATTAACTCTGGGCTCTTGCGCAATGAATTTAGTCACCTCAATGATATCCAGCTTCTCATCGTGATCTTATTAACAATGGGCGCTGTTAGTCCTATGTTCTTATATGACTCCATAATATTAAAAATCCTGCAGAGAGCCTTTCCTACAAAACAATTAATCAAGCAGTCTTTTATCGTGAATTCATTATCAAATTTAATTGGATCTGGTGGATTGATTAGTGGCATTCTTCGAAGATACTTTTACCAAGCTTATGAACGTGACAACCGGAGATTATCTAAGACCATTACGAACGTATCGTTCTTTTCCCTTACAGGAATTTCAATGCTTGCTCTGTTTATTCTGATTGCTTACAGAAGCATACCTCTTTTAGAAAATACCCCATGGTTATATGGGGCTGTGATTGCAGTTGCACTGTATTTTCCTATTCTCCTATTGTCTTTTGTGATTCATTATTATAGAAACTCCAATCCATCCATTGACTGGCAAACGAGGCTCCAGCTTATTATCGTATCCTTACTTGAATGGACGTTTGCGTTCCTTGCCGTCTGGTTACTCTCACGTGTTCTTCAAATAAATACTTCCTTTCTTGAACTCCTTCCGATCTTCATCGTAGCTTCCTGTGCCGGCATCGTCAGCATGATACCAGGTGGATTAGGCTCATTTGACCTCGTGTTTATTTGGGGAGCTCAGTATGCAGGACTCCTGAATGAGAAAGTGCTATTTTTGCTCATTCTTTATCGGATCGGCTATTTGTTTTTTCCATTCTTATTAGCTCTGATTCTTTTCGTAAGAGAGTATTGGGAAAAGTGGAATGCATCGTGGGATAACCTTCCGATTGCGCTTATTCAGAGACTCAGCCATTTGCTAGTAACGCTGTTGGTCTTTTCATCAGGAGTTACTTTACTATTGTCTGCTGCCTTACCCGGGATCATAGACCGATTGAAAATCCTTGAAGAAATGCATTCCATTCCGCTCCTCGTCAACTTGTCTCACCAGCTTTCCGTTGGGGCAGGCTTTGCTTTGTTAGGATTATCAAGAGGGATTGAATATAAAGTGAAAGGTGCTTATTTTCTCACCATTGCCGTTTTATTTTCTGCGGCTATATTTACCTTTTCAAAAGGAATCGACTATGAAGAAGCGATCTTTCTATTGATTGTTGCCTTCATCCTGGGAATGTCGAAGTCACGCTTCTATCGGGAAAGCTATGTTTTGACCTGGAGCAAAACCATTTTCGATGGACTTTTTATCTTACTCATTACATTTATGTACGTGGGAATCGGATATTTAAGCATACCTTCATCCAATGGCACCATTCCTACAAGGGTTTTACCCTACATTATTACTGATTACCAGAATTTGTTCTATAGTGCTTTCTTTGGATTAATCATCGCATTGCTCGTTTTTTTCTTCGGATATTTCATAGTTAAACCAAAGAAATGGGTGATGGAAACATCCGTGCATCAAGAAGAAGAAATTCTAGAACACTTAAGGAGATATGGCGGAAATACCTTAGCACATTTAATCTTCTTGCATGATAAATTTGTTTTTTGGAACTCAAAACACAATGTGCTCTTCTGCTTTCAAAAATCCGCGGATAAACTCGTCGTTCTTGGAGATCCAATTGGTGAAAATGAAGAATTTCCATATGCAATAGAAGAGTTTCAAAAATTAGCTGATCTTCATGGCTATTCGCCAGTTTTCTATGAAGTGAGTAACGCTCTTCTACCAACTCTCCATGAAAACGGATTTGGTTTCTTTAAACTTGGTGAGGAAGCATTTGTGGATTTGAATCGCTTCTCCCTTTCTGGAAAGAAAATGAAGGCACTACGAGCGGTGAAAAACAAATTCGAACGAGAGAATTTTAAAGTTGAAATTCTAAAACCTCCTCTTAGTGATAACAATTTGATGCGGCTGAAGGAAGTATCGGATGAGTGGCTTCATGGTAGGAAAGAAAAAGGATATTCGTTGGGTTTCTTCGACCATGATTATTTGAACAAGTCAGAGACTGTTGTAATGAAGGTCAACGGGAACGATTTCATCGCCTTTACAAGTTTGATGCCTGTCTATGATCAACATAAGACCATCTCTGTCGATTTAATGCGGTTCAAACAGTCTGCCCCACCAGGAACAATGGATTTTCTATTTCTATCCTTATTTGAATGGGCCAAAGAAGAAGGCTATCAATACTTTAATTTAGGAATGGCACCTCTATCGAACGTTGGCCAATCCAAATTCTCATTCCTTAGTGAACGGATCGCTGCCCAAATCTTTCTACACGGTCACATATTCTATCACTTTCAGGGCTTGCGTAAATTCAAAGGGAAATACGCTCATTCGTGGGAACGTAAATACCTCGCCTATCGCAAAAAATCATCATTACCCTTTACAATGGCGCAAGTCTCACTTTTGATCGGAAGGAAGAGAAAGTAAAGATGGGGGTCAGGTACGTACCTGACCCCCTCTGTGGTATGCTCACATGTTCTTTTCCTACGTATAAAGTACAAATTCAGCTCTCTCAATAGGTTTCATATGTCTCATATAATACTTTTCTGCCACCCAATACCTATTCTGAAATTTCTGTAAGTTCTTTCTCGTCGCCTCATTTTCCCTAGCAAACCGCTCCTCTCTCGGACAGTCGAGAAACAACATACGATCAAAGCATTGTGCTCCACTCTTTTCTTTGAAGAAAAATACCTTCTACTAAAATGATGTCAACTTTCTCCAGGTTTACCTCTTGCACAACATGAGTATCAATTGATTCCTCATAAAATGGAAGTTTAAGTTTTCTACTCCTACCTACTTCACCAAAAAAATGGTCCTTCAACCACTCAATATCCCACTGCAAGAAATAATACTCGTACCATTCTTCATAACCCGTATTGTATCGTCGGTTCCGCTGAACAATGTAATCATCGATATGAAACGTGAAACTGATGTAGCCTTGATCTTCAAAATACCTTTGCAGTTCCCTTACAAACGTCGACTTTCCTGAACGACTTAAACCGTCTATTCCAAGAATAAATCGTTCCTTCAACAGAAAATTGGGTAATAGCAAAGATTTATCAAATTCAGAGACGTTCATAGTTTACCTCTTTTCTTCAGTGAGGGGGGTCAGGTACGTACCTGACCCCCCTCACCTAGCTATGTACCTATTAAAATATTAAATTATTAAACTTTATAAAGACTGCTTTACCTATTCAATCAATTAGTTATAGCTTTTCACCCTTATCGTTAGTTAAAGAGTTAATTTCTTTACAAACAATACCCGCTCCCGCTCTGGGCCATCATAGTTCGAGTGAACCGCGATCCCATTTACGACCCGATTGCCCCCTTCGATTTCAAAGCCCATCCTGATGTGATAAGCGATCGAAGTTTTGTTAACTGGCGAGGTGATGCAGCGAACAACGGTGCGACCATATCGTTTAATCGTTTCGAAAAATTTATGATAAAGTTGTTTCCCAATCGTACATCCTCTATGCGATGGATGCACTCCTACAAAATGAATATACCCTTCGTCAAGATGAGACTGTGATAAAAAACCAATCAGAAATCCGATGATTTCACCGTCTTTCTCTGCAACGAAACTCGTATTCGCAAAATGATCAAAGAACAGCTTCGGTAGCATATCTGCCATCTGCCTACCATTCCACCACTCATTGAGTAAAGGTGATATAACATAGTAATCAGACTGCTTAATGTTGCGAATTTCCATATAACCCTCCAATCACGCCTTTTCTTTTACAATTCATTTTCGAATAAAAACCTTCTGAAAATGCTTTTCCTTTATTAGTAATTATTTCAAATTTCCGTTCGATCCTCAATTACTTATTTTAAGACGGGGGGTCAGGTACGTACCTGACCCCCCCTGCACAAAATCAATCAACAACACCATAACCTAATACTTCAATGTTTGTATTGACACGAACTTGCGCATCCGCAAAGGCTTTTGGCCATTCATCTGCAATCGACTTCCACTTTTCGTATTCATAAGCTCGCACATAGATACCGTAACCCATCGGGTCGACTTGATGTTCTTGCATGTTCTTAATCAACAATTGAAATTTCTTCTGAAGCTGATCTTGTATGATTTTCTTGATCTTCGGCATCTCGGTTTCAGGATCGTACGATGAGTTATTTTCTGTAATGTTAATCGTCATTTTCAGATCGGCTTTGAAGTTTAGATTATCACCATTCTCGTTAACATCCAGGTGATGAGTAACCTTTTCGACTCTAAAACTAATCATCTGTAGCGGCGAGTCATCGATCATGAATGAGATGGGCACGGGCTCCTTGATGTCCTCTTTCAGCATTAATAACAGCGCACTTTCCACGTAATCCAATGAGTATTCATAAGTATCCTCTTTATTAAATAACGCTGTACCTGTGACAGCGATCACATCATCTTTTTTCCCAAGCTCTGTAAACGAAGCGGTCATTCCTTTTTCAAAGTGGGCATGATGCCATTCGTTTAACGTCGTTTTAACCGTGTTCTCTCTGAGATGCGTAGTGTCGATTAAATCGGATAGGTACACGGAAACTCTAGGTTTATCTTCAGGTCTTGCTTCAATGATGTCTGAAACGCTTCCGTTTACAATCGCAATTCTGGCGTTTGGCGTATTTTTAGGATTTCGATAGAGTACATCCATAAAGGGAAAGATGGAGTCTTCCGCTATTAGTTCTTTTCCAATTAGCACGACTTGCAGCTTTCCTCCAACAATGGTACCTGAACTTTGAGAATCTAATTTCCCTCTTGCCTCTACAAGTGAACGAGCGGTAGTGGATAGTGTTGAAACCTGCTCCTTTGCTTCCCTACTGAAAACAGGATTCGTCTGATACACCTCAACCGTCCCTGCCTCTTGACCTTTATCAATACCAAGCACGAGAGAAATAGTGGCTTGTTCTAAAGACAGTTGATCTGATCGACAACCAAGCAATGTGATGAGAGGCAAGACAATAAGTGTCCGCTTCACCCACTTTAACGAGATGCTCCTCATCCTGACCCTCTCCTCCTGACCGCACGATAGATCATGCCATATACCAAAAGTATAATTGGGAAAATAAAAGCAATCGTTATCCCAATTTTATTAAATAAACCTGCTAAGCGACTCAAGTTATCAGTAGACAAGGTGAAAAACAAGAAAATCACAAAAAACAGTACGAGTAGAATAGCTAAAATCTTTTGGTGGTCTTTTTTCCCAATCAATTGAGCGATGCTAAACGATGTCATAAAGTAGAAAGGAATACCTGTCGTTGACAGTACGAATAAGTAGAGTGATAAGAATATAATTTCAAATCGTTCCAAAAACGGGAATTCAATCGGTTTGACGAGGTTTAAGGTTGGCCAAATATATTCCAATATTTCGTACGGGCCAAAATAGATAAATGAGCTAAAGGTTACAATCAAATAGCTTAGTAATGATAAACTATTTGCCATGATCACCCCTTTAATCGCTTTCTTTTTATCTTCCAAAAACGGATAGACGACGAAAAGTAACTCGATCCCTAAAAACGAAAATGTCGTATTAGGAACGGCTTGAAATATAGGTTTCCATCCATTCTTTAGAATAGGCAATAAATTGACGACCTCTCCGTTTACGATAGGATACACGAAAAGAATGGCCATCCAAGATGTTAAGATAAAAACGACGACACTATATCGTGCAATAAGGCGAATACCGCTTCTACCAAGATAAAACCCCGGAACGCTAAAGAGAATGAGAAGATAATATGGTGGTGTTTGAGGAAGAATCCATGTACTGATAATATAAACGGCTGTTACAGTAATCAAGAACGATCCCAGCGCAACATATGATATAAATAAAATTGTTAGACCTCCGCCAATCCATTTACCAAAAAAACGCCTTAACAATTGGATGAGTGTATCTTCTGGATACCCTTCCATTAGTTTGATAATGATAATGGACGCAGCTACTGCTAAACCCCATCCCAAGAATAATGAAATCCAACCACTAGTATCCGCTGTCTTTGCTAAATCTCTAGGTAGAGTTAAAATGCCCACTCCTGATTGTGTTCCATACATGAGCATCACGAACTGAAGGAGTGTAATATTGTTATACGCGTATTTGGGCATCTTTTATCAACTCCACTTAGAAGACATTTATGCTCGAGGCGATTTTCGAATTTTATTTAGCTGCGATATGGGAAAACGTATGATGCTATCCTTTAAATTTTTTAATTGTAAAGGAGCATAAGGAGCTCCATATGCAGTGCCTAATGACTCTAGACTGAGCAAGTGCATAATGAGAATCATAAACCCGATAATGATACCAACCATTCCAAATAAGGCGGATATGGCCATCATGGGAAACCGAATAAACCTGATTCCAAATGCCATTTCCGGATTCGGCATAACAAACGAAGCAATCGCTGTCATCGCTACCACAATGACCATAATATTACTGACGAGACCAGCTTCCACTGCAGACTGGCCAATAATAATTCCCCCTACAATACCCACTGTTTGCCCAATGGATTTTGGAAGACGTAACCCAGCCTCACGTAGCATTTCAAGAATGAATTCCATCAGTAAGGCTTCAATAATCGGCGGGAAAGGAACTTCACGACGGGATTGCCCAATAGACAACAACATTTCTAAAGGTAAAATCTCATAATGATAGGAGATGACAGCGATATATAATGCTGGCAAAAACACTGCAATAACAAAGGAAATAAAACGCAAGAGCCGAATGAAAGAGGAAGCAATCCACCGCGAGCTGTAATCATCGATACTTTGAAAAAACGAGTTGAAATTGCTTGGACCAACTAACACATTTGGTGATTTGTCAACAAGGATCGCGATTCTTCCCTGCAGAAGATCAGATACTACACTGTCTGGTCTCTCAGTAGATAGAAACTGAGGAAATACTGTATACGGATTATCTTCAATCCTTTGCTCCAACTCTCCAACATCTAGAATCGTTTTGTTCTTCACTTTATCGATTCGACTAGTTAGTTCCTCAATAACTTCTGGATTTGCCAGCCCTTCAAGATAAACGATAGCCGTTTTAGTTCTGGTTTCACGTCCTATCACAACTTTTTGAACACGAAATTGATCATTAGGTAAATATCTTCTTAACATGGCCAAGTTGTCATCCAAGTATTCGATGAATCCTTGGTGAGATCCTCGTATGGTGCGTTCATTTGCGGGTTCACTTGGATTTCTTTTTTGCAGATTTTGAGAATTAATGCAATAGGCATGAGATTCTCCATCTATAAAAATGAGACAAAATCCTAGCAGCAATTTCGCATGGATTTCTTCCCACAAATCAAACTCTTCTATTTTCGGAACGGTTAGCACATTTAGTATTGATTTCTCACTGGGATTAGCAGAAAAAAGAGGCTTTAAGATCTGTTGACTAATAAAGAGCGTATCACTAATGTTCTCAACGTAGGAAATAAGTCCTTTTCTACCGTTATATAACGTTATGTCTCGAACAACTAACCCTGGAAGAGCGTCGATATTATTCGCTAAATATTCTTTATTGGAATCGATTTGCACACTAATTTTCTCATGCTTATTAGCCGACTTTTCCTTCGCCTTCTTCCTCCACTTCCTCATCCCTTTCACCTCACTTAAACCACTAATTATGTGAAATCTTTAACAAGGGGTCAGGTACGTACCTGACCCCCCTATGACAACTTTTTGAAGTGATCTCTTTTGCTGACACGATAAGCCAGAACATATATAAAAAAGTAAATAGGGAAACCATAATATAACTTCCAATGCACAATCACATACACATTTAACTTAATAAATAATGGTTCAAATACAAACGCACTTATGAGAGCAAAGAATAATGCCTTTAAATAGGGATTTAGTTTCGGCTTGTACTGAATCAGTAGCATGACCATCACAGGGAAAGCACTGAAATCCCATGGCATGAAAAAAGTATGAATGTATGGAAAAGGCGTATACAAGTAGAACCATAATCCGAAAGCGATACCGATCGAATTGAGAGTTGACGTGATTACATAAACAAATAAACCCGCTAACAACAAACGATTGGTACTTTCCTTCTTTCGGACAACCAGCCATAAAAGCCACGGTGCCAGAAGTAGCGAAACATTCAACCACCAGCGCCACGTGAGAAACATATCTTCTTTCCAGATGTCGACATAGCCGTCATTCAACTTTTCGATTGAGGCATGAAGCTCCATCAACTTCTTCGTTATATCATTCATTACCCCACCACGTACCTTAACGTATTTGTTACTGTTACGGTCTCCAGTAATTGAATTTTTATTCTATAAAGGGGGGTCAGGTACGTACCTGACCCCCCCTTCCATTTATGGTTTCAATACAATTTTGCCTACCTTGCCTGATTTCTTGAAATAGCTTTGCGCTTCTCTCGCTTCCTCAAGAGGAAATGTGCGGTCAATGATCGGCTTAACTTTCCCTTCAGAGACAGCGTTCATCAAATGTTTAAAGTCTTCTCTAGTCCCGAGAACGGAACCAATCAACGTAATATGCTTCAAATACATCGTCCTGAAATCCAGTTCGGTTTTTTGACCACCTGCAGAACCTGATGTACAGAATCGACCACCTTTTTTCAGCACTTGAAGAGAAGTGTGAAACAAAGCGTCCCCGACCACATCGAGCACAGCATCAATTGGACCACCGTTCGCCTCGATGATTTCATCCGCTAGCTGCTCTGAACGATAAGAGAGCACGTGCGTCGCGCCGAGCTCTTTCATTTTCTCTTCAAGAGCTAGATCACCCACAATCGCAATAACCTTCGCACCAAATACGTTCGCAGCGATTTGCACATTCAATGAGCCGACGCCACCATTCGCCCCAGTGACCATAACTGTTTCTCCTCGTTGAATATGTGACTCTTCCACCATGTGCCAGCCCGTCATTCCACTGACCGAAAAAACCGCGCTTTCTTCGTAATCAGATAGCGCCATCGGAAGACAAAGTTCACCCGGCCATACCACATACTCTGCATATCCACCGTCGTATTCAGATCCAATAAAGGACATATCATCCGAAATATGTTCACTACCGGGTTCTCCACTTGATGTAAAAGGAAATAAGACAACATCTTCGCCTTTTCGATCGGTGCTCACGGCACTTCCGACCTCAACAATTTGACCGGTAATATCAGAGCCAGGAATCCGAGGGAATTGAACACCCTCTGGGCGCCAACCGGACTTCCCTTCCGTTCCATATGCTCCTTCGCGCATCCAAATTTCCGTATTGTTGATCGCACAGGCTTTCACCTGAACGAGCACTTCATTTTCTTTCGGTTTTGGGATTTCCCTCTCCACTACCTCTAGCTGATCTAATCCGCCGTAACCTGAGACTTGTACTGCTTTCATGCTCATCCCCGCCTTCATTTTTTAGTATGTTCCTTCGATGACTTTGTTCGGTTGTATGCAACAATCCCTACCTTTCATCTTTCCCTATTTTAGCAGAATTGATTTTATTTTTTAGGCTCTTTTCTAAAAGATTGTTGCTTTTCAAATGATTTTAAAAAAACGACACTTTGTGATTGGAGCGGAAGGATGCTCGACTCCTGCGGGACTAGCGGGACAGGTGAGACCCCACAGGAGCGACGAGGATCACCGCCCGCCCCGCGAAAAGCGAGCACCCTGGAGTGGAAATGAACTCGCTATAGCAACAATGTTTACGAAAAGAGCCATTTTTTAAAAAGGACACCTTTACCACGAACGATTTCTCTAAAAATAATCGATTGTGAGCGCGTTCAACGTTGACTATACAATTTTGTATCGATAAGATGAAATCTGGAGCTTATTATATCTTTAAGATATAATACGTGATTATACTTTGAGGAGGAAACGATGTACGAACTCTTTATACTCGGTGAACTCATGGACAAGCCGATGCATGGCTATCTCTTGCAATATGTTCTCGACAAAGTCATCGGACCAAACCGCAAGATCAGCTGGGGTGTGCTCTATCCTCTCATTCAGAGAATGACGGAAGAGGGATATCTTGAACAAACCATCGACGAAGATGGTGGTCGTGGTAGGCCGAAGAAAATCGTTAGCCTGACTACGAAAGGTCAATTACGTTTTCATGACCTTATGGAAGAATTAATTCCCTACGACCAGACAACGGAAGATCACTTCGATATTAAGCTAAGTAATTTTCATCACGTCTCAAAAGATCGAAAGCTTTTGATTCTGGAACAGTTCGAAGGATACTTGGAGTATTTAAGAAAGCATCTAGAGGATAATCACACCGTCATCAAACAGCAGACAGCCATCTCTGCACACGAAAAACAAAGCATTGAACGTGTACTAGACCGCCGCAAAAAAAAGCTCGATGCTGAGTTGAACTGGTTAACAACAGAAATACAACACATCAAAGGGGACATGAACAATGACTAACGGACAGCCTCAAACAAGTCCAGATCCGAAACGCTGGTTCGCGCTCGCGGCCGTCTGCTTCGGGCTATTCATGGCGTTACTCGATGTGACGATCGTCAATGTCGCACTGCCGACCATTCAGGAAGAATTCCAAACAGGATTTAGCGAACTCGAGTGGGTGCTTAACGCCTACACACTTGTTTTTGCAGTAGCACTCATTACCGTAGCAAGACTCGGGGACATCTACGGAAGAAAGCTCTTCTTTATGTTAGGTCTTATTGTCTTTAGTATAGGCTCGCTATTATGCGCGCTTGCGCCTGACATCATGTCTCTCAATGTTTTCCGGGGTATTCAGGGACTTGGAGCATCCGCGATGATGTCCTTATCCATGGCCATCATCTCCACCACTTTCTCCGGTAAAGAAAGAGGTATTGCGTTCGGTGTATGGGGTAGCGTAAGTGGTCTTGCAACAGCGATCGGCCCGCTCGTTGGCGGCATCCTCGTTGAGAAAATCAACTGGGAATCGATCTTTTACATCAACTTACCGATCGGATTAATCGCACTCGGTATGGCGTACTTCTTTATTAAAGAATCGAAGGACCATCAGGCTTCCAAATCAATCGATTTCTTAGGCGTTCTACTCATCACAGCAGCCGTTTTTTGTTTAGTATTCGGACTTATCGAAGTAAACCAGCCGGATCTCGATTGGACATCTCCGAGTATCCTAGCTCTACTTGCAGGCTCTCTCGTAAGCTTTATCGTCTTCATACTTGTTGAACTTCGATTAAAGTCTCCGATGGTGAACCCACGGATTTTCAAAAACCTTAGCTATTCAGGCGCATGTATCGCTGCATTTTCATTAAGTGCTGGCATCTATGCCCTGTTTTTCTACTTAACGCTTCTTCTTCAAAATTACTTTGGGTATACCGCTCTTGAGACAGGCGTTCGTTTTATTACGATCAGTGGATTCGCGCTTATTCTCGGTCCTGTATCAGGCATTCTCTCAAACAAAATTGGAACAAAGCCTCTTATCAGTGGGGCTCTCGCCATACTTTCCATCGCCGTGTTCATGATGACTGTTGTATCCAGTGAGCAAAGCACGTGGACAGCTTTGATCGCTGCTTTCTTATTAGCTGGTATCGGAAATGGGCTTGTGAATCCACCGATCTCGACAACAGCAGTTGATACCGTTCCAAATCGAATCGTCGGGATGGCATCAGGTGTGAACAACGTATCACGACAAATAGGAATCGCGTTTGGAACAGCATTCCTCGGAGCGATTCTATCGAATCAATATGTCAGTAAAATCGAAAGTAACATCAATAGCATGGATGCTATACCGGATAACGCGAAAAAGGATATCATCGACGGCGTAGCGTCAGCCGGTCCCATCGCAGGAAGTCAAGGTCTCAATGGACCTGGATCTGAACAGTACCAAAGCATGCCGGGCTTTTCTGAAATCCAGAACATCGCGAAGACAGCGTTTGTGAACAGCCTTGATCAAGTGTTTATCGCTGCAGGTATCATTCTTGCAGTCGGCGCCATTCTAAGCCTGCTCCTTATACGTAAAAGCGATTTTCTTGATGATCGATCATAAATAAAAGAGAGGAGGGGGTCAGGTACGTACCTGACCCCCCTCCTCTCTCTTCCATTACTCCACAACCTTCAGCCCTAATAACTTCGCAAATCCAATCGCCTGATCAGGAGAAACTTCACAGCCTTCGAGGCTTTCAAGATCTACGTGAATGCGTTCGAATGTACATGTGCTGATGTCGACACCCTTCAAGAGTGTCTGAGCAAAATTCACATCATTTAGATCACACTTGGAGAAAACAGTTTTTGTAAATTGACTCCCGTGATAGTTTGCACTCTGTAACGAGGTATCTTTAAATCTCACTTGCTTCAAACGAGCATCCGCATAGCTACTTAAGTTAGCCATGCAATTTTCAAATGTGACGTTACCTAGATTCACTTCAGTGAAATCTGCTCCCATTAGCTTGCAATCATTGAACGCCACTCGATGAATGATCCCTTCACTGAACGTTACATTCGAAAGATTGCAATTGTCGAAGATCACATCGATCATATCGATACGAGGTAGCGTCGCGTTTGTAAATGTCACATTTCTGAATACTACTTTTGATAAGATAATTTGGTCAATCTCAACGTCATCCACCGCTTCACCTGTAATCTCACAGTTCATCAAAGTTACATCTTCATCATTGTATATCGCACGAAAGCTTCCTTGTTCTAGCACTGCTGGAATTTTAGGAAGCTCAATCTTTACTTTTTTACTCATCAGAACACCCTTCGCTTTTCTCTTTGATAGGAAGAAAGATAACATAAGGAAGGGGCAAATATAAGCCTTTCATTTGGCAAAAAAGTATGTCTCGCTTTCTAATCCAATTTCACAAACGATGTATAAACTGGTGAATTGCTCAAACACGCATCATTGCTCTAAACCCTTAATCAACTGAATATTCCCAATCTCATAGATTGATTTCTAGTAACAGGCTATTTCAACCAAAAAATGTTTCTCTCCTAGACAAACAATCCAGACAGGAGCAGTTTTCATGATTATGATGATTGGTCTGTTTAGATTTACAAAAACCAGGAAAACAAGCATCAATACAGAACTTTCCACTAATTACTCCTTCACTTATGCGAAAAAGCATTATCGATTTGGCATTCTCAACGGTTGCTGAGATCGTATTACCATAAAGATAAAAAAACAAGCACCCTTTTGGATGCTTGTTAATAATTATCCTAATTAGAATTTTTTTGCCCAGGTAGATTAAGGGGAGGGAACACTGATTTCGTTACAGCATTCTTGTTCATCATATTAGTTAGAGAGGGTCTTTTATTAGTACCTTTATTCCCACAATTACACCCTGAATTTCCTTTTGATGATTTTTTGGCCACTTTTTACCTCCTCATATAAACCACTTATCTTATTAAGATCTACTCCATCCGTCATAAATCACCTACGAGAAGTTGAATGATAGACCACAATGCGTTTGAAGTTATTTTTCTATAATGTTGGATTAATTGTTTCCTGGAGCTACGAGAACATCATAATGTAGATCAATACAATATTTCGCTCTACAAACTGTTTCTGCATCACCAGCACAACTAATATCTACTTTAACTATGTTTAATAGGCTGTAAGATCTCGTATTACCTGGAGGGATTAGAATCTGTCGAGTTCCTCCAAGTCGATCTGTAATCGTAACAGTTAAAGCATCGTCACAACCTACATCATAATACACACTCACCGTTCCTGCCGTTTGAGCTCCAGCAGTAAAAAAACTATTATCTAGTTGCCAGATTACCTCATTTTGGGTTCCGCAAGGCATCAGAATATTACCACAAAAATTATCCGTCGCTAGATCACCAATTATCGTTGTATCTGGACAACAAGCGCTACAATTTCCCAAAAAATCATCTCCTTTCTTATTATTCAGCTAGTCTCATAATTACTAAGCCATACTTTATAGAATGCAAAAATAGAATGAAGTGTAATAATGGTTTTGCCTAGATTCTCTTAAATGGGAAAGTTGGCTACATTAAATATTCAAATAGTGAGATGAAACTCGTAAAATGATTCGATTAAAAGCTGAATGCTAGTTTATAGCGTTGATGTTTTGTGTATTTATAGTAGACCCGACAAACGTCGAACATTATTTGTATATAAAATTAGTTATGAGTGTAATGTAACAAGTCGATATCGCTGCAACCACAAGACCTTGAGCTTGAATTATCACAATCCCTTCGCCTACTTGTAAAATTGTGGCGTTTTGTATATTATTAAATGCCGGTCCGAGAACATCGATGTCCGCTTCATTAATTCTCTCCAGAAATCGACGCACTGGATTTTCACAGCATGCACATTCACCTGAATGATCCATAGGAGTTTGAAGGACAGCATTTTTGATCAAGTTGGCCGGTGTACCAGCTACGGATGGATTACCTCCTCCTGCCACTCCTGTTACTTTACAAATCGGCACCGCAATTTCATTAGCACCTTGTTTTACAAACACCATGAAATCCATGACTGATTGTAGCGTAACGTTCATTAGGTTTCCTGAACTCATATCCACCGTTCCTAACGTGATTCTTGTACCTGCAGGTAGTTGAGCAAGAACATCCCTCATAGGTATAACACAACAATCACAAATGGATTCACCATCGCTCATATCTGGACAACAGTTTCCGCATGACATGATAGGAAGACCTCCTTTCTCACTTTATAAAATAGATTACATTATTACTATATGAACTTGTCCTACGGAGGTATAGGCATCATTAGGGGCAGTTCTAATGAGTGAACAGCTAAAACATTTTTAGATATTTATTATTCTATGTCGTAAAAGTCACGAAGAACTGACATGTTCGCCTAGTTCGATCTGTACTATACGAATTAATGTATTTGTTAAATCGCTCTTAGGCTATTGTTGGTTTATCACTAGTAGAATTCATCATATTGCTGTTCGAGAACCCTAACTTGAAATCACGTTTAACACTGTATATAAAAGTGGTATAATCTATATATGAACACATGCTCATGTATCAAATTCACGTCAATTCTATACGGGAGGAATCACCTTGGGACACAACCATTCGCATGATCATGGACATACTCACTCAGCGAATAAGAAAGCTCTCTTCATTAGCTTTCTACTCATAGCTTCATTCATGGTTCTTGAAGTCGTTGGAGGTTTTATTACAAATAGTCTCGCGTTGTTGTCTGATGCGGGACACATGCTTAGCGACACCGTTGCACTTGGAATGAGTCTACTTGCATTTAAGCTTGGGGAGAAAAAATCTGATGCGGAGAAAACTTATGGATACAAGAGATTTGAAATTCTAGCAGCCTTCTTAAACGGAATTGCACTCATCGGAATTTCATTTTATATCCTGTGGGAATCAGTGAATCGGTTTATCGACCCACCAGAAGTCGCAAGTACTGGAATGCTGATTATTGCCATCATTGGATTCTTAGTAAATGTTTTAGTTGCCTGGATCCTCATGAAAGGTGACACTTCTGAGAATTTAAATTTAAGAAGCGCTTTTCTTCACGTGCTTGGTGACTTACTAGGATCTATTGGAGCGATCATCGCAGCCATCCTTATCATGACATTAAATTGGAATTATGCCGATCCAATCGCAAGTTCCATCGTCGCGATCCTTGTTCTACTCAGCGGGATTCGTGTAACGAAAGATTCATTTCACATCTTGATGGAAGGAAAGCCATCCAATATTAAACTTAAAGATGTGAAGGATGTCCTGCTTTCTTTAGAAGGAACGAACGATGTACATGACCTCCATATTTGGAACATCACATCTGACTTCCCTTCCTTTACCTGTCACCTTGTCGTAAAGCAAGGAACTGATCGGGATGAGCTCCTGCAACAAGCATCACATCTGCTTTATGAGAAATTCGAACTTGAACACACGACGATCCAAATAGAATGCGAAACATCGCACGTTAAAAACAACGAGGAGAATTGCAATTAAAAAAAGGAGGGGGTCAGGCACGTGCCTGACCCCCTCCTCTTTTTAATTTACTTTGGTTCATTCTTAGACAAACATATTCACGATCAAAGCGCCGCCAAATGCTGCAAAGGAAAGCAATGTTTCCAATACTGTCCACGTTTTGAACGTTTCTTTGACAGTAAGTCCGAGGTACTCTTTTACCATCCAGAAACCAGCGTCGTTGACGTGTGAGAACATAAGTGAACCTGCTCCTGTCACAATAACAAGTAATTCAAGATTCACACCTGACATCGTAGCAATAATCGGAGAAACAATTCCTGCCGCTGTCGTTAAAGCAACCGTTGCAGATCCAGTTGCGATACGGATCAAACCTGCAATGATAAAGGCTAGGACAAGTGGTGATAACGAGAAATCTTGAGCGTAATTCCCGATGATCGTACCAATTCCACTATCGATCAGGATTTGTTTAAAACCGCCACCTGCACCGATGATCAAGATGATAGAACCAACTGGAAGGATACATTCTTCCACGTATTTCTTGATTTCTTTTTTATCTAGACCCTGACGGAATCCAAGGAAATAGAATGCGAAGAAACATGAAATCAACAACGCTACAAGTGGACTTCCGATAAAGACGAGAAAGCCTTCAACGCCCGAAGGTAATGATAAGAACGGTGCAAAAGTACCAAGTACGAGTAAAAGAACTGGCATAATAATCGTTGTAAATGAAATGCCTGTTCCAGGTAGTTTAGAAGGATCTTGCTGATCTTCTACTTTAATCAAATCTGGTTCACCTACTGGAATAACACGTTTGTTAATCCACTTCGCGAATACCGGTCCACCAATGATACCAGCTGGTAGCGCAATAATAAGAGAATACAAGAGAACTTTACCAAGATCCGCTTCGTAAATTCCAATCGCCGCCACAGCACCTGGATGGGGTGGAATTAATCCGTGAACAATCGATAGACCAGCTACAGCTGGCAACGCGATTAATAAGATATTTTTCTTCGTAGCTTTTTGAATCGAAATAACAAGTGGTAATAGAATCAGAATTCCTACTTCGAAGAAAACTGGAATACCGATAATGAATCCTGAGAAGAACATCGCCCATGGCAATTTCTTTTCTCCAAAGACGCGAATAAAGAAATTCGCAATTTGTAATCCTGCTCCTGATTCAGAAAGTAATTTTCCTAAAATCGTACCTAACGCTAGAATAGCGACTAAATGACCAAGTACGCCACCAACGCCTGTTTCGTAAGAACCTACTATATCTAACCAGGACATTCCTGACATAACTGCTAGAAATAAGGCAGCAACTGTTAAACCGATGAATGCATGCCATTGAAATACTGAAACGCCGACAATAACAATTCCAATTGATACGAGCGTAACAATTAATAAATAGATATCCATAATGTCTCCCACCTCTTCAATAATAAAGGATTTTCATTGAAAACCCTTCCAACTACTTTTTATTATAGGAATTTTTATTTCATAAATCAATGGAAACGCTTAAAAAATTTTTCCGGCACGTGATGAGCATAATACTCTAAATGAGGTAAAAATCCTCCGAATCCTTGATAACACCGGTTTCGTGACCCGAAAAATAAATTCATAAAACATATTAATTCATTAAAATTTATTTTTTCAGTTAATTATCCCCTTTCCAATCCAAGTACATTCTTGGGATATTATACAAATAACAGCGACTGTTCTTTGAGTTGAAGCACCTTTTCAGATAAATTCACATGGTCAAGAGCGAGACCCTCAATGAACGAGTGAGGGGGGTCAGGTACGCACCTGACCCCCCCTCTCCCCTTTTACAACTTCGCTTTTCGAAATCCTTTTACACTATCTGAGATGGCATTCCAGATAAAGAACAAACCGATTGCTGCTACTGTTACCTTTAAATAGTTATCTGAGATAGAGAGAAATTGAATAAAGTCAGGATGAATAAGTTGATCGTTCATTAGGATTAGAATCAAGACACCAGTCGCGAGAGCTTGATGAATGGCATTCGCGATCGCAAGACGTTTCGTCCAGAACCCAATAATCACTTTGTAGAGAGCCAAAAGAACCGCTGTCAGAAGCGTGAGGCTAACGAGTGGCCAGTAGGCATGAAGAACATCGTTATGAACAAACGGCACAACAACCTCACCATTTTTAATAAGCCCAAGTAAGTTCTCAGCGTTAAAATATAGCATGGCAAATACGGCTGTAGTCAGTAAGTCGCCGAATAACTCAGTACGCGATACTCGCTTCTTCTTTGGCGGAAAAGTCACCTTCTTCAAATCATCTGCTGACCACTTCTTATGATCGGGATGTATGTTAACATTCGTTCGCTCTAGGATTACAAAAGTTAGGGTCAACCAGAATAAAACATGAATCGCGGTATTCCATACTCCTCCAATGGCGTCACCAATCATTTGGATAAAAACTTCCACGATTGATCCAGTTCCATTGTAGTCAATGATGTTTACTGTTATGAATACGATAAACGTTGCAACAAGGGAAATTGGCAACACGATTTTGATCAGTTTCAAATACAGTTCAAAATACTGAGGCCCAATCAAATGCATCGGCCAATCTCGAAATCCATTCGCCATTTGAACAGGACTGCCAAGTTCGTTAAGCGTCGACTTTACTTCTTCTTCTGATGGGTTCTCAGGTAGCATATCCCCAATCGTTGACCTTAATTCTAATGCAATATCCTCCCGATTAGATTCAGGAAGTCGTCTCGTCACTTCCCCAATATAAATCTCAATCAGATTCATTCTCTTCCTCCCCTTTCAATAAAGAAGATAACTCGCTAGACGTCTTCTCCCACTCTGTCTTTAATTGCTCAAAAATTTCTATGCCATTCTCACTTAGCACGTAATACTTCCTTGGCCGACTCTCTGTCGTATCCCAGCTGCTCGTCACCAACTCCTGCTTCTCCAACCGGCGAAGAAGAGGATAGAGCGTACTCTGCTCAATTGAAATTCCCGACTTCTCAAGCGACTGCACAAGAGAGTATCCGTATTGGGGAGTCCTGAAGCTGACTGAGTACTGCTAGCGTTAACGTCCCCCTTCGAAGCTCTGTAATTAAAGAATTTAATAACGTCATTCAACCACCAACTCTCTTACTGTGTGTCGTACACTATATATACTATGTATCATACAGTGTTATGTGTTAAACAACAATAAGAATTTTATATTATAAGGTGATAGGCGAAGGGGTCAGGTTCGCACCTGACCCCCTCATCTTCCTCCATTTCCACAATTTGTTATACTAGTAAAGCAGTTTACGATATTTGGAGGGTTTCATACATGCAAACAAGTTCATCATTTGCTCGTCATTTCGATGCCATACCTTTACCTCTGTACGTCATTGACCGAAATGGAAGCATCGTTTATCGCAATCATCAGACGATGGCTGATCCTATAGAAAAGAACCAAACTGAATCTAATAATCTAATAGAGCCATTTTCGAACATAGATCAAATGCTCCTATGCCGCTATCTCAAGTACGTATTCACGCTACAGCCAGGTGAGTTTGAAGAGGTTTTTCTATCTTCTACTCAAGAAACAGTCAGAATCTCTCACATAGATACCAACTTTGCGTCAGTTATGTTTCTTGAGAAAGAATTGTTCTCTCAGCATGAAGTGCGTCATGGTCAAGAACCATATAGTGAAAACATGACATTCAACGAACTACAGCAGCAATTTGATTCATTGATGAATGAAAATCCCGATGGCATCGCCTACATGAATAGAAACATGGATGTTACCATCATTAATCAAACGCTCAAGAACATGTTGGGGTATTCACTTGATGAACTCAAACAACCTGAGAAGAAAGTTGTAACGAATGAGGGGCTGCTAACGATTCAACAGCAATTTGAAGCTGCTTTAAATGGGACTCACCAAACTTATGAAGTTAAAGCCAATACAAAAAATGGAAACATCGTTCATCTTCAAATCAAAACGATTCCTATAAAAATCAACGGTGATCTTCACTGGTGCCTACAAAATCATTAAGGACATTAGTGATTATAAAAAGGTCCAAATTGAAGCAATTGAACAAGCTGCGCAATTACGTACCTTAATTGACTCTATTCCTGAATTCGTCATTTTTAAAGATATGAACGGTCGGATTGTTGAGATGAATGAATATGCGAAATCGATCTTCGGAGTCAAGAAGAGTGAATACAGAGGAAAAACGTGTGCAGAGTTACATTGTAAGAATGATGATGCGAAGGAACTGTTAGTAAATATCTCGAACACGGATCAAGAAGCATGGGAGAAGCAATCCAAAATTGAGTATGAATACGAATTGATACAAACGAACAGAGAAAAAACAACGTACGAAATCATTAAAGCTCCAACGTTCACTCACGATCACAAGGGTCATTATCTCATTGCAATCGGAAGAGATGTTTCTGAACGAAAGAAGGTTGAGAAGGAACTTGTCAAAACACAGGAGTTGATCGAATCCATTTTCACCAACAATGCCGATGCTATTTCAGTCAGCAACTTAAATAAAGAGATCATCAAAGTAAATCCTGCCTTCCAACGTCTCTATGGTTATACGAATGATGACATGATTACACATCTAATGGAGGTATACCCTGAAGGCAACGAAGAAGAAGCATCCACTATTAATCAGGCAGTCTTAAATGGTGAAGGCGTCATTGATTTAGAGACTGTACGTAAACGAAAAGACGGGTCTTTAATCGATGTCAGCATTACCTATTCTCCTATTAAAGATCAAGAAGGCAATATTACAGCTATGTCTGCCATTACACGCGATATTCGAGACCGAAAAAAAACGGAAGACTTGCTCCATCGTTCGGAGAAACTATCTGCGATCGGTCAACTCGCCGCGGCGGTCGCTCATGAAGTTCGAAACCCATTAACAGCAGTCAAAGGATTCATTCAGCTCTACAAAGATCGAATCAATGACGAAATCTTACACCTTATGCTGTCAGAAATGGAACGCATTGAATCGATTATCGATGAGTTTCTTTCACTTGCAAGACCACAAGCCGTCAACTACCAAAAAGTGGATATTATCTCAATCATACATAACGTCATTTCTCTCATGGAACCAGAAGCTTTACTAAATCAAATAAACATTCACACAAGCTTTCACACTCATTCTCTCCCATTGTATTGTGAGAAAAACCAGATTACACAGGTGTTGATGAACGTGATTAAAAATGGCATTGAATCCATGCCTAAAGGAGGACCTCTTTCCATCACAAGCTGCCAATCGGATAACAACCTTATCATAAAAATCGCAGATAAAGGGGTGGGTATTCCAGTCGAGCGATTGGAACGTCTCGGCGAGCCATTTTTCTCAAACAAAGACAAAGGAACAGGACTCGGACTAGTCGTCTGTTACAAAATCATTCACGAACATAAAGGCACCATTCACTTTGAGAGTTCAGTGGGAGAAGGCACTGTCGTAACGATTTCAATACCGCTTTAAAGCAGAGGGGGTCAGGCTCGCGCCTGACCCCCTCCTTTCCCTTTCATTATCTTCCAAGCCATCCACCATCAACAGCTACAAGATGTCCATGTACATAATTCGACGCAGCTGAGGATAAGTAAACTGCCGTACCTTTGAAATCATCTGGATTTCCCCATCGATCAGCAGGAATACGGTCAAGAATTTGAGCATTTCGCTTCTCGTCTTCAAGTATGGCCGTATTCATATCTGTCGCAATATATCCAGGTACGATCGCATTGACGTTCACATGATGCTTCGCCCATTCATTCGAAAGTGCTTTCGTTAGTTGAGCGACTCCACCTTTTGCAGCTGCATAGGCTGGAACGTTAATGCCTCCTTGATAGGAAAGTAACGAAGCGACATTAATGATTTTCCCCTCGCCTTTCGGAACCATATGGCGACCAGCTTCTTGACATAACAACCAGACGGTTTTCAAATTAATATCCAGAACATCGTCCCAATCCGTTTCTGGAAAGTCAACTGAAGGTGATCTTCTCTGAATCCCTGCATTATTTACTAGAATATCAATCGTTCCGAATCGAGATACCACATTCGGAATAGCCGCCTTCACCTGGTCTTTTTGTTCTAGGTCACACGGAATAATCACGCAGGTTCTTCCGAGCTTCTCAATTTCTTCTTTGACATCGGTTTGTTCCGTGTTCCGCTGTAGCAAAGCAATATCTGCTCCCGATTCTGCTAAAGCCAGAGCCATCGATTTACCGATTCCTCTTGTAGCCCCCGAAATAGCTGCCACCTTGCCGCTTAAGTCAAATAAATTCATACCCATGTTCCTTCACTCCTTTTGTAGTTATCGTAATATCGCAGTAACGCATTAAATGGACGGGGGTCAGGCACGTGCCTGACCCTCCCACCTCCATCCCTCTCATCCCTCGCTCAAAAACGCTTCGACTTCACGCAATGCTTGCTCAGCGTCTTCTCCTACACAGTGGACGATGATTTCGTCCCCGTCATGTAAACGAAGGTTGATTAATCCCAGGAAGCTTTTTAAGTTTGCTTCAATTAAACTTCCGTTCACATTCTTCTTGAGAAGGATTTCTGCATTGTACTGCTGAATGATCTGACTCAATTCGATGATCGTTTGAGATTCTGTCATGTAAACAGGAATCTTCTTTTCTACTTTGTTTTCCAAGTTCCTTCACCCTTTCGTTTATGCTTTTAGCATCCGCACTCAAACACTTCGTTAAATGTACATCATCAACAGGATTGGAATCGTAACCACGCTTAACAACGTTGTCATTAGCGTAATACTCGATACGAGCTCTGGCTTCGAATCAAACTGCACGGCATAAATGGTTGTCGTTGCCGCAGATGGCATAGCAGCAGAGACAATTAATACACTTGCCATTAAATCACTCATCGGTAAAAAGAGTGTTAAACCAAACGCGATCGCCGGCGATGCGATCAACCGTACGATTGATGCGTAGGAAACTTTCGACCAGTCCATATTTTTGATTGAAATTCCCGCAAGCTGCATGCCAAGAACGACCATGACCATCGGAATCGAAGCATTTGCAAGTAACTCTACGCTCGACATGAGATTCCCAGGCATTTTAAGTGAACCAAGGTTCATAATTAGCGCCACAATCACCGCATAGGTCGGCGGCATCTTCAAGACGGATACGATCGCCATGCGCAGTCCAGACTTTCCTCTAGCTGCATAATAAACGCCAAAGAAATTCATGATGATCGCTTGCAGAACGAGAAAGGAAACGGAATAAACGAATCCTGCTTCACCGAAAGCGAACAAGATGATCGGTGCTCCGTAGTTACCCGAGTTCATAAAAGCCGTTGATAGGATCAAGCCGCTTTCCATCGAAGCATCATAGCCCTTTACTTTCGCCACGATTTTGTTAATGACCAGAATACTCACAAGAAGAAGAATGGAAAACACGAGCATCATCACGTATTCACCGTTTAACTCGGCGTTATAGAACGTCTTGAACACGAGACACGGAAGCATAATGTAGAGTGCTACCGTCGAAACTGATTTAAGATCTAACTTAGCTAATTTCTGTAGTAAATAACCTGCACCAAACACGAGTAGGACAGGCAATACTACCTGAATAAATACCGTCATGGCCGTTTACCACTCGGCAACGCTACCATCTGAATGTCTCCAGACAGGATTGCGCCAGCGGTGACCTTCACGCGCCATTTCAACGACTTTCTCTTCATTGATCTCGATGCCAAGACCAGGTCCAGTCAGCATCGAAACCTTTCCATTCTCATACGAAAAAACAGATGAATCCGTAATATAATCGAGCAGATCGCTTCCCTGATTGTAATGAATGCCAAGGCTTTGCTCCTGGATAAATGCGTTGTGACTCGTTGCATCGACTTGCAAGCATGCTGCTAAAGCAATCGGACCAAGCGGACAGTGCGGCGCCAGTCCTACATCGTAAGCTTCAGCCATCGTTGCGATCTTCTTGCACTCCGTAATCCCGCCAGCATGAGATAAATCAGGCTGAATAATGTCAACATAGCCATCCGCAAGTACCTTCTTGAAATCCCAGCGAGAATACATGCGCTCCCCTGTCGCAATCGGAATGGACGTATGGGACGCAATTTCCTTCAGTGCTTCATTATTTTCTGGTAAAACGGGTTCCTCGATAAACATTGGTCGATACGCTTCAAGCTCCTTCGCGAGAATTTTCGCCATCGGCTTATGGACGCGACCATGAAAATCAATGCCGATTCCAACGTCTTTTCCTACAGCTTTTCGTACCGCGTCCACTCTCTCAAGCGTCTCATCGACCTTTTTATAGGAATCGATGTACTGCATCTCTTCCGTACCATTCATCTTGATCGCACGAAAGCCTTTCTCAGCAGCCTCTTGCGCTGCACGACCTACATCAGATGGACGATCTCCCCCAATCCAGGAATACACGTCAATCGAATCACGACACTTGCCACCCATTAACTCCGAAATCGGCGCATTGTAGAACTTGCCCTTAATGTCCCAGAGCGCTTGATCAATTCCAGCGATCGCACTCATGTGAATAGGTCCTCCGCGGTAAAACCCAGAACGGTACATCACATTCCAGTGGTCTTCAATTGTTAGCGGGTCTTTGCCGATGAGATAATCTTTTAGTTCATGAACCGCCGCTTCAACTGTTGCTGCACGCCCTTCAATGACAGGCTCTCCCCAACCGACGATGCCTTCATCTGTCGTGATTTTTAGAAACAACCATCTCGGTGGTACGATATACGTTTCGATAGTAATGATTCTCATGATTCACTCTCCGTTCTAGCTTGTTTGACAGCTTCCGTAAATTGTTCAGCAAGAGTTGTAATACTTTCAAAATCCTGATCATCGATGAACTGTTGATTCACTAACGATCCACCCACTCCTGCAGCTACTGCCCCATTCGCAATGTAGGTTCCGATGTTTTCCACATTGACCCCACCCGTCGGAATCATCGGAATATGACCAAGTGGACCCTGTAGATCTTTAATATAGGATGGACCAAATGCTGAAGCAGGAAATACTTTGACAAGATCAGCACCTGCCTGATAGGCTTCCACCATCTCACTCGGCGTTAGGACGCCAGGGATCGAGATCACACCATATCGTTTTGCCATTTTTATAAGATCAGTGTTAAAGGTTGGAGAGAAAATAAAATCGGCTCCCGCCTGGATAGCGGTATGCGCTGTTTCTGCATCAAGGACTGTTCCAGCTCCTACGAGTGCCTTTGTTCCCAGATGTTTTTTCACCTCTCCAATCAATTGGTAAGACCGATCACTATCGACCGTGATTTCCAATGTCGTCACTCCGCCATTAACGAGAGCTTCAGCTAGACGCAAAACATTTTCCGGTCGCTGCCTTCTAATCACTGCGACGACTCCAGAAGAGTTGATCTGCATCAGTTTCTTCGCTTTTTCCAATCTGCACGCCACCTTTTCTATCGTTCAACGTCTGCTTGACGTTTTCCAGAAGTCATAAATTGGTCAAGTTGTTTCCCTGTTGGAAGACCTTCCACATCACCGTTCATCTGTACGACAAACGCTCCAACCGCATTGCCTCGTTCCACAGCTTCTCGAACGGAACACCCTTCTACTAAACCACTGATCACCCCGGCTGCGAATCCATCTCCTGCACCGATAGGATCAACTACATGTTTCACAGGGTGACCTAAGACTTCACCTGATTCATGATTGGAAGAATAATAGGCGCCCTTAGCGCCAAGCTTCATAATAACCGTTTGATTCTCCCTTGTTAGGAGTGCATCTGCTGCTTTTGCGTAGTCATCCTCACCAGTAAGAAATGAGGCCTCATCGATTCCTGGTAGAAGGTAGTCTGATAGGGAGGCGATTTCCAGGAGAACCTCACGAGCTTCCTCATGATTTTCCCAGAGCTTATAGCGAATATTCGGATCAAACACGATCGTCAAACCATTTGACTTCGCCAGCCGGATCGCTTGAAAAACCGCTTCTTTACAAGACTCACTTAAAGCAGGTGTAATCCCCGTCACATGTAAAAAGCGAGCCGATGCCAGGTAATTTTCGTTCAAGTCAGATTCCCTGAGCAGGCTTGCCGCAGAATCTTTCCGATAATAATACACATTTACATTCTCAGCAGATACCTTTTCTTTAAAAAAGACAGAGGTTTGCGCTTTATCTGTGAAGATCACCTCACTCGTGTCCACCCCTTCGCCACGAATAAATTTATGAATATATCGGCCAAAAGGATCTTCTCCCAGCTTGCTGATCCAGCCAGAACGCACGCCCAAACGAGATAAAGCGATGGCAACATTGGATTCTGCCCCAGCGACTTGTTTGGTCACTTGATGGGCATATTCAAGTGAGAGCTGATCCTGAGTACTAAATAACACCATTGTTTCACCTAACGTCACAACATCGAGTGACTTCAAGACGATCCCCACTCTCTTCATTAAATTTTCACTTCACTATGTAACAAAAACCCCTTGCAGAAAAGCAAGGGATCTATGCAATCAGGAGAACGAAGCCTCCCTATTTTCCAAAACTGATCAGCCAGAGTGACAATTCTGGTATAAATGTAATCATCAAGAGCGAGAAAACCATCGCAAAGAAATACGGAATAATGGCTTTCGATAACTGCTCGATGGATAAACCGGATATACCTGAACCAACGAAGAGGTTCACTCCAAGTGGAGGTGTGATAAATCCGATCGCTAAGTTAACGACCATAATGATACCGAAGTGAATCGGATCAAACCCAATATCAACGGCAATCGGTAAAAGAATTGGCGTTAGAATGATGATCGCTGCTAGCGTATCCATGAAACAACCGACTAATAGAAGGAGAACAGTAATTAATAGAATAATAACGATCTCGCTATCAGAGATTGAAAGTAAGAAGTTCGCAACTTGCGTTGGAATTTGCTCAATCGTTAGCAAACGTCCGAAAGCTGTTGCAGAACCTACGATAATTAAAACAGTCGCAGTAGTTAATGACGCATCTGCCAATAACTTCGGTAAGTCTTTCAGCGCTAGTTCGCGATATAAGAACAATCCTGCAATAATACCGTAGACAACAGCGATAACTGCCGCTTCTGTCGGTGTGAAGATACCACCGTAAATACCACCAAGAATGATCACTGGAATAACGAGCGCCCATTTGGCTTCCCAGAAGGTTTTCCAAATGTTTGCTAGCGTTGTCTTTTGATCTGATCCGCGGTAATTGTTTTTCTTCGAATACACATAAGCCCAAACCATTAGAGAAATTCCTACTAGTAGTCCTGGAATGATCCCAGCAATGAACATGTCCCCAATAGACGCGCCACCTACGACACCGTAGATCACCATCGGAATACTTGGCGGAATAATTACCCCGATCGAACCAGCAGCTGCAACCGTTGCTGTCGCAAACTTTTTGTCATAGCCCTGCTTCACCATTGCAGGAATCATAATCCCACCGATCGCAGCAACCGTTGCTGGACCTGAACCAGAGATGGCAGCGAAGAACATACACGTCACGATCGTCGCCATTGCAAATCCACCCGTTTTGTTTCCGACAAGGGCATTCGCGAAGTTAAAGAGTCGTTCCGAGATTCCGCCTTTTCCCATAATTTCACCAGCTAAGATGAAAAATGGAACAGCCATCAATGGAAATGAATCAACAGACGTAACCAGTTCCTTCATTAGAAAAGGAATCGGAATCGCTCCTGTATACAAAATCGTAACGAGTGTTGAAAGGCCAAGAGAAATTCCAATCGGTACACTTAAAAACAGGAGAAGTGCAAATGAACCAAATAGTATCAATGTTGTCATGACTCATCGTCTCCTTCCTGCTTCATAATGCGGTCACGTTCATCCTCGACATGAACTTCCTGCTTACCTGTAAGCATCTTGAACTGGCCATAAAGGTTTTGTAGCAATCGGATAGCAGATAACCCAAAACCGATCGGCGTTGCCATATACACGGCCCCCATCGGGATATGTAAGGCTGGCGACTTCTGACCGAAGCTTAACAATTGGCTCGCAATGTCGTACCCATAGAAAATAACGTAAAGACAAAAAACAAAGAATAATAAGTTCGCAATCATTGCGACGATCAACTTACCTTTTTCCTTAAGTAAAAGAAGCATGACTTCTACTTTAATATGACGCTGCTTCTTTACACCGTAGCTGATTCCTATGTACACCAACCAAATGAAGCTGTACCGCCCGAGCTCTTCTGACCACGATAGGGAGTTTCCTGTCACCCGCATCACAACTTGCAGGAAAATAACACTCACCATCATCGTTGAAAATACTACGAGGAGGAATTCTTCCAGTCTACGATCTATAGCTCGAATGATATTCATACGTTCACCTCAACTGATTTTCATTTTACGAATAAATAAGATAGAAGGAGTATACGCTACAGCTCACTTCGCAACGTATACTCCAGTTCTATTCACTTACTTTTGTGCTTCGTCGATTGCTTTGTAAACTTTATCGACTGTTTCTTCACCGATCTGGCTCTTATAATCATCGATAACTGGAGCCACAGCTTTCACCATTTCTTCACGTGCTTCAGGTGTGATTTCTGTGTATTCCATGCCTTCATCTTGAAGAGATTGAAGATATTTATCATTTGCTTCACGGTTCAATTTACGCTCATACTTACCAGCTTCAACAGCAGCATCTTTCATAATCTTCTGTTGATCTTCAGTTAATCCGTCATAGAACGTTTTGCTCATCAAGAAGACGAACGGGCTGTAGATATGGTGCGTGTTTGAAACATAATCTTGAACTTCATAGAACTTTTGAAGATAGATTGTTGCATAAGGGTTTTCCTGGCCATCCACTGTACCCTGTTGTAATGCTGTGAAAAGCTCTGTAAATGCCATTGGTGTCGGGTTTGCTCCTAGTGCTTTAAATGCATCAAGGTGAAGATCATTTTCCATTGTACGAATCTTAAGGCCATCAAAATCATCCATTGTCGCAACAGGATGTTCACTGTTTGTTAGATCACGGAAACCGTTCTCCCAGTAAGATAGTCCAACAAGGTTCTGGCTTTCTAGCTTCTTAAGCAAATCTTGTCCAACTTCACCATCAAGGACTTTATCAGCCACTTGTTCATTCGGGAAAAGGAACGGAATATCGAATACGCTGAATTCTGGAACAAAGTTCGCAAGTGGTGCTGTTGACGGGATCGTTACTTCCTGAGTACCAAGCTGAAGAGCTTCTGTCATCGAACGATCATCGCCTAACTGACCACTGTGGTAAGTTTCAACTTTAATCGCGCCGTCTGTTTTTTCTTCAACGATTTCTTTAAATTTCAATAATCCTTTGTACTGAGGGTGATCTTCGTTTAGTCCGATACCTGCTTTGATTACTTTTGCATCCCCATCACCTGAAGCGCTTTCATTTCCACCATTACTACTTGCTTTTTCCCCACTACTTCCACAAGCTGCAAGCATGGCAATTAATAGAATAGTAGATAGTACCATTGCTAATTTTTTCAAAATACTCATTCCCCTTTATGTAATATATTTTTGTTAATTCCTCGGTCGACAATAGTAGACCGGATTAAAGCAATAAGAGATTCTTCCTTTCCATCTCTCATTTCCACAAGACCCCTGCGACAAGTTACAAATTCCATTTAATCCAGCAAATCACAGTAACCGCTTTCAAACATCCAGTAAAAAAAACAGCGGTTTCAACGCTTTGCTGTACCAGGTTCCCTTTTCATTCCCCCCTGTTAGGAATCCTTCGTGAAATATTTCTTCTACTATTCTGATTATACAAGAATTTATTTTTATTACAATAGTTTTCGAGAAAAAATATTTATTCAAATTTAGAAAGATTAGAAATATTATTCTACAAACTGTGAAAAAGCTTTCACAATCTTTTGAATACCCTTGTTTTATTGGGTTAGTATCACTTTTTGTTTCTCACTTCCCTACCGTTCTATCATTGAATTCTTGCTTTAAAATTACTTGGGTGTTCATAGTAATACAGTATTTTATATAAAACAAGACGAAATTTATTTTCAAAACAAAAACAGGGGGGTCAGGCACGTGCCTGACCCCCCTTGAACCACTTTACATCATTTGACATAATAAGAGATATAAATCCAATTAGGGAGTGTTCGACAATGGGCTTACTCATAGCCGTCTTAACGATCTTATCTTCAGCAGGCTTTCTCTATTATATGGGGAAATCTGGTCACAAGTGGGATATGGAAGATCATGAGCATGGCGAGAGTTAACACGATAAGGTTGTACCCTTCCCGTCTACTATCTCAAAACCAGAACGCTCAAAGCATCCGCTTTGAGCGTTCTGGTTTTTCACTAGATTGACACTACCCTTCCAAATCAATCACCCTTATTTTCAACCTTTTTATCACAACCATCGCAAGAGCGCCAATCAACGCCACATACCCCTCGATCACCCAGATGTTCGTAAAATGCCCTGTCTGAAAAAAGACGATTGGAAAGTCAATCGCAGCATGGATGAGCACAGCATAAATGACATAGACGAATTTTCTTTTCATAACCGCATACATCACCCAGAGACTTAAAGCAATCTGAATGAACACAGCAAAAAATCTCTCAACTCCTGCAAGTAAGTAAAAGGAGATTCCCTGACTCATGACCGTTTCCTTTATCACATTCATCTCTTCCCAAGAAAGTCGCTCACCTAGATTAATTTCAAACGTCCCTGCATTGATCATAAATGCAAATAGGATATTCGGAAGAACAACCGAAAGCATCAGTACGATCGCTTCAATACCTCCCCAACCGATCCCAAATAATGCTTTTTATGAACACAGCTTAATTAATTTCTCGATATTGCGCTGTTACTTAGCATTTTGACAGAAGGATGAAAAAAACATTGCCACAAACTGAAGCTAGTAATCTTTAATTCCTATTAAAAAATAGTTGATCGGCTTTAAATCCTTCGTTCATGATTTCGGTTTTTACAGCACGTTTTATCTGCTCTTCTACTTTCTCTTCAGACCATACATTTATCTCAAGTTCCCGTTCATGTGCAGAGACGACTTCAACATTAACTTTGGTGTAGTCTGGTATATACTTCTTTACGATTTCAGTAACTGTATTCGCAGCCTCTTCAGCTGTTCTTTCCAGTTCGTAAGAATCACTTATTTCTTTGTCTCCACTATTTTGACCGACGTGGAATTTTATCTCTGGCTCTTTTATTTCATAAGCTTGCGCATGATACGTTTGATGGAGGACATCATACGAAATCGCCTCGATTTTAAAGTCACCCTTGTACTTTTCTTCAAGATAGCTCTCAAACTTATTGCTAAATTGATAGACATTCCATGGCGCTCCATAAAAGAAGAAGAAAATAATTCCTGAAACGATCAAGGAGGCAATTAGTACTACTACCCATATTCTATTTTTCACGTTGTCCCCCCTTTTTTTCATCGAAGCCCTCCCTATTCTTCCATAGTTTAACAAAACTAGCCGGACAACAGCGGGTTTTCATAAGAAAAGATGCAGAATTGAAAAAGTAATGCGTTCTATTATTTATGAAAAAGTTAACTCGGATTAAAAATGTGAAGATCTTCTTCTCATATTCTAAAAAAACTTCATCCTCCCACACTCATTTATTAGTAACAATCATTTCTCTTGTCACATTCGTACCGAATGATTACATCTTTGAATTAGTAACAATACCCAGTCAACTTTCATATTTTGTGGAGAAAGTGTTTCGATGGAGGTGACATAGATGAATCAATTTCAAAATGATCTTCAACATTTAGATGTTGGAGAATACCATGCCCAGAATTTAGTTCCATGTGAGCAAGCCAATTATACAAATACAGATCCAAATACTTCTCGCTTATTTGGATTTGTTTGCTTTGGCTGTTTCCGTTGCGCAGGTTGTGTAGGATGCGGTGGTTGTGGTGGGTGCGGCGGTTGTGCTGGTGTGCTCGTTGTGCGGGATGCGGTGGTGGTTGTGCAAGGTGTGGAGGATGCGGTCGTTGCGGTGGACGCTGAATCGTTCGGGTTCAGGCAAGGGTGACGAACCTGAGAAATGGGATAAATCGATTAGCTTTACAATACCCCCTGAAGAATTCTCCTACAGGGGTTCTTCTTTTATGTCCATACATATGAGACGAAGTGAATGACATAGACTCATAGTATGAAGTCAGATCAGTGGGTCAGGAGGTGTGTCATGGTGAATGTTCATCCTTCTATGTGTTTAAAGCTGAAGAAGGGTACTTTCTTCATGCCGGAACCGAGCAGTGTTTATTTCAGAAACAATTCAGGTTCATTTCGTATGGAAGGCAGCACGATTCATCAATGGATCGAAAAGCTTATCCCTATGTATACCGGGGAATATTCGCTAGCAAGTCTAACAGATGGATTACCACAACCCTATCGTGATCGGGTTTACGAGATTACGGATTCACTATTTACGAATGGATTTCTTCGAGACGTGAGTAAAGACCGTCCCCACAATTTGAAACAACATGTGGTGGAGAAATTCGCTCCACAGATTGAATATATCGAGAGTTTCTGTGATTCAGGAGCCTATCGTTTCGAGCAATACCGTCAGCAAAAAGTCTTAGCCATTGGAGAGGGACCGATGTTGATCGGATTGGTTTCAGCTTTGCTTACATCCGGTTTGGCCAGTTTCCATACGTTACTGACAGATGAGAACACTAGACACCAAAGAATAAGGGAACTAGAGACGGCTGCCAAAAAAACAGACCCTGACGTTTCCATTGAAATCGCGTTTAAAAAAGAGAAAGACCCGATCTCCTGGGATGATCAGGTCGAACCATTCGATGCCATTTTATATGTCTCACGAAAAGGGGATCTGAAGGAATTAAGAAGCATCCTTCATGCCTGCAAAGAAAAGAAAAAACTGTTTATCCCAGCAATCTGTCCTGGAGAGGTTGGAGTGGCTGGCCCACTCGTAAGCCCTGATAACGGTTGCTGGGAATCTGCATGGCGGAGCATGAACCGGAATCCGTTAAATACTCAACAAACCAGCTCATTTTCTTCCCCAGCCGGTGCGATGCTAGCGAATGTGATCGTATTTGAATTGTTTAAAAAGATAACAGGCGTTCCTGTGCTTTCAAACAGCCAAATGTTTCTGCTTAACCTCGAGACCCTTGAAGGAAAATGGCATCCCTATAAACCTCATCCGCTTGTAACAGGAAAGATCAACGCCATTAGAGTGGAAAACGTTTTAGAAGAGATTAAACCAAATGACGGTAAAAAAGCTCAGAACGAACTGCTTTATTACTTCAGTCAGTTGACCTCAAGTCAATTAGGCATTTTCCATCGGTGGGAAGAAGGCGAACTTAGTCAATTACCTCTATCTCAATGTGAGATTCAAGCAGTTAACGTAAAATCAAATGGGTCCTCTCCCCTACACCCGAGTCTCGTGAATGCGGCTATCACCCACGAAGAAGCGAGGCGAGAAGCTGGTTTGATCGGAATTGAGCAGTACGTACTTCCATTAAAGGAGGAGATCATCTCCTCACTCCCATCTCCTTTCGAAAAGTCTACGTACTCACCAACCGAATTGCACATTGGCGCTGGAGAAACGTTCGTTGAGGCTGTCAGTCGGGCACTGCAAAAAACGCTAGAAGATGAATGGAATGAGAAAGCTGAGCAATGCAATGAAAACATATCGAAGCTTGTACTCCAAAAGGTGGAGGACGAATTCTGCCGCTATTATATAAAAGTGTTAACAACGATGAAGAAAATACCAGAGCTTGGCTTAGGAAAAGATGCCTACGGTCTTCCTGTCGTGTGGTGGAAAACTGAGGATAACCTCTGGTACGGAAGTGTCGGATTTAATCTCACACTGGCTTTGCGCAGCGCGTTACTTCATGCCGTCATGCAGGCACAAAACAATACAGCTTATCAAGCGTCTCCCTCCTTTTCTACGATTCAGTTTGAAGAAAAAGCGATCCAATCCATCGATGTTCCTGCCTATGAAACGAAAGACCAGGCTGACGTTCTCCGTTCAGTGGTGAACCTTTTCGAACAACAAAACAAGGAGCTTTCCTTTGTAAAAGTATGTCTCGAAACCTTCGAAAAAGATGGATATCTAGACATCTATGGCGTGCTGTTAGGAAGGGGGAGACGACGTGAGCACTAGCATTACCCTAGTAGGAAATGGCGTATTACAAGAATGTGTAGCCGAAGAACTGGCTCCCCACTATGAGCTGACTCTCCTTCGAGATTTAGGTGGGACGATACCAAAGGATACGACATTGTTACTCGTCATACACGATTTTTGGAATCCATCGATCCACAAAAAAGCGGAAGAAGTGGCGCATGAGCTCGGTATTAATTGGCTGCGGGGATTCCTATCATTCGGTGAAGGTGTTGTCGGTCCATTGGTTCGCCCCGGTAGTGAAGGCTGTTCTCAATGCGCAGATACAAGAAAAATGATGGCAGCGAACGACCGTGAGGATATATGGAAAATCCAACAGGCTTTAAGCGAGGCCGATGACGTTATTCATGATGAATGGGTCTCTCAAACGGGACTTCACCAAATGGCTCAACTGATCAAAAATGAAGTTCAAAATGTGTTGCACTTCCAGTCACCTCAATTAGAAAGGGCAATTCACCTTATCAATATGAGCTCCCTGGAGAGTTCTCACCATCGTATATTGCCAGACTCTTATTGTACCGTTTGCAATCATCTTCCAGAAGACTCGCAAACGGATGCAGTGATTTCTCTTAAACCAAGTATAAAAATCAGTGAAGATAGCTATCGATGTCGATCGATGAACGACCTGAGCAAAGTACTTTCAAGAGATTATCTCGATCCACGTACTGGAATTCTAAATAGTCTCATGATTGATTTTGAAACCACGTACGCCGATGCGATCGTTAATCTTCCTCTATTCAACGGGAATGAGGGTTCAGCAGGAAGAACGAATTCGTATGCCCTTAGTGAAATGACAGCTATTTTGGAAGGATTGGAACGCTCGTGTGGCATTGATCCTAAAGGAAAAAGAACCGTTGTTCACGATTCCTATCGCAACCTTGAACGCGCGTTGAATCCACTTTCGCTCGGCGTTCATGCAAAAGAACAGTATGCAAAGAAGGACTATCCGTTTACGCCGTTTCATCCTGATCGAAAAATGAACTGGGTGTGGGGATATTCACTCATTGAAAACGAGCCTATTCTAGTGCCTGAACGGCTCGCTTATTACAGCATGGGGTGCGGGGACGGGTTTGTTTTTGAAACGTCCAATGGTTGTGCGATCGGAGGAAGTCTTGAAGAAGCCATTTTCTACGGAATCATGGAAGTGCTTGAACGTGATGCTTTTCTGATGTCCTGGTATGCACAGCTGCCTCTTCCTCGGATCGATCCTTACTCGTCAAATGACGAAGAGCTACATGTGATGATCGATCGGATGCGGGAGGTAGCGGGATACGACCTTTATTTATACAATGCGACGATGGAACATGGCATCCCCTGTATCTTGACGATAACCAAGAACCGCACTTCTGATTCCGACCGTTTAAATCTTATGTGTGCGGCCGGTGCGCACCTCGATCCAGTTCGTGCTGTGAAAAGCGCAATCTTTGAAAGTGTGGGACTGATCACACCATTAAATAAAGATTTCAAAAAGAAGAAAGACGAATTTTTAGCCATGTATCATGACTCTTCACTCGTTCAAAAAATGGATGATCACGGAATGGTATACGGACTTCCAGAAGCAGAAGAGCGCCTTCAATTTTTATTAAACCAGGATCGCCCTCTGCAAACATTTTCTGAAGCGTTTCACGTGGCAAAACGCCATTCTGACCTTACGGATGATCTGAATACGATGTTACAAGTCTTTCGCCGATTAAAATTAGATGTCATCGTTGTCGACCAGACAACGTCCGAAATTAAACGGAATGGACTCCATTGCGCAAAAGTGATTATTCCAGGCATGCTTCCGATGACATTTGGTCATCACCTAACTCGTGTAACCGGCTTGAACAGGGTATTGAAAGTTCCCAAAGAACTCGGTTATGCCATGCGAGAATTAACGATAGAGGAGCTTAACCCTTATCCGCATCCGTTCCCTTAACGTGCCAAGGAGGTAAGTGATGGATCGTGACCTGTTCTTACACCATCTGCATTTCCAAAATGACCTTGTGACGCCACCGAACTGGGAAGTGGATTGGGACGATGCCCCCCTTCCATTCAAGCTTTATCGTCATTTGCCGGAGTATCCCCTTCCCAACGACATACCGCTTTCTTTTCAAGAACAGTCGTTTGACCGAACGCCTAATCTTACTACACTTGGTTATTTTCTCTGGTATGTCTATGGGCTGACTCAGTTTAGCCAGACAGCTTTCCCCTCTTCCTCAGACGGAGAATCAGCTGAGACGATTCAATCATTTCGCCGCTTCCCTCCTTCAGGTGGCGGCTTATATCCAAATGAATTGTATCTATATCTTAAAGTGAATGAACTGCCAAATGGGATCTATCATTTTGATGTAGCTCATCATCGCCTTCTCTTGCTACGTAAGGGGAATTTTGATTCCTATTTAAACAAGGCGCTAGGAAGTCGCTCTGACCTTTCAGATTGTTTTGGGGCCGTGATCATGACGACAATGTTTTGGAAGAACTTTTTTAAATACAACAACTTTTCCTATCGTCTTCAAGGATTGGATGGGGCGCGCTTATTGGTCAGCTATTGGAGGTTAGTAAATGTTTTCACTTTTACCCGAAGGTTCATTTTCAATTTCTAGATGCAGCAATCAATCACTTACTTGGGCTAGACGGTCAGGAGGAAAGCACTTATGCGGTCATCCCTCTATCAGAGCGTAAAGCCCTACCTGATGAGGCGCTTAGAGAAACCTCCGCTACAGAATTAATTGAAGAAATCCCCAAGATCAAAACAACGCATTACCAACGTTCGCAAAACGTGCTTCCATTTCCTGAAATCGCACAGTTTCATCACGACACGATGCTTGAATCTACCGGATTATTCCGGTGTTTTAAAAAAAGAGAAGAGAAAAACGAAAACAAGTCAAAAATCGTATTACCTGAAGCGAAGGAGCTATCCAGGGATTTGGCTCATGTTTGCCAGAGTCGGTATTCTCCAGAAATGGATTTCATAACAAAAAGAATCGATCAGATTCAGCTCACTTCACTTCTGAAGGGAACCGTCGATTCCTTTGCGTACTATAACGATTTGGATAAGGAAAAGAACCCAATCCCCCGCGTCTCGATTTATGGATGCTTTTATCATGTTGAAGGTGTTCCTAATGGCGCCTACCGGTATGACCTCGCCTCACATTCCCTCCTACCAATAAAAGAGGGTGACTTTCGCTTGGACCTCCAGGCTGGAATGTCGCTTCATAACGTCAATCTGCATCAGGTCCCCATATGCTTTCATATCGTTGGAGACCGCACACACCACAAAGAAGAACTCGGATATAGAGGGTATCGCATCCAACACATGGAAGCCGGGATGCTCCTTCAGCGATTATTATTAACGGCAAGCGCACTCGGAATGAACGGTCATCCGCTACTCGGGTTCGATGTAAATGTATGTGATGACATTTACGAACTAGAAGCTTCACAAAAAACCACGCTCATTCAAATCCCTGTTGGGCTTCTATCGGTCTAAAAGTTGGTTGGTGGGTGGGATGCATAGCTAAGGAGGGGGTCAGGTGCGGACCTGACCCCCCTCCTCTACTCTTCACGCGATGCCCATCCAGCAAAACGCTTATGAAGTGGTTTTAAAAGAAGATAGTCCATCAGTAAAGCCATAAAACCAATCAGTAAAATCCCCAATATGACAGAAGACGTATTTCCGATCTGTCCGTTAAAGGCAATGAAATAACCGATACCTGAGTTTCCACCGATCATTTCCGCTGCGACGAGAGATCGCCACGAAATAGCAAAACCAACGTAAATTCCGCTAATGGCTGCCGGCGTAATTTCTGGTAGATAGACATAAAACCCTAGCCGCCAACTTTTCGCTCCTAGTGATCGAGCAGCTCGAATATGCGATTCAGGTATTTGATTCATGCCCTGGATGACGTTAATTAGAATCGGGAAAAACGATGCAATGATAATAACCGCGATCATCGGGGCATCCCCAAGCCCTAACAAAATGATCAGCAAGGGCGCCCATGCCATCGGGGGAGTAGCCTGGAAAAATGTAACGAGGGGAGTTAAAAACTCACGGAATCTTCGAGAAGCACCAGCTAGAATACCAATCAGAAAAGCCATTATTGCAGATAGGACGAACCCGATGACTAATCGTTTTAAACTGACGATAATATGGTTTGTAAGCTCACCCTTTTCCCACTGGTTCACTCCCTCATTAAAAACATCGATCGGACCTGGAAAAACATAAGATGGAAAGTTGACCGATATAGCTGACCAAACGACCAATACAAATGGTACGGCTAACCAGCTCATTTTCCATCTATTCACTTTTCGTAACTCCATCTACAAATGAGAGGTCCATCAACTTCTTCACGTCTACTTTTTTATCTACATATCCCAGGTCATATGCAGCGTCCGCTAATTGCTGATAATACTCAAAATCATTTTCATCAAATTGCCAATCATATGTCATTTTTTCCTTCGCCTTTGCGATGACTTGTTCTGCAGGGACACCCTCTACGTCACCAATGTTGAAAACATCAACTAATACTTTATTCGCCTTTTCTGGATCCTCGTTTAGGTCGGCGATCGTTGATTGATGGACATCCATAAATGCCTGAACAGCTTCCGGTTTATTTTTAAGTGCGTCTTCTGACACGACAATAACAAGTGCAGGATCGTTTTCTTCAGCAATTTGCTTCTTCCCTCTTAATAACGAATAAGTTAAAAAAGGTTCGTTCAATACACCAGCTTGCGCTTGCCCTGAATCGACCGCGGGCTCTATATTTGTTTGTTTAAATTCCTGAATCGTCACGTCTTCAGGAGTGAGGCCCGCATCTGGCAAGATAAGCCCACGCGTAATAATATCCACGCCACTCCCGCTCTTAACTCCAGCTAGTACCTGACCCTTTAACTCTTTCACTGAAGTAATACCTGAATCTTCGTTGGTTACAACACCTACTTTTCCTTCGCTTACTTTCGAGATCACTTTGACGGGAAGTCCTCGCGATGACCAGTTAACAAGTGCAGGAATACCAGCATACGCAACATCTAGATCACCTGAGGCAAGTGCTTGATATAATTCCGGCCCGGAGTTAAATCCATATGTTTCCGCTGTTAACTTTTCATTAAATGCACCATTCTTGTCTGCAACGATTCCAGGCGCATTAGCCAGTATGGATACATAGCCAATGTTTAATTGTGGCTTTTCGCCATCCCCACTATCTGGGCTAGATTGACTTTCTGTATTGCCACAAGCAGATAGGACGATCACCGTCATAATCGATAATAAGAACACTAATTTCTTCATCATTTTTCTCCTTTACCTGTTGATAGTCTTTCATCTTTCAAAAAATCATAGAGCTTTCTTTGATAGAAGTTATACTCAGTTGATGTTCGGTCTCTAGGCCGATCTAACTCAATCCTTACAATTTCCTTAACCGTTCCATTCTTAGATAAGAGAACGACAGTATCCGATAGGTAAATCGCCTCATCGATACTATGGGTTACCAATAACGTGGTGGTGTTTAAATTTGTGTGTAAGCTAAGAAGTTCGTCTTGAAGGACATCACGAGTTTGAGCATCTAATGCACTAAAAGGCTCATCCAAAAGAAGAAGGTTCGGCTCTGTTACTAACGTTCGTGCCAGTGCCACCCGCTGCTTCATCCCTCCTGATAATGAGGAAATGGGGAAAGAATGATAGTCCGACAATCCCACCAATTCAATCATTTTTTTCACTTTCAAATCCCTTGTTTGTTTAGGAATTTTCTGCATTTTCAGACCGAACTCTACATTTTTATAAACCGACAGCCAGGGAAATAAAGCCAAGTCTTGAAAGACAAACCCTTGATCCTCGGTTGGCTTTCTCACCTGTTTTCCTTCAAACTCAATACTTCCTTCATATGTAGGCTGAAAACCAGCAATTAAATTCAATAGCGTGGATTTCCCACACCCACTCGGTCCTAATAATGTTACGAACGAATTCTTTTTAATTGAAAAATCGATATCCTTAAGAATAGTTGCGTTCTTTCCATATTGAAAAGATACATTTTCAAGTTGAACGAGTGACGACATCTTTTAACCTCCTGTTCTATAGCGCTAAATATGCCCAGCCTTCCGTTTGTCTTGTCACAAGATGTGCAACCCCGGAACCTGCTGAACCTACCTGACATACCAGTTCTTCCTGTTTCACATTTTTCTTCGACAAGGTATTGCTACAAGCGATAAATTCAATCCCTTTCTCTATTAAGGCGTCGATCTGTTCTTTTATCATTTCATCTTGGGTTAATAGAATGTTCATTCCGTCTCCAAATACAACCACCTCACATTGAACCAAATCGTCACCAAGTTGATTCTTGAGGTTCATGATATTTCGAATAATTCGTCTATAATAGTCGTCGCCGTTCTTATTGATTTGAATAACTACATTCGCCATTTTCATCGGCCTCCTTCAATACCTTATTATTCTTAGTAGGATACTAGGATTATAATCCAAAATGATTGTTTATGAAAGTATTCTGAATTAGATGAAAAAAAGGAGGGGGTCAGGCACGTGCCTGACCCCCCTCCATCCGCTCATCTAACAATAAACCGGGTTATTCGAATAATGACTAATCCAACGTCCCATCCGCTCCATCTGTTTTTGAAGCCTGCCTTTTGAAACTGGAACGATCAACTCGAATCCATCATGAAAAAGAATCATCGTAGAACTTTTTGAAAGAGCGTACATTTCTTTCACATGCTGATAGAAGACCCAGCAACAATCGATGCTTTCTGGTGACTCCGTCGGAAAAGCAGAAATCGCATTCCATGTCGATACTATGATTGGCGTCTGCTGCTCGTATTTCAAATGATAGATAACGGCTTTTCGTCGCCCTTCATACGTTACACCTGCCTCCAGACACGCCTGCCTGATCAAATCAACTGGAGACGTCTTTGATAAATAAATACCGGTCCTGTCAAAGATTCTTGAACAATAACCTATCTCCTTAGCAACTTCGATCGCCTGTGTCGTTTTGCTAATTTCATAGTCATTCATGACTTCAACTTCATAATCAGCCATCCTTCAATTTCCCTTCTCTCCCAATCGGGGGTAAATTGTCACTCATTGTGTTTCGTTAAGGTTCCCCTTTAACCCATAACACGGTATACTAGGGTTACTGTTGGTTCACACGCCAACAACTGCCCCAGAATGTGTCTGCCAGGACAAGACATTCTGGGGCTTTTATGTATGCATTTCACTTCCTTCATCACCTCCTCATCGAAAAGATAGATCTCCAATCCCCCTATAGACATAACCTACCACCCACATACTCTCGTCCACTTCTAAATATTACCATCCCTTTCTTGATTATAGTTAATTTTCCGGAATTTTCAAATAGTTTTTTAGTATAATCGAACCAGTTTTTTAAATCGTGCCTGGCACCACCCGCTTTTTGTAAATCCTTGTCGAATAGCCCATTGTGGTCCGCACTCTCAGAATGAATGAAAAATAGACCTATTCTCCAAGGAGAATAGGTCTATTTTCTATAAACGATTCACTTAAAACATGAGTAAACTGACACCGATTGCGAACAAAACCACTCCTGCGATAGAGTAGAACATGCCTGAACGGTGTTCACCCTTGATTCTATTAGAAATTCCAGCAAGAATATTAATCACACCGAAGCCCATAATTCCGTATAATAGTAAATTCTCCTCATAAGGAGTAATGAGATACATTATTGGCAAAAAGAGTATTAAAGCAGCAAGGATAAACTGAACGACACTCAATGAAAACAATACTTTAGATTCCGATTCTGTGCTCATCATTTACCTTCTCTCCGTTTTCTAGGTAGTCTGATTCGTGACTTCTCACCTAATTATAACAGCGTCGGAAGCATTATGTTATGGCAAAAGTATGAACATTTATCAATGAAAAGTACCTGTTCCTATCTAGTCTTTTTCCCGTAATAGTAGAATCCTAACATCCTGCCACTCCTTATCTGATCTACTTACTCGAAATTCCTCCCACGTATATTCAAGAAAGCAGAAGCGTTCATGAACCAAACACGCTCGTTTTTTGAAAGACTTCCTAGATTCCATAAAAACAACAAAGAGCGCCTTTCAACCGAACCTCGATTGATAGACGCTCTTTCCCCAGGCAAGAAACTCTTACAAATACTTTTCCATTCTAATATCCGACCACATTTTCCCCTGCCAGTAAGTGAAATCCTCTAACCTGCCGATTTCTTCATAACCAAGTTTTTGATAGAGCTTTTGCGCCTGGGTATTAAATTCAAATACGCCAAGTTCAATACGAGAATATCCCTGTTGGTAAATATGTTCTTCTAAAAATTGTATCGCTTCAGTGCCAATCCCTTTCCCCCTGCCTTCAGGTTCTCCAATCGTAATTCCGATCCAAGCGGTTCCTGGCTCTTTCTTGAAAAGGTGAGGGGGATCGATCATATAATTCATTTCTCCGATCATCTGGTGATTCACGAAAATCTGAAAGATCTGCTGATATTCCAGACGATTTCTAACACCCTCAAGTGTAATCGTCTCGCGTCGTTCTAGTTCTTCTCTATTTTTATTTGGTCGGATCAGCGGAATCAATTCCTTATCATTTTCCCACCGATTCAGGACTTCAACAAACTGAGCTGTTGGTTTCGTTAATGTAACGATCTCTGTCTTCACATGATGCTCCTTTCAACATGACAAATCTCTTTCACACACTTATGTATGCAATTCGTCATAATGCGCTACCTTCATTCTACCACAAGAGGGGGTCAGGTACGTGCCTGTCACTCCCCGTTTTATGTAACTTCCTGTCGATTCACTAATTAAATATCATGTTACTATCTATAAAAGACTAAATTTTCAAAATAATAAATATAATATACTTTTTTGTTATATAATGGTAATACCAATATAATCTCTGGTATTACTAGAAAAGAGGTGGCCAATTCCATTGACAGAACGTTCTTCTGAAACAATCGAGGGAGAATTGTCCATGAATGAACCACTTCTTCCTGAACGAGAGCTTGCTTCTTACTTTCAGACTAAGAAGGCCAACCGTAAGAGTAGCCTTACAGCGCCTCGAACGCGACGGATGGATTACCACTAACCCAATCTACCTCCTCATACTGAATCGTTTTAAAGACTTCTATCTTAAAATGGCTCAGAAATATTTTCTAGACCCTTCTCACAGAAAGGCATCTCGATACTACTATGAACAATTTCTTGAATCCACTCTCAAGGGGGATATCGACCAAGCAGAACGCCTAACAAAAACAATGATGGAAACAAGACTGGACCTTTGGAAAAAGAAGATGACTGGAGGAGATTAACATGAAAAAGAAAACCTTGTACCGCGACTTTTTCTTTCATTTTGATATTTTAGTGATGATCTGCATTTACTTTGTACTTGTCGGATGCTTACTCACGATGACCCTCTCCCCTATTCTCTTGCTACTCTTTGCGATCGGAATCATCACCTACATGTTCAGTGAATATGTAACGCACCGCTTCTTATTTCACATCAAAACACCGAAGAACCCTTTTCTTCTGAAATTAATTAAGCGTTTACACTACGATCATCACAAAAAGCCAAACGATTTGAAATTATTGTTCCTCCCAGTCTGGTATAGCGTTCCAAACCTATTCATCTTATGCCTTCTCTTCTACTTCATTTCTGGTTCTCTCATCTTTACCCTTTCCTTCAGCGCAGGGGTGCTAACGATGTTTTTCGTCTATGAATGGAAGCATTACATTGCGCATCGGCCAATGAAGCCGAAAACTAGATTTGGTCAATGGCTCAAAAAGACGCATATCTTACACCATTACAAAAACGAGAATTATTGGTACGGCGTCTCCACTCCCTTTGTCGACGTCTTGTTTGGAACCTTCAAAAACGAAAAGAATGTCGAAATGAGTGAAACAGCGAAGGATTTGGAAAAGAGGAAAAGCGGAGGGGGTCAGGCACGTGCCTGACCCCTCTGGTTTCACAAAATTTAGTTAAGTAGTAGAATGCCATCTGACACGGGGCGTTCACCAGTTGAATCTGATGGATGATTAACTAGCTGATCGTTCACTACCATAGAAGAAGAGCCACCACCATCAAGGTTCATGCCTTCCACTGCACCAAGTGATTGTAAAATTTTCGCACTTTCATAGAAACTGACCCCAATACTTTCATGAGGGTTACGACCATCTACAGTGACAAGTAAGATGTTTCCATTTTCTTTAATCCCAGCAAATGACCTCGGGTGACGATATTGAGCAAAGTGATAATAGAAATCCTCGCTCCAACGAAATCCTTCTTTCTTTGACAGAATATTAATCTCTCCATCATTCAAAAGTTGAGGTCCCCCGCCAATTACATCTAAACTAGTCGGCGTCTTTATAGGTTCGCCATCCGCATTTACTTTCTTGTTGATAGTAAGCTGATCACCTACATCAACATTTGCTTTCAACCAATCTGCTCGTTTCCCTGTCGCCGCTAGAACACTTCCTTTTTCTGGTATCTGGTGTCCTCGTCGGTCTTCCGCTTCGACAACAACCCCTGATTCATTGATGACGACTTCAACTCCCTGCCCCTCAGGTGTTGACTCCCCGAATAAAGGAGTGTATTGAATCATTTCATCCTCATCGGTACATGTAACATCATGCTTTGGGTCAGATGTAGGCAGGTCATCTACCCCACCACAACTTCGAATTACCCCTGCTTCACGATTGATGCCATCAATTACTGAAGTAGCTCCAGTAGACGTTTCAACGTTTATTTCCGTCGCCACATGAGCGATGTTTGCTCGATTATTTGATAGTAATAAGCTTGTACGTTCTCCAACAGCCTCACTTACTAGTTTTCCATCTACAATGGAAACTCCTGCAGGATCACCAGTGACACCATCCTCGGAACTGAAAACAAAGTAACCTCCATTCATCCCGGCTATCGCTTTTGTACGATCGACAATGGAAGATACAGTTTCCCGTCCTGGAACCTGATCTTCAGCTAGTCTATTCGTCAGTTCACCTTCAAATTGATTAGGGTTAATTTCGATCACATCAATTTCCCATGGACCTGTTGTTTTTGTAGTACCGTCATATTCTGAAAAAGTAACCCTCGCTTCTTCATACCCATCTTCTTTCACTTGTTTAGACAGGTCTTCTGCTTTTACCTTGTTATCAAATTCTCCTGTTCTTACCACATAACCTATCTTTTTATCTTCAACATCAGTAGTGCCCCTATATTTATTCTTTATTTGATGAACTTTCGCTTGATATCCCTTATCTTCTAGTTCTTTGGCAATAGTTCTGGCTCGTTCTTTCGAATCTAGAAAGGCTACATCAACCGTGAAGTAGGATTGATTAGAATAGTAACCACGAGAAATTTCAGTATGTGTAACTCCCTTGGTTAACTTAGTAGAATGACGCGATTCAGGTAAATGATTGCTCCCTATCGAAAGTGTTTCTTGCTTTTGAGACCTATTATGTTGATCTGCCGCTTCAACTTGGTCAAATAATTGACCTCCAGAAAGTATGGTCGTAATAGACAAGGCAGTGACGATCACCTTGTTCACAATTGGATTAGACATAACATTTCCCTCCTTGATCTTTAATCCCCTCTATCGTATAAGAAGTTTAAGAATAGGAAGTTACATGGATATATGATTTTAGTAAATTCTTCACTTTGTTAGAGAATCACAGGAACTCTTCTAACTGATTCTGCCCTATTTACATCTCCAATGATCTTCATAAAAGGTCTAACTAATCGTAATTAAAAACGTGTACCTTCATTAATGATGAAGGTACACGTTTTATTACGATTGAGGTAATAATTTATTATAGTGCCACAATTGGAGCTCTCGTTACACAATAAAAACTTCACTCATTCTTCAACATAAGGAATCGTTAACGGCCCTAAAGGCAGCACGGCCACTGACATGTCTTCCCCATACTTTTTCTTCAATTCTTCTAACGTATCTTCAATATTAGGCATTGGTTTCAACATCGCACCCGTAACCTGTTCATCTGATAGCTTCGAATGCACATACACATCAGCCCACACTTGTATGACGGCCTGCTTCTGAACTTGCCATTGATCAAACATTTTAAATTCCGGGTTGTTGATCATCTCAAGTAATTCCTGAGGACTTTCGGCCATCTCAAAGATTTTAGAATAGTTTCCGTGACTAGGTAAGCCATCGGAGCATTCAGATGCCACAAGGATTGCCCCACCCTCCTTAACGATCTTGTGAGCTGCGCTCATGCCTTTTACCGCCTGGTACAAATTTTGATCAAGAGGATACCCGGAGTTTGAGGTGATCACGACATCAAAACGTTCTTCACATTTGATCATCGCGTGTTCTTTAGCAAATTCGCATCCTTTGTCGTGTGCTTCGTACAGCTCACCAGCGAATACGGCTGTAATATCTTTTTCCCGATTTAACGTGACGTTCAGCATAAAATCAGGTTTACACATCCCGTTTATTTCTCGTGTCATATCCTGAACGGGATTGTCGACCATGTTCCCCCATGTGGCTAGTGGGTCACCGATCATTCGCGCATTATGAAATGTCATAATCGTTTCGATTCCAGCAATGCCAGGCATGATTCCTTTTGGTCCACCGGAGAACCCTGCAAAGAAATGAGGTTCAATGAATCCGGTTACAATTTTGAAATCTGCCTCTACATAATCCTTATTCAAATAGACATCACATCCAAAGGAACTTTCACCGAGGTTTACAAGCGTTTCCTTCTCGTGGCACTGGTTATTTACGATACGTATGTTATCAACGACCCATTCGCCTAACATTTGGATAAATTCATCACGCGTCTGATCTCTGTGCGTGCCAGTTCCATTAATAATCACGAAGTTTTCGAGTGGGACATGATTTAACTCTTCAATGAGCAGGGGAACCAGGATATGGTTCGGTGTTGGTCTCGTTATATCACTTATCGCAATAGCTACTGTATCCGTCGACTTCACCATCTCTTTCAATGGAGGTGTTCCAATTGGATTCCGAAGAGAATCTGTTATCTCTCTTTTCGCATCCTGCATTCCAGCCAGATTTGTGGGTTCAACTACGAATGCATCATCGGGAAGCTGAATTGAAAGATTATCTTTTCCATATAGTAATGTCGTTTCCATCTCTTACCCCTCGCTTTTCACATACAATTTTGATTCCGCTCTTTCCTAATTCTATTAAAACATAGAGTCAAACTTCAATCAGGGTGAGTTTTGCCTCATCCCCCCTGATAGTTAGCTGTTAGTGGAACTAATCGGTCCTTAATAGTCGGATAAATTAGAAATGGACTGACTCTTTATAAGTCAGTCCATCTGTTCCTAAGCAGATTGGACCTTTTTATCAGGATTCGATTCTTTCAATTGTTCCGACTCCACTCTACCATCGATCCCTTTACTACGCTGATAGCGATCGACTAGAATAACGGCGATTGGACAAAGAATGGCTGTCGTTAGAGTGGCGATTGAAATCTGTGCTGTTGCTATCGCTGCAACATTTTGAAATGAAGCGGCTTCACCTCGCTGACATCATACCTGAACTTGCAGCAACAGCGGCCGCAGCTGCAATCGCTGCAGGAGTAGCCGCGGCATTTCCAGCAGTGGAAGCTTCAGATATTGGTGCAATGTAACTCTTTTCTTTAAATAGTTTAAATACTAGAATTCCAGCCCCACCTGTAAGGACGGTAGTGAGAACACCGATCGTTAATCCAGCTGCAACCACTTCTGGATTAAAGAAGTTAGCAAGATTCATACCTGCTCCAAGCGCGAATGCAAAGAACGGAACAGGTAAAATTTCACCAGGTTTAAGGAAGTCTCTAATTTCTTCGTCTAAATTCCCAAGAAGCATCCCGATTCCAATCGGAAGAAGGACAGCGATAAAGGCAATGATTGGGAAGCTGGATCCTAGTAAACCTAGCGCAAGAAGGGTTAAGAACGGTCCATCATTCAGTGAAAGAATCGCAACCGCACCTACATCAGATCGGTTTCCATACTGACTTGTTAAAGCAGCGTACATACCACCGTTACCATTTGTCATCCCAGCGATAATCGCAAGAGTAGATAGTCCAAATAAACCTGACATCGGATCGAAGAAATAACCGAATAACAGACCAACAGTTAAACCAGTCAGATATTTCGTAACGGTTAGCAAGACTCCTTTTTTAAGTGCTACTCCACCAATTCTCAAATTCATTTGACTTCCCGCAGAGAACAGGAATAAGCGCAATTAATACAAGCGCACCATTCTTAAAAAGGGCTTCTGAAAACCCTCCTATCCGGAGCATTTCATAAAAACCTTCATCAGTTTGTGCAACACCAAGTGACTTTAAGGCATTCATAATGAAAGGAAGATGCATCTGATCGATCGTGTTAACAAGAGCACCAAACATAAGTGGAACGACCATTAAACCGCCAGGAACTTTCTCAATCGTCTTTTTAATCTTCATCAAACAAAACCCCCTTGTAGTTTTGGAACATGATTATGAAAGTAAGAGCGAACGACTTGTTCTGTACTTTTTTCTAATAAAATCGGAGCTTCCTTTATTGCTGCTTCTAAACTCATTGGACTGTTCACGATACTGTGCACACTCACGATCCCATATGGATAAAGTAACTCGATCCCCGGTCCAATCGATCCCGCCATCACAATAGTTGGAATATCAAGGTATTGGGCAGCCTGTGCGACCCCCATTGGCGTTTTACCAGAAGCTGTTTGTGAGTCCACCTGTCCTTCGCCTGTGATGACAAGATCTGCTTCCACGAGTTTTTCTGTCAGCTTTGTATAGGTAATCACCACATCGATCCCTCGTTCCATCCTTGAAGGAAAGAACGCCTGGAAAGCACCGCCAATTCCTCCCGCTGCACCTGCACCAGGTTTGTCATGAATCTGAATCCCTGTCGTGTTCTCGATTTCATCTGCCCAGTGTGTCAACTGGCTGTCTAAGAACGCCACGTCCTCCTGACTCGCCCCTTTTTGCGGTCCAAATACATGCGATGCCCCATTCGGACCGATGAGTGGATTTTCCACATCCGAAGCAATAAGAAAGGAACTTTCCTTAATCCGTTCATCGAATCCTTTGACGTCAATCCTATGAATGTCACTTAAACTACCTCCGCCAAAACCTACAGATTCTCCCTTCTCATCAATAAGACGTAACCCTAGCGCCTGTAACATTCCAGCTCCCACCATCGTTTGTAGCAGAGCCACCGATTGCTAGAATAAAAGTTCTGTACCCTTCATCAAGACCATGTCTAATAAGCTCTCCGGTACCAAAGGTTGTTGTCGTTAGTGGATTTAATTTCCCTTCTGGCACAAGAACAATTCCAGATGCACTCGCCATTTCGATGATACAAGTCTTATCGTCACCAAGAATGCCGTATGTTGCTTCCACCTTGTCTCCAAGTGGCCCCTTCACTTGTACTTGTTTCGTAAAGCCACCTGTTGCATCGACAAGTGTTTCGAGCGTCCCTTCCCCACCGTCTGCCATCGGGATCAGAGATGTTTCTGCCAAAGGAAATGCATTTTGCACTCCCCGAGCGATGGCTGTGGCTGCTTCCATTGCTGTTAGACTACCTTTAAATGAATCTGGAGCGATAACGACCTTCAATTAATTCCCCCCTCTTTAGAAAGCGCTTTCATTTGTTATATCCAATTATACTTGCCTTGACGATTCATTTCGTTATATATATCTGTATAAAAAAGGTAGTGATTTTTAAGAATTTTTCGTCTATTATAACTAAAGGGGGGTTTATATGTTAACTAGAGCAATCGCGAAGACAATTGTCCTCGAGACGTCACTCAGGTTAAACCGTAACATCAATATTATGAACGAAAAGGGTGTCATCATTGCATCTGGAAATATCGGATCGTGTCGATCAAATTCATGAAGGTGCACTTGAGGTACTTAAGAACAAAGCCCCGCTGATCCATTTCACCTGATGAAGAAGGTAAATGGAGAGGTTCACAACCTGGCCTTAATCTACCAATCTCGTTTCAAGATCAGGTTGTAGGCGTGATCGGCATCACAGGGAATCCTGAAGAGATGGGAGATGTTGGTGGGTCTCGTGAAAATGGCAACCGAATTAATGATCAAACAAGAATTCATCGCCAGGCAAATGGAGTGGAAACTGCGGACAAAGGAAATGATTGTGGAGGAATTACTCAAGCCCCTTCCTTCATATGAACAGGTTGAAAGGGGATTAGAACTACTAGATGCAAAGCTTCCATCTCCTTACGTCATTACGATCCTACATTTGAGTGAACGCTCGCTTCCAAACCATATGATCGTCCAACGAATTGAAAGCCTTTTCACTAATCAGGATGTCTAGTTGGTTTCATTAACGTTAATCGTTTATTCATCGGACTATGTGGTGTTGATAAATACGATGTCAAAAAGCTGATTAAACGAATCTCTTCAGAAATGCACCATCTCTCCCTTCCCTTCCGTATGGGAGTAAGCAATCCATTTCCCAGCCTTGATGGGTTTTGTCAGTCGTATGAAGACTGTGAGCTTGCCTTTGAAATAAGCGACCCTCACCAGGAGATCGTTCTTTTTGAAGACGTCGAACCCCAAGCCATCCTCTATCAAATCAGCGATCATGTAGCTGGAAGGTTTGCAGGTAGGATCTTCAATAAGACCTTATCCAAGTATACGGATACGCTGACGTCGCTTTTCAAGAACAATCTCAATATCCAACAAACCTCTGACGACATGTTCATCCACCGAAACACGCTCGTCTATCGAATCAATAAAATCAAGCAGGACACAGGCTACGATCCAAGAGAATTTAAAGATGCACTCACCTTGCAGATGGCGATTTGGATTTCTCAAAGAACTAGTCATAGAGAATAGCGAATCGAACCAGAATCTTAATAATAGATTCCGAGGTTCACCATACGCTATACATATAATAGACACCAAACAGCATGCTAACGATACCAGTTAATCTCGTCAGATTGTTATTTATCCTTACTTTATTTTTGCTAAGTACAAATGGTATGCCGATAATGGTCGTGAAACAAAGCATACCGATCACTGTTCCAGCTCCAAAAACCAGCATATAAATGGCTCCTTCTCCAATCGTATCGACCGAAGACATCGTTAATAGGACCATCGCTGCGCTTCCTGCAAGACCGTGCACAAACCCTATGGCTGTTGATTTAAGAAATGGCGAATTACTATTTTTTGCATGAGCATGAGATTCAGAGTGTTTTGTTAACATCAAGACACTCTTAAATCCAAGATATACGAGCATGACGCCAACTAGGAACTCCATCCAGACGGCCCAAACTTCCGGTATATCCCCTTTCATGATGATGACGATCATGCCGACAATAAAGAGTGTAATCGTATGGCCAATCCCCCAAAAAACTCCCGCTAACGATGAGCGCCACCATTTCTTTGTTTGACTTGCAATCGTTGATACCGCTATGACATGATCAGGTTCAATGGAATGTTTAATCCCTAGAATAAGACCAAGAAACAATACCGAAGTTAAACTAATACATCTCTTCATTCCTTTCACCAAGCTGAATACACAGAAAAAAGGTAGTTCCTCACTGTTGGTTTCCAGCAAGTCTACCTCTTATCCGGAAGTACGTCTGCTATACTCTTCTTACATTATGGAAAATACCCATCTTCATCAAACGTCATTTCTGTAGGTTCTTCGATCACTTCAATATTCGATTGATCTTTTAATTCATGATAAAGCACTTCTGAAACAATCATCTCTCCAATATGAAGGGTATTAGGAATTCGGACGAATCTTGTTTCCTCATCCTCCACGCCCCATGTTGCCCGAAGTGCTGCAGTTAATGCATCTCTGTCGTTTTCAAGGACAATTGGAATTTTTGCGCGATCTAAGAAAGTACTTGTAATAACATTTTCATTCATTGCTTTCATATCAATCTTCTCAAACAAACGCTTCGTTGTCAGATCTGCAAGTCCAATTCCGAGCGCATTACCGTGACTGGCCTCACTTAAGTTAGAAGCAATTAAATATTTTATACTTGGCTTCTCCGGCTCTTCTACACCGAGGACGCGGATGCGACCAATAATATTTGTATCCATCCCGGTTCCACTGTAATTCTTGCCAATTTCATCGACAACTAAGATATCGATCTTATCGATTGGTAAGCTTGGCATTAAATCAAATGCTCTTCTGAGGAGATCCCGTTCTCGTTCCTGAATCTCTTCAGGCTCCATCACTTCAATGATAGCCGTTTCTTCAAGTGCATTCTCAACCACTGCAATGCCATATAAGGTGTTGGAGTTCGCAATGGCAACTTTACCTACTTCAGGCATCATATCCCGGATCCCTTTAATGCCATAAGTATGAAGGGCAAGCGCCTGTTTGTGTTTCCCCATTCCGATCGACGCCATTTTCAAAACGCCACTTTCAATATCTTTCTTGAAATCAGTATGCGGCTTCACTCGATTCATCACAATGATACCATCTGCTTGATAAGCATGCTTATCAATGTATACAGGGATACCAGCGGATGTTTCACCAATCTCTACGACTTCCATGGAGGAGCGGATTTCACATCCTGTTGTTTCTTCGGTGACATTCAAACCTTCAAGTACTTCAACTTGTCCTTCAGCCGTAGCTCCCCCGTGACTTCCCATTGCTGGTATGATGAACGGTGTGGCACCACGCTTTTTGATTTCATCCGCTATGCCTTTTACAATGAAATCGATGTTAGCAATGCCTCGGCTCCCGACCGTGATTGCAATTTCCATACCTGGATTTATTTTTTGATTATTCGCTTCTAACGCTTGAAATTGATCTTCAATCACTTTCGATACATCCGTAATACTTTCCACTTCGAACTTTTGCCTTATTTTCGCAACCTTCGGAAATGCCATCCTTCCCACCCCTTTTCAAGATCTTTAACTACGTAACCTAGTCTCTGCTTATCATGCTCATGCTACCGTGCAATTGACCAACCAACTATACTTTACCCCGTCTCTTACAAAAAGGATAGCAAGAGACGATACACGCTGTCTCTTGCTATGTGGTTTTATTCAGTTGATCGATCCCTACTACAAGTGGCTAGACTTTTGTTGGCGCTAGCTCATAGGCCATACGGATCGCTTCTTTTAACGACTTTTCATCAGCAATGTTTTTACCAGCGATGTCAAAGGCCGTACCGTGGTCAACGCTTGTACGAATGGTTGGAAGTCCAACGGTAATGTTTACGCCTGACTCAAGGCCCAACACTTTGATCGGACCGTGTCCTTGATCATGATATTGTGCAACGACAATGTCAAAATCGCCACGTTTGGCTCTAAAAAACAACGTATCGGCTGGAAGCGGCCCTACAACATTAATTCCCTCTTCTTGAGCTTTTTCAACAGCGGGGATAATTTTCTCTTCTTCTTCCCCATTACCGAACAACCCATTTTCACCTGCATGCGGATTAATCCCACAGACGGCAATTCTCGGATCTGTAATGCCAGCTTTTTGTAACGTCTCATGTGCTAATTTGATGACGGTATATTGACGATCTACATTAATTTTATTAACGGCATCGATCAAGCCGATATGAGTTGTCACGTGAATCACTCGTAAGCCAGGAGCAGACAACATCATCGCAAAATCTTTCGTGTTCGTAAGCTCTGCCAGAATTTCTGTATGTCCTGGATAGATATGACCAGCTTTATGCAGGGCTTCCTTATTTAGAGGAGCCGTACAAATCCCCTGGATCTTCTTATCATTTGCATACGAAATCGCCTTTTCTAAATAACGAAATGCGGCATTCCCAGCTTCTGAAGACACTTCCCCCCATGGTAATTCGTCAGAAACAAGATTCAGATCAACGACGTCAATCGTTCCATATTCAAATCTCGCTTCTTCAGGCTTGGAAATACTTCTTACATCAAGCTGTACTTCCGTCACATCGATCGCTCTTTCTAACATCTTCCGATCACCAATGACAAATAACGAACTGTTTTCATAGATCGCTTCATCTTTAAAAGATTTCACAATCACTTCAGGTCCTACACCTGATGGATCGCCCATTGTAATCGCAATAATTGGTTTAGCTGTCATACGTTATTTCCTCCTCTATAATCACTATTTCTTTAGCAAATCGACTAAGAATAGTGAGATCTCCGGTATATAACTAATAAGTAACACATCAGCGATTAAGACAATTAGAAACGGTATAACCGCTTTGGATAGCGTCTCTAATTTGATCTTGGATATTTGCATCGCAACAAATAGATTGACACCTAGTGGTGGTGTAACCATACCAATGGCAAGGTTAACGACCATAATAATACCGAAATGAACCGGATCTACTCCGAGTTGGATGGCGATTGGTGCTAATATTGGTGCAAGTATGATGACTGAAGCTGACGTTTCAAAGAACATTCCTACGATAAGTAGGAATACGTTAACGATTAATAGAAACACCAACGGATTATCAGAAAAACTCATAAATGACTGAGCCACTGTTTGTGGAATTCTTTCTTTTGTCAACAACCAACCTAGAAGACCCGCTGTACCAATGATCAACATAATAATAGAGGTAGTTAAACCCGATTTCACAAATACAGGAATGAGATCCTTGATTTTAATTTCTTTATAAACAAAGACTCCGATGATGAGTGCATACGCTACTGCAACAACTGCAGCTTCAGTAGGCGTGAAAATACCACCGTAAATACCACCTAGAATAATCGTTGGCATCAACAATGCGAAGATCGCATCCTTAAACGCATCCAGTCTCTCCTGCCACGTAAAGTGCTCTGTTCCTTTGTATCCACGTCGCTTTGAAATGATGAAGGCTGTTAAGATTAACGAAAATCCGATTAAGAGACCAGGAATAATTCCAGCTATGAAGAGATCCCCGATCGATACCCCAACAACGACTCCGTATAGGATCATTGGAATACTCGGAGGAATAATAACGCCAAGCGCACCTGATACAGATTGTACAGCTGCAGCGAAGTTGACATCATAGTGTCTCGCTACCATTGCCGGAATCATAATTGATCCAATCGCAGCCACCGTGGCAGGACTTGATCCAGAGATCGCAGCAAAGAACATGGAAGTAATGACGGTTACACCCGCTAATCCACCTGTCATAGAACCAGCAAGCGTATTCGCGAAATGAACCAATCGCTTTGAAATTCCTCCCGTTTCCATTAAAGCTCCCGCAAGAATAAAGAATGGAATCGCCATCAATGGAAACGAATCGAGCGATGTAAAAATTCGCTGTACGATCACTAGCATTGGCAAATCACTACTAAACCAAATTGCGATAGCAGAAGCCAGACCAATAGCAAGGGCAATTGGAACGCTTAACAGAAACAGAATTAGCATCGATATTAATAGGACTGTTGTCATCGTTCATCGCCCTCCCTTTGCTTCATAATAATTTCCATAATAACCGCTACACAATTAATGATCATAAAGATGGACCCAACTGGTATAGCTGAATATGCCCATGCCATTGAAATATTCATGGCAGGGGATGTTTGATGAACAATATTCCCCATCAACACAAACCCGTAATTCACCAATACAGCAAGGAACACAATAGAAACGATGTAAACACACACATTCAGAACTGCTCTCGCACGTTCAGACATTAATTCTTTAATCGCATCTACTGAAATTAAATCGCGCTTTCGAATCGCTAAAGCTGATCCGATAAAGACACTCCAAACCATCAGGTACCGTGCTAATTCTTCAGACCACCTTAACGAATCTTTCAAAACAAACCTTGAAAACACTTGATAGAAGATAACAGCAGACATGACCATAATCAGAAGTGCCAACACGACTCCAAGGACTTTATTAAATCTATCGATCGTTTTAATGACTGTATTCATATGTAACCTAACCTCCCCCATACAACAATATGATGGGGGAAGGTTATCCCCACATCATAAGTCTAATGCCTGTCTTATTTAGCAGCATCCTGGATTTGTTTAATTAAATCTGCGCCAACTTGATCTGAATACTGATCATATACGGATTTAGTTGCTTTTCGGAAAGCTTCTTTGTCTACATCTTCAACAATTTCCATGCCTTGATCTTTCAAGTCCGCAATCATTTCTTCTTCCATATCAGCTACGATTTCACGTTCATATTCAGCACCTTCAGTTGCCGCTTCCTGTAGAGCTGTTTGTTGATCTTCAGATAGACCATCAAACACTTGTGAACTAACTAATAATGCTGCTGGAGAATAGAAATGACCTGTAAGTGTCAAATAGTCCTGTACTTCATAGAAACGTGAAGTTGAGATAATCGGAACCGGGTTCTCTTGACCATCAACGACACCTTGTTGCAAAGCAGTGAACAGTTCTGTAAAGGACATTGGCGTCGGATCAGCTCCCATTGCTTTAAAGGAATCCATGTGCACATTGTTTTCCATCGTACGGATTTTCAATCCCTTTAAATCCTCTGGCTTTTCAATTGGATGCTGGCTGTTCGTAATGTGACGGAATCCATTCTCCCACCACGCAAGACCTTTTAAGCTCTGGTCTTCAAGTCCTGACAATAGATCCTGACCAATTTTTCCATCTAATACTTTGTATGCGTGTTCACGATTTTCAAAAAGAAACGGAAGATCGACTACATTAATCTCAGGAGCAAAACCACCAAGTGGACCAGTAGACGTTAGAACCATATCAAGCGATCCAACTTGAAGACTTTCAACCATGTCACGTTCGCCACCCAACGATCCATTCGGGAAAATTTCAATCGCTAGCTCACCGTCGGACTTCTCTTCAACTAAGTCAGCAAAATGTTCAAGTCCTTTGTAATAATGGGAGTCTTCCGCAAGAGTGATCCCGACCTGCAATGTTTTCGCTTCACTTGAAGCTGCTTCTCCACTATTTGAATCTGCTTTTTGATTTCCTCCACCACATGCAACAAGTACGCTGAGACTTAATACTGTAGTAACACCTAATACTTTTTTAGCTAAACTCTTCATCTCTTTTCCTCCAATATGATTTATTGTTGTATACTGTCATACGTTTGCATATTAACTTCCTTCAATGTTTGAAGCGCTTTCACAAGAGCTTGTTCACTACCGAAGGCGCCAGCTTTCGTAGCAAGCGGGAGACGATCGTACAAACCACCGAATAATGTTCCATATGGAAGTCCGTCTTCCACTTCACCGATGATCCGAATTCCTTTCCCATTCAACACCTTGCACGTCGCTCCAGCAATGTCACCACCTGTTAATACGGCACCCTGGATCCGTTTCTTTTCAATTAAACGACCAGCTATGATGCCAAGTGCATCGGCAATTCTACTTCCAACTTCCATGTTCGATATTCCGAGCGTCTGTTGGAACTCCCTTACCTGTCTAATGGCTTCAGCATCGCGATTCGTTGAGACGATTAAATCTCCTTTGTCCAGAAGAGCTTCTCCTAATCGAACGGCTCGATCAATTTCACTCTGCCGTTCTTTTTCACCTAAGAACTTATACGGAGAAATCATGACTTCTTCAATGCTTGTCTTCTTCTTTAGCTCTTCAACTTGTTTGTGGGTAATCGCACTAATGCTTCCAGCAACAACTAATAGTGGTAGCTCTTTATTTTCAACATCTTCTAGTGAAACCTCGCGATTATGAAACGAGTTACAAAGATGATAGGCGATACCCGCCGATCCTACCCAAAGGATATTTTCTTCCAGTAGTTGTGTTGCTTCAACGATGGTATGTAATTCTTCATCTGTTTCCGCATCTACAACGACAATTTTTGATGGATTCTGAAGCGATAACGCTTTCATCTTTTCGGCTAAGTGTTCTCTACCTTCTCGAACATCCCGAATGGAGATGAGCTCCACTTTCCGCTTACTCTGCTTTTGTAGAAGCTCAGGTAAGTAGCTTTCTTTAACTGGACACGTAGGATCACTTGCGATTTCAGTCTCTTCAAGTGGTACACCATCGACATAATGGATGCCATTCAATGTGATCCGCCCGCTTTTTGGAAAAGCCGGAACAACGAAAGCGACATTAAATTCATACACATCCATCACAGCATCAATTTCCGTACCTATGTTACCCCTCATCGTGGAATCAATTTTCTTCAGTACAGATGAAACACCTAAGTGAAGCAATTGCTTCGAGAGATTCGACACGATCGCATGAGCGTTCTCAGTCGGAATGGCACGACTGTTGGAATTTAATACAATAACATCTCCAGTCATATTGGTAGGTTGCAAGATTGTATCTGGAAACAACACCGTTGTATCTAAGCCCTGTTTCGCAAATTGTACCCCCGTATCATTCGCTCCCGTTAAGTCATCTGCAATAACTGCTAATTTCAAAACCATTCCCACCCCCTTTCGATCTACAAGTTTGAGAGAAATAAATCCGCTCTTCCCTTTTCACTAATTTCAACATTTTCTACTTTTCAACAACCATTCACATTTATCCAGTTCTCTTAACGACCTGGAACTGTTTGATAACGAAACGTTTTAAAACGCTTACATTTATTATAGTATCTGAAAACGTTGCATATAACAATACTTATTTCGAATATTTTCTTAAAAACACTAATAAATTCCATAAATTAGTCGCATTATGCAACACATATATGTTGCATAATGAAACACTTACTCCTTTTTATGAATAACGCTTCTTCTTTATACCGAACAAAACAAAAAAATAGACGCAAGCTTATGATTTAAGCTTGCGCCATAATGTTGAACGATTGATACCGAGTCGCTTGGCAGCCTTGGATTGATTCATTTCTTCCTCTTCTAGAACTTTTGTAATCACTTGTTTCTCAATATCTTTTAATGTACCGTTTATTTCGATTTGATTACTTGCAACGTTCTCAGCTTCCTTGCGCTGTTTTAGCAACGTAATAACCGAAGAAACTTCCTCTTTCTCTAAATAATAGGAATTAGAATGTAAGACAAGCTGTTCAATCACTTGCTTCAGCTGATCGACATTACGCGGCCATTCATACTCGATTAATTCTTGCATCGCATCCTGTCTTACACCAACGATTTGTTTGCCGTATTTCGAATGAAATTCCGAGATAAACACTGGTATTAGATTCTCAATATCCTGCACACGCTCTCTGAGAGGCGGTATATAAATAATCAATCGGCCTAGAAGAGTAAATAAATCGTGATCGATCGTAGCATCACGTTCATTAATGGCGATTTCATCTTTTGATGAAACGATCCACCTCGGCATGTTGCCTTTGTTTGTATTGAGATAATGATACAACTCTTTTTGTGAATAGGCGTCTAATCGATCCATTCTTTTTAAATAAACGATCCCGTTCGCATGGTTCCTAAAAAAGTTCTCATTGAATAAGCTCAGTTAACTGTCCTTCTTTCAATAACTCACAATGAATCGTAATAAACGGTTCATTGTTCCGCTTACTTTTTAAATAGATTGATTGCGCAACAGAATCTTTCCCATTACCTGTTTCTCCGATAATCCATAATGGTTCATCCATTCGACTAAACTTATCAACCTGTTTCAAAACTTCCTGGATTTGCTTACTTTTACCCGTCATTAGAACATGAGGAACGTTCGTTTGCACTTCAACTGCATACTGTTCCCCCTCTTCAGACCGCACATTTGTTTGGTTCGGAAAAGCTTTCTCGAAATATAAAATGACATGCTGTTCATTAAGACAGGTCGATAAATTCCAAAGTTGGTTTTGAAGCGTCAGCATTTTCTTTTGTTTCTTCTTTGTCGTGAAGGTTGTCTGAATAATTTCTTTCAACTCAGAAGTACTTTCGATCATTACATTGGAGAATTCAGCGTTAAAGTGTTGATTTGAACAGATAACCCTGCCTTCTATGTTCATGACACCGATGATTCGCTCATCAGAGTCAATAATGGATTGATAGACTGAAATTTCCTCATGCAATTTTGAAAATAGCTGGTACACTCTCCTGGCTTCGTCCAGCGATTCCATGACTGCTTCTTTTCCTGAAGTGATAAGGACCCCATTCATCCCTAACTGTTTAGCTGCCTCAACCGTGACAACATCACCTATGACAACTTCGTATCCTTCATTTTTTAAGCTCTTTAAACGATCCTCCACTTCAACATCTTTCTGAATGGTCATCGTGTTGATGTCTAGATCCAATAAGTTACAGATCGTCGCAGCTCCTTGAGAGATATTCGGAAACCCGACAATCGCCGCCTTACCAGAAAACCCTTTGACTAGCGTTAAGAGACGAAGAATATCATATCCAGACACTTGTATATCAATAACAGGAATTGAAACGACATCCTGTACTAAAGAGGCCGTACCACCCCGGCTGATGATGACATCGAAGTCATTCGTTTCAGAACGCCGAGCAATTTCCACCCCTTCATACAAGTTACCCAGTTCCGTATGTAGTTCAAAATCAGTTACTTCCTCCGCAATCTCCCTCATAATTTCGATTAATCCTTCATAAGGAGCAATAACTAATGCTTTTATCATTCATGTTGACCTCCTGATCTAAGTTACTGTGTTAGAAGGAGATAACTACTTATTATCCAGTATTTTTTCCCACACAATTTTGTAGACTTCTTTTATTGGAACGTTATTTTTCTCGGCGATTTCTCGACAGTCTTCATATTCCGGGGCATTCTCAACGACATTTCCCTCATGAATCCCCTGTTTAATCGTAACATTTCCCCAGACTGTTTCCACTTGATAGAACTTTCTCGCCAAGCGGTGGACAGAAATGGGGAAATAACGAATACCGAGCGTTGTTGTCTCGGAGAACAGAACAGCCTTTATATCATCTAATTTTGTTCGATCGCATAAGAGTTGGAGCAGCACGCCCGGGCGATTTTTCTTCATGTAAATGGACGAATAGAACACATCATTCGCGCCACAATCAAATAGTTTCTCCATCACGTACCCTAACCACTCGCCAGGCATATCATCAAGATTGACCTCAACCTTGATCATCTCATGATCAATATGTTCTTCATCATGCGGAAATCGCTGTGACATCCAATCTCCTCCCTTACCCGTTAATCTCTTCCAAGTAATGCCCGAAGTACATTAGGATGATCCGGGAAATCCTTTGTTCCTGCACCATAACCGATCGCTTCGATTGTAAAAGAAGGCATTGGTCCAAATTCATTCACAAGGGCTGCTAAGATCCCTCCGCCTGTTGGTGTTGTTAATTCACCTTTAATTTCCGTGCGTTGAATCGGAATGCCCTTTAACAACTCTAAAGTTGCCGGTGCTGGAACAGGATACAATCCATGAGCAATGCGGATTCGCCCATTTCCAACAGGTACAGGTGAAGAGACGATTTTGGAAATATCCAATGAATCGATCAAAATACTCGCACCAACAATATCCACGATAGAGTCCACTGCACCAACTTCGTGGAAGTGAACCTTCTCAAACGCCATGTTGTGTATTTTAGCTTCCGCTCTCCCAATCTTTTCGAATATCGAAAGTGCCATCGCCGTCACATTTTCATTTAAGTCCGCTTTGTTGATCATCGTGACAATATCAGAATAATGACGGTGGTGATGTCCTCCTTCATGCTCAGTTAGGATCACATCGAACTTGGTTGCAGACACACCCTTTTTCACTACTTTATACGTTTCTAGCTTGTATTCCGACTCAATGTCTAATTTCGCGATTTCTTTCTCAAGAAGAGCAGGATCTGCTCCAAGGTCAAGTAGCGCTCCGATTGTCATATCCCCACTTATTCCAGAAAAACAATCAAGATATAATGTTCTCATGATCTTCCACCCTCTATTCTAATATCGTATTACGATGATTTTTATGAATCAATGTTGCATAATAACCAGCACCAAACCCATTGTCGATATTCATTACACTAATGCCTGGTGAACAAGCATTGAGCATCGATAGTAACGAGGATAGCCCCTGGAAATTCGCGCCATAGCCAATGCTCGTCGGCACCGCCACAATCGGATTGCTAATCAAACCTCCCACAACACTTGTCAGTGCGCCTTCCATCCCCGCGACCGTAATTGCTACCGTTGCATTTTCGATATCCTCCAGGTGATGAAAAAGACGATGAATCCCAGCTACACCAACATCATACATTCGTTTTACCGAAGCTCCGAATGCTTCTGCTGTTACTGCCGCTTCCTCTGCAACCGGAAGATCAGACGTGCCCGCACACAATACGGCAATATAGCCATTATAGAGAAGGGCGGGTTCTTCAGGATGCTTCCAGAATAATGTGCGAGCTGACTCATTATAGTCAAGATCAGCTACTACCTTCATGACCTTCTCCGCTTTATCCTCCGAAATCCTTGTCGCTAGGACACGGTTCGTGTTCTTCTTCAAAGACTCGGATAATATCAATCATTTGTTCTACTGTCTTTCCCTCACCGAAGATCACTTCAGGAAACCCAGTCCGGTCTTCTCTTTGGTGATCCACTTTCGCAAACCCGATATCTTCAAAAGAAGATAATAGGGTCTTTGCTTCCTTTACATCCAGGCTTCCTTCTTTCACCTGATTTAGAACATCTTCTAAGCTTGCTGCCATGCTGTCTTCCTCCTCTTAATTGCTTCCTGTTAAAACTTTGTTCATGCTTCCGCTCTTATAACCTTCCAGATCAATCGTAACGTATTGATACCCAAACGATTGCAGCTTCTTCGAAATACTTCTGTGATTGGCCATCACTAGCTGCATGTCTTGTGGCTCGACTTCGATGCGAGCCATATCACCGTGTGTCCGGACACGAACCTGTCGAATTCGGAGACTCTTTAAATACGCCTCTGACTTATCGACCTTTGTTAATTTCTCCTGCGTAATTTCCTCACCATACGCAATACGCGAAGATAAACAAGCAAACGAAGGCTTTTCCCATGTAGGAAGATTTAATTCCTTCGATAGCGTGCGAATTTCATCTTTATAAAGCTCAGCTTCTTGAAGTGGCCCCCGAACATCATGCTCAATTGCTGCGCGTACTCCAGGTCTGTGCTCGCCCATATCATCAGCAATTAAACCGTAGACGACATTCTGAAATCCTTTCTCCCGCATGATCGGAACAACTTCTTCAAACAGACCATTCTTACAGAAGTAACAGCGATTTTCATCATTTTGCGTATATCCTGGAATCGCCAGCTCAGACGTCTCAATCACCTGATGATGCGCACCGATTAATGAAGCGAACTGCTTCGCTTCCTCTAGCTCACTAGCTAGGGTACGTTTCCGAATCAGCCGTGACCGCAAGAACGTTTTCTTTTCCAAGCACATCGACTGCGACTTTCAATAATAGTGTACTGTCCACTCCTCCTGAGAACGCGACCACAATGCTTTTCATCTCTTGTAAAATTTCTTGTAACCTTTGATATTTATCGCTCAACATGAGAACTTCACTCCTTATGTAGATTGTATTTATTTAATTTAAAACCCATTTACATCACCAAAAAGTTGTAACCGTTTTCAACTACCCACAAAAAAATGTTGCAAAATAAATCTGTTGTAATGAAACAATTCAAAAGCAACCCTACAGTTACTTTGCATTTTGCAACACATTCATTATAATACAGTTTGTTCCAAAGGAAAAGACGACATTTGCATTTCGTCGTAAATCCAGTGGTTTTTTTTGATAGTTTAGTAATAGTAGAAGTGTTTCGTTGCCAAAGTTATGCTTTGTATATGATGATTCTACTGATGCCACCTAATAAAGGAAGGGAGTGCTAAATCATTAGCACTCCCTTCTCCCTTTTCTAAAAAGATAGCTTCCTAAACAACGTACTCTCAGGGATCAAGTTTCAACAAACCCTTCCTCCAAAACGTTTCGCAACAGCGGACTCGGCTCCCCCACACTATAGAGCTGCAAAACATGCATCGCTCTGGTGCAGGCGGTATAAAAAACTCTTCGCAAACTTTCATCTCCATAGGTGTGCTCGGACGCATCATAAATAATGACAGCATCAAATTCGATTCCCTTGGATAAATACGACGGTACGACAACCACTCCTTGTTCATATTCAGTCGAGTTGCTTTTCAAGAGCTTAATCCCATCAATGCCGGACAGACCCTCATAGGCACGGACACTTTCTTCAGCAGATTTGCAGATGATCGCAATACTTTTTAACCCCTGGCTTCGTAAATTCGTAACTGTTGAAGAAATGCAGCTGTGTAGCTCTGCGTAATCATCAACTTGTTTCAACTCGGGAACCTTGCCGCTTCGATCAAAAGGTATGATCTTTTCACCGTCTGGAACGAGTCTTCGCGTAAATTCAATGATCGGTTTTGTGGAGCGGTAACTTCGCGCTATGTTGATTACTTCTGTTTTATCGGGCCCATATAAGCCAGTAAGTGAGTTAAAATCAGACATTTCGCTAGCATGGGCAAAAATCGCCTGATTAAAATCGCCGAGGACCGTCATCTTGGACGCGGGAAACAAGCGCTTAAGAAACTCAAATTGAAAAGGAGAGTAATCCTGCGCCTCATCAACAACAATATGTTTAATTGATCGATTGGTCTGAAAGCCCTGAATCTGCTCCTTTACATACAAAAACGGAGTAGCATCTTCATAGCGCAGGTGACCTTCATCCAGCATTTCTATCGTCGCCTGACAAATAGCTGACCATTCCGCCGGTGTCTCCACTTCTAGCCGCTTGACCTGCATCGGATCAGTAAAAAGCTGTTTGTAGATCCCTTTGAAATCAACAAAACCCCACTCCTTGATTCGCTTTCGGAGCGGCTTCAGCATTTTACGGACGATTAAGCGGGCTAATTCTTTTGGTTCGACTTCATATTCATAAATCGCTTCTCCTTCAATGCCACTTTTTTTCGCGAGATAAGCTTGTAAGTTATGGTATTCCTCATTGCTGAGCAGCTCGATTTTCTCCTGTACCCAGGGCTTATTCCATTCCTCCTTTTCAGCCTCATTGATTTGCTTCATAAGCCAATCCATCACCTTTTCAAGTCTGTTATGAAAGCGAAGTGACGTGTCAGCACTATAAAACTTCTCAACCATTTGCTCCGCGGAAACAATCGGTTTTCCTCTGAAGGTGATGTCTTTAAATCGAATTCCAGATTTCTCAATTGACTTGATATATGCATTGATCGCTTCAAAAAAGCTAGCCGATGTTTTGAATTTGATACCCGCAATCCTTGCCCTGTAAGAAGGCGTATGGCTGCGGTTAACACATACTCGAGCTGCCCATATGGATTCTCAACTTCGAACTCTTTACTCAGCCGATGGTTCAGGTATTCCTGGAAAGTGACCTGCTGCATATTTTCTTCGCCAAGTTCCGGTAGCACATTGGACACGTAGCTGTTAAACATCGTATTAGGTGAAAATAAGATAATTTGCTCAGCATTTAGATGATTCCGATCTTTGTATAATAAATAAGCAATCCGCTGCAGGGCAGCTGAAGTCTTGCCACTGCCTGCCGCACCGTGAACAATAAGCAGCCTTCCATGATCATGACGGATGATGCGATTTTGATCCTGCTGAATGGTAGCGACGATATTGTGCATCTGTTTATCAGTACCCCTGCCTAGAACCTCCTGCAGAATCTCATCTCCAATAGTAAGACTTGTATCGAACATGGACTGCAGAACGCCGCCGCGGATAAGATATTGCCACTTTTTCTCCAATGTTCCCTCGACTTTGCCTCCAGGTGTTTCATACGCAGCAGGACCGGGCTGGTAATCGTAGTAGACGCTCGAGATCGGTGCTCTCCAATCATAGATAAGGAAATTATCGCCGCTCGCATCCCTTAACGAGCTGATGCCAATATAGATTTGTTCCTGATCAAATGAATCTTCTTCTATAAAATCTATACGACCGAAGTAAGGAATCTCCTCCATACGGCGCAAAGTGGACAATCGCTTAGATGCATGTCTGTGAGTGCTTTGACTGACTGAAAGTGCTTGAGCCTCCTGCCTCAAACCGATGACAGTTTCCAGGTAATCATCGAAGGTATCCGTATTTACCTTGACTTCATCCCAAAAGTGTTTGCGAATATGAACCACTTCGTTTTTACGTCTGAAGGTTTCTTCTTCCAATCTCCGGACTTCATCCAGAATGGTGCCCATAACACTTTCCAATCGTTTCTTCTCCTGCAGAAGTTTCGAATCCATGCAAACACTCCTTTAAAAATTTATAAAAGGATTGACAAACGAATCACGCACATTGTATAATTAAAATAGGGAAATATGTTTAAATTTAATTATTACGTGCGCATTTATATAAATTTACCATAGTATTGGTTTAACTACAATGTTTTTTTACATATTAAAGAGCGGTGTTTACGTTTTCTACGTGAATGCCGCTCTTTTTGTTGCATCGTCGAATGGACTAGGAATCTGTCCCCACGTCCCTCGTCCCCACGTCCCTCCAGGGGGTCAGGTACGTACCTGACCCCCTCGTTCGCACAATTCATCGAATCAACTAGTTCTTTAGACATATTTTTATGTTTTTTATAAATTAATCCCCATAAAACGCTAATTTTTTGGGTTTTTCAATAAAATTTATCTTGTGTTTTTAGAATTTTCTTAATATTATGTAATAGTAATTGATTTACTAATCGAAGGGGGCATTTTATTTGAACAGGTTTATTAAAACGAGTATATCTTCCGTTATGATTGCAGGTACTTTATTTGCTGGCATGCAAGGCGCTAGCGCTAGTTCCAAGGAAGGAGATTTTCTACATAAAGTAGGGTCGAACATTCAATCCTCTCAATCACATAGTTCACTAGATTTAGCTATTGTGAATGATGACAAGTTAATCGAGTCCTTCATCAAAAGAGGACTTCTGACGAAAAATGCCTCACAAGCAGAAAAACAGAAGTTCCTTAAAAACTACCTTGAAGTAAAAGGGACAAAATTCTGGTGTGAAAGAAAGTGATCCTCTTGCTTCAAAGGTAAAAGATGCTGAAGCAACGAAACAAAAGAAATTTAAAGACTTTAACAATGGCCTTCTGAATGGGAATGGAAAGAAAAAGGGACATTTAAAGGGGAATCCTGATCCAGTAGAGGAAGGAAATTCACCTGGAGTACAGAAAAAAGGGAAGCTCCTAACGTTAATGGTAGAGTTCTCTGATTTCGAACATAATAACCTTAAGCCTGAAGAAACGGATAACTACTATTCAGATTATGATACAGAACACTTTGAGAATATGATCTTCGGAGATGAAGGAGAGTTTAAAGGGCCTAACGGAGAGGACTCTATTTCTCAAAAGCAATATTATGAAGAGCAATCAGGAGGCACTTATACAATTGAAGGAAATGCCTATGGCTGGCTAAAAGTACCCGGTACTGCAGCTTACTATGGTGCTGACAAAGCAACTGGTGGCCATGATAATGTCACCCCTGGCGGTTCAAAACAATTAGTAATCGATACGTATAATGCAGCACTAGCAGCAGGTCTTCCTTTAGAAGACTATGATCTGGAGGATCCACATGATTTAAATGGTGATGGAAACTTGTGGGAACCAGATGGTTTAGTCGATCATCTTCAGATTATTCACGCTGGGATGGGTCAGGAAGCTGGTGGCGGATCACTTGGCGACAAAGCAATCTGGTCTCACCGTTCAGCTAAATTCTTTGATCCAGATGGTCTCGGCAGTGGATTGCCTGGATTCTATGATTACACGATGATGCCAGAAGATGGTGCAACTGGCGTATTCGCTCATGAATACGGACATGATTTAGGGTTACCAGATGAATATGACACCCAGTACTCAGGAACCGGTGAAGCAGTCGGTTACTGGTCGATCATGGCTAGTGGGTCATGGGCTGGTAAGATCCCGGGTGCGGAACCTACTGGTTTCTCTCCATGGGCAAAGCAATACTTCCAATCTACTTTAGGGGGAAAATGGACAAATCCTACTGTCGTAAACTGGTCGGATGTTTCAACAAAAGGAACACAGCTTTTACTTGATCAGGCAAACTCACCACTTGGTCAAAACAACCAGGCGATCCGAGTAAACTTACCGAACAAGCAAACACCGATCAACAAACCGACTGGAAGCTACGAATATTGGGGCGGCCAGGCAGATGAAATCGATACAAATATGGAGACTTCAGTGGACTTAACTGGTAAAGCCTCTGCTACGTTAACATTTGATGCCTGGTATGATATCGAAGAGCAGTGGGATTTTGGTTTTGTTCAAGTATCTGAAGACAACGGCGCAACTTGGAAATCAATAGGAAATGCAAATACACGCTCTGATGTTGTTCCAGAAGGTTACCCAACCATTCTTAATTCAATGCCTGGATTTACAGGAAACTCAGATGGATGGGAAGCGCAAACTTTTGATTTATCAGAGTATGCAGGTAAGCAAATCAAGCTTCGACTTCGCTACGCCACAGACTGGGGTTCTTCGTTCACAGGGTTCTTCGCTGATAACATTAAGGTCGTTGCTGATGGACAAACACTTGTAGACGATGGTGCTGAATCTGACAAGTCATCCTTTACATTAGATGGTTTTGAAAAAATGAATGGAAACAAGCTTACGAATCAGTATTATCTACTTGAATGGAGAAACCATCAAGGCGTTGATGAAGGACTAGCACACATTAAGCGCGGAAACTCATTAATGAGCTATGATGGTGGATTAGTCGTTTGGTACGTCGATGATAGCTATACAGAAAACTGGACAGGCATTCACCCTGGTGATGGGTATTTAGGAGTTGTGGATGCGCACCAGGGAACTAACCTACTATGGAACACTGGCGTTCAAGCATCAACACGATACCATATTGCCGATGCAGCGTTTGGACTTAATCCTACTTCCGGATTAAATCTCCAATATCCAACGCAAACATTGCAGCTTCAAAGTCAGAAAGCCATCTCACTATTTGATGACAGCAATTCCTTTACGAATACGTTTATGCCAGACGCTGGTCGTAACATCGACAACCTAGGTCTAAAAGTTCGCGTAAACGCCCAATCTACCGATCATTCTGTTGGTTCCGTTGTGATTTACAAGTAAATGTCATTTTCATCGTCTCTTCTGCTTACAGCAGAAGGGATATTTTATTTAGGGGGGACAGGTACGTAGCGAGTTCGCGAGTTCGTGAGTGCCTGTCACCACTCGGTTTATGTCACATTGTGTCGTCATCGCCCGTCTAACGCGTCTATCCCTCATCCAATAAGCCATCCTAATCGATAGAGGTGATTATTATGAAATTAAATAAGAAGAAATACCAAAATCAGCCAACCGCCAGTAAAAAGTCCTACGTAAATGAAGTTGATCTTGGAATTGATCATAATGAACAGGCAATGAATAGTGACTACGGGATGCTTGAAACGAAGGAAGAAGATCAGCACCGTGTTCCTTAGACATATTTTTATGTTTTTTCTAAATAAATCCCTATAAAACGCTATTTTTTTCGGTTTTTCAATAAAATTCATCCGTGTTTTTAGAATTTTCTTAATATCCGTAAGAATCAGAAGCAATAACACCTTTGCTCAAGAACCACAGCAGTCCAAACATCTCAATCATCATGGTCTAAACTAAAGAAGGCGCGTCATCGACGACACGCCTTTTACTACTCCAAAACCACCTGATTCCATTCAATGCTTAATAAGCGGTACATCTTTTAACACCTGGTCCTTCTTAGAAAAAACGATCTTTCCTTCCCCAGTAGCCCCAGCATAAAAAATGGAAGAGACCTGAACCTCCCCTACCTTCTCAAGCTCCGCCATTAACCAATCTTCTGTCCGCCCAATGTGCTTCAACATCTCCTGCTGAACGCGTCCATCCAAAATTACCGGCACCTCAAAGCCATTGCTCTTTTTGTACATGTTTAGATCTTCTCGAACGACACTCTCCTTACAAGGATATAACTTTACACTAAGCCTTCCATTCGCTTCCACAATCGCGAGCTCCACATCCTTTGTATGAAACACATCCTTTTCTCGGAGCATTTGAAGAATATTATCAAGAGAGTACTGAATTTGCTGCATATTTTTTCTAAGGAAATTTCCTTTGTAGATCACCACGGTCGGTTCGATCGATAATAGCTTTCCTACCTTCTGATTTTTAAGTTTGATTTTAATAATCACTTTTTGCAAAAGCGCAATCGCAATCATCGCCACAACCGTATGGATATGTTCGATTTTCGGATCCGCAATATCCGCCCCTACAACCGAGCCAAATACGAGAACGACAAGGAAATCAAACACAGGAAGTTCCCCCATCGAACGCTTTCCCATATAAATTCCTATTGCAAGCATAAGTGGAAGAATTGTTAAGACACGAAAAATCACCTTCAAGGCATCCATTGTTATCTCCATGATGAGCACCTCTTTCTTTCCAATAGGCTCATCTTTCCCATAAAAAGCTTCCAACATGACCTACCGATCTACTTTATCGCTACAATCTTAGTTATTCTTTTATATTTGGCAATCGGAAATACTTCGTTTGAAACCATACTCGTCCGTTCTCCTTGTTTCATTGTAGGAATTATTTCAATCGCTCATAACTTCGGTGAAAAACGAACTAAAAAAGCTACGTCACTCCACAACTCATGAAGTGACGTAGCTTCTCTTCTATTCCGGATCCATCCAAAACAGGTCATCAAGAGACTTATCCAATGCCCAACAAACCGACAAACAAAGCTGGAGCGTCGGATTGTATTTCCCTAGCTCAATCAGCCCAATCGTCTGTCTCGACACGCCCACTTTTTTAGCTAGCTCCTGCTGCGAGAGGTCGTGTTCGACTCTCGCCATTTTCAATCTCACATTCTTCACTTTTGATCACCGCACATCTTCATCATCCATCTCTTCTAACTCTTGCTCATTCACTTGATCACTTTTACGCTTCGCAATCGCTAAGGGTAACACCATTATGGCAAATAAAACAGGAATGTAAATCATTAAGCTCCCAAAAAGAATGACAAAAAAGAAAGTATAAGCTTCTTCCGTACTTTCAGCATACTTCTGAGAGTTTACAATAGCAAAAAACAGCGAAATGCCAACACCTATAATCAAGCTGATCACAAAGTTTCTCGTATTAAAACTCAACTTACTTGATTCACTCATCTCCACTTCATCAGAAAAAATCCCGAGCATCGCTGACCTCAGAACATAGAACACAGAACTTGCAAGCAAAATAATAATCTCTGTCCATAAATGCTGCGTTCCACCCTCAACCAGAAACTGCTTATACAACACAGATAGTGCACAAATCACCACAATGAGAATGTACATTTCCCGGTAAATCTTATTTTGAAGATTTGCCACCCGTTCATCCTGTTGTCTTTTCTTAAACCCAAATCCCATCGTCTCTCTTCCTCCTCATGCTAGTAATCAATTTTCGGTAACCGCTCATACGCAAACACAAACAATAGCAAACTAACGACCGCCGTCACAGCCATTTCCATCCCATCTAGGGCAAGAAACGGCAGCTGATTCGGTAAACTATAAATCGGTGCATAAGCGACAAGATCTTTCACAAAATCAGGAATCGCATCGACTTGAAACACAATGCTAAGTAGCCCCGGGAGCACCAATATTGTCACGAGCGAAAGGATTAACAACTGCATCACTTTTTGATAATACATCGAAATCACTTGAAACAGTAAGGTGAAGAAGACCCCGAACAACACATAGTGCAGCACGGCCATCCCTACATCACCCGCTGATAAAGCCTGGCCGTTCAATTCATGATTCACAAAAAGGAGCGTTGCGCATCCGAGCCCGAACATGAAGGACACAATCGAAATCACCAAAACACGTGACACTAAAAAGGTGATTCGATCTCGAGCTGACGTAAACAAAAGATAGATCGTTCCATAATGCATATCCGCTATAACGACTTTTGCACAATACACGCCAAGCGCCACCGTTGCGATGCCCGCATATAGTCCTGACACATTCCGAGGCTGAAACGGACCATCCATCTGGTAAATCGAATAAACAATTCCTCCTCCAAACAAAAAGGCAAACCCAATCGACAGGAACAACGGCAGGCTAAGGTTTCGTTTGATCTCAAGCTTGAAAAATTGGCTCCCATTCACTTCGCTTCACTCTCCATATTTTGAAAATAGAAATCCTCAAGCGTATCCTTTTTCCGCTTTACATCAGTTGGAAAAAGCTCGTGCTCACCTAAGTGCTTCAGCACCTGTTTCATATCCGCCGCAAATGGCACGGATAGAACATGACCATTGCGAGTCACTCCCTCGTATGCTTCCATCACTTGCACGGCTTGATGAAGGTCTCCCTTAGAAAACATTAGCTCTAAAACTTCACTCTGCTGCTGATCTCTTGCATATTCATTGATCAACCGTCCTTCTTTAATCACATACACGCGATCACTCATATGCTCGATATCTTCTAAAATGTGACTGGAAATCAGAATACCGATGCCTTTTTCTTTCGCGAGTCGCTTTAAATAACCAAGAATATTTCGTATCCCATCCGGATCCATGCCATTCGTCGGTTCATCCAACACGAGATAATCCGGATTCGAAATAAGCGCGAGTGCAATCCCCAGACGCTGCTTCATCCCAAGCGAATAATCCTTCACCTTTTTCTTTAAATACGATTCCATACCGAGAGACTGTATGATTTCATGGAAATGCTTATCATCTCCACCAAACAATGTACGAAAATAATCGATATTGTACCGTCCACTTTTATTCGGAAAGAACTTCGGCTTCTCAATTAAGCTCCCAACTGACCGACCATTCTCACTGAAAGTAAGCTTCCCTTCATACTGCACGATAATCCCTGAAATAATTTTCATTAAAGTCGTCTTCCCAGCCCCGTTTGGTCCAACGAGTCCAACAACTTCTCCTTTTCGTAGGGTAAAGTGAACGTCAGAAAGCGCTCGTTCTTGCTTATTGAACGCCTTTGAAAGATGTTGCATTTCGATACTCATTCTCATCCCCCTCATTTTCTCAATGAACCTACCCTTCTTTTTCCATTATATAATATCAACGTCTTTTTGCAACATATATTTGTCATTTAGACATTTTTAATTTTCATTTAATAACAAAATCATGGTGGGGGTCAGGTACGCACCTGACCCCCACCACGTTAAACCACTAAAGAACCCGTCAATTGAATAGACAAAACAGTCCTTATCTGCTATATCTTGATTACTATCTCTTTGCTTCGCCATTATCCTACGAATAGCAGGTGAACTTATGAACACGAAATTAGTATTAATCGAAGGCCTACCAGGATCCGGAAAGACAACGACTGCGAAACTAGTAGATGAAATCTTGAGAGAAAACCAGATTCCAACTGAGCTATACCTTGAAGGCAACCTGGACCACCCTGCAGATTATGATGCTGTGTCCTTCTACACAATAGAAGAGTTTCAACAATTGCTCGTCGCTCATCCAGAATACACCAACCTCCTACACCAGCATTCGGAACCGATCGATCAAGGGATTCTCATCCCCTATGGGAAAGTTAGGAATCAATTTGATGACGCATTTCCAGAAGAGCTCCTTCACAACCTCTTTCAACATGATATCTATGAACTACCATTAGAACAGAACATGAACCTGGTCACGAATAAATGGCAGTCATTCGCAAAAAATGCCACGCAAGGCGATCAAACGTTTATTTTCGAATGCGCCTTTATTCAGAATCCCGTCACGATCGGTATGGTGAAATATGCCGCATCAAATGAAGTTGTAAAAAATTATATTAAAAAGCTCTACGAAGCAGTAAGCGATCTAAATCCCCTTCTCATCTATGTAAACCAGGACAACCTCGACGCCTCTTTTCGAAAAGCCGTTAAGGAAAGAGCGAAAGAATGGTCAGAACATTTCATTGAATACTGCATCAATCAAGGTTATGGAAAGCAAATCGAGGCTCAAGGCTTAACGGGATGCATCGACGTTCTTAAAGCTAGGAAAGCATTAGAGGAAGAGATCTATCATGAGCTCCCTATACAGAAGACGATCATCAACAATTCGCATTATGAACAACAACACTATAAAAAAGAACTCGAGGAAATCCTACTTTACCAAAAACACCTTGATCGATCATTTGTCACGCATATGCCGTGATGGGTTAGTCTCTCTCCCCATCATTTTACCAATACCTGTCCTCACCCCTTTTATTCTCTTGCATATCCTATTAACAAGAGTGACAGCTTGACCTCACTCTTAAAATAACGATTCAGGAGTGATAAGAGTGTCTGGTTACAATAACAACTTTGCGTTAATTGTTGTGTTGTTCGTTCTTTTAATCATCGTCGGCGTTTCATACGCTAAATGGTAGAAGTAATAGAGGGGGTCAGGTACGTACCTGACCCCCTCTTTAACTTTTGATCAATTTACATACTCCCTTCAAATAACCACTCTGCCCCCATTTTAGATCGCCTTCATCTATTTCACCATTTTTTAGTGACCCTCGTTATCGTCACCTGCTTACCAACCCAGCAGAAAACAGCTTGACCAAGTAGTGACAGATCACCCACTTAACCTGCCATCGAAAAAGAATATCGAAGGATGAAATTAAGCGTGTGATCAAATAATAGGACGGAATGCAAGGTTAGTTTTCACGCCTCCTCCTTTATTTAAGTTGACACTTAATTAAGTATATGCTAAATTAAGTGCATGATACAAAAAGCCATTCATTCTTTATCCGTGCCGACACGTCGTGACATTCTATCCGTTCTACGTAATGGAGAGCTCACTTCAAGTGAAATCGCATCGAAATTCGAGCTCTCCGCTCCTGCCATTTCTCAGCACCTAAAGGTGTTAGAGCAATCTGGACTTGTTGCTATGAGGAAAGCAGGAACGAAACGCTACTACCGCATTAGAAGAGATGGTTTTGAAGAGTTAGTGAAGTTCATCGATCAATTCTGGGACACTAGCTTACTCAGCTTGAAAGAAGCAGCTGAAGAAGAGGAAAGGAGAAATCATGAGTCAAACGACTGAAACACTTCGCAAAGAAATTTTCATAGAATGTCGCCCAAGCACTCTCTTCTCATTTTTCATCGATCCTGACAAGATGGTTCGTTGGATGGGGAGACAGATCTTGCTCGAACCGAAAATTGGCGGAAAATACCGCATCGATATCAACGGTGAAAACATTGCCTTGGGGGAATACAAGGAAATCATCCCGGATGAAAAAGTCGTCATGACCTGGGGATGGGAAGGTTCGGATATCATGCCACCTGGCTCAAGCACAGTCGAATTCCTCCTCACACCGAAGGAGAACGGAACACTTCTCATATTGACTCACTATGATTTACCCGAAGAAAAAACAACATCGAATAACAAAGGATGGACGCACTATATGGAGCGCATGAAGCTCCTAGCTGAAGGAAATGATCCAGGAATCGATCCCTGGTCAATATCTAACTAATCTATTGGAGGAATTATAATGTCTACTACCATTCATGAAGAAATCACGTTTCAAACTACACCCGACCGTCTCTTTCAAGCTCTTACAGATTCAAAACAGTTCAGTGAAATGTCCGGCGGCGCTCCCACTGACATCCAGGCAGAAGCTGGAGGATCATTCTCCTGCTTCGGAGGAATGATCACAGGAAGAATGATCGAGCTCGTACCGAATGAGCGCATCGTCCAAGCATGGCGTGCGGGAAATTGGGACGAAGGCGTATACTCGATCGCGAAATTTGAATTAAAACAAAAGGGATCTGAAACGCTCCTCGTCTTCGATCACACAGGCTTTCCAGAAGGACAAGCTGAGCATCTAGCAGGTGGATGGACAGAAAACTATTGGTCACCACTAAAAGCATATTTAGATTAATATTAATCAGAGAGGGGGGTCAGGTACGTACCTGACCCCCCTCTCTTTTGGAGGTATAACGAATGAAAGAATCCGATCAGGTTTTCGCAACAACAAACCGACTTAATTTAAGAAGATTTCATGTGACTGACATTGAATCCTTTCACTTGTATCGCGCCGATCCAGACGTTGCTAAATTTCAGTCATGGCATGATTATCAGTATCACGAAGCAGAAGCGTTCGTAAAGAAACAAAGCACACATCATCCCAATCAACCAGGTACGTGGTTTCAGTTCGCCATTGCACTAGCAGACACGAATCAATTAATTGGAGATTGCGCACTACATACGCTTATAGATGAACCTCGCATCGTAGAAATTGGGTTCACTCTCTCTAAAAACCATCAGGGTAAAGGGTATGCAAATGAGGCTGTTCGTGGTTTATTGCACTATATCTTTAAAACATTAGGAAAGCATAAAGTCATTGCATTCTCGGATGTTCGCAACGACAAATCAATCGCATTGCTTGAGCGGTTAGGTATGAGGCGCGAAGGCCATTTACTACAAAACTATATGTGTAAAGGACAGTGGGTCGATGAATATCAATATGCGATTCTGAAGTCCGAATGGTGCCTGTGAATGGTGCCTGTCACCACCCGTTTCATGTCACTATTTGTCGTAAATCGAATTGTTCATCGAAGGGGTATATTAATTCCGATTCGAGCCACCATAACTAGTAGAGGTGATCCAATTGAAATTAAATAAGAAAAAATACGCAAACCAACCGACAGCTATGAAAAAATCGTACACAAATGAAGCCGACATCGGTATTGATCAAGATGAACAAGCAATGAATGGTGAGTACGGAATGGTGGAAACGGAACAAGAAGATCGACTTCCCAATTCAAATCCTAAACGTAAGCAATAATGAAGATGCTGGTATAATTATTATGAAAAAGATCTAACCATAACTAAACTAGGTTAGATCTTTTATTTTGTTGAAAATTCTTTTCCTAGCATTCATCATCACCGAAATATTGCTGAATGAAGGAAATGGCTTATAAGAGCATGCCCTTTGAATCCCTAAGCAGTAAAGAATCCACAAAGGTTAAACTATAATGGTTTTTCCATTCTCTCAACTTCCCTCACTCACCTGATCCATCACGTCCACCAACCGGTCAGGCTCCCGTGATCCAATCATAATCTTCTCACCCTTCACATCCATCAGAACGCCACGCCTTCCGCTTATCGAATAGACTTTCTCTCCACGTAAATTCCACCGTATCCCCCACCCACCAAACCTTCGAATCGGACGATACTCCAATCTCTCATAGCTCTTCATATCCTTAAACAAGAAGACACGGTATCTCACATGAAACGGAACAAATCGAACATAAACCCCATCGTCCCTCACCTCAGTAACCAGTCGCAGCCATCCAAGCATGACGATCGGAAAAGCAATGCCAAAAATCAGCCAAAAAATGATGACCTCTGTATTAGAGCCCGGATTGCTGCCAAAAGGGATCCCCATCACGATCTGCCAAAAAAATCCTATCCACATAAGAACTGCAATTCCAATGATTAACGCCCGTATCCAGAACTGATTTGGTCGCTGGACTTCTGTGAAATGAACGGTTTGATGATTTGTTTTCATCGCTACCTCCTTCTAAAAAGAAATGCTCCTTCCACATCTCTTTCAATTTTAATTTAGTTTATAAATCTCACGGGCAATCGATTCCAATATATATACAACCGGTACTTGAGACGTGATATTCGCTTTGTCATGGAATTCTTCGGTTATGTAATAGGGAATATTGAGATCAGAAATTTTCGCGATGGTAGAGAATTTTGTGTTTGTAATACTAATAATGCGACTTCCCTCTTGCTTCAGCTGATTCACATGCGTCACGGTAAAAGGATTTTCGCCTGATACAGATAGCGCGATCGTTACGCTATTTTTCTGAAGCTTGGAGTGAATCGGAAAGTGAGGATCTTTAATATACATCGAGAACTTACCTAAGCTTGAAAAATATCTCGCGCCATATTCCGCCAGAATTCCTGAGCTTCCTATCCCAATAAAAATGACGTTATTCGTTTCTGCAATCTGCCTTGCTGCCTTCTTCATTTTTTCTTCGAAGTCATCGTTTAATGATCGTTCAAAAAACTCCGCTATTGCATGCTGGGGAGGGTTAATGACTGTTTTCTTATTCTCTTTCAAATGCATCTTAAGCTTCACCTTGAACTCCGAAAAGCCTTCACAGTCGACCTTTTTACAAAAACGCAAAATCGTCGCTGTGGAGACATGCGTTTCATCGGCTAATTCACGAATGCGCATATAAGCAACTTTCTCACTGTTCCGGGAAATGTAGTTGTATAGGGACGTTTCTAACTCATTGAACGAAGCAATCCTATCATTTGAAAACATTTCGTAATCTCCTTCTATGTAAGCTCGCCATACCTCTCCCCCTATTATAACACCGGCTCCATATATGTAACACAGCGTTACTTCTTTGTTACAAGTGCCTTTCCTCGGTATTCACGACAAGATCGGCTCTCTTCATTTACTCTTCTCCTCGATCTCGCTATGATGATCTTACTACTAAAACAATGCAATCCATTGGAGGGTAAAATAAATGAAAACATACAACTTCCCTGAAGGATTCTTATGGGGCGGCGCTACGGCTGCGAATCAAATTGAAGGTGGCTTTTATGAAGGAAACAAGGGCTTGAACATTGCGGATGTACTACCAGGTGGAAAAGAACGACTGAACATCCTACAATCCCCAGGCTTCGATTTTCAAATTGATCGAGAGAAATATCACTATCCAAACCATGAAGCGATTGATTTCTATCATCGCTACAAGGAGGACATCTCTCTCTTTGCCGAAATGGGCTTCAAGGTCTTCCGCATGTCGATTGCATGGACACGCATATTTCCAAATGGCGATGAACTAGAACCAAATGAAGAAGGATTAGCGTTCTATGACCGTGTATTTGATGAACTGCACAAGCACGGCATCGAACCAGTCGTCACCATTTCTCACTATGAAATGCCGCTCAATCTTGTAAATGAGTACGGGGGCTGGAGAAGTCGTGAAGTGATCACATTCTTTGAACGATATGTAACGTCGATTTTCAACCGTTACAAAAACAAAGTAAAGCACTGGATGACCTTCAACGAAATCAATAGCGGCTTTATTATGCCAATCCAGGGGCTTGGTTTTGCGATTCAAAAAGAAGAAGATAAATACCAACCAACATTCCAGGCATTCCATCACCAATTCGTCGCGAGCAGCATCGCCGTCAAAGCCTGTCATGACATCATTCCTGGGGCACAAATCGGTTGCATGATCTTATACGCACCCGTGTACGCGTACGATGCCGATCCAAAAAATGTGATGTACTCTCTTCAAGAAGAGCGCCTATTTAATTACTTCTGCGCCGATGTTCAAGTAAGAGGCGAATACCCTGCATTTATTCAGCGCTATTTCAATGAGCACAAGATCGAATTAGACATTCACGACGGTGATCTTGAAAGTCTAAAAGAAGGCACAGTCGATTATATCGGCTTAAGCTACTACATGTCTCGAACAGAGAAAAAAGAGAAATCAGAATTAGATGCTTCAGAAGGTAACCTGATCGGTGGCATCAAAAATCCATTCCTACAGGCAAGTGACTGGGGCTGGGAAATCGATCCTGAAGGATTGCGCATTGGCTTAAACCATCTATACGACCGCTATCAGGTCCCCCTTTTCGTTGTGGAAAACGGCTTAGGCGCTTATGACAAAGTAGAAGAAGATGGATCGATTCAGGATACGTATCGCATCGATTACCTTCGCGATCACATCAAGGCGATCGGTGAAGCGATCGAAGACGGAGCCGAGGTGATCGGCTACACGAGCTGGGGATGCATTGACCTTGTCAGTGCATCGTCGGGACAGTTCTCTAAACGGTATGGGTTTATTTATGTGGATAAGCACGATGATGGAAGTGGGACGTTAGAGCGAAAAAGGAAGGAATCTTTCTTCTGGTACAAAAACGTGATTGGAACGAATGGGGAAAACTTATAGCTTTGTTGGGTTACTATTTTAGATTGCAGTAACGAAAATATGATTTTAACGAATCAAGAAAAGTAGCTTGGAGGCGCACGCCAATCCAAGCTACTTTTCTACACTTACACATATAATGTTCCTGCTTGATCTTACCTTGGTAACTTGAAAAATTCCTTACTCTCACTATAGTTTCCAGCAAGCCTTCCGAGTGGAGAAAGCTTTTCGAGATCCACTTTATAGTTGCCTAAATACGTATCATCATTAATATGATAGTGCGTCATTTCACCAAGCACAAGAGCATTGGAACCAAGCGGAATAATTTGATGGAGCTTACATTCCATATGAATCGACGCTTCTTTCACCCGCTTCGGCTGAACGGTCATACTATCAACGGGTGTTAAGCCAGCATGTTCAAATTCATCGACTTCAGCCGGAACGTTTTCCGCACTTTTTTGCATTTCGTTTCCGAGAGAGCTCGACACTACATTGATCACAAATTCTTTTTGCGATCGAATATTAGCGAGTGTATCCTTTTCCGTCCCCTGACGCTCCCCCGTTCCTGGCCCGATTGAAATGGCAAGAATCGTTGGTTTTGTTGAAGCGACCGTAAAGAAACTAAACGGTGCTAAGTTACGTCCTCCGTCTTCCGAGAGCGTTGACACCCATGCGATCGGCCTTGGAACAACGGAACCGGTTAATAACTTGTAGACATCTTTCGTTTTGAGTTCAGAAGGGTTTAATTCCATTGTCCTCACTCCTCTATTTACTTTTGCTTCGTCCATCCTTACATGATAAAAGTTTATCGTAAGTTGCCACGATAGGTCCAATCTAAACCCATTAAGAGGGGTCAGGTACGTACCTGACCCCACGCAGAAAAATGCCTGTCTCTTAGCTTAGTAAAATGAGGAAGCTAAAAGACAGGCACTTCTACAATTGGAAAATGAGGATTTGTATGATGAACGACTAATGAATATCAGTTTTCTCAAACGTCTTCTTCAAGTAGTGATACAATCCGTCTTCTTTGTAAGAATAATCCGTTACGTCATCTACCTGTTTTTTCACCTCGTCTGAGGCATTTTTCATGGCAACAGAATAGGACGCTAGCTTAAACATAGGAAGATCATTTTCTCCATCCCCTATTGCGATGATCTCGTCTTTTCCCAACGCAAATTTATCAAGTAAATTTTGTACCCCAGTTGCTTTTGATACATTCGCAACCATTACCTCTACGTTATGCTCAGTGGATGAAATACTAGTAAACGCTACTTTTTTCTTTACATGATTTAATTCATTTTTCCACTCTTCGATAAGCTTCTTATTCTTACTGAAAAAATAGACTTTCGAATTATTTTCTGGATTCAAGTGATCTTGCCACTCAATCTGCTCTTTTACAGCCATTTTCCTTGAAAGCCATTCATTTTCTTCAACTGTGTCAGGTTTAGGGTCCTCTATATGTTGGAACATCTCATTTTTATCCTGCTTTAAAGTAAACCTCGTACCTTTATTTGGATGGACTTCATAATAAATGCCCCTCGCGCTTGCTTTTTCCACGAGTTCTTGAACAAGCATGGGAGGAAGCGCATGTTCAACAATCTGCTCATGATCAATGTAAACTGACATGCCATTAGCTGTCACCACCCCATCTACTTCTAACTCATCGGGTAGGACCTCTCTTACTTCATTTAACGTTCTTCCAGTTGCAATAAAAACGAACTTCCCACTTTGTCGAAGCTTTGTTAAGTAGTTGATTACTCGATCACTGACACGATTATACTCATTAAGTAAAGTACCATCCATGTCTAATATAATGGTTTGATAAGCCAATCTCTCACCTTCCTTTCTCAAACTATTTTTCAGTTAAAGTTATCAACACGCCAACAGCCTACTGTCTTTGGAAAAGACCATAGGCTGTTGAATGGTATAAACAACATTTCATTTTATTTTTCACGTGTGGAGACTTCATTAATTCTCTTTCCTTCTTGATTTCTCTCCACTATTTCAAACCTGTTAATCACCATTATTTCTGAAATTACGAAGCTTCTGGCTTATCATCCACATCGTTCTGCTCTTTAGAACGCTTGAATAAAGTTGCCCCTACAAAAATAGCGGCTAACAAAACCCCAACGATCGCAAGGAACACCGTTTTAGAAGAAAGAAGGGCAATCATGTTTCCGAGAATGATACCGACTAAACCGAAGTCAGCATCTCCGAACGTTGTGCCTTCAAATCCGAGTGTACCAAGCACTGGTAGAAGCAGGGCTGGCAAGAAGCTAATAATAACACCGTTTGCCATCGAGCCAAATACGGCTCCTCTTCGCCCGCCGGTTGCATTTCCGAATACGCCTGCGGCTGCTCCGGTGAAGAAGTGAGGCACGAGACCAGGCACAATTACCTTCAGCCCTAATAGCGGTAAAAGGAACATGCTTAGTAGTCCTGCAACAAAGCTAAAGAAGAAACCGATGATAACGGCATTGTTTGCGAATGGAAAAACTGCTGGAACATCAAGTGCTGGGATAGCATTTGGTATAACTTTATCCGCAATTCCTTTAAAGGCAGGAACAATTTCAGATAGGAGCATTCTTACACCGGCCAAAATGATGTAAACACCAGCTGCGAACGTTAGCGCTTGCATAAATGAGAAAACAAGGAAGTTCGTTCCGTCGCTCAGCTCAGATTCGATGAAAGATGGTCCTGTGAACAGGGCCACGACGAAGAAAAGAAGCGCCATTGTAAGTGAGACAGAGACAGATGTGTCACGAAGGAAGTTTAAGGTTTTTGGAACTTTAATTTCCTCAGTCGATTTAGAGTTCTTTCCTACCACTTTACCCACAGCAGCTGCGGTTAAATATCCGAAGGAGCCAAAGTGCCCAATCGCAAAGTCATCGGCACCTGTAATTTTTCGCGTGAAAGGTTGCAATAAAGCAGGTAAGAGAACCATAAGAGACCCGAGAATAATCGAACCAGTGATGATCATTGTTGCACCGCTGAAGCCACCAGTTGAAAGAATAACAGCAATCAGACAAGCCATGAACATGGTGTGATGACCTGTTAAGAAAATATACTTAAAAGGGGTAATGCGTGCTAGAAGAATGTTCGCTACCATTCCAAAAAGCATGATCATCGCAGTTTCTGCACCAAAAGCTTCCTGCGCTAATGCGACGATCGCTTCATTATTTGGAATGATTCCTTGTATTTCAAAAGCATGATCGAACATACTACTGAAGTTATCAAGGGAGCCGACAAGTACACCAGCGCCTGCCCCCAGAATAACAAACCCCATGATCGTTTTTAATGTACCTGATATCACATTTGCGACGTCCTTCTTCTGAAGAAGGAGACCGATAAGGGCAAATAACCCTACAAGGATTGCCGGGGTACCTAGAATATCTTTCATTATTAAATCGACCATCGTTTTATTCTCCTTTCAAGTTTGCTTCAAGCGCCGTCCTTAGCTCTTTTTTATCCATCAAATTATTCAGTTTAATCACATTTCGCTTCCCGTCTTCCAAGTTTTCAACGATCTCCGTAGAGCCTAAGAAGTAATCCGCATTTTCAGATTTACTTGTAGTGAGATCCGTATGGTCCACCTCAGCTTCAATGCCAAGCTCGTTTAGAATACTTTTTACATTCATTTCTACCATAAAGCTGCTTCCTAGTCCGTTTCCACATACAACAAGAATTTTTTTCATTTTCATTCTCTCCTTTAATTTGAGTATTTTGTAACCAGTTTGATAATTTCCTCTTTTTCCTTAGCACCATAAATCACTTTTAGATTTTCTTCTTCCGAGAGGAGCTCTGAAAGCTGTGTAAGCGCTTCTAGATGTTGGTCATGATCCACCGCTGCGAGCACGATTAACAATTTTACCTGGTGCTTTTCTTTCGGTGAAAAAGGAACCGCTTCATCTAACCGAAGTAAGCTCATGCCAAGTTTATTAACGCCTTCTTCAGGTCGTGCATGCGGGATGGCGATTCCTGGAGCGATGACAACATATGGCCCTAACTCCTCAACACTCTTGATCATCGCATCAATGTAAGAAGGCGTGATCTGTTCGTTCGTGAGGAGCGGTTTGGCCGCTGTTTTAATCGCCTCTTTCCAATCTGTTGCGTGTGAAGCAAATTGAATGGTTTCTTCATGAATTAAGTCTTTTAACATAAGCTGTTCAAACCTTTCTATTGATAAGCTAGTCGATGATGGTGGTTCAGACAGGTAACGTGTCATGGTGATGTAGAAAAGACATAACCATTCATTGAACGTTCGCTTTAGTATAACCGCGCTGCTCAATCACATTCTCAACCATCTCTCATTCGGTTACTGACACAAGTTTCGTTAAAAAGAATGAGCTTCTTTCATCGAGTGACATGGAGATCTCCAATTTCCTTAAAATTGCAAAACGATACGGATGAAACAAATCATGATTTGATAGTGCTAAGTATATAGCTTGCAAAATTATCATGAAAGGGTTTTCAGTGTGTAGTTTTTGTATTTCGTCAATTTGCAAAAGTGAACAGAAGAACTCAGTAACCAAAATAGAATCACCGTGAACTCTTCGAGACTGATGAAAAAGCTCTCCTTTTTTTAGTGAAAATTTATAAAAAAAACGAGACTCTCGAATCGCTTCTAAGTCTCGTTCGTTATATGAAAAAACCTTTTTACACCCTTTAAGAAGCTCATTTTTTGAAAACCATTACTTTTTAACTACTCTCAATCCTTCCTGGCGATTTCAGAATCCTTTACTCATCATTTTTCAGCATAATAATAAGCCTGCATATCCTCCTTCTTCCTCAAACGAAAAAAGTATCATTGACACCCTATCAGTTACAGGAAACATTACGCTACATCCTTCGTTTTTTGTCCACAGCAAATACCAACTCCAGCTGCCTTTTGATATTCCCTAAACTATCCCTTTGTTGGAATTGGCTTCCTCTTTTGAATCCAAACTTTTTTTCCTACAGTTTTTGTTTCAAAAATACTTTTAACCATTTTGTTACAAACTAGTTAGTAGCAGTATGACAAACGCGTAATGATAAACCATAAATCAGAAACAAGTAAGCTCCAACTTCGAAAAGGAACGGTACTAGTAATGGGGTGAAAAATGAAAACAAATAACCAAATTTCTTCCGCCCAGCTTTTATTTATTATTTTTCAGACACAGGTAGGCGTTGGCGTGCTATCTCTATCAGCCAATCTTTACTCAGAAGCAGGGAAAGATGGATGGATTACGCTATTGCTTGCAGGGATAGGCTTTGAAATCATTATCTTTATTATCTATTTTTTGAGCAAACGGTTTTCAAGTTCAACCATTTACGAATACGCCTCAAAAGTCGTTGGAAGACCCATTGGACTCCTTATTTCAATCGGTTACATTGCCTTTGCCTGCGTGACTGCAATCCTTGTGATGGAGTTATTTGATACCGCCATTCAAAAGTGGGTCCTCTTTCGTACTCCTTCGTGGGCAATTCTAATGCTCCTTGCGATCACAGGCACGTATCTTGCACTTGGGAAACTCAAAGTAATAGGCAGGTTCGATCAATTTGTTTCTTTTCTGACCATTCCACTCGTCATTATGGTGGCTTATACACTGAAAGAGGCTGATCTCCGCTATATCCTTCCGATTGGTCAGCAGGGCCTTGGTCCCATTTTAAAATCGATTCCACAGGGCTTCTTTTCAATGATCGGATTTGAGATGGCTCTATTTGTCTTTCCATTTCTTCAGAACAAAGGAAAGGCAGCATTGATCAGCTTAACGCTCTCCAATATAGCTGCGACGACTTTCTATAGCTTTCTTACGTTTTCGACTTACGTCATGTTAAGTCCGAAACAGCTAAAGATTCTTCCAGAACCCATTATTTACGTGTTAAAGGGCACATCTTTTCATCTTGTCGATCGAGTAGATTTGCTTTTCCTATCGATCTGGACAGTTGCTGTGTTGACATCCTTCGTATCCTATCTTTATATTGCAGCGATAGGAGTGAAACATCTGACCAAAAGAAGAAATAAAAAGTGGCCCGTCATCATTACTTCTCTGGCCATTTTCATGCTCTCCATCCTTCCTCATGATAGTTACACGATTGAAACACTATCGAGTTACCATGCCAAAGCAAGTTACATATTTGTATTCGGAATACCAACAGTCCTTTTGATCGTTAGTATCCTGCTTAAAAAGAAAGAGGAAGCAACATAATTTAGGGGGTCAGGTACGTACCTGACCCCCTTTTGAAATATAACCATATGGTGTTATAATTAAAACGAAACCAAATGGTGTTATATTTAGGAGGATACGTATGAGTGAAACGAACAAGGTACCGCAGATCAAAAAGCAAGTGACCTTTCATGCACCGATCGATAAAGTATGGAGGGCAGTCTCTTCTTCAGAAGGCATGGCTGAATGGTTTATGCCAAATAATTTTGAGCCTGTTGAGGGTCATGAGTTTGAACTTGAAACACCTTTTGAAAAATCATCGTGTAAAGTTTTAACGGTTATCCCACCAAAAGAGCTCTCCTTCTCATGGGGAAAACAGGGCTGGGTGATTCACTTTTTATTAGAAGAGGTTGACGGAAAAACAGAGTTCACCTTAATTCACGATGGCTGGGGTCATCCAGATGAGATTATGAAACCAACCGATAAAACGCAGCAAGACGCACGCAATACGATGAACAACGGCTGGGAAAGCATCGTCAACGAGCGATTGCGTAAGGTTGTGGAAGCGTAATGTCCGCAGCACCCAAGCATGATGTCTATCAAGCGATCGCCGATTCCTCAAGACGAGAAATGCTTATGTTGCTCGCTAAAAACGATGCTTCTATCAAAGAAATCAGTGAGCATTTTTCAATCAGCCGGACTGCGATCGTGAAGCATTTGAATGTGTTATCTGATGCGAACCTGGTCAGGGACAGGAAATCAGGACGCAACAAGATCTACTCCCTTCAACCTGATCAATTAGCAGAAGTGAAAGAATGGGTCTCTTACTTCGAGCAGTTCTGGGATAATAAGATTAGTATGTTGAGGCATTTGGTGGAGGATGAATCTGAGGAGTAGCCAGATAATCTTTTACTTCATGACAAAACGGTTATCACGCTGTGACTAACCAAGACAGTTTTGTATAGCTCCAGACGGAAAATTGAATGATTTCTATAATAAAAACGCGCCTCTTAATTGAACTTCAATTAAGAGGCGCGTTTTCAATAGTAAAACAGACATCTAGATACTAACCTCACGCCACAAACCGACACTTCGGAAAACTAGAGCACCCAAGGAATTCGCCTCTCTTCCCCGTTCGCTGCACGAGCTGCCCGCCACACTTCGGGCAAATATTCGCATTCACCTTCGTCTGATTGATCTCCTTCTGCCTCCGGATCCCATCAATATGCGCCTGCTGCACTTCCTTAATATTTTCCTTATCCCGCTTTTCAAGCACCTTCAGCTTCACTCGTATTTCCTGTTGAGAAAACAACGGAAGGACATCACCTGGATACTGATCGACAATCCGTTTCAAATCCTCTGGATGAATCACATCACTATTTTGGAATGGCCCCTGAAGCTTAAGCTCAGAACGGTTTGTAAAAATGACGACGGAGTAATAAGGAATATCGTTATACTTCTCTCCCAAAAAGGCTTTGAGCGACTCAATATGACCATAGTTTTGATGAAGTGGATTTTGAAATCTCTGCTTATGCTTATAGATGGTTTGCGTCCAGTAAGGCGCCTTCTCACTTCCAAAAATCCATCCCTCGTAATTCTTCGTTTCAACCACAAAGATCCCTTTATCCGTCACCATTACATGATCAATCTGACTTGTCGTGCCGTCACCCTTTGGTATGTATAAATCATGAATCGCGGAAATCTGATAGCCTTCATACTCGGCCAACTTCTCAATATACCGACGAACAAGATTCTCGCCCGCCTGTCCTTTCGACACTCCAAAATTCCCATTCAGAAGGAATTTACGAATTAGAAAAATAAGACCGCCCATAAATAATAGAAAAAAGATGAGTGACATGTTGTTTGCTCCTATCTACCGATTGATAACCTACATTTATTTCCATCGGCTTGGATAGGAGCAAAGTTTAGGGCTTGAAGACTATTTTTTATCAATTATTTCCAAAAATAATCTTAGAGCTTTTTCATAGAAAGCTTTCAAATCTTAGCCCCTCACCCACTATTTCGAATCGTCATAATGAATGGACAACATCCTCTTCTATAAAAAAGCGGCTCACATCACACTCTCAATATAATCCCCATTTCCTCTCACAATCCTTAGGCCCTGCTTCTCTAATTCCAGCCACAAATATCGATCTAGCGCATAAGGAGATTTCTGTTGTAGCGAAAGCAATGCTTTCTCCGTAAGCAACAATTCATAATAACGGTTCTCCTTTTTAACAACGACCTCATAGTCGATCAACTTCATCACGATCACGTCATACGTCTCATCCCATTCCTTCAGCTGACGTTCAATCACCGCAGAAACATGTAATAAAAAACTTTCACCATCATAATTTTCCGCCATGATGCTTCGTGCAAATCGATTTACGTTCACAAACTCATCCCCCTTATCGTCATTAACAAGATATTCAACAAATGAACAAAAAAGGCACTTCATCGCAAATGAATGCAACAAAGAGCCTCCGCTATCCGTGCGTTATCATTCAAAGCCATGCTTTGCAGGTTGAAGCACCTTACCGCCTGGCAGGTTGCTGTGAAGTCAGTGAGCCCGTACTCTCGTTCACTCGTGATAACCTTATTTAGTTGGTACTAGTTTACTTAATAAAGGAGAAGCTGTCCACTATTAATATAGGAGGCAATAAAGTTTATTAGAGTTACACTGAGATTTAAAGATAAAGAGTATACTCCTCTAGACTTATTCTTTTGCAACCATTTAATCCTCTACATCGATTAAATAAACTCTCTCCTCAAACCCACCACGAATTTCTCTCTTCTCCCTACGCACTTCTTCCAATTCTTCAACAGAAGAATGATGCACCTCTACTAATGAATAGATCAACTCAAGCATATCCGCCAGTTCTTCAACAGCATGACTATCTTCCTTCGCTTCAAGATACTCCTGTAGTTCTTCTTTTAACTTCAGCTGCAACTCTTTTTTATACTCAGCCCCGTCCAGAATTTCGGTATTAAACTTGTTCCCGTTTGCACGAATGATATCTGGGATACGATCTCTCACTAGCTTGTTGTAGGTAGGCATTCCCTTCTCCCCTTTGAATTGTCAGTTAATTTAATAATAATATAAGACAAGCTAAATTGGAAAGGAATTGCTAGATTAATCTACTTTATAGATAGCAACTCAGAGATCTGCTTAAATACAGTAGCTGGATTTTGAGTTAGCCATTTTATTTGTATTGTTCTAACTTCATGTGAAGATTCAATCAGCAACAAATCGTTACTCTGGTCAATAGAAAGTCTAATATCTTTCATCCTATAAGCCTTTATGCCTGTGGCATTGTCTAAATGAGTACTATCTAACTCAGTTCTTACTTGATTAGAAAACCTTCTCAACATCCGCCACAATGTTATTTCTTCTTTTGTTTTCATAAACAACTCTGGAAGTTCTCTCGACTGCTTCAGTAAATTAATCGTTGATAAAGCATAAACAGAAATGCCGTAACCAACGGGTCGAATAACCCTATCGAGCATATTCCAAGCGTCTACTTCAAATCGAACATATTCATCCGAGCTATTTTTCGGAAGCTCATGAATTTCATATCGCTTAAGGAACCTCACATTAACGATTTTACCGTAGCAGGTGACACCATTTGTCTTTGCTGCACCCTTTTTAGGATATAGTGCAATATACCTTGCATCCTGCCAGCCTTTCTTTAACTGCTTGACTGGAATATGATAGAAGCGATTTTGGAGGTGAGCCTGGTAGTTCTGTTCTCTCGGAACCATTCCGATAAGCACTTTCTCCTCAAGAGAAGATTCCCACTCCTGGATCGACCCTTTAGGTAAGATTCCTTCTCGTTGGATCTCTTCTGGACTTTTTTCAATGAGATGCTCGATAAACTGTTCCACTAAGCGAGTTGATTGTGGTAAAAATGGCAGTGCCCCTATATTGACTTTGTTAATGCTTTTATAGAAGTCATGTTGTTCATACGTTTCTTCATCAAACCACGGAAATAAGACATAAGCACCAAAGGCATACCGTTCATAAGGACCTTCCTCTTGAACGACAAGGGCATCACGATAACGATGCATGGTATTGATGTCATCTTCAAGTGGTCCAGGCGTCTTATACTTCCCCTCGTAATAGCTTCCTTCCACGGCAAAATCCACTCGGTACTTTGCATCAAAGATGTAATGATAATGATGGCCTTTTCCTTTTTTCTCGATTTTAAGAACAGTATCTGGCATTTGAGTAACTGTAGGTAAATTTCGGTCCTTCATCTGAAATTCGAGAATGATCTTTTCATTAGTTAATGGATGTTTAAACTCTCGACGTGCTGACTTATCCTTCACAAGATTTACAAACAAACCATCACGATCCACTTTAATAATATCCTGCTTAACTGGTATGTACTTCTTACTTAACATTTGTCCGAGCTTTAAGAAGGTCCAGTACTCGTAAAGAAGAGCGACATCTTTAACAGACATTTGATAAATCCTGCCTTCAAGGGCTAACCCACGCGATAAAATCAAAAAGATTTTATAAGATTCTCGGTACCCTGGCGCCATTTGTAAGACTAGGCTCATAACCGAACGATCAAGCTCACCGACCTCTCTCCAAAAAGCCGAACGTAGCTTTCTTTCCAATTCCTTTTTCATTCCATCTACTTGTCCTAGTAACGTTTCATCAACCTCTGCTTTTCTCCACCCAGGGTCAGCCACTTTCTTTCTTAATTCATCTAGCTTGTTGATCAATCGATTCATCATCCACTTCACAAATCGGTTTTCATGAGTGTCATAGGAAAGTACTTTTTTCATACCTAATCCTTTAGATGGCATATAGGACTTTCCTGCAATTTCAATCCCTTTTGGAACCTCCTGCAAAAGATGCGGCCTTTTTCTTAAATAACTTCTACCTCTAGAATCAACTCGTCGTAGCTGATCGCCTCGAACATGCTCATGAACCGTTTTCAATTCATGATGTGGCTGTGTTTCAATCCGCTTAAGGGCATGAAGAAAATCTTGAAAATGGGCTTGAATTAATCGATAGAATTCAGCTAATGAAGGCTTTTCCTCTACTTTAGAAACCGCTCCAACGTACGTCTTTTTCACAAAATGATAAGCAAGATTATAGATCTCGTCATTTACTTCCTTTAAAAGCCGATTGTAATCTTCTTTATAATTTAGCTTTGAAGGAAATACCTCAATCGTTACTTCAAGTAACTGCTTCTCCCCATCGTAAATTTCAAATGTGGAGTACCCTACTTCGTTTTGAAACTGAAGGTTCCCCATAAGTATTGGATCTCTACCCGCTTTCACCATACTAACTGCACGTCTTAAGCTAGGATGTTCATGATGGAAACGAAGTGACTTTCCATGCTTCGAAAAAGCAACGAGCTGATAAACGACATTTTCAAAGAAAATAGGGGCATGCTCGTCCTTTTCGGTAAGCTCTCCCTTCTGAACATCAAACACATGAACAGACTGAAGACTCTCTCCAGTTACCTCTAGCTGCATTTTTTCATCTTGAAAATAAGATCGCTCGTGATACTGCATGAGAGTTTCATAACGCTCATGATAAGGCTTCCCCTTTAAATAAAGGGTAAGTTCATCCGTTTCAATCACTACAAGTTCTACTTCTTCTCGATTAAGTCCAGAAGGAAGTAAAGCCATCGTCACGGAACCTCCTTATCATCTCAAGCAGTTTATGAGCAGATTTAGGATAGGTTGCCTGTTTTGCTGACTCCACTAAATTTTCAAGCTGATCATCAGAAACTCGCTTTCCTGTAGTAAATGTATAAAGGTCTTCTAACACACGTAGCACTCTAGCATCACTTCCGGCAAGGCGAGGAAGAATTTTTTGCAGCAGCTGATAATCAAAGGCGTTCTCAAATGTCATTAAGTCAGCCTGATCATTGTAAATGCAATAAAAACAAACTTCATCACGAACACGATAGCCAACATGCGCACCGATTTGTTCGAGAATGCGATTCACTTCTACAAGGAGATTCGTTGCTCTATGTACAATGTCTTGATTTCCTTCATACGCATCCTTTAAATGCAAAAACTCTCCACTTAACATTTCATTTTGAATCTCTAGCTTTTCTATCTCTTCTACACTCTCTAAGAAAGAAAAGTTATTTAAATTCACACGATTAAACTCAATCGTGTTTGCCCGGTCCAATACTTTTTTACTGAATGGATGCGTTGTTTCATCCATGTTAACTGTACCTATAAAATACAGATTCTCAGGAATCCCCAAGTGTTCTCCAATCGTTTCTTCAGGCAGAATAGAAGACGTTACTAAGCTCTCCGTTCTCCCACCGCTTACTTTCCATAACACTGAGAATATCACTAAAGTAGTATTCCACACGGGCAAGGTTCATTTCATCTAACAACACAAAGTAAGGCTTATCTCTGTGATTAGATGCTTCTCGAATCACCCTAGTTAACGGGCCTTCCTGAAATTCACCTTTAATATCAACGTAGCCTAATAGATCTGACCCATCACTCCAGTCCGGTCGCACAGGAATTAGAGTAAATTGACCATTTTCTTCAGTCGCTCCTACACTTTCAGCAAACCATTGAACGATTTTTGTCTTACCAGTTCCGGAGATTCCAGATAGAATGACGAATGGTTTTGTTTTTAAGGATAGGTAGAGGTTTTCTACTTCTTCTTTTTCGTAATAGAAGCCTTTGCTGGATATGTAGGAATTGATGTACGAAACGAGTTTTGAATCAGTCATTTCTACTTTATCTCCCTTATGTTCAAAATAGGGATGAACCTCTTCAGGAAACCGTTCTTTAAATCGATGAAATAGATTAGTAGCAAAGTCATCTGTTACATTAAAGAAGTATCCCTGCTTTACGTTTCCATTACGATCAAATGGCCCCTCTTCTTCTAGTCTCCACTTTTCTGGAACTTCTGTTTTTTCAATAGGAGGAGATAAATCATAGTAATCGACCGAAGTATAATACCCTTCCTTCTCCCACATACCATTAGAGATAGTATCAGGTTGAGCTTGCGAAATTGTAGGTTCCCGAACAATCGCTACTGTTTTTACCTCTCCAGAAGAATAAGTGAATATTGGATCCTCTACCTTAGCTTCTAGCAAGTCAACATGGTGTTTAAGCGGCCTCCCTTGTTTGTTTTGCTTTGGTGCCCATAGAAATCCACCTTGCTTCTCAGAACGATGTGTTTGACCTTGGTTAACCCACCAGTATTGGTGGTCACCGGAATCTCCCTCTGCATCTAAACTTATCCAATAGAGGAACCAATCCAGTTCGATATAATCCTCTGCACCAACATCCCTTTTAAGGTTTGAAAGCTGTTGCTCGAAACTTTCTAAATCATGGTGTTCATACCCTAGTTTGTTTAAGGCTTTCTTTGAACGACCGTTATATATACCAAACTCATCTCGGTGTAAGACCATAACAAGTCCTGATGCACTATTTTCCCCGAAACCTTTCAAACTAGCAATTTTCTTCGTCTTATTTATAGGCTTCATATCATCATTTAGAACTTGGACTGCCTCATAAATAATACTTTCTTTGTCCTCTACTGAAAGATTAGTTAATCCTGAGCCATACACCCTACTACCAGATCCCCATATAGAGTTACCCAAATATTTTAATGAGCCATTTTCCAACTCATTTTCTAAATGATTTAAAATGGTTTGATTATTTGAAGATAACGCTTCAAATACATCGACTTTCTCTCCATTTAATACAGCATCACCTAAATTCCATACTTCCTTATTGAAGGTATCATATGAAATGTGATTCTTTCTATCTAACAATTTGCGAAGTTGTTTTGCTCGTTCTTTCCGGAGCCTTATAATAACTGAGTGAAAAGGGTCTTGTCTTAACCTTTGAAATTCATCTTTCTTATGTATTGAACTACTATCAATAATATTCCAATCAGAATCGATAAGGTTAACCTCCTCTAACCAGGATAGGATATTTCTTGTTCGGTACCTAGCTACTGATTCTTTCATTAGGTTCTCACCTTGTGAATTGCGAACGATGTGCATACCTAATTCAACTAATGAATCTAGTTTTTCTTCTTTTGTAAAGGAATTGGCGGATATTAGTAGTTGAAGAACTAATTTAAAGTATCGATGATGAAGGATTCCATCTCTTATAATGTTAACCTTGCTTATGGCTTGCTCATATTTGATTATCTTTTCTTCGCTTCTATTGAAGGAAGAATCTAGAAATCCAAGGATTTTGAGTCCTTGCCTGGCTCTTGACTTCAGTCGTTTAATACTATCCTCTGAGAATTGACTGCTAATTCGTTGAGGATTATATTTACCTGCAATAATTTCTTCAAGAAAAGCAAGCACTTGATTAAGTGAAGCCTCAGGAAGTTCATCTGTAGTATATTCCATTAAATTAACAACTGATCTGCCATTCTCTCGTTCTACCTCTGTAAAGGGTAGCTGAGCTAACAAAGAATGGAGAAAGGCTGTTTTGCCATACTTCGTTAAGTCATCACGAAACATCCGTTTATCAGTTAAAAGGTCAGTGGTAGCTGATAAAATAATATTTTTCGAAACTAACTCCCATTGTGAATTCTCTTCTAACTTTTCTGTTTCTTGAGTTTTCACCAATATTCCCTGGTTACCAGATGGCTTTAGGAAATTGGGCTTATTGGTTGCTAGAGTATAGATTTTTTCAATTTGAAGGTAGAAATTGTAGAGTAATGCATTCAAGTTTTATCACCTCAACCTACTTCTATTTCCCATTTGGAGGTACGCTCTTTTTTTTACTTTCTCTTGTACTCCTTTGTTTCTTATACTACGGAGTTTTACAGAGATATTAAAGCAAACTCCAACGTTATTGTGCTAAAATCGGCAATCTTAAACGTGTCAAACCAATTAGCTAAAATACCGCCCAATCGTTCCCTTCATTATCTCTTTATTTTCTTCAAACTGACGATGACGATGCCCATTTCCTCCTGAAGGATGTGGAAACCCGTTTACGATCGAGTTAGCTGAAATCAAGTTATTTTCAGCTAGATGCATCAGTACTTTCGTTACATTGACACCTAAAGGGACGATTAATGGATTGTTTAACTTATCTAACTCGATTGGTAGATGGTTCAAGGCATATCGATGCAGTACTTCCGTTTTCAATATGTTTGGGGTGGAGCCACTGAAGTTCTTTCCTTTATAGAATACTGGATAAGGCAAAACGGAAGTAGTTTGGACAAGATGACTGGCGGGACCAAACAGCTCACTTGTAGAGGCCAGGTTTAAGTATTTATGTAGTTCCAATTCATCTAACATCGTAATCAAGTTTTTCCTCATCGGACCTTCGAAACTGGAATGATTTTTCACCTTTTGTAAAACCTCTTCATCTCCCATTTCTTCACCATCGTTATTCCAAACCGTTTCAAATGATTTCTTCATCTGATGAAGTCCAGGAGTAATTCCGACAATCACGATTTTCGCATGTTCATTCACATGTTCGAACGGGGCATAATACATTTCCAAATTCTTTTTCTCGTCTCGTTCAAGTAAGAATGTTTCGTTCATTAGCTCTTCCTGATCAACAGGATTTGTTAGGGAATGAATCGATTCTTTGAAACTAGTAAATTTTGAATAGGTAGCGATGGCCACTTTAATCCCCCCAATATATCTATATGTACTATGTCTATAAGCTTACGATTTTTTGGATAAATCAAATCATATCTATTTTCTATTATTTTACTATTAGCTGAAGGTAATCGAAAGGAATAATGGATTATGATACGTGAGTCATTTTTTATAAAATCATTCACTCGGTGCCTGTCACCCAGAGAAAAACAAAAAAGCGAGGGATTACGACATGATATCTCCCCTCACTTTTAGAGAATCCAGATGCCCTTTACTCTAGTTCAAAATGAATCTCTTTATCACCAAGCCAATTAAACACTCGTGCTGCGATCATTTTCT
>CAVUAW010000012.1:0-423761 GCA_963739655.1 uncultured Bacillaceae bacterium | reverse complement strand
GTTAGCATTGTCATTACTTTTATTCATCATACGCCTTTAGTAAATCAATTTTAGATAAAAAAACCAGATGACTCCTTTAGTGATTCGGGGTTATCTGTCATTGCCTACACAATTTGTCTTTTCAATTCACACTTAATACGGGTCTGAGTCCGAGGTTTTCCTAGGTCACAATCTGGAAAATCACCTTTCGTAGACTCAGCTAAATAGTAGCATTCTTCCCTTGCCAGCGCACGACGACAACAAGATTACTCTCTCATATATCAATCATTTCAAAAACCGATTCTTCATCGTCAAATTCATGGTGATGAGGTTTATATTCCTTTAAATCTTGAGAGAATCTGGAATCAAACTAATAAATAGAAGGCAAAACAAAAGCCGTCACTAAAAAAAGAATCATTACAAGCCTTTCTAATTAAAGAAAGAGGCGCCATTCTTAACAGAATAGCGCCTCTTTTATAAAAAAAACCTATTGAGCAACAATTGCAATAAGTACATTTAGCAATATGGCGCAAGCAGGTCCTTATTCGGTTGTATTAACCTTCTACCTAAGATTAAAGTACCTATAAGTGCAACAACTCCACCCATAACAGCAACTGAAGCTGAACGTCTGAGAAGAATTCCGCATTTCACTTTTTAATCCCTTTATCATCTAACACTAATAGGCTGGAGGGATACTTTGCGGAAAGTGAAATACGTTCATCGGGTCATATTTTGTTTTTACTTTCCGGAGTCTGTCAAAATTCGTTCCATAATAAGCATGGCCATAGTTTTCAATGTTAAAATCCGGAACGTTGACATAGGATCCCTTGGAGAACGGCTTCATCATCTCGCGGGTTCTTTCCACTAAAGCAAGATTTCTTCGGGCATCTGAAGGATTTGTCCAGGTTGCACTCCACTCAAAATAAAATTGTGGGTCACGCCAGAAGAATGCAGTGTCTTTTGGAGAAATTCTACTTACTTCACCACCCCAGTTTAGAAAAAAGAAGTTGGATTCGGTTCCGGTTGCTTCCTCAAGAAAACGGCGCATGACTTTAATTGCTTCATCTGGAAATGGTTGAAAACCATATGAGGATGAAAATTTATTCGCCATGTCCGACGGAATTGGGTCAGGTACAAGCCATTGGTCAACGACGGATGGCCAGGATGAAGTTTGAATGTTAACCTCTGTTGGCGTACCTGTTCTTAATAATGGTTTTAATAAATTGGTTAACTCCGCTTTTGAACCTAGAAACAGTCCTGTTGCTTGAAGTAACCCATTGTTTTTACTGAAAACCTCCAATATAGCACCTAATCGATCGTCAACAAAAGGAGCCCACCTTTGCCAAACTTTAACTACCTCTTCCATTTGTTCCCATGGCCATGTAATACTATAAATCGACGCCTTTGCAGGTGCACGATGCAATTTCAGCGCGTATTCTGTAGCGATTCCGAAATTTCCTCCACCACCGCCGCGCGAGGCCCACAAGAGATCAGAATTATCATTATAATCAGCTTTTAGTGTTCTTCCACTGGCATCAACCATTTTCACTCCAATAAGATTATCACTGGCTAAACCAATTGTGCGTTGAATGGGACCAATACCACCACCCAGTGTAAGGCCAGCAATTCCGACGGACGGACTGTCCCCAAAAGGAAACATAAAGCCTTTTTGAGCTAAAGTCTTCACAACCGGCCCTACATCGTTCCCGGTTTCTACAAGAGCTATTTCCTTCTTACTATTTAGTCGAATTCGAGTCATATCGCTGACATCGATCGTGATGCCATCTTTTACAGTAGCCATATTTCTTTCCAAGGAATGGCGCCCGCCTCGAGCACGAATAGGAACATTGTTTTCTCGTGCCCAGTTTATTGCATTACACACATCATTATGATTTTGCGCGAATACTATCACTAGAGGATAATGTGTTAGTAAACGGATTCCAATTTAGTCGTGCCTCTTCATACCCAGGCTCGCCTTTAAAAATCACTCGGCCCGTCAATTTTGTTTCTGATTTCAATATACCCACTCCTTCTATTATCGCTAAATTTAAATACAAAGAATTTAGTAATAATATCCTATGCACGGGTATGACGAGGGGAGTGAGCAAATGTCAGGGGAATTTTGATTTTAAGAGAATTATTCTATTAAATGGGCAAAGAATCCCCTTGAAATAATGGAATCGGGGGGACGGTTCTCACGATTCATTGTTTTATATTGATAAAATACCAAAACAAGTAAAAACCCCTCTTGCATCCGCAAGAGGGGTTTCATTGATGGAGCATAGCGGGCTCGAACCGCTGACCTCTACACTGCCAGTGTAGCGCTCTCCCAGCTGAGCTAATGCCCCGTATAAATGACAGCGATTTCCTGTCGACAAAATTTATTTTATCATAGCTGTTATTGTGAGAGCAACTTCTTTTTTTATAATATTTCTAAGTGGAATAATTTTAAGATACTTACTGTGTTTGCCAGCGTTACATGTCCGTCAGGATTCTTCGGTATCCCAGTTCGTTCCCCCAGAGACTCCCTTTCAAACTTCAAGTTCCCACGAGTTAAGCATTTTAATAGAGTTAACATCGATTAACTACAGACCGATCTACTACATTCCCTTCAATTTTTGGTCCCTTTTTGGAATAACTAGTTCCATTATAAGACTGCTACTCTCCCACATGCCTGCCGATTTTTTTAGCACTCCATTTGAGGAATTCCATGGCAATTGATCCATTAGTATAAAAAAATTTTGATTCGACCACAATGTAAAAAAAAGTGTCAGGAGAATGTCCTATGAGAAGGAATCGCACGAAACAAGCCTCCCCTTCTTATCCTACAGACGACAGCTTGGTCATTTCTAAAGATGTAGAACAAAATATTAATCAAATCAAACAGTCCCTCGGAGATCCTTTTGATTTAATTAGTAAAGTCTATTCATTCAACCATACAGCTTTCGCTTTATGTTATATTGACGGACTGATCCATACGGAAGACATTGAACTGAACGTGATCCCTCCGCTGATGAACTGGTTCAAAGAAAATGACTCTTCTCGAAATCATGTAATCAAGGATTTCCAACAACACATTCAAATCCCCAAAAATATGAAAGTAACGACTGATTATTCAGAGCTTCTGGCGGCCCTCTTGAGAGGTAACATCATTTTGCTTGTTCAAAAGGGAACAGAAGGGTATTTGGTTTCAGATCAGTACTGGCAAACACGCTCCATTGAAGAACCAAGTTCCCAAACGATGGTCAGAGGTCCCAGAGAAGGGTTTGTCGAAACGCTTTCTATTAATTCAACGTTGATACGAAGAAGAATCACCAATCCGAAATTAAGATTTAAAAGTTTCATCGTTGGAAAAGTCACGCAAACTTCTGTAATCGTAACTTATATCGAAGGATTAGTGAATGAAGAAGCGCTGAACATTGCCTGTCAGCGTATAACTGACTGTAAAGCACGAGAGGTATTCGAAACGGGAATGCTAGAGGAAATGATTGAAGATAAAGGATATACGCCTTTCCCTACGCTAATCGATACAGAAAGACCTGATGTTGTGTCTTCTGCTCTTGTAGAAGGTAAGTTAGCGATTATGATGGAAGGCACTCCTTTTGCTTTAATCGGGCCTGCTACTCTTAATTCCTATTTTCAGACGGCAGAAGATTATTACAATCGATTTGATCTATCGACTTTTCTACGTCTCATCCGTTTGATCGCTTTTTGGATCGCCTTTGCTTTACCGGCGACTTTTGTTGCCCTAACGACCTTTCATCAAGAGTTGATTCCAACCGATCTGTTAATCAGCTTAGCTGCACAAAGAGAGGGGCTGCCTTTTCCAGCACTAGTGGAAGCCCTGGTAATGGAGACTGTTTTTGAAATTCTTAGAGAAGCTGGGTTACGCATGCCAAGGCCAATCGGACCTGCTGTATCGATCGTTGGCGCCATCGTTATCGGGGACGCTGCGGTTTCTGCGGGACTTGTTTCGCCCGCTATTGTTATTGTTGTCTCTCTTACAGCGATATCAAGTTTCGCCAACCCTTATTATTCCATTGCTGGTTCAGTCCGTATGCTCCGTTTTATATTGATGATGTTCGCAGCTTCTGCAGGCATTTTCGGGATCTTCATCTTTACGATGATCATCTGCATCCATCTCGTTTCATTAAAATCACTGGGACAACCTTATATGGCCCCATTCGCTCCTTTTTCTTTAAAAAAGCAAAAGGATACTTTATTACGGTTTCCATTATGGTGGAGCAAACGGAAAAATAGAAGAAACGGAGAGGTTTTAAGATGAAGTTTTATTCCGCCTTCCTATTAACAATTCTTGTTATCTTGGGAGGATGCAGCCGGCAGGAAGAACTGAACGAACTGCTGATTCTAACAGGGATCGGCGTAGACCTAGGAGAAAACGATACAGTAAAAGTTACGTTTCAAGCAGTAAACCCTCAGGCTCAAGCGGGAGGTGAAGCCGGGGGAGGAAGTGCCAGTCAAGCCAAAAGCTATACCTTTGAAAGTGAGGGTGAAGATATGATTGAGGCCGTGTTTAAGGCGAGAAACTTTTTATCTAGAAAGTTGTTTTTTGCCCATATTTCTTCCCTTCTCATTAGTGAAGAATTTGCCAGAGAACGTGGAATCAAGGAAATATCCGATTTTGTTGAACGTCATTATGATATCCGGGATAATTACTTACTCTTTATTACGAAAGATACAACTGCATCTACTATACTGCAAACATTTACACCGCTTGATAACTCGTCCACTAAAAACATCGAAAACCTGACAAAGGTAAGGGGAGGAACACTCGGCATCAAGAACGGCACTAAGCTAGAGGACTTCATCCGTGGACGGTACGGTGAAGACCGGGATCCTGTGGTAATGGGCGTCGAAAAAGTAGATAAACAAGCAAGCTCGACTAAAACAGAATCCTTGAATGACATCGAAGGGAATAAAGGTGCTTTACGATTAACCGGATTAGCTTTGTTCGATAAAGATTATTTAGTAAACTGGCTCTCTTACAAAGATTCGAATGCTCTGGTAATGATCACTAATAAATTAGATGATGTTATATCCTATACGGTGAAATGCCCTGAAGATCAAGGAACAATTGGTTTCTTACTCAAAGAAATAGAAATAAAGGCAGAACCAAAGCTCGTTAATGAACAAATAAAATACTCTGTTCAGTTAGAGGGAAATATTAATTTACAAGGGCTTTCATGCAACCTCAAACTGTCCACCGAGCAAGGAGTTAATGAGCTGCAAACCACTATAAACGAGGATATAGAAACTGATTTACGAACCGCGCTCACAAATGCTAAAGCATCCCAGTTAGATTACTTCGGGATTAAGAACCAATTATCCCGTAACCAACCCGATGAGTGGGAAAAAGTGAAGGATGACTGGAGTAATTTATATGAAAACATGTCGATTGACACAAACGTGAACATCTATCTCGAGTCTCCAGGTTCGAGAGTGAATAACAATGAAGAATAATAAACGGAAGTTAAAAGAAAAACTGATCATCACGGGAGTATGGCTGTTCGCCATCGTCTATATGTTCGGCTACCTTTATGATCTGCCAGTCTTCCCTGTAACGGAAGGGTTGAAGGCAGTTTTCGAACCTATTTATTACGGCATTTTCGGAGGTCCATGATGAATATTCAAATTACAAAACGGCAATTAATTTTGGTCATAGTTAACTTCGTTATTTTCAGCTCTATTCTCATGGCCCCTGCCATCACTGTCGTTTCAGCCAAACAGGATGGGTGGATAGCGATGCTTCTTGCCTTGATCATAGGGCTGATTTTAAATCTTCTTTATCTTTTTCTTTTTAAAAAGTACAATTATCCTTCATTATTTGAGCTGATGAACCGAGCAGCGGGGAAATGGTTCGGCACTGTGATGAACATCTTGATTACATTTTACGCTCTTCACCTTGCAGCTTTGGTCGTAAGAAATTTAAGTAATTTTATGGTATCGAGTGTTGTGCCCTACTCACAACCCTGGACATATCAAATGCTCATTATCATCATTGTTATGTACTCAGCAGCTTTAGGAGCAAAAAATTTATTCCTATTGAATGATTTATTGTTCCCCATCGTCATTTTTCTCACGGTTTTTTCTCTTTTTTTGATGACCAAAGATTTCTCCTTGTTGGAACTAAAGCCAATCTTACACGCAGGAACTTCTTCCATTTTTCAAGGAGCCTATACCACACTCGGCTTTCCTTTTATTGAAGTCTTACTTATAGGAGCTTTTTTTCAATATGTTAAGAAAAAAGAAAAGCTCATGCTTGCCTACTTATCTGGTATCGCTGCAGGCGGCCTCGTATTGGTTATCACTGTCTTTATCATCATTGGAAGTGAGGGGACATATATAGTCGCTAGAGAAACGTTCCCCACCTATTCTGTACTAAGGGATATTGATTTTATTACTGTTTTAGAACGAGTAGAAATCCTGCTTGCCGTAGCCTGGATGATTGGGTTGTTCGTCAAAATCTGTGTGTGCTTCCTCGTTGTTATGATGGGTCTGAAACATCTATCAGGCTCCAAAACGTATCGTCCCTATCTTATCCCGATCGGTATTTTGATTTGGGCAATGAGCAATCACCTCCATAAGACAGTTATGGACTTCAGTAACTTTGTTTCTACGATCTGGACAATGTACTGGTTTACTCTTTACTGTCTAATTATTTTAGTTTTTCTAATTGGTTTATTTAGAAAAAAACAGGCGGGCTTGAATTTATAAATGCCTGTAGGATCAGTTTCGATCCTGCAGGCATTATAAGTTTATTATGAGATTCAGCTCCTGTATCCGCTGCTCCGATCTCCCCGTACGAATAGCATAGTTAACGACAGATTCATTACCTTCCAAAGGTTTTTCATCAAAATTTTTTGAGATTAACTTTAGTAGATTAGTTGAATTCTTGTGAGACAGTGTAAATGTCGCGGTTCGACCCACATGCTCCCTCATTAAAAAGAAACGCCGTCTCCCTGCGTTTCCTCTCCTCTCTCTTACATTCTCTCCCGACTCGTTAATCCCATCGCGACAAATCGTACAATCAACGACGCCACAATGCTATACACAATCAGTGCAAAGACTGCAGAGAATTCAACGACATATTGTCCTGCGAATTCCGTCGTTGGAAAGATGTTTCGGAATGGATATAATAATGGCTCTGAAAAATCGTAGATCCACTGCACGAATGGAGCAGTTGGATTTGCGCTGAATAGTTTCAGCAATATGCGAATTCCGAGAATCGCTTCGACGATGCCGAAGATTAGGCGTACGAGCGATACGAGGAATGATGATAGTGCTCTCATGTTTCTTCACCCTTTTTAACCAGACATATCCTTTCTATACCCTGCTAACGTGGTTTGCACACGTGGCGGTTTTTTCCAATCAATCGTGGGCATAATGGGGATGAAGAAAGGAGCGTTTTGGTTTGAGATTACGTGACTTAGTTTATTATATATCGCGGTATCCGCCTGTATTACAACTGGGTGTTTTGATTGTTTTCATTCTCGTTATCGATGGGCTTTATCATGCATCTAGTTGAGCCAGAGATGTTTCCGAGTGTGTTCGATGGGGTCTGGTTCGCGATCGTGACGGCTTCTACGATTGGTTATGGGGATACGTCACCTGAGACGTTACGAGGAAAAGCGGTTGCGATGGTGTTTATTATGTTTGGTGCTGGTTTTATGACGTTTTATATGGCGAAGCTTGCTTCTTCTTTTGTGATGACGCAGGGTGCGCTTGGCCGCGGAGAGCGCAGTTATGAGCGTAACCAATCATGTAGTTGTGGTTGGGTGGAATTCGCGCAGCAGGCATACGATCAAAGCTCTTTTGGCAAATCAACCAGAACGATCCATTGTGCTGATTGACCATTCCCTCACTGAAAACCCACTTCAAAAAGAAGGCATTCATTTTATTCGAGGAAACCCTGGTGAAGATAGCACGCTACGAAAAGCAAATATGAGCGATGCGCATACAGTTCTGATCACCGCTGATCAGTATAAAAGTGAAATTGAAGTGGATATGCAAACGATCCTTACCCTTTTAACGGTCAAAGGGATCAATCCTGATGTGTATACGATTGTGGAAATTCTTTCTCCTGAACAAATTGTGAATGCAAGGCGTGCGGGGGCGGATGAGATCATTGAGAGTGCTCATCTTCTCAGTACGGTCATGACGAACAGTGTATTCTCTCACGGCATTTCAACAACGCTTCTCGAGATGCTTACTCACCTAAAACCGAATCAGCTTGGTTTTATGAGTGCTGAACCTTTCAATGAAGAGTCATTTTGTGATGTGGCACAGCGACTGAACGAAAAAGACATCCTCATGATCGGCGTAAAAAGAGGAGATGAACTCGTCATGAATCCTCCTCCTTCGTATACCATTCAATCAGATGATCGTCTCTTAGTGATTCACACGTAAGGGGATAGCGCTGCATCCAGTTCTTTTAAATACTGCTCACCGTACTTCATCCACTTCTCATCAATTTCCGCATCTTTATCGGTTGGCTCTTGAAACTGATTGAATGATGCGGATATAGTTACCAATATTTCCTTCAGGATCAACACCTGCCTGATACATATGAGAGAGCATGAATGGTTCACCGATTTCAACGATTGCCCCATCTTGATCAAGCTCTTTTTTCACGGCTTTGATCGGCACTCTTAGAAAAAGATAGCCATCTTCGTCATCGATTTTATAGTCAAAATAACCATGATCGTATTCCCAACCACCGCCATAGCTATAGCCTAATTGGCGGAGCGTATCTTCCATAATGCTTAATTCAATCGTTTTTCCTTTGAGCACGGAATCCATCGGAATCATAGGTGCTTCCTCCCTGTTTACGTAGTCTACGCTTATCGTGTCCAATCAGGAGGATTTCATGATAAAAAAAGCGCAAGCGCTCTGTTCATCCGCGACAAGCTTAAGACCTCGAGCGGATAGACTGACCTTTGAATAAAAAAAGAGAGCGCCTAGGCACTCTCTCTTGTTCGTTCTATTCGTTTGTCTTAAGGCGATCCTCAAGCTCTGCTTTTTCTTTTTCGAATCCTGGTTTACCAAGAAGCGCGAACATGTTCGTCTTGTATGCTTCTACTCCTGGCTGATCGAATGGATTCACGCCAAGAAAGTAACCGGAAACGGCACATGCTTTTTCAAAGAAGTAAGCAAGGTAACCGAAGTGGTAAGGCGTCATTTCCGGGATGTTCACGATCAAGTTCGGAACGTCACCATCTGTATGAGCAAGCATTGTACCTTCGAATGCTTTTTGGTTAACAAAGTCCATTGTTTCACCAGCAAGGTAGTTTAGCTTGTCGAAGTTTTTGTCATCTTCTTCGATTGTGATCTCATGACGCGCTTTCCCAACGTTCAATACCGTTTCAAACAGGCTACGACGGCCGTCTTGAACGTATTGTCCCATGGAGTGAAGGTCAGTTGAGAAGTCTACTGATGCAGGATAAAGACCTTTGTTGTCTTTTCCTTCACTTTCGCCAAAGAGCTGCTTCCACCACTCAGAGAAATAGTGAAGAGATGGCTCATAGTTCACTAGAAGCTCGATGTTCTTGCCTTTGTTGTAAAGGGCATTACGAACCGCTGCATACTGATAAGCCTGGTTAGATTCAATGTCAGATGTGTTCAAGTCATCTTGTGCGTCTTGAGCACCCTTCATCATCTCTTCAATGGAGATTCCGCTTGCTGCGATTGGAAGAAGTCCAACAGCTGTAAGAACAGAATAACGTCCACCTACATCATCAGGAATGACGAAGCTTTCGTATCCTTCTTCGTCAGCAAGTGTTTTAAGAGCACCTTTTGACTTATCCGTTGTAGCATAAATGCGACGTCTCGCTTCTTCTACGCCGTATTTTTCTTCAAGGAACTTACGGAAAATACGGAATGCGATCGCAGGCTCTGTTGTTGTACCTGATTTTGAAATCACGTTAACGGAAACGTCTTTTCCTTCAAGTACGCTGAAGAGATCCTGCACGTAAGTGGAGCTAATGTTGTTTCCTACGAAGAAAACTTGTGGTGTTTTGCGCTCTTCTTTTGTTAGTACGTTATAGAAAGAATGGTTCAGCATTTCGATTGCTGCACGAGCACCTAAATAAGAACCACCGATACCAACGACAAGAAGCACGTCAGAATCTGATTTGATTTTCTCAGCAGATTTCTGAATGCGTGAGAATTCTTCTTTATCATAATCATGCGGAAGCGTTAGCCAGCCAAGAAAATCGTTGCCAGCCCCTGTTCCATTATGTAGCGCTTCGTGTGCAGCCTTCACTGCATCCGCCATGTATGTTACTTCATGTTCGCCAACAAACGACAATGCTTTTGAATAATCAAAACTTACTTTTGAAGTCATAATTAGCCTCCAATTATCATTTTTTGTTCTTCACTCACGTTTTACTTTAGCCCAAGACCCATTCGAAATCAAGAACACCGACCCATGTAAGCGATTACCTGGAAAGATTTCTTTTTAAACTGTTTTGACCTTTAGACCTTAACTATATTTCTCTTGGGACAACATTTCTATCGCTCGATTTTTAGCACATTTGATTGAAACCAGAGTTTCAATTGCCTTTAACAGCTTAAAGGTCGCAATGTGTGAGAGAGGCGGTGGACAAATTCATTTGTACTAACCGCCTCCCTCACACATTGCGAAAATAGCTAAAAATCATCCCCAGTTAAACAATATAACAAAAAGAACCGCTCCAAAACGGAACGGTCCTATCTTTTCATCTTATAGAGAAGCTTTCAAAATCGCCATCACGTCGTCGCGCTCAAGAGATTTGAAATTACCAAACGCCCCATTAGCCATCGCACGGTCAGCGATAAGATCAAGCTGGCTATCGTCAATGTCGTAATCAGCAAGACGGTTTGGTGCACCAAGGCTGCTCCAGAACGCACTTAGCTTGTCGATCCCTTCAAGAGCGATATCTCGATCTGTCTTACCTTCTTCGCTTACGCCAAGAACTTTGACAGCAAGACGCTTGAACTTATCAACGTTCACGTCAAGGTTGTGTTTCATCAAGTTCGGGAAGAGAATCGCCAAACCACCAGCGTGTGGAATATCATAAACAGCTGATACCGCGTGCTCGATGTTGTGAGAAGCCCAGTCACCGCGAACACCCATCTGTAGTGATTGGTTTAGCGCTACTGTACCACTCAACATGATTGTTGCACGGTGGTCGTAGTTTTGCATATCTTCAATCAAGTTTTGGAGCTGTGTTCATCACTGTTTCAAGAACAGAGAACTGCATGTTTTCTTGAAGCTCTGTATTTGATTCAGGGTGAAGGTATTGCTCAAGTACGTGAGACATCATGTCCACCATGCCGTAAACTGTATGGTTTTTTGGCACTGTGTACGTGTTCTCAGGATCGAGAATAGAGAATTTCGGGTGAACAAGTGGATGTCCCCAACCGTATTTCTCTTGAGTTTCCCAGTTTGTGATAACAGAACCTGGATTCATTTCTGAACCAGTTGCTGCTAGCGTTAGAACTGTACCGAATGGAAGAGCTGCTTCAGGGAATGCTTTCTTCGTTACGAAGTCCCAAGCGTCTCCATCATATTTAGCACCTGCAGAAATCGCTTTTGTGCAGTCAATAACACTACCGCCACCTACTGCTAGGATGAAATCAATGTTGTTTTCTTTACAAATGTCGACACCTTTATGAACAGTTGTTAGGCGTGGGTTTGGTTCAACGCCGCTAAGTTCAAATACTTCAGCACCGATTTCGTTTAATGTGTTCATTACGCTATCGTAAACACCGTTTTTCTTGATGCTTCCTCCGCCATAAACAACGAGGACTCTTTTTCCGTATTGTGGTACTTCAGTTTTGAGCGCTTCTAGCTGCCCTTTACCGAAGATCAATTTTGTTGGATTTTGGAAAGTAAAATTATTCAATGTTATGTCCTCCTTTAATTCAAATCACGTTTAACTTCGCCTATAGGCGCAATAAAAACTCACCTTTTATCTTTAGTAATGCAAGAAGTGTAGGTGAGAATAAATGACCACCAAAAGGATTGATTCGTTCAACTAACCATCAGAAATAAACAGCTTTGATGGAAGTTCCATTTTATTATGCCTCAATCAATTATTAAAATAAAGCAATCTGCTTATAGGAATTATGTGGAGGCGCTATGTATAATTTGGTGAAGTTTTAATCATCTTATAAAAGAATCATTATGTTTTCTAATAAAAGGAGGTATTCTTATGAGCACATTACAACGATTTGCTCTTGCGTTAGTGATCATCGGAGCGGTCAACTGGGGCCTCATTGGATTTTTCCAATTTGACCTTGTCGCAGCTATATTCGGTGGACAAAATGCTGCACTTGCTCGAATTGTCTATGGCCTAGTAGGACTAAGTGGACTATATTGCCTAACATTACTTTTCAAACCTACAGAAGAGCTTTCACATGATCCTGATCGCGCAACAACATAAAAAAAGAAGGCAGCCTCGGCTGCCTTCTTTCGTCGTTACTTACTTCTTAAGACGCTTGTTCAATTGAGCTTGACGGTCGTTAGATTCTTTCAACCAGTCTTTAAGCTTATCTTCAAGTGTGTTGAAGCCTTGTGGAGAAGAAGTTTGTTGTGGTTTCTTGTTTCCGCCGCTCGGTGCTGCCGGGCGAGGCTTTCTTTCCGGACGCTCAGGTTTAGGCTGAGTAGCACGGATTGAAAGAGAGATTTTACCGGAACCTTCTTCAATGTTAAGGATTTTTACCTTAACTTCGTCTCCTACAGTAAGTTGATCTTCGATATTTTTTACGTACCCGTGAGAGATTTCAGAAATGTGAACTAGTCCTTGCTTTTGGTCGTCAATTGCAACGAATGCACCAAAAGGCTTAATACCAGTTACCTTCCCTTCAACGATATCACCGACGTTATATTGCTCTGCCATGAAAACACTCCTAACAAATTTTTTCAACTTTACTAGTATAACATAGATTTCTAATCTAGACAAAACATCATACTAGCCTTTTCTAAGAATCATACCTTTCTATTGAAGGAATAGCAAGACAAGAATGTATTATAAAGCATTTACTTTCAAATTAAAATAAACAGAGGGAATGGCTGGTACTTCAGTAATAACAAGGTTTATAGCGTGTGGTAAATAAATACATGAATATTTAATATTGACTGAATTCTTTCCGCTCGCTATAGTGATAAAATGCCATTCAATTGGACTTATTATATCGTATGAGGTGACAAGATGAAATCAAATGATCAATGGTCGTCAAGATTCGGATTTATTTTGGCTTCAGCTGGATCAGCTATCGGGCTTGGTGCACTGTGGAAATTTCCATATATGGCGGGTACAAACGGTGGAGCAGCATTTTTCCTTGTTTTTCTTCTTTTCACTGTTTTAGTCGGCGCTCCAATGCTTCTTGCGGAATTTGTTGTTGGGAGACACTCACAGCAAAATGCCGTTTCTTCTTATGAATCAATTTCCGGGAAAGCAAGCTGGAAATGGCTTGGTTATCTTGGCGTTATCGCCTCTTTCATTATTCTTTCCTTTTATAGTGTCATTGGAGGATGGGTGATTACGTACTTAACAAGAAGCTTCTCTGGGTCACTTACAGGACTTCAAAATAGCCGTTACGAAGAGTTGTTTGGGGAAGTCATTGGAAGTCCTGCAACCGCTCTCCTCACACAGGCTCTTTTCTTAGCGATAACAGTAGCCATTGTACAATTTGGGATACAAAAAGGGATCGAAACAGCAAGTCGTTATATGATGCCCGCACTCTTTATTCTTTTTCTTGTGCTTGTTGTACGTTCGCTTTCTCTTGATGGAGCAATGGAAGGGGTTTCTTTCTTTCTTAAGCCCGATTTCTCTATGCTATCAGCAGAAGGTGTTCTCGATGCGCTTGGCCAATCGTTCTTTGCGCTCAGCGTCGGAATCTCCTTAATGGTCACGTATAGCTCTTATCTTGATAGAAAAGCCGATCTAACGGGATCTGTTGTGTCGGTCGTTAGCCTGAACGTGTTCATCTCATTTCTAGCCGGGCTTGCTATCTTCCCTGCTGTCTTTGCATTTGGATTCGAACCGACAGAAGGACCCGGACTTATTTTCACAGTTCTTCCCGCTGTTTTTAATCAAATGGCGTTTGGCGGATTGTTTTTCACAGTTTTTCTAGCGCTTTTGCTCTTTGCGACGTTAACATCAGCTTTTTCCTTGATGGAAATCATTGTTTCAACAGTAACGCGCGGTAAAGGAAATCGTAAGAAAGTTTCTTGGATCGCAGGATTTTGCGTATTCTTACTCGGGATTCCTTCCGCTTTGTCATTTGGTGTCCTTGGAGACATATCCATATTTGGCAGAACAATTTTTGATACGATGGACTTTCTGGCAAGTAACTTATTAATGCCTATCGGTGCCCTTCTTATCTCTATTTTCGTTTCTCGGAAAATGAAGAAAGAAATATTAGCGGACGAAGTGATGATGTCTTCTAAAATAGGGCGGGTCATTTTCCCACTCTGGTATGGTTTAATTCGTTACTTTGTCCCAGCAGCCATAACAATTGTTCTCGTCACATCTTTACTTTCATATTAATTTCATTTATATGTATATTCTTTTTGTAAAGTGGGAATAACAAGAGTAGTAAGCTATCTATATTCCCCCTTTTGAAGACGAGGCCAACGCCTCGTCTCTTTTTTTGTCTTCTCATTCGGCTCTTCAACTTTATAAGAGTAGGATAAAGTTTGGCTAAGTAAGCCAAACTTTAAATAGCGAATGGATGAGAGGTGATGAAACCGTGTCTATCCCGAGTAAGGAACGGATACAAATCGACAACGTGACGTTGGCATATGAGTATTACAAACATACTAACCCTCATGTCCATACACTTGTCTTCATTCATGGCTTCCTATCTTCTTCCTTTAGTTTTCGCAAGCTTCTTCCTCTTCTTAAAAAAAACTATCACTTATTGTGCTTTGATTTACCAGGCTTCGGCGAGAGCGAGAAGAACTGTGATATCCATTATTCGCTTCATGAGTATGCCGCTCTTACAAATCGACTTCTTGAACGGATGCAAATTTCAAAAGCTATCTTGATTGGACATTCAATGGGAGGACAAATCGCCCTTCGCGCGTGTATTCAGCACCCAGAACGAATTGAAAAGCTCATTCTCCTATGTAGCTCAAGCTATATTAAATCTTCTTCATTAGGTATTCGATTATGCTCTTATCTCCCTTTCTTTCCGTTTTGCCTTAGCTTCTCAATGAGTGCCATCAATTTAAGAAAGAATTTCGAACATCTCGTTTATGACCATAAGCTTCTCACTCAAGAAGTTATCGATGGCTACACATCGAGTTTTAATGAAAAAGGTTTCTTTCTTGCGCTCTCTCGCCTCATACGAGACCGAGAAGAGGATTTATCTACAAGCACATTAAATAAAATCAATTTCCCAACACTCTTAATTTGGGGAACCGACGACCGTCTTGTGCCAATACGCGTAGGTGAACGCATGAAAAAAGACCTGCCTGATGCAGATCTTATTACCCTCTCTCATACTGGACACCTTATCCCAGAAGAACGGCCTGCGGAAGTGTCAAAAGCCATTCACCAATTCCTACAAACATAACAAAAACCGCACTTCGGAGAGCGGTTATTTGTTTGCGACTAATTGTGGTTCTTCCTTTAGTAAAATACTTAAAAAACCTGAAGTTACGAGAAAAGCTGCTGGGATAATATAAAAAATCGATAGAAAAATAATTCCTCCTGCTGCTGATACGAGGAGACTAAACCCTCCTACAATAGGTCTTGTTTTCACAAAGTAACAACCTAGTACAGCAAACGCGGGAAAAATAAAAGCAGTTAAAAACGAAATATCTTTGACTTGAATTAGAGGTATCACATTAAACCTTGAGAGCACTGCTGCGATAATGCCAAGAACACATCCAGCAACGGCCAGTTTAAACATGCGCTTTTGTTTCATTTTATTCCCTCTCTCATTTTGAACCATACTCTTCTTAAATCTATTCGAGTTCGAAACGCTTCATCCTTCTCTTCTTTCATACTTTCCACTAAACGATTCCATTTTAACATGAAAATTCAGTCTTAAGACTGAGAAAAGTTCAATCGTAAGAAACTCCAATTCACTCACATATTCCTATACACTCTAGATAGAGACGAAATGATAACACTTATTAATATTTCACTATTGTAACCGCGATCGAATTTGGAAACTAGTATCAAAACAAACCATTACACCACACTATTTCCCTAAAAGGAAATATATTCTTCCAGATCCAAGTTACTTCAAGTGACGATCCAGTGTAATTGCAGGAAACAAGCTATCAACTGTCAAATATGTTCATGTATAGGAGACAGAATGAATTGAGGAGATTAGATGAAACGTATACAAACTAGACGATTCCTCGCCGCGATTTTTTTCGTTGCTCTCGGAATCTTTCTTCTTCTTGTAAATATCGGCATTATTTCCATGGAAATGACTGAGGCAATTGTCTATTTTTATCCCTTCTTGTTGTTTCTGCTCGGTGGAAAGTACCTTTTTGATGCCCTCTTACCTTCAACGAGAAGGAAGAAATGGACAACCGGTGTGCTACTTCTCACCTTTGGACTACTTCTGATCCTTGATCGTTTCGAAGTAATTGACTTTAGTTTCTGGAGTATTTGGAAACTATGGCCGCTTATATTCGTAATGATTGGCTTTAAGTTCCTGGGGAAATATCGAAAAAGCCAGGGATTCAGTCTCGTGAAAGACCATTCCTATAATAAGCCAAATTGGCAGGTTCATAAGATGAATGATTGGAGTTTTGTGTGCGATTATAACTTCGATTTTTCAACGACTCTTATCCCAGAGGAAGAAACCATCATTACGCTGTCAGGATTTGTTGGTGATATTAATATTATTTTCCCCGATGATATCCCGTTTAAAATCGATGGCACAGCCCATGTCCTTTCGGCTACAATTGATCAGCATAACCAGGACAACGTCGGAAAGGGCCACGCCTTAACTTATAAAACAGACGATTTCGATGACGCTCTCCAACGAATCGTATTCTATCTTGACTTCTCCGTACTTGATTTACGAGTTGATCGGATTTAGAGAAAGGTGCCATAGATGTGAATAAGTCAACGCTCAGATGGAAATTACTCAAGTCGCTTCTTTATACTGCTTTGTTTACTGGGGTCCTTTATTTTCTAGTTATCCAAATTGCACTGTTTTTCAAGCCTAATGCCGTATCTGTGCTATTCAGTTTACTATCACCGTTTTTAGTCATGGTGCTTATGGTTCTGTTAGGAAGCTATTTCAGCTATAAAGATACGCTCTCCATCAGAAATCGACTTGAAGATATCTCCACCCAAATCATCATTCTTTCGAGAGGGAAGTTCTCTGAAAGAATGAAAATGACAGAGAAAGATGAAATTGGTCGGATTAGTAGTGAATTAAACGAACTGGCCGATAAGCTTCAGAAGCAAGTAACCTCTCTACAGAATTTAGTTAACCAAAAAGCTGATTTAGCTGAGAAAGCAAGAGGAGCAGCCATTATCGAGGAACGTCAGCGACTTGCAAGAGACCTTCATGATGCTGTCAGTCAACAGCTTTTCGCGTTAAATATGATGTCTTCTGCTTCCATAAAGATGATGGATCGAGATATAGAAACCGCTAAATCACAAATGTTGGATGTCGCAGATCTTGCAAGTAAAGCACAAGTTGAAATGCGAGCCCTTCTTCTCCACCTCCGCCCGATTCACCTATCTGAAGATTCATTATGCGAAGGAGTGAGAAAGCTTGTCGATGAGTTAGAAAGAAAATCTGGAGTTACCTTTCACGTCACACTTGATGATCTTCCGGACCTTTCTAGTGGAATTGAAGAGAATTTATTCCGAATCGTTCAAGAAAGCCTCGGGAATGCGCTCCGGCATGCCGAAGCATCTGTGATTCGAATTACTGTTAAGCTTAAGAAAAACCAGTTTATATTACATATAAAGGATAATGGAAAAGGGTTTGAAATGAATGAGAACAAAAAAGGAGCATACGGACTAGGTTCTATGCAGGAGCGATGCGATGAAATCGGCGGACAATTCCGCATCTCTTCTCGTGCTGGTGAAGGAACCCTTGTTGAAGTACGTGTGCCGTTGGAGGGTTTGAACGATGGCCGATCAGATTAAGATGATGATTGTAGATGACCACGATATGGTGCGAAAGGGATTGAAAGCTTACCTTCTCACAGAACCAGATTTTCAAATCGTAGGTGAAGCTTCTAATGGCAAGGAAGCCGTCACTCTAGTGAATGAAATGAATCCTGATGTGATCTTAATGGATCTTATTATGCCAAAGATGACGGGCATTGAGGCAACAAAAGAAATCATGACCCTGAGGCCAAATACAAAGATCATTATCATAACAAGTTTCTATGACGATGAGCAGGTGTTTCCTGCGATTGAAGCAGGTGCCTTTAGCTATCTTCTAAAAACAGCTTCTGCTGATGAAATTATCTCGACCATTCGTAAGGCTGTTCAGGATGAAAGCGTAATCGAACAGAAGGTCGCTCAAAAAATGATGAACCAATTACGCTCAAATCAAAAGAAGTCTTTACATGATGATCTAACAAAACGCGAAAAAGAAGTGCTGCTATTAATAGGCGAAGGAAAAACAAATAATCAAATTGCTGAAGAACTATACATTGGGTTAAAAACAGTGAAAACACATGTAAGTAATATTTTGGGGAAACTCGGTGTCAATGATCGAACTCAGGCTGCAGTTTATGCGATAAGAAACGGCATGGTTCGGTAACACGTTCCCTTCTAGAATACGCCTTTTAGTTTAGCACCCCTCTTAACTGCCTCGCATTTACTATAGGGAGTAGTGATCGAAGGAGGAACTAGCTATGGCAGAGAATTATAAAAAATGGTCAGAGCTTCCGTATGCAGGTGAAAACGAGCCGCCTCATAATCCAGAAGAGCCTTATGCCGGCTCGTGGCCGGATTATTATATACGTAATAAACCACCAGGGCGTTTTACCACATTAAGCGGGAGACCCTTTCGACTAGACATCAAGCCACCAGCATCGATCGATTGGGACAATGAGTTAAAGAAAGTCAAACATGCACAGAATCACCTTAATCCGAAGCAAGCCACTTTAGCTGAATATTGGGGAACTGGCGTAGCCAGTAAACAATGGACTCCGATTATTGATAAGTTAATTGATACGTATAACGTATCAGCACCTCGAGCAGCAAGAATTCTTGCTGGGGTATCAACCGGCATGAATGATGCTTTTACAACCGCCTGGTATTTAAAATACCGTTGGAACGTCGCACGACCAAATCAACTGGATCATGATTTCAAATCCCTGCTCTGTACGCCAAGACATCCCACCTATCCTTCAGGACATGCAACAGTAGGAGCAGCTACAGCAGAAATCCTTTCTTATTTCTTTCCTGCAGAGCAAGAACGATTAAGAGAACTCGCGAAAGAATGCGCTGACTCAAGACTCTATGCTGGTGTTCACTTCCCAGTTGATAATGAAGAAGGGCTTCGCCTCGGGAAACAAATAGGTTCCATCGTGGCTGCTGAGTTGGAAAGTCAAGATAATGTTCGTGGGCAAACCATTGATGTACCATATCGAGAAAGTCATCACGCGAAATTAGCACCCCCACCATACAAGCAGGCAATTGAGTATCCATTCGATTCGAAATGTGATTCTTCAACTAAAAATCCTTTTGTGCGAAGTAATACAAAACAACCTAAACCAAAACTCTTTTTCTAACTTTTCTATCCCACATTTGAATTGGATCACTTTGCGATTAACTATAAAGTGATCCAATTTTTCTATGTCTTCTTTCCGTACAAATAGAGGAAGTTTCGTTATAATAGATGGAAGATTAGCAGATGAAAGGATCTTACATATGAAGCATTTACTACTTCTTATCCTTATGGTGTTCTCCATTGCAGGATGTCAATCAAGCAAAGAAGAAACAGCCAATATAACGGTTGCCGCAGCGGCTAGTTTAAGTGATGCGATGAAAGAGTTAAATTCTCTTTACGAACAAGAACACCCTGATACAGAAATCACACTAAATCTTGCATCATCCGGTGTTCTAGCCAATCAGATCAAGCAAGGCGCACCTATAGATGTCTACTTCTCTGCATCAGAGTCTTATTTCGATGAAATTAAAAAGGAAGACCTGCTTGAAATCGAAACAAATTTACTGCGAAATAAACTCGTTCTAATTAAAAGCCCATCATCTAAATTAAGTAGCTTTGACCAATTAGATGAAAGCCATGAAGGTCGCTTAGCAATCGGAACGCCTGAAACAGTCCCTGCTGGAGCCTATGCAAAAGAAGCGCTGCAATACGCAAACAAGTGGGATAAGCTAGAAGATCAGCTAATCTTCAGTAAAGATGTGCGCCAGGTCCTGACTTACGTTGAAACTGGTAATGCCGATTCAGGTATTGTTTATGAAACCGACTATCGCTCTTCTAGCAAAGTAACCTTGGTAGAAGACGTTCCTACCCAATCGTATTCACCGATCATTTATCCTGCCGGGATCGTCAGGGGCGCTAACGAAGAGGCCAGTGACTATTTCACATTCTTACAAAGCGATGAAGCATTAGCGATTTTTGAATCCTATGGTTTCCAAAGTGACGTGACCACAAATGACTGAATTCCTTGATCCCATACTAATTTCACTTAAAATCTCTCTCGTTGCAAGCATCATCGTGACGGTCCTCGGTATTATCATTAGTCACCTGATGGCAGGAAAGAATTTTCGCGGGAAAAGCTTGATCGATACCGTTATTATGCTCCCGCTTGTGCTCCCTCCTTCGGTTGTCGGCTTTATTCTACTCGTCCTATTTGGCGCTTCAAGTCCAATTGGTCAATGGATTGAGACGATCTTCGAGCACTCACTCATTTTCACGTGGCAAGCAGGTGTTATCGCGGCAAGTGTCGTTGCATTCCCGCTCATGTATCAATCAGCTAAAGTCGGTTTTGAGTCAGTAGATCGAGATATTGAGGATGCGGCACGGGTAGATGGAGCAGGAAAATGGACGGTTCTAAGAATCATCTCAATTCCACTTGCTTCAAACGCTCTCATCTCTGGGATTATCTTAAGCTTCGCTCGTGCACTTGGGGAATTTGGAGCGACTTTAATGTTCGCCGGAAACCTTCCCGGAAAAACACAAACCATGCCCACGGCTATTTATGTTGCCATTGATTCTGGTCAAATGACACTTGCCTGGTCATGGGTGATCGTAACCATTTCCATATCTACGATCATGCTTTTTTTATCTTACCGAGTAGCGATTAAACTATAAAAAACTCGCTTACGCGAGTTTTTTACTCTTCTGTATTCATTTCTTCTTCCTCAGGCTCAACCGATGCTGGATAGAATTCTTTCCGCAAATGAATTTTCTCAATGAAAGGGTCTTCACTCTCACCTTCCGTTCCATAAATCGTCACATCAGAAAATCCTTCAATAAGATAGATCGTCACAGGCTTCTCAAATGGATTCGATCCTTTTCTAACCTCTTCCACTTCAAAACCTAAACTCGCGAGGAGAAGGCGATTATCCTCAAGGTAATGCAGCCCTTCTGGAAAATAATTCATCTCAACGGCAACATTATCTTTGAAAATAACTTCACCATTTTCAAATGTCATTTTCATTGGATCCTTGCGATCTGGCTCAATGCTCTTAGGGAAGTTCGATAGAAATTCCTCTCGTGATAAACCTAATAACTCCGGAGCATTGACAATCAGTTCAATCGATGAAGGTTCAAAATCGATCTCTTCTTCAATCTGAGCTTCTTCTTCCTTCACATCATTCGGGGCTTCATCCTCATTTTGCTGACTGTTTCCTGATGATTCATTACCATTCCCGATCGCTTCATCAGAAGGTGCACTGCCAAAGGTCGGAACGCCCCAGACGACTATGTATAACAATAGCCAAAAACCGGCAAACATTGCTGCTCTTTTTCTAGAAGATGTTACAAAGGGTTTAATGATATTAGCCGTCATAAGAAGAAATGCGATAACCACCACTGCTTTTAAGAAATCCATTCTCATTCACCTCACAATTAACTATAGGACCATTTGTTCAGCAAATACAACCATTTTCTTCACTATTATGTCGAAACTGTTTTGGTCCTACAGTTCCAATGGTAAAAAGAAGGAGAAATGGTTTATGTATCTAACTACAAGAGTAGGCTCATTTATAGGAGGTTCATCATGTCAGCAAACCGTTACGTTAACTTAACCGTCAAAAACTACCTGTCTGCTCGAAATGACATTCAAACAGGCGATCTTCTCCTTTGTAGTGGCTCGTACCCAGTTAGTAAAATCATTCAGAATGTATCCAAATCTCAATTCAGTCACGTTGCTCTTCTATTTCGGTGGATGGATCGCATTATGATGCTAGAAAGCGTGGAAAGTTACGGTGTACGTATCGTACCGCTATCTCATTATTTCCAGGACTATCGAAATTCAGGTCATCCATACAAAGGAAAGCTTTATCTTGCAAGACATTCTATCACAAAGAACTTAGACGAAAGTAAACGTAATGCAATGCTAAGAAGAGGCGCTGATCTAACAGGAAAGCTATATGACATAGAAGAAATCCTTAAAATCCTGGCAAGCGTCGTGATTGGCGACCTTGAATCGATACCAAATGACAAATACATCTGTTCAGAGTTTATTCAGGAGTGTTTCCAAACAGCAGGCATCTCTTTCTCAGACGATGGCCGAGGCTTCATTTATCCAGAGCATATTGCAAGTGATCCAGCTGTTCAACCACTATATAAACTCATTCCGTAATATGAACCATCATGATTTTTTATAGAACAGTTACACTATTTAATGTGGTCAAAAGCCTATTTTTCGAGAAACTCCTCCTAATTGTACGGTTTGTCCAGACAGATTGAATTGGTATAAATATACTAATAGTATCCGACAATGATGGAGGGAGTCACTTGACGTTAATCATAATTGATCCAGGGCACGGTGGTACAGACCCTGGTGCAACGTATAAAAGTTATCAAGAGAAAAATTTCAACCTTGCGATTTCTCGTATGGTAAGAGATCGTTTATTTTCAAAATACGAAGTTGAAGTGGCATTAACACGCGAATCCGATAAAACAATTGACTTACAACCTAGAACAAATTTTGCGAATGCCATTAAAGCTGATTTCTATCTTAGTATTCACCATAATGCTGCAGGTGGGAGCGGGTTTGAAACATATATCTATAATGGCACTGTTCCAAATGAAACCGTCCAACTGCAATCGACCATTCACAACAAAATTTCAACTGACATATTAAAGAAATACAACATCTTGGATCGCGGAAAAAAACGCGCCAACTTTCATGTCTTACGCGAAACGAAAATGAATGCATTGCTTATTGAAGTGTTATTTGTTGATAGTGAAAAAGACCTTAAACTCCTCACCAACCCCGCATTTATGACAGATATATCGACTGTCATTGCTGATGCAACTGCAAGCGCCATGAAACTTCCGTTAAAATCCAAGCCGGTCGATGGCACTTTATATAAAGTGATTGCGGGAGCTTTTAGCAAGCGAGATAATGCAGAAACCTATCTGAACATGTTAATTCAAAAAGGCTTTGGGGGTTTTATAGCCACCACTGTCGTCAACAAGGAAACAATCTACCGCATTCAAGTAGGCGCATTTAAGGAAAAAGAAAATGCAGAAGTCTTAGCAGAAAAGTTAAACAAAGCAGGTATTGAAACATTTATACTAGTTGAAAAAGGAAACCCGCCCGTGGTGGTCCCGGCGCCGGAGCCGGTTCCAGACAAAGGCTATAAAATACAGGGCAATGCGGTGTTGTCAGCCGAGCAAATGGATGCTTATACAAGAACCATTAATCCTGGAGCACCAGACCTTGCTGCCCTATATTTGGCGCATAGTAAGAAATATTCCATTCGCGGTGATATTGCGTATGCTCAAGCACTTCACGAAACAAATTTCTTTCGTTTTACTGGTGATGTGAAACCAGAGCAAAATAATTTCGCGGGAATTGGAGCGACCGGCGGCGGAGCAGCAGGTGCCACCTTTCCAAATGCTTCAACTGGCGTTCTTGCTCATATCCAACACCTCTATGCATATGCTTCGACATCACCTCTTCCAGCATGGGAAGAAAAAGTCGATCCAAGATTCGATCTTGTGACACGTGGCTCTGCCACAACATGGCAGGCATTGAATGGAAAATGGGCTGTGCCTGGTTCCAATTACGGTGAGCTCATTCTCTCTTTGTACAAAAAAATGATCGAATCCGCATTAGTCAAAATTGGAAAAGAACAGGCAACATTGCAAACGACACTCAAAAACCTTGAAATTTAAGATTTAGAAGAAAGAGCGTTCTCCCGCTTTAGGAGAACGCTCTTTTGTTATAAACGATTATTCTTATACTTTGAAATAGCAGCCTGAACGTGCGGATGATAGGTTGTTTTTATGTAATCCGTTCCTGATGAAATCCACTTTATCGCCGTTTCAGCACGTACCCCAGTAATCATTATATCCACCCCAAGGAGGTTCAAGGAGCCGCATAACTTTAACATCATTTCAGAAAAATTATCATTTAGAGAAGTGATAGATGATAAATCGATAATGAGCGTATTCACCTTCATATCGGCTACTTTCTGAAGTCCAATATCAAGAAGGTATTGAAAGCCTACTTCTTCAACAACAGGTTGAAGAGGTAATAATCCTAGTTGATCCATAAGGGGGATCACGTTCACTGCCATGTCTTCCATACGATCAATCAGTTCTTCTTGCTTTACATATAAGTGAGTCATATCCCGGAATTCTACCATTGCTCCATACATTTTATCCGATTCACGTAAAACCCTCGTTTGAATGGTTAAATACAGGTTATATATTCCCCAACTATACGGCATAGCTTCTACGAAATACTCTTCGCCCGTTTCAATCGTCCGCTCCACATGACGCACTTCTTCTGGAGCTAACAAGAAAATTTCGTATACATTTTCCCCTAACACATCTTCACGCTTAACTTTTAGTATTTTTTCCGCTACTTCGTTAATGTGGATGATGCGAAACTCTAGGTCGATCGCTAAAATACCACATGATATATGGTTCAATATATGATCCTGTACTATACTCACTACATCACTCCTATTAGATCAGGCTCTTGAAACAAAAGGAGAAGATCGCCTACTCAATTCGTCCATATCATTTCGGTCAGTCTTTTATAGAGCTACTAGTCTTCCCATGCCTATTTATTCTAAATAATACATTCTACATCGACCTTTATTTCCCTGTCTTTGTAAATGAAACATTTCGGTCACTACAATACTATCTCGATGCCTAGTGACTATCTAAACAAAAAAACTGCCAAAAAGGCAGTCTTCAATCCCAAGCAAATCGCTGTTCTTTCCACGGGTCACCATACATATGATAACCATTTCGTTCCCAAAAACCTTGCTGATTTTCTGACCGAAATTTAATGGCGCGAATCCATTTCGCACTTTTCCAGAAATACAGATGGGGTACTACCATTCTGATCGGATAGCCGTGTTCTGGGGTTAACATTTCCCCGTTATGTTTGTAAGCAAGAAGGCTCGATTCTGCAAGAAAATCTTCAAGCGGAAGATTCGTAGTCCATCCTTCTTCTGCCTCTAACATAACAAACCTGGCTTCCTTTCGAATGCCTACATGATCTGCTATCGTCCGTGTTGCAATGCCTTCCCATTCATTATCAAACTTCGACCAGCCTGTCACACAGTGAATATCATTTGTTTTTGACGCCTCAGGTAGAGCCATTAGCTGTTCAAAGGATAGAACCATAGGGCGCTCAACAAGACCTCCTATTCTTAAATCCCAATTTGAAAGATCTTTTTCATAATATGGAACGTTACCAACGTGTAGGACTGGCCATCCTTTCGTTACGCGTTGATTAGGAGGTACACGATCGCTGTTTTGCTCCTTTACTTTACCAAAGTACATACGCCACCTCATTTCATAGCTGTTTTATTTAGTGTAACAGAATACACCGAACCTTCTTTTATAGAATGCTCCATCATAAGCAAAAAGAAAAACACGGAGAGCACACTCCGTGTTTTTCCTAGTTAAAAGATCATAGCTGCAATCCAGCCAAATAAGATAAGCGGGATATTGTAGTGTAGAAACGTTGGGACAACCGTATCCCAGATGTGGTTATGCTGACCATCTGCATTTAACCCTGATGTAGGACCTAGTGTACTATCGGATGCAGGAGAACCCGCATCTCCGAGGGCTGCGGCAGTTCCGACAAGCGCAATTGTTGCCATTGGGCTAAATCCTAGTTCCATAGCAAGTGGAACATAAATCGCTGCAATAATTGGAATGGTTGAGAATGATGATCCGATTCCCATCGTAATAAACAATCCGACGATTAACATCAAAAGAGCCGCTAGCGCTTTATTATCGCCTATTAATCCGGATGCTTGCGTTACAAGCGATTGAACTTCACCCGTTTGTCTTAGAACTTCAGCGAACCCATTCGCTGCAAGCATCACAAAACCAATGAATGCCATCATTTTCATACCGTCTGTTAAAATCGCTTCAGATTCAGCCAATCGAATGCTCCCCGTAATATAAAGGACGATAATACCTGAAAGTGCGCCTAGAATCATTGATTCGGTAGGAATCTGAACGGCAATGGTAACGACAACAGATAAAATTGCAAATAGGATGGAGCGATTTGAATAGCTATATGTCTCAGAAGTATCTTCCTGAGCAATAGATAGCTGTTTATACGTCCTTGGCTTGCGGTATGAAATGAATACTGCAATAAGGAGACCAACCACGAGTCCAGCTGTCGGCAATAGCATAGCTGTCGGTATAGAGGAAAGTTCAATTTCCATGCCACTATCAGCCATATTCGACTGAAGAATTTCGTGAAATATTTTACCGAAACCAGCCGGTAACAGAATGTATGGTGCGGTTAGTCCAAAAGTCAGAACAGCTGCTACCGCTCTACGATCCATTCCAAGTTCATTTAACACCTGAAGAATAGGTGGGATAAGAATGGGAATGAACGCAATGTGTACTGGTACAAGGTTCTGGGAGAAACATGAGATGAGAAGAATGACAAATAGAATCAGAACTTTAGCAAGTCCCTTCTTCCGATCTCCTCCACGACGATTCACCATCTTTAGAGCACGCTCAACAATTAATTCAGGAAGTCCAGTGCGAGTAAGACCAACTGCAAAGCTACCAAGTAACGCATAGCTAAGTGCAACAGTCGCTCCTCCTCCAAGTCCTGAACTAAACGCTTCGATTGTATCATTTAAAGAAAGTCCCCCTAATAAACCACCGGCGATCGCTCCAATAACAAGTGCAATGACAACATGTATACGAAAAAGGCTTAGCCCTAGCATGATGAGAACTGCAAGAATAACGGCATTCATAACGTAACAACCTTTCAATTAATCCTTTAGTTTGGTAAATCACTAATAAGTTAACACGAAAGAGCAATCATGTCAATGGAAGACGCTGGTGCTTCCCCATTTTACCATGTGTCAAGTCACAACTTCTTAGGGATATGGTATAATAGACTGACAATTTCATGCATAATATTCTTTGTTTTAAATGGAAGTTTGGTAAGAATTTCATCCACAAAGACCGAAATGAACTGCCAAATGAGCAAAGATTTGAACGTTTATCCTCAACCGATCTTTATTACTTCAATCATTCACTCGATTGAAAGTAAATTTCTTCGGGTACACCATTCATAGGAACAGTTTAGAAAGGAAGATGTTGTCACTCATGGATATTTTGCTGAATTTCCCCCTTTGGGCAGCGCTATTTGGCGTTGTATTTGCCCAGTTTCTGAAAGTACCTATTTATTTTATTGCAACGAAACAAATTAATTGGTCCCTCTTCAACGCAACAGGCGGTATGCCAAGTTCTCATTCCGCTGCTACGACAGCTTTAGCGACTGGAGTTGCACTTGAGACTGGCCTTGATTCTCCTATTTTTGCCGTAGCAGCGATGTTCAGCATTATTGTGATGTTTGATTCAACCGGTGTTCGCCGACAAACAGGAGAGCAAGCCATTGTACTAAACCAACTTGTTCTTAATTTCAATAGATTTGTTTCTGAAGCGAAAAATTGGCAGCAAAAGCAAGAACGAGAGAAAATTGAAGAATTAAAAGAGCTATTAGGGCATAAGCCAATCGAAGTTCTCGTTGGCGGCTTGCTTGGAATTATTTCAACTTTAATTTTATACTACGCTTTTCAAATCGCTTAAATATAGGAGGACTTAGATGCGAATCGTTTCATTGTGTCCTAGTAATACTGAGCTATGCGCTTATCTTGGCTTAACAGATCAGCTCGTCGGTGTTGATGACTTTTCCGACTGGCCAGAACAAATCAGGAGTCTTCCACGTCTTGGTCCCGATCTTTCTATTGATTTGAAGCAAGTTGAAGCGTTGAAACCAGACCTTATTCTCGCATCACTGAGCGTTCCAGGAATGGAGAAAAATATTGAAGCCATGGACGAACTTGGTCTATCTTATACAGTATTAAATCCCAATTCCCTTGAGGACATTTCTAATGATCTCGTTACACTTGGAGAGCTTACAAATAAAAAGCAGGAAGCCCTCTCTCTTTCCAATCGTTTCAGGAAATTGATTCAGGAGTACAAGGAAATCAGTGATCAAATCCCAGAGAAGCCAGATATTTATTGGGAATGGTGGCCAAAGCCCATTTTCACACCTGGCAAAACAAACTGGCTTACTGAGATTAGTGAACTAGCAGGAGCGCGAAATTCTTTTCGTGATGTGGAACTCGCTTCTGTTCAAACAGATTGGGCAGATGTCGTAAAGAGAAGGCCAGACCATATTTGTCTTGCCTGGGTTGGCGTTCGACAGAATAAAGTAAATCCAAAAATCGTTCAAAAACGTCATGACTGGGACAAGCTTCAAGAAAGTCCCATTCATGTACTTGAAGAATGGCTTTATTGTCGCCCTTCACCACGTTTAATGACAGGGCTCGTCAAACTTGCTGCCATTCTTCATCCTGATCGCTATCCCTCTTTTGAAGGGGAAGATGCTTTTTTAGACAATGAGAAGTAAACGCAAAACGTCGGAGAGTATACTCTCCGACGTTTTGTAGCTTCTGTTATTCTTTCTCACTCATTAACTCTTGTCTGAAGACTTGCATCGATTCTTCTTCATTCATCGTTAACAACATTTCTTCCGTTAAGGTTCCATCACCTTTTTCGATCAGATATACGTCGAGTGTCTTTTTCCCCCACTCATTATAAACATCATTAACCGTGTCGTAATAGAGATCAATTCGCTTCCCAGTTATCGCACTTCCTGTATCTGCTACAACCCCAAAGCCATACTCAGGAATAAAGAGTACACTACCAATTGGAAAGACGGACGTATCAGCAGCGATCGTAGAATAAAGATCCCGCTTTACCTTTACGCCAGAATAGGTGATGCCATATGCAGGGTGCTCAGGTGTTTTCCCTGTTGATTCCTCACCTGCCGTATAGCCTGTAGCCGTTACGGTATGCGTTGGATACTGTGACCAATCCTGAGACGTAGCTAGGCTTGTCCTATCCTCTTCACTGAGTACAGTCTGCTGAGGAAAAATCCACTTCGTTACATCTTGCATTGATAAACCCGATAATAATAAATAAGTTGATAGCAACGCTGCTGCAAAAAGTCCTGTAAAGATCATCCCTTTTGCGATCAGCATGATAAATCGCACATTTTCCACTCCTCTCATGATCTATTCATTTCCAGAGAAGTGAAAACCTATTCATCAAGATAACGTGCTTTTACACATATAAAAAGCTTCTGCCAACAATTGGCGAAGCTTTTAAAACATCTGATATCCCCTTACACGAAGCATTCTGATCGCAACACCTGCGAACACAGCTCCAACAAGTCCAGCAGTTAAAATAATCGCATCGGCACTTCCTAGTGAAAGAAGATCAGTACCTAACGCTTTAAATGAAGAACCTGGTGAGGAAAAATATTGAAAAAACGTAACGTTATCAATAATCATGATAACGATTACAGGATAGACAACTGCCATAATCCATGTCGAGCGAAGAAGCATGTTAAGCAGGAATCCAATTCCAAAGAAAAGCACAATAAACAGCAGCATCGAAATAATCAGCTGTGGAATCGCCATCGTTTCACCCCCGAGTAATCATTGTTAGTTTACTGGATTGTCCCATTTTAGTCAATGAACAGAGGGTGAACAAAAGAAAAGCGCAAGCGCCCGGTAGGTCCGACAAGCGCTGGAAGGCTTTTAATTGAACACGTTCTTTGTGTTCAACTGAAAGACTGAAGCGACTCGAGGACCTGGGCGCTGGAGCTAGATCAAAAGAAAAGCGCAAGCGCCTTGTTTACCTGCGACAAGCTTAAGACGGGCCTCAATGTGGCGCTCTTTGCCACAATGAGGATCGGCTTAAGACCTCGAGCAGGTAGGCGCTGGAGCTAGATCAAGAAAAGCGCAAGCGCCCGGTAGGTCCGACAAGCGCTGGAGCTAGACCTCAATCCATTTTATTCATTCGTATTTTTGAACCAAAAGAAAAACTAAGCGCTCTTAAACGCTTAGTTAGTTGGGTTTTGTTTTGCTCCACTTCCTCCACAGTTATCACATGTTTCCGATCCACCAAGAAGTAGTTGAAAGTACCCCTTCCCCTGGCAATAAGGGCAATCAGTTGCTTTCGCCTTATTTTGTTGTCTTCTCACATCAACCACTCCTTTGTTGTAATTTTCTGATAATATATCAAGAATCGTTGAAAAAGAAAAACGCCAAATTTCACTCTGACAGCCCGTGTAAGCGAATACATCATTTATTATCAGATTATTTCGTCATTTATCAAATCATTTCAAGCATTAGTAGATGATGGGAGCGAATCGAACCTTTTAGTGTATAACCGAGGTGTCTCCATTCGTCTTAAAGTTTTTACTTTTTATTGAAGCTCGAATATAACAATTTGTAAGAAGTGTACTGAAATTGATTTCCAGGATTCATCTCCGTTATAAACTGATCCATTCCATTCAGAAAGGAAGGAATCATAGACGAGGTACGTGGATCAGTAAGCAGTTCCTCCTTTGTTAAAAATCGGCACTTTTCAATTTCATTCGTTTCGGACGTTTGCGTTCCTCCGGTTCTTTTCATATGAAAAACCACTAGATTATCACTTACATCTTTGTTAATAACACCTGAACGAATTCCTGCTATTCCAGTCGTTTCCGCAATGATACCCGTTTCTTCAAAAATTTCTCGGACAGCTGCTTCATCAACCGTTTCACCCGGATCCACAAATCCAGCAGGAAAAGACCATTTCCCTTTTAAACCACCATACTTCTTCATCACGACGAGAAACTTCCCCTCAAATTCCACAATGCCTGCTGCCGCCAACCAAACTTTTCCTCTTTCGGTCAAATCGAAATCCTCCCCTGGAATAAATAAAGTAGTACGTTCATAGACTTTACTATAGCCCCTATTCTATTGAATAGATTAGAAAAACTTGGCTGATCGTCATCTCCTTTATGACGATCGCCTTCGTTTTTCTTATTGCGCTGATCACAAATGAATCATTTCATAAGAGCAAAAAAAGGCAAAGACATGACGTCTTTGCCCTCTTTATCGAATGATCTTAAAATAGCTTAAGCTTACCTTTTTTCCAGACAAGCCCTGGCCCACCAAGCATGAAGAGATAGCGATTATCAATCACTTTTTTCATAGCAGACGCTGTGCTACCATAGAGCTTTTTATTTCCAACTTTACCAATCGCTTCGCCTTTACCAAGTGAAGCAACCGTACCTTTGATGTCAGGAGTAAAGCTCTCAAGCTCTTTCCCACGCACAAGGCTCAATAAGTTCTTGGATACAGCTCCAGCAGCTTGGATCGCAACCTGAGCCGTTGGAGGGAATGGACGATTGATTTCTTCGTTAATAAGAAGAGCACAATCTCCAACAACGAAAACATTATCGTAATCCGGTGTACGCTGATCTTTACGAACAGGAACACGGCCGCGGTTTGTTTCGAAGCCAGAATTTGCAACGATGGAGTTTCCTTGCACGCCACCAGTCCAAACAACTGTCGCCGCTTTCACTTCTTCATCCTCACCCAAAATAACGCCATCTTCTGTTACTTCTTTGATCATTGTGCTCGTACGGAATTCCACACCTTTACGCTCAAGTAGATTCATTCCGTATTCTACAAGCTCCTCATCAAAACCAGGAAGAACAGTTGGGGACGCTTCCACATTAATGATTTTAACGCGATCACGAGGGATATCGAACTCTTTGCACAGTTCAGGAACACGTTCAGCAAGTTCACCAACAAATTCAATTCCAGTAAATCCTGCGCCACCCACAATAATAGTTAGAAGATCATCGCGACGCTTAGACTCATTATTGTAGCTTGCGAACTGGTATTCAATGTGTTCACGAATTTTACGAACGGAGTTTACGCTACGAATACTGAAGGCATTTTCTTTAAGACCTTTAATACCAAACGTAGCTGGTTCAAAACCAAGTGCTAGAACAAGGTAATCGTATTCAAGTTCACCGTTAGAAAGAATAACGCGCTTTTCATCCGGCTTTACTTCTACGACTGTGTCTTTAATAAATTTGATTTTGTTCATATCAATGACATCTTTGATCATAATTCTTGTTTTGTCATGGTGCATTGTTCCTGCAGCTGGTTCATGAAGCCATGTTGTTTGGTAATGATAGTCATGCTTATTCACAAGCGTAACTTCCACTTCATTTGTTCCCATTTCTTTTTGAAGACGAGCTGCTGTCATAATCCCGCCGTACCCTGCACCTAAAATTGCGATTTTTGGCCTACTCACTTGAATCACATCCACCTTTTATCGGTATTTTTTTAGGACATATTGTAGATTTCCCTGCATTGTCCCATCGTGAAACGTCAATAAACGCTAAATATAAGGAATCTCTTTCTCAAAAATAAACAATATTGAATAGGATCAAGAGACATTGTTAAGTATTTCACGTTCTAGACCGAAAAAAATGGTGATCTAGCCCGCACTTTGTCATAAAATTTTCAAATCTGACGCTCCATTCTAATCATATTCTTTTTTTTTTCTTTTTCAACCTTTATAATGAAAGTTCTAGAGGTGTTTTCACCTTAGGGGTTTAGTTCCGTTTTTATTATGATTATAATAATGAAAGCACATAGAATAAATTATAGGGGGACTGACTTATGACTGACCAACATGAACTTTATGATATAACGATTATTGGTGGAGGTCCTGTTGGCTTATTTACCGCATTCTACGGTGGTATGCGCCAACTTAAAGTAAAGATTATTGAAAGTATGCCACAGCTTGGAGGGCAGCTCTCTGCACTCTATCCTGAAAAATATATTTATGATGTCGCTGGCTTTCCAAAAGTTCTCGCACAAGACCTTGTCGATAATCTTGTCGAACAGGCGAATCAATTTCAACTAGAGGTTGCTTTAGAGCAGTCTGTGGAAGAAGTAACAAAACAAGAAGACGGCACTCTTTATCTTCGTTCAAACACAGGAGAAGAGCATTATACGCGAGCGGTTATTATTACTGCTGGTGTTGGAGCTTTCCAACCTCGTCGCCTGAAAGTAGAAGGCGCTGATCTTTATGAAGGAAAGAACCTTCACTATTTCGTAAATGATCTCACAGCATTTGCAGGACAAAAGGTTCTTATTGCTGGCGGAGGAGATTCCGCAGTGGATTGGGCTAATATGCTTGAGCCAATTGCTGAGGAAGTAACACTCATTCACCGTCGCGATAAGTTCAGAGCTCACGAACACAGCGTTGAACAGCTTATGAACTCTTCAGTGAACATTCAAACGCCGTATAACATTACTGAGTTCATTGGTGATGGAGAACGCATTAACCAGGTTGTTCTCGAGCAAGTTAAAGGTGAGGAGAAAATAACGAAAGACGTGGATGCAGTTATTGTGAATTACGGCTTCATTTCTTCTCTTGGACCAATTAAAGAATGGGGTCTTGAGATTGAAAAGAACTCCATTGTTGTTAATTCCAAAATGGAAACAAACATTCCTGGTATTTATGCAGCTGGTGACGTTGCTACATATGACGGCAAAGTGAAGCTTATCGCCTCTGGATTTGGTGAAGCACCAACAGCTGTTAACAATGCCAAATCCTATATGGATCCAGATGCAAAAGTACAGCCGCTTCACAGCACTAGCCTTTTCGATAAAAAAAAGTAAGTTCTACGAAAGGGAAGGATAAACATGGATGAGATTCTCTTTATCATCGTGATGATAGCAGGTCTTGGCTTCTCTCTCTATAAAAGTCTTAAAGATACGCCAAAACCAAACTGGAAAACCGTTAAACAAAACCTTTTCCATTCTTCTCATTAAAACGTTAAAAACCCCGTACACATGTGTACGGGGTTTTTAATATGTATGTTTTCACCATCCAAGCCCTACTTTGGTTGATAGAATTTCTTCACCTGAATCTTCTTTCAATGTAATTTCATAACGCCCTGATCGATTAGAGTATGCGAGCGTTTTTTCTTTAAATGCGACATTTGCCTGGTAGCGCACATCAAAATTCTCGGCCTCCAAGTTGCCAGATCCCTCTTCATGAATACTTAATCTAAACAATAGAATCCCCTCCTTATACAGTCATTTTATCACCGTCAGAATTCATGAGATATGACAAATAGTTTACACTAATACCGTATTTTTCCATGAAAAATATTTTCTTAATAACACATTCCTTGTGATTATTTTCTTCTTGAAGCGGGTAAACCCAAAATAGACTTAAATAATCTGTTTACAGGAGGACTTATCAATGAGTAGATTACAAAATAAAACAGCGGTAATTACTGGAGCTGCAACTGGTATTGGACAAGCCACTGTTGAGCTTTTCGCAAAAGAAGGAGCTACGGTTTTATGTGCTGATGTTAATACAGAAGAGATGAGTAAAACAGCTGAGAAGCTGAATAAAAATGGAGGCAATGTGAAAACATTCCACGTTGATGTATCAAGTGAGGATAGCGTAACGAGTTTTGCTAACCAAGTAAAAGAAGAATATGGCACGATTGATGTTCTCTTTAATAACGCAGGTGTTGACCAGGAAGGCGGAAAAGTTCACGAATACCCAGTCGAATTGTTCGATCGCATTATTTCAGTTGATTTGCGCGGTACATTCTTAACAAGCAAATACTTACTTCCCCTCATGATGGATAATGGCGGATCGATTATTAATACGTCATCGATGTCAGGTCGAGCAGCTGACCTTGATCGTTCAGGATACAACGCAGCAAAAGGCGGTATTACTAACTTTACGAAAGCCATGGCAATCGACTATGCAAGACAGGGAATTCGAGTAAACTCTCTCTCTCCTGGTACGATTGAAACGCCACTAATTGATAAGCTTGCCGGTTCAAAAGAAGAAGAAATGGGGCAGAAATTTAGAGATGCTAATAAGTGGATAACGCCGCTTGGTAGACTTGGCCGCCCTGATGAAATGGCAAAGGTCGCCCTTTTCTTAGCGTCTGATGATAGCTCTTATGTGACAGGTGAAGATATTACAGCTGATGGTGGGATTATGGCGTATACATGGCCTGGTAAGATGTTAATCGATGAGCAGTGGAAAAAGGAAACTGAATAAAAGTAAGAAGCAAAACCCCGATGCAACGAGCATCGGGGTTTCTTTATCAATAAACTTAAGCCCACCACATTTCAGTTGGCTGTTCAACAATTAAAACAGACTGAAGGTTCTTAACAGCCGTTTGGAAGCCTTCGTTAATAGACATGAGTGGATCTTCGTGTTCAATGCTTACAACATGGTCATAGCCATATGTACGAAGTGCGCTCATCATGTGAGACCATTCTTGATTACTATGTCCACAACCAACAGAGCGGAACGTCCATGCTCGTGTCTTCACTTCTCCATAAGGCTGCATGTCTGTTAATCCATGCATGTTCACATTATCCTGATCGATATACGTGTCTTTCGCATGGAAATGATGGATCGCATTTTCTTTTCCAAGAATTTTAATCGCTGCGACAGGGTCAATTCCTTGCCACCACATGTGACTTGGATCGAGGTTTGCACCAATTGCGTCACACGTTAGCTCACGAAGCTTAAGCATCGTATAAGGTGTATGGACAAGAAACCCGCCATGAAGCTCAAGACCAATTTTCACATTATGATCCTTGGCAAATTGACCCCACTCTTTCCAGTATGGAACCAGCTTCTCTTCCCATTGCCACTTCAAAATATCTGAGTACTCAGCTGGCCATGGCGTTACAGGCCAATTTGGGTTTTTAGAGTCTTCGCTATCACCGGGTGTTCCTGAGAATGTATTCACTACCGGAACGTTCATTGCCGATGCTAATTTCACAGTCTTAACGAAAGTGTCGTGGCACTCCTCAGCAAATTTCTTATCAGGAGAAATCGGATTTCCGTGACAGCTAAACGCACTTATTTCCAGTCCTCTTGAATGAACTTTATCAAGATATTCCGAGCGCTTCTCTTCACTTTCGAGCAATTCATCCAGGTTGCAATGGGCATTACCTGGATAACCTCCCGTTCCGATTTCCACCGCTTTAAGTCCAGATGCTTTCGCATGATCGAGCATCTCTTCGAATGACTTATCTGAGAATAGTACAGTAAATACACCTAGTTTCATAGGACCACTCCTCTTATGTTTTTAATCAAGTCGAATGCTTCTCCCAGTTGTACAGCTTTCATAAATTGCTTCAATTACTTGTGACACGCGTCTCGCCTCTTCCGATTTCACGATCGGTTCCTCTAGTCCGAGACAGCTGTTCACAAAGTTCGCAGCTTGAGGCAATCCTGGGTCCTCATCTCCTGGTACCCATTGACTGCTCGTATTTAAAAGCATGCCGTGCTGAGCTTTATTTAATTGAAATGGAAAAACATCGAGACCCCCATCACTACCGGAGATACTAACAGACTCTTTGTCCTCTGCAATGTTGGCTGACCAGGATGTTTCAAAGAGCATGGAAACATTATTATCAAATCGGATATATGCCGTGACATGATCATCCACATTAAACGTCTCGTGATCAAATGCTCCCCACTGGTTCACTTGTTCAGGCGTTTTGCTTAAACGATTGTATGTTGTTCCTGACACTTCAACAGGCTTCGCGTTGCCCATCAGCCACATACTTAAATCAAGAAAGTGGCATCCATAGTCTATTAAACTACCTCCTCCTTGAAGCTGTTTATTCGTAAACACGCCCCATCCCGGAACCTTTCGGCGACGAAGGGCTTGAACTCTTGCAACCATTGGATCACCGATTTCATTCTCTTGGATGAGTTGACGTGCGGCACGCGGTTCTTTCATAAAACGATAATGATAGGCAATGGATAAAATTTTGCCAGACGTTTTCTCAGCTGCGATCATGCGATCACATTCTTCTACGGTCATGGCCATTGGTTTCTCACAGAGAACATGAACACCTGCAGTAAGAGCCTGTTCAGCAAGTTCAGCATGAAATTTATTCGGTGTGCAAATCGTTACAGCATCTACTTCTTTAAATAGAGCTTGAACATCTTCATAGACATTCGGAATCGCAAACACGAGAGCTGCTTGCTTCGCTTTCTCATAATCGGCATCATAAACACCAAACAACTCTACTTGTTCAGAGAGCTGTTGGTATGCTGGGATATGTCGGGACTGGGCGATGCCGCCAGACCCGATAATCCCCATACGTAATTTATTCACTTGATCACCTCAGGTTAACGATTTTCTTCGTTTCATTTGATTCTAGTGCTGCGAGAACAACTTGAAGAGAATTCATACCTTCCATACCGCTTACAGGAACGTCTTTATCCGACACAATGCTATCTACGAACTTATTGATAACCTGTGAACTCGATTGACCGCCGCTATCATTTGTTTGAATACCACCAAGCTCATATTTCACTACTTCACCTGTCTGATACTGAACAACAAGCGAATTCACTGGATCGTCTTCAAGTCTAAGAATCGCTTTTTCTCCATAGATAATCGTTGAATTATCTTCACTCGCTGTATAAGCCCAGCTTGCAGCTAGCGTTCCAATAATACCGCTTTCAGATTTTAAGATACACACTGCATTATCATCAACAGTAGCAAACTCCTTCGCACTTGTTTCAACAAACGAGCCTACCTCTACGATCTCTTCATTTAATAAATAGCGGATAAGATCGGTCTTATGCACACCAAGATCTCCCATTGCTCCAATAAATGCTTTCTCTTTCTCGAAGAACCAGCTATCTTTCCCATCCACGCTCCAACCTTCAGGTCCAGGATGTCCAAAAGCGGTTCGGAAGCTATACACTTTGCCAATTTCACCGCTTGCTAGAATGTCTCTCGCTTTTGTGTGGGAAGGAACGAAGCGTTGATTGTGAGCAATCATTAACTTCTTCCCACTTGTGCGAGCCGCTTCAATCATTTCTTCTGCATCTGCACGTGATGTTGCCATTGGCTTTTCGCAAAGAACATGCTTTCCTGCTTTTAATGCAGCAATAGAAATCGGGGCGTGTAGATAGTTTGGCGTACATACACTTAGAGCATCAATCTCACTATTTTGCAGTAGCTCCTCATAGCTTTCATAGGACTTTGCTCCGTAAAGAACCGCTGTTTCATCTGCTCTTGTTTTCACAATATCGCATACCGCAGCAATTTTTATTTGTGTGTTTGCCGCGTATTCTGGTAAATGACGGTGTTTCGCAATACTCCCACATCCGATAACACCAATTTTTAATTCATTCATGGTTTCTCCTCCTCAATCAATCTCTTATTTAGACGCGATGGTTTCTAGCGGTTTTGCATTTCCATAGACTGGTTTTGGTATCGTCGTAGGTTTAGCCCAGGCTACAGCATTTTTCATAACCTGCTGGATCTCTTTATTGTAATAGGTTGGATATGTCTCATGACCAGGTCGGAAATAGAAGACCTTTCCTTGTCCTCTCTTATATGTACAACCGCTTCTGAAGACCTCCCCGCCTTCAAACCAGCTTACAAACACAAGTTCATCTGGTGCAGGGATATCGAAATGCTCGCCATACATTTCTTCTCTCTCAAGCTCAATTTTCTCACCAAGTCCCTCCGCAATCGGATGGGTTGGATCTACAATCCACATTCTTTCTTTCTCATCCGCTTCACGCCATTTTAAATCGCAGCCTGTACCCATTAGCTTCTTGAAAATTTTAGAGAAGTGACCAGAATGAAGGACGATCAGTCCCATCCCATCAAGAACACGCTGGTGAACGCGGTTCACGATTTCATCAGATACTTCTTCATGCGCGATATGTCCCCACCATAGAAGAACATCAGTACCACTGAGTACCTCTTCAGATAAACCGTGTTCTGGCTCGTCCAAAGTAGCCGTTCTCACTTCAAAATCTTCTTTCAGAAATTCCGCAATCGCCCCATGAATGCCGTTAGGATACACACTTCTTACTTCTTCACTACTCTGCTCATGACGATTTTCATTCCATACGGTTACGTTTAGCATTAAAATCCACTCCTATTTTTATCTATTCTTTAACTGAACCTGATGTTAATCCTGACACGATTCTTCTTTGGAAAATCAATACCATAATGACAAGAGGAACGGTTACAACAACGGTCGCTGCTGAAATTTCTCCCCACGGGATCGTATACTGACCTTGGAATAGAGCAATCCCGACCGGCACCGTTTTAAACTTATCAGCTGTGTTAATCGTAAGGGCAAACAAGAACTCATTCCATGCTGCAATAAATACGAGAATGGCTGTTGTAAAAATACCTGGTACAGCAAGTGGCATAATCACTTTCCAATACGTTTGCCATAATGATGCTCCATCGATCTTCGCTGCTTCTTCCAGATCGAAAGGAATTTTACGGAAGAATGTAACGAGAAGCCAGATCGATAATGGCAGCGTGATCGTTGTGTACGGGATAATTAAGCCAAGATAGCTATTTGTAAGACCTAAGTTTTTTAGAAAAATATAGATTGGTGAAATCGTTGCTACTTGTGGGAACATGGATACAGATAAAACAATTCCCAATATAATCGGTTTTCCTTTAAAGTTCAGACGCGCAATGGAATAGGCAGCGAATGAAGCGACAAGAACGGTGTACACTGTCGTAATCGTCGCTACAACTGTACTATTCCAAAGATAGCGAGGGAAAGGATAATCTACGAAAACGGATACATAGTTTTGTAGAGTTGGGTTATTCGTAAAAGGATTGAACGCTTTTTCACCAAAGAGCTCTGTTAGTGGTTTAATCGAACTTGCAAGCATCCATAAGAACGGAAACATAACAACAAAGACAAACACAACTAGGAAAACGTAAAACATCGGTCCCGCTTTCTTATTCATCTGGCTGGCCCTCCTTCTTCATGATAAAATACATTCTCATTTCTTTCCAGTTCCGTCGTTTATTAGTTCAGCACCGAGTAATTTAATGAAAATTCCAGAGATAATGGCAACACAGATAAATACAACAACTGAAATAGCCGAACCTTCACCAAAGTTAGTCTGAGTAAACATCAATGTATAAGCGAGCATTGAGATCGTTTCGGTTGAGTTCGCTGGACCTCCGCCAGTTAATACATAAATTAAGTCAAACACTCGGAATGCATCTAGAGTCCGGAATAAGAGAGCAACGAGAAGACTTGTTTTCAAAAGTGGTAATGTAATCGTTACAAACTGCTTCCACTTATTCGCTCCATCAATTGATGCGGCTTCATAGAGGGAGGATGGGATCGTTTGCAGTCCCGCTAGAAGAAGTAAAGCCATATAAGGTGTCGTTTTCCACACATCAGCGAAGATAACAGAGAACATTGCACCTGTATCCGTAGTGAGAAGCATCGACATGCGATCGATCAATCCTACATCTTCAAAGAGCTTCGCTACAATACCATTTTGACCATCATAAAGGAACTTCCACATGAGGGCTGCTACTGCTGTTGGAATAGCCCATGGGATTAGGATACTTGCTCGAATTAACCCTCGGCCTAAGAAAGCTTTGTTGATAAGTAGCGCAATTGCAAGACCAAGAATCAGCTCTGCTAGAACAGAAATAAATGTAAATACACTCGTATTCCAAAGAGATTTCCACATCCGCGTATCAGTTAAATTTTCTTTGTAGTGTTCAAATCCAATGAAATTTGGTTCAACAACAATTTCAGTTAAAGCCGATGATAAACCAACAATTTTATCGCCTTTTTCCAAACTTCCATCTTCATTGATCATCATTAAATCACTATTGATTTCTTTAACGGAAGTCGTAAAATCTTCTGCTACACTTTCGTCGATTTCAACGTACTTCATGTCGTCAGGAATATTCTCAAACTTGTCTAGCTTTTCATTAATCACATCATAATTTTCTGCTGCTTGCGGATTTTCTTTAATACTGGCATCGAGATTTTCAATGTTGTCTTCATCTCGGTCAGCTCTTCGCTTGAATTTCCATTATCAATTTCAGAGTTAATTGCACCAACTAGAAATGGGTAGTTTTGCAAATAGCGGTCCAGGTCAATTTGATAATCGAGATGGACTTCTGATTTTGTTGGTTCATTAAGACGAAGGTCGAAAAGACTAAAATAAAATGACTGGAAAACTGGCCAAATAGAAATCGCTAGAATAAGGATCAGTGCCGGGGCAAGAAGTAAATAACCTACAACCGCATCGTTTTTTTTCTTCTTTTTGGGCTGGTTGTCCACTTTAATAGGCTCTTTTGGATCGATATCTGTCTGCATACCAACGCTCCTCTCTTTAGGAAAAAGTGTCTTGTTGCTCACTCAGTTACGATCGCTACAAGACACCGCTTTTTGATACTACGAAATTTCTTTCAGAGAATATGTAGGAAAGACATTAGCCTTCGCGTTGAAGGCTAATGACCTTCTCTATTATTTTTCTAGCTTTTCATTCATTTCTTTTTCCATTGCAGCCGCTGCTTCTTCAGGAGTTTCTTCTCCTGCGATCGCTTTAGAAATGTGAATTTGAATGATTTCAGAGATTTCAGGGTAGTTTGGTGCTACAGGACGTGAAACCGCTGCTTCAAGTGCTGTTTGGAATCCTTCTTCTCCAAAGAATGGGTTCGCTTCGATAATTTCTTCATCTTCGAACAGAGCAGGTATTGTTGGAGCATGTGAACCTTTAATTGCATCAATCTTTTGTCCTTCTTTACCAGTCATAAACTTCAAGAACTCCCATGCTTCTTGAGGATGTTCAGAGAAATTATTGATGGCTGCCATCCAACCGCCAAGCGCTGAGGCAGAGCCAGCATCACCTTCAGGAAGTGGAGCTACTTCTACGTTTCCAACAATCTTAGACTGTTCTTCATCATTCGCAAGTGCGAACTGATATGGCCAGTTACGGATAAATGGAGATTGTCCTTCAATAAATGCAGTATGAGATTCTACTTCAGTAAACGTATTGATGTTACCTGGAACGAAATCAGAGTTTGCGATTTCAACCATTTTTGAAATACCTTTGATCGCTTCTGGGCTATTGATAACAACTTCTCCATTCTCATCAATAAACGCACCGCCGTAAGAACCGACAAATTCAACTGCGTTTGTTACAAGACCTTCATATTGCTTCGCTTGCATGAGGTAACCAAACTTCGTACCGTCTTCACCTTTTAGCTCAGAAGCTTGAGTCATCAAGTCATCCCACGTTTTTGGAGCTTCAGATACTAAGTCAGAGCGATAGAAAAGCATACCAGTATCAATGAATTTAGGCATCGCCCACTGCTTACCATTAAATGTTGCTGCCGTTACCGGTCCCTGGTTGTAGTCATCCATGTTAATACCGTCTTTTTCAATAAAGCGGTCTAATGGAAGAACATATCCTGCTTGAGCGAATTCAGCTGGCCAGATTACATCGATATCGAATACATCAATTTCTGATGATTCAGCGTTCAACATTGTGACATAAGCATCATGTTGTGCTCCTGTGTCGGTCGGCATCTCGCGGAATTCGATTTCGATATTCGGGTTTTGCTTCATAAACTCCTCAACCATTACGTCAGTTGATCCAGTAGCATCTTTACCACGCGCATAAACAAGTGTTACTTTTTCTTCGTCACCTGAACTTGCATTTTCATCACCCGAGCTGTTGTTATTACTTGAAGAATTGTTTGAAGAACTACATGCCGATAGAACTAGAATAAGAGCCAAAACAATAAAAAGTAGTTTACTATTCTTCATAATTCGCATAATACTAAATCCCCCTTAAATTTGGTTGAAATCGATTTCAAAATTGTAATCGATTTCAATAAATAAGTTAGCGCTTACATTTATCGCAAGTTATGTAGAGTTACGAATAACAAGCGATAGTGGTAATTCTTTAACACTTTGAGTTGTACGCTCACACTGCCCTTTTAAACAGTCAATAAAAATAGTCATGGCTTGTCCACCAATTTCTGCCCCGGGTTGATAAATGGTTGTTAGCTCTGGTTCAATTAAGCTGGCAATTGGCTGATCGTCAAATCCGAGTATCGCTATATCTTTCGGAACATCTAATCCATTTCGCTTTGCTTCCTTCACCATTGCAGCTGCCACTTCATCTCCGCCGGTAAAGATAGCCGTTGGTCGTTCAGTTAACTCAAGAATTTTGTTAAACGTTCTTACGCCGTCTTCCATTGTGTATGTATCTTGGAAGATCCATTCTGGTTTTATTTCTAGGCCAGCTTCTTCAATCGCTTGAAAGACTCCTTTGCGGCGATCATTAGACAACCCGCTTGTTGAGCCCATACAATAAGCAATCCGCTTATGCCCTCGCTCAATTAAATGCTTTGTTCCTAAATAACTCCCCTGAACTTGATTCAATCGAACCATTGGTACCGTCGCATCGTGATGATATTCATTACAAAGTATAATCGGTCCATGTGCCGTGTAGGGCTGAATTTCTTCCCAATTATTTTCAATCGAAGTGAAAATAACACCATCAACTTGCTTCGTCTGTAACAAATTCAAGTATTCGAGTTCCTTCTTTTTACTAGATTTCGTCTGACAAATGATCAATTGAAATCCATTCGCTTCAGCTACGCTTTCAATTCCATTAAGAACCAGTGTAAAAAACGGATTCGTTAATCTTGGAATTAACACAGCTACTAGATTTGTTCTTCGATTTCGCAAGTTTCTAGCTGAAGTATTAGGAAAGTAACCTAGTTCCCTCATTGCCTTATGAACTAATTCACGCTTGTCTTTAGTTACGTGTGGATAATCATTGATGACACGTGACACAGTCGCTCGTGATAGGCCTGTATAGTGTGCGACATCAGCAATTGTTGCCATGTTTCATCCTCCTCAGAAAGTACAAAAGACCCTCCCTTCGTTTATAACCGATTTCATGAAATCGATTACAAACAGCATAACTTAAGTTCACAGAATCTTCAACATTATTTTTTGAATATTTTAACCATTTTATTTTTTTAGCTGTATTTCTCTTAAATACTTATAACTCTGAGTCACACTTTCAATCGGATCAACATCACATTCGTCCTGCTCAACAACCCACCATTTAACGCCGCATGCCTGCCCCTGCTCCACTACTTCCTGAATCGCAATGTTACCAGTGCCAAGAATAGCCGTTGCTTCTCTTTCATCATCCGAGCGGTCCTTTAGATGAATGATTGGTGTTCTACCTGAGAATTTTTGCATCCACTCAACTGGATCATGACCAACCTGGTTAAGCCAGTAAATATCAAATTCAGCCTGAATGGAAGAATGCGCCTCTAAAATTCCGAACAGCTCACTACCTTCAATACTTCGACCAAGTTCAAAATCATGATGGTGATATCCTAATTCCATTTGATACTCAGTACAAACTTCCGCTGCATTCTTCATGATTTTAGCTATCTTTAAAAAGTCCTCATGACTCCTTCTTTCAGGTGGAATCCATGGGCAAATAATTCGGCTGTTTCCAAGTACTTTTTGTTCCTCTATAACAGCTTCCAATTCGTTTTCAATCCGCTCAATCGGGATATGGTGGCCAATGACGCTTAACCCAAGTTCATCTAATTTGTTTTTCACCGCTGATGGTTCATGGCCATGCAATCCCGCAAGTTCAACACCTTCGTAGCCAATGCCCTCTACTCTTATTAACGTTTCGAATAAATCCTTCTCACATTCGTTTCGCAACGTGTAAAGTTGTAACCCAACTCCAATTTCAGTCATATGTGACACTCCTTTTCATAATTAGAATAAACATTCCATTCTTCCTGGCAAAGTCGATCAATTTGTAAATTTACAAATTGATCGTTTGAATGTTAACTCTCATAGAAGATAAATTTTCTTCACCATCACTGTGTTCGATGGAACGACTAAAATCCCTTTTTTTAGACATAAAAAAAGAAATTTTTCATTATGGAATCTCGATTAAGATCACATTTATACAATGTCCATAAATTGTTCAGAGAGTTTAAGGTAAACACCTTAAATGAAAAGAGAGTAATAAAAAAACTTCCCCACAAGTTCAATAATTAATTGAACGTTGGAGAAGCTTTCAAATAAGGGTCATGACTCACCCTATCCGGTAATTAATTTCTTAACAATTCTCCGGCGTACCAGCGTTCGTCGCTGTCTTAAACGAAGAACCACAGCCGCATGATGCGATTGCGTTCGGATTGTCGATCGTGAATCCGCCGCCCATCATGTTTTGTTTATAATCAATATTCACACCGTTTAGAACGGGTGCGCTTTCGTTATCCATAATAATCGTTACGCCATGCTGAGCGTCGAGAGCTTGATCATCTTCCTTCATTTCTGTATCAAAGCCCATGCCGTAGCTTAAACCAGTACAGCCGCCACCTTTAACACCTACGCGTAAATAAAGATTGTCGCCTTCTTCTTGCTTCATCATTTCTTTTACCTGTGCTGCTGCAGCTTCAGATAAATGGATCATTTAAATCCCTCCAATCACCGTAATGCTACTATTAGTATATCGTGCTATAGAACTAAGCTCAACAATTGAACACTATCAAACAGAAATACTCACTCCGCTAGCCTGATGGTTGTATTTCAACTGTAATATCAGATTATGCTTCTTATCAAGTTTTTGACTATATGCTAATACTTCCGGGTAATTCAAGCCAAGTACTATATCCACTTGAGTCATTTTTGCGCATAGAATTTCACTCCGTATCTTTTCACAGTCGGAGTCTTGAATGATCCTTCTATTTATAACCACTTATTATTCTATATCAATATCCTATCATTTACAAATATCCAGTTATTGCCTCGTATAATAAACTCCAGTTGATATCGTCACTGCTGGACCTGTCATCCAGACGTGATCATCTTCATCCCACGTAATTTCCAGATCGCCGCCTGCGAGATGAACTGTCACCTCTGTACCCTTTAATGTTTTGTTATTCAATACGCCTGCTACTACTGCTGCACATGCGCCTGTTCCACAAGCTTGAGTAATGCCAGAGCCTCTCTCCCATACCCGAAAATGGTATTCACTGCTAGAGATTACTTCAACAAATTCAACATTAATACTTTCTGGGAATAGCTGATGATCTGTAAAATAAGGTCCTGCTGTTGTGAGATGAGCCTTTTCTATATCATCGACAAACATCACCATGTGAGGATTCCCCATCGATACTCCCGTCATTTGAAGCGGTTTTTCTTCAAAAAACACCGTTTCATCAATCACTTCGTCTTCTGAATTTCCGTTCATCGGAAGACTTCCTCTTGTCCACTCCGGTCTCCCCATATCAATCGTAACAGTCTCCACACTATCACCCGCTAAATGAACTTCTGCCTGAACAAGTCCTGCTAGCGTTTCAATGGCAAATTTCGTTGAAGAAACCAGCTTGTTTTCATATGCATACTTAGCTACGCAGCGGAGGCCATTCCCACAGTTTTTCCCTTCAGAACCATCTTTATTAAAAATCCTCATCTTCACTTCTGCTCGATCGGATGGGCAAATCAAGATCATTCCATCCGATCCTATACCCGTGTAAACATCCGATACTTCTCTTGCGTATTGAGGAAGGTTCTTTTCTTCTAACTTTTGCTCAAATAAGTTGATGTAAATGTAATTGTTACCGAGACCATGCATTTTTGTATATGTTATCTCTTGCAATGCTTTCACTCTTTCTATATTTTAATGGCTTTTTCGAACAGCTTCTATCGTCCAGAAATAATCACTATCAATTTTCTCAATCATGAGCTTGCCGTTACAGCAAGGCATCACGAGTCTTGTTTTAATTTCTTCGCAACCTTGTTGATAATCTCGTTCTGTCATAGGCGTTAAGACATTCTCACTATGACAAAATGGACAGTGCGGAACATAGACGTCCCCCATCATACGATCATATGGCAATGTATGTTCAAAGCTACTCACGAGTGACCCCTCCTGTCTATTATTTAGACAAGTATACCGTAAAACAGGTAAAAAACAACACCGCTAAGCCTTGAATTTACGACATAAACAATCTAAACGATACAAAAAAAAGCCTCTCTAAAAGAGGCTTTCAAATTTAGAAAATAAGCATACCTGCGATTGCAGCATTTAAAAGGTTTGCAAGCGTACCTGCCAGAATAGCGCGCATTCCAAGCTTTGCAATTTCAGGACGACGTTTAGGCGCCAGACCTCCAAGGCCTCCAAGTAAAATAGCAAGAGAAGAGAAGTTCGCAAATCCACAAAGAGCAAAGCTGATAATCGCAACTGATTTGTCAGTTAGGTTCCCAGCACTAATTTCTGGACCGAAAGAAGAGAAAGCTACAAATTCATTAAGAATTAACTTCTGTCCAATGTAGTTACCTGCTTGCACAGCATCTTGCCAAGGAACACCAATAACAAAGGCAAGTGGTGAGAAGATATACCCAAGAATTTGCTGAATCGTTATGCTTCCTGCACCAAACCATCCACCAACTGCTCCAAGTAAACCGTTTAGCAAGGCAATCAATGCGATAAACGCAAGAAGCATCGCTCCAACGTTTAAAGCAAGTTTCAGACCGTCTGATGCACCATGTGCAGCAGCGTCAATCACGTTTACGTGATCTTCGTTTCTTTCCATCTTAATTTCTTTCGCTGTTTCTGGTGTTTCTGTTTCTGGCATGATGAGCTTAGCCATTAACAAACCACCTGGTGCTGCCATGAAACTCGCCGCTAATAAATACTCAAGTGGTACACCTAATAGAGAATAACCAATCAGGACAGAACCAGCTACCGAAGCAAGTCCTCCTGTCATAACTGCAAAAAGTTCTGATTTCGTCATTTTATCTAAATAAGGTTTGATGACAAGTGGCGCTTCCGTTTGACCAACAAAGATATTTGCAGTAGCTGATAGTGACTCCGCTTTACTTGTTCCAAGCGCCCATGAAATCGCTCCACCAAGTATACGGATAACCCACTGCATAATCCCAAGGTAATAAAGAACAGAAATAAGAGAAGAGAAGAAAATGATGATCGTTAGTACTTGGAATGCAAAGATCATTCCAATGTCTTCATTCCCAATTAAGCCACCGAAAAGGAAGCCAATTCCTTCATTAGCATATCCAATAATATCCTGAACGAATAGTGATAGTTGTTTTAAAGCAGCTTTACCCGCTTCCCATTTTAATACTACAAATGCAAATGCAACCTGAATGGCAAGTGCACCCAGTACCGTACGTAGGTTAATCGCTTTGCGATTTGTAGAAAAGATTAGTGCGATGGCAAATAACACAGCCATACCACCGAATCCCCATAAAATTTGCATGTTTTACACCCCTTGTTAATTATTGAACCCGTTTATAAGCATAGCCTACCCCATTACCAGATTTTAAATAGAAATATTATAGCAATTAGCTAAATACAGCGCTTACAAACAGTGTTTTGTTATCTGAATATTCGACATTTTTCGCGCGTACGCGGAAAATAAAAAGTCCGTTCTCTCTCTATTAGACTTCAATGGACCTTTGTCATTATAACACAGAAACTGAGCAATGAAAGCCCTTAATTTTCGTCGTTTAATTTTCGTATTATTTTTTCTATTAAAGCTTCAGATGTATTCGCATTTACTAAACGTCCATCTACGATAGCAAAAGACTCAGAGTAGCAGTTCCCACAATAACCAAGACAGCCGTAGTCAATTAATTCAATATCGTGGATCTTTTCCAGGGCCTCCCATACGCGCTTATTCTCTCTCAAGTTTCCCGCACAAAATTCGATTGTCTTCAAAGTAAAGCCACTCCCCAGTTAAGCATTTAAGAAATGTTATTGTACATAAGTCACAGTTTCGCTATACTTTTAACTGTCATAACATAATGAATCGTATAACTATATTATAGCGCGTGTCGCTTCCTTTTTTCTTCCTAATTCATCATTTCTTCTACATCTTTTCTACTTATTATAGGGAGACAGCGTTATGTAATTTTATTAAAGGGGACCTCTTATCATGAAAAGGCTAGTGCTATTAGGCGGCGGATACGGCGGTATGCGCATCCTACAGAAATTATTTGCATCTGATCTACCAGAAGACCTCACAATTACGCTTGTTGACCGAAACCCTTATCACAGTATGAAAACCGAGTATTATGCCCTTGCTGCTGGAACAGCAAGTGATCATCACATACGTGTTCAATTCCCAGTTCATAAGAAGCTAGAAATCAAATACGGCGAAATCACTAGTATTAATCTTGACTCAAATGTTATTCACTTAAATGACGATGATGACCTTGCATATGACACGCTCGTCATTGGACTAGGATGTGAAGATAAGTATCATAACGTACCAGGTGCAGATGTTCATACGCTAAGCATTCAAACGATTGATTCATCTCGTAGAACGTATGAAGTCTTGAACAACCTCGGCGCTAAATCTGTCGTTGGTATTGTTGGTGCAGGACTAAGCGGAGTGGAGCTAGCAAGTGAACTTCATGAAAGCAGGCCAGATCTTCAAATTAAGCTATTTGATCGAGGACACACTATTCTTTCTGCCTTCCCAGAACGCCTTGGAAAATACGTTCAATCCTGGTTTGAGGAGCGTAACGTAGAAGTTGTTAGTGAATCGAATATTACAAAGGTGGAACCCAATACGCTCTTTAATCACGGAGAGCCTGTCCATTGTGATTCGATTGTATGGACAGCTGGCATCCAACCTAACAAAATCGTAAGAGATCTTGACGTTGAAAAAGATGCCCAGAAGCGAATTGTATTAAATGAATATCATTCTGTTCCAAGTCATGAGAATGTTTTTGTTGTAGGTGACTGCGCAAGCTTGCCACACGCACCAAGTGCTCAGCTTGCTGAGGAACAAGCAGAACAAATAGCTCTCGTCTTGCAGAAACAATGGAAAAACGAAACACCACCTGCGCTTCCACCAATTAAAATCAAAGGAACGCTTGGCTCACTCGGAAGCAAGCATGGCTTTGGTGTCATGGCGAATCGTCCACTTACTGGCCGAGTTCCTCGCCTACTTAAGTCAGGTATTTTATGGATGTATAAGAACCATAACGGTTAATAAAGTTGACCTTTATAAGAAGCAAATATACTTACTCGTAATACAAAACCCGTGAACAAATTTGTTCACGGGTTTTATCATTTAAGCCGTTGCAGAACGGTCTTCTAGAACAGCATATAAGTCTTTTAATTTAGGGTTACCTTCTGACACAATTTCATTTCGGACGACAACAACTGGATAGAACAGATCTTCATCAATCACTTTTGAAGCGAAAGCCGCCTCATATCCGGAGAGTTTACTATGAATGTCAATATATCGAACGACTATTTGGCGATTTGGATACTTGCGGTCGAGGGCAGCTTTAAGCCATTCAGCCGTTTCTTCTGAAGAAGGCAAGTTTACACAACTTGCACAGCGCTCACCTGCTCCATAGACGAGTACTTCTTCCATGGTGAAAACGTCCTTTCTATTCAATCAATTTACCTTCATTGTACCCTATTCCTATCATGTAGAAAAGAAGCATTCGCCTTTTTCATGTTCCAATCTTGAATATGGATTCATACCATGATAAAGTTAGAATGAGAATTATAATCATTCTACATTAGCACATAGATTTTTAACATAATCATTAGTATAATAGAAGTATGAAGGGAGTCGATGAATGATGCAAGAGCAAGTACAAGATGTATTGAATAAACTACGTCCATTCCTTCTGCGTGACGGTGGAGACGTAGAGCTTGTAGACATCGAAGAAGGCGTAGTTAAAGTACGTTTAATGGGAGCGTGCGGCAGTTGCCCTAGTTCCACTATCACACTTAAAGCAGGTATTGAACGCGCACTTCTTGAAGAAGTTCCTGGCGTAACTGAACTCGAGCAAGTATTTTAAACCAAACACATCCACCCCCTCTGTCATGGAGGGGGTTTTTATTTTCTAACTTAACCAATCTACTCTTCTCATTTGCTTACCATATTCACCCATCAATTCCTGAAACAATAAACGGTACATTTCCTCCCTTTCTCCTTCTCTTCTCACAAGTTGCTTTAAATTCACAAAGCTTTTTTCTTTCTCCTTCAAATTTCCATCACTATAGTAATGCTCCACCGTCTCTACATACGGAAGAGGGAATAACAAACGAGCATACAGTAGATTCCAATCCATTTGAGTTAACGTACGCCTCTCATGATAATCCCACATAAATTGCCTGATGCCTTCAAAATTCCCTTCGCCCTCCACTAGCTCATATCTAATCCACTCAGCAAGATCTCTCGCTGGATGGTCAAGGATGAGATCATTCGGAAATAGACCTTCAGATGTGCGGTGATAATTGGCTGTATACCGATTAAACGCAAGCGTTCTAATCTGAAATGGATTCATCCCCATGTCGATGCCACAGTCCACAATGTACTGAATCGCATTCTCTGATAACCCAGAATAATAAGGGAATGTTTCTATAAACCATTCATCAAATTCTCTGAGAGGCTGAGTCTGATTCTTCAATTCCTCACGAAAAGATTCAAGTTGGTCTATCCTGTACTGCCACCTCATCTGCCACGGTTGAATTTCTGGTAATTCATTATAAGCTGCTAGGAGATTACCTGCTTTCCTATGAAATAGTGCTAAACGACTCCCATCACTGTGATAAATGCGATTATTTCGATCATACGGTTTTTGATAAAGAACATACGCCTCATTTTGAATTGTCTCTATATACTTCCCTCTTCTTGAAGAAATTGGTAACATTGTAGGTTCATTCTGTTGATTAAGAAAGTTTGCAACCATTACATACCAGGGAAATTCACTTTCTTGTTCACTTAATGCACGTCTCAAAATAAATTCAGATTGATCAGACGTACGAAGCAAATATCCACTATTTTTAACATTATGCTGATCTATAACGATTCCATATTGATGAAAAACCTCTCGTTCAAGCATATTGACCCTCCGGCAATTCGTCTTAATACCGTACTATATGCCCCGCGCGCCCAATCGGTGTAAAGTAGTCACAGAAGTTTAGTGTCATATTTCTTCCTGACTTACCATATACTAATATAATCAATAACATCCAATACCAATTTACTATAAAGTTAGGTGGGACAAGAATGGGCCAAGAACCTATGGACCTTGTGGAACAAGCAGCGAGAAGTAAATTAAAAGAACGTGGTGTCGAGATCAAAGATATCGCAGACCTTGTCTTCTATCTCCAAGAAAAATATCACCCTAACCTTGAAATGGAAACTTGCATACAAAATGTAGAACGTGTACTTTCAAAAAGAGAAGTGCAAAATGCAGTGCTCACGGGAATTCAGCTTGATGAACTTACGGAAAGAAAACTGCTTGATCAGCCTCTACAAGATATATTAATGAAAGATGAAGGTCTATATGGCGTAGACGAAATCATCGCTCTTTCAATTGTAAATGTATACGGATCGATTGGCCTTACGAACTATGGTTTTATCGATAAACAAAAGCCTGGTATTCTCGAAAAGTTAAATGATAAATCCACTGGTGCATGCCATACCTACCTTGACGATATTGTTGGAGCTATTGCGGCAGCTGCATCTAGTCGACTTGCCCATAGAGCTCAAAAAACAGAATAACGACAAATAAAAAACGCCCAAAGGGGCGTTTTTATATTTGCCATTCATCTAGCGTAAGAGCCGTGTACTCTGGTTGCTTTTCGACTGATAACAAGTGCTCTTTCGTTGTTACGCCTGTATGAACAAGCAATGTATCCAAACCGGCATTGATACCAGCAAGAATATCGGTGCGATAATTGTCCCCAACCATCAACGTCTCTTCTTTCGGTGTTCCAAGTTGAGCAAGAGCTTGTTCCATAATAATAGGTTCAGGCTTCCCAATAAAAATAGGATCTACTTCCGTTGAAACAGACACCACTGCCGTCAATGAACCATTACCGGGTAACAATCCTCGTTCTGTTGGAATCGCAATATCTCCGTTTGTCGATATAAAAGTAGCTCCGTTTCGAACGGCAATGCACGCCTTCGCAAATTTCTCGTATGTGATCGAGCGGTCAATCCCAACGACAACATAGTCTGGATTGTCGTCTTGAATCATTAAACCTTCATCCGTTAAGGCATCGCGAATTCCTTCTTCTCCAATCACATAAACCGATGCATCTTGCTTCTCATTAGAGATATAACTTGCTGTTGCCATGCTTGTTGTAAACACGTGATCTGGCGTACATGGTACACCAAATGCCTCTAGCTTTTCAGAAACTTGTTCTTTCCGTTTTGATGAATTGTTCGTCACAAATAAATATGGAATATTTGCTTCCTTTAAACGCTTCACAAACTCGACTGCTTCGTGAATTTTTTCAGTGCCTCGATACATCGTACCATCTAGATCAATTAAATATCCTTTATAGTTTTTCATGTGCTTATTATCCTCCTTCTACTTATCCAATCCATAAGAAAACCGCTTCCATGAATGAAAGCGGTTCATATATTCGGGTTTTTGAATGAAAAATGTCAGCTGCTCGTTTCTTACTCTTTTCATCAAAAACACCTTACTTTCTTTACAATGTGTGTTTATCCTAACATCAATCTTCATTATCTGGAAGAAAAGCTGAAACAGCCCCTAATTCTTGATTTAAGTATGTTCTTATATCAGTAGGAAACTGCTCTAGTGCACTGAGGTTTTTCCGAAGATTTTGCTCCAATGCTTCATGATCAAGCATAACATATTGCTGCATTAGTGGTTTTCTCATGCCCACGACTTCTTTTAACATAATAGTATTTTCATTTGAAATTACTTTTTCATCAGCTAGGATTTCAATAATATCTTCATAGCTCCCGGGATCTCGCATAATGAACCCATCAATGATGCTATTCCCAACGTCAATCATGCTTTCAATGACAACGTGATGAATTCGCTCTAATCCAAGAAAATGAAGTTCTGTTTGAAAAGAACTTTCCTTCATGAGAATAATCATTTTATCGAAATAAACCAGCTGTTCTTCTATTTTCTTACGATCCACAAAATACATACTCATGCACCTGCCTCTAACACTTATGATTCAATCACCATTTTCTGACACGGTATTAAATACTTCTCTACATTTTATCATATCTTAAAATGCAATGGCTTACATTTTCTAATGAAAGCTTGTATGAGAACGCCTCATAAGATGGTATGATAGCGTTAACTAGAAAAGGAGGGTGCTATGATGGAAGATGAACGACTCATCTACGACGAACAGGAGGCCACTGAAGCCAGGTTCGTGTGCTTTATGGGAAGCAATCATCGGTTTGACCTTTGTATTGTAAAATCAGATCGCTTTTATGGAAAATCGTTAGTCCTCGATATTCAAGGAGGCAAATTTGCAATTATCGGCCACGATGATCTAAATGAGCCTGGAAATCTCGAGCATGCCTACTCTCTCAATGAGGAAGATGCTGAAGAACTTCGCAACTTCTTGAGAGAAGTCTTAAGTCACTAATATTTTATCAAACAATGAATACACTACCTCCTAAAGGTGGTGTTTATTCATGTTTGATGAAGAAGATTATCAAGACTTTGCTAACGTAGAGAAAGGGCGAAATTACGTCCTGCCTGAAGATACGCCAGAAGGTCCATATGGTTCACCGGTGAATAAAAAGCTCGGTAAAACCTCACCTTGGCGAGAAGGGCAGCGGTCCTATAGTGCGTTTAATTACGAAAATAAAAATCTTCACCAACATTTACCTCGTCAGGACCCTGGCTCACACCCACCACACGATGATCCAGAAAAAGACTCCGAAAAACCATACAAAGCATAAGCCCTTAGGGCTTATGCTTCTTGTTGTTGTTTCTTCGGTTTTTCCTTCTTCTGCTTCTTTAATACAAAATAAGGGCAGCCGAAGTTGCAGTATTCATATAAATAATCAAGCACCGTGCTGAATTTTGTATCGAAAGTTGCTTTTTGGTTGCGGTCCTCAAAGAATCCTTTTAATCTAAGCTGACCATATCCCCAATCCCCAACAATGTAATCATATTTATCCAGAATCTCACTATATCGAGCAAGAAAAGCTTCTTCGTTCCAACCTTCTCTTTCATCCTTCATCAACTCAAACGTATGCTGATTTACTTTTATCATTCTTTATCCCTCATTTCAAAATGGGCTCATTAGTCTTATGATACCTTTTTTATTCGATTTGTCCAAGTAATACCAGTAAAAAAGGAACAGAGTTCGGTCATGATAACAGTATGGAGGTGAAGGTTATTGAAAAAACAAATTCTGCTCATACTGCCACTCGTATTCGGACTTGGGGCATGCCAGGGAGAAAATGCAACAGATTCCTTTGACCACGCAGATTTAACACCTGTTAAAACGGATCCCGAAGAATACGGTATGAACACCGGTAACTCTCAGGAAAAGTCCAAAAAGGGTGGCTTTGGATATGTGCGTCATACACGAAATACAAACAACATGAATTCTCAAAAACAACCTGAGAACATTGCTTACCTTGATCGTGATCGTATGTCAGATATGATCGGTTCAATGGCAATTATTTTGCCTTATGTTAATGATGTCGCAACGCTAGTAACAGATGAAGAAGTTCTCATTGGCTATAAAACAACAACAAAAGATCGTGATGCCACTGCGGATCAAGTAAAGAAAACAGCTCTCTCTGTGATACCAAGATATTATCACGTCTATGTTTCTGACGAAGAAGGAATGATTGCTGAGGTTGAGCGATATCAAAATGCTTCTACGGCAAATGGAGAACTCGAGAAGAGCATAGAAGATACGATTACCAAAATGAAGAAAGCGCCCCAAGGGAAAAAAGTAAGTGATGGCGAGAATGAGAACGGTGAGATGAAAGGCGAAATGAATGAAGACTTAAACGATACAGATGGAAAAGAAATGATGTCGAAGTAAAAAAATCGGCCCGATAAAGGCCGATTTTTTATCTTTCTTATTACTTATCCATTACTTCGAAGCTTGTTTGGCTGCATTTACTTGCTCATCAGCATGGTAAGACGAGCGAACCATTGGACCTGATTCACAGTGTTTAAAGCCTTTTTCAAGTGCGATATCCTTTAGCTCAAGAAACTCTTGAGGCGTCCAGTATTTCTGTACTTTTAAATGCTTTTTCGATGGTTGTAAGTATTGTCCAAGTGTAACAATATCAACATCATGTGCACGAAGATCATCAAGTGTTTGAATGATTTCCTCTTTTGTTTCACCTAATCCTAGCATGATGCTGGATTTAGTCGGGATCTCAGGATTCATTTCTTTTGCACGCTGAAGAAACTCTAGTGTACGACGATATTTCGCACGTGCTCTCACTCTTGGCGTTAGGCGCTCCACTGTTTCGATATTGTGGTTCATAATATCCGGTTTCGCATCCATGAGTGTTTCAAGCGCTTCATATTGGCCACCCATGTCTGATGGAAGAACTTCAATCGAACAGAATGGATTTTTACGACGAATCGCACGTACGGTTTCAGCAAAAACAGCCGCCCCGCCATCTTTTAAATCATCTCGCGCTACAGCGGTAATGACCACGTGCTTTAGTCCCATCTGTTCAACAGAATCCGCAACGCGTTCAGGCTCTGCCCAATCAAGCTCAGTTGGAAGACCAGTCTTTACTGCACAGAAACGGCATGCACGAGTACAAACATCACCAAGAATCATAAAGGTTGCCGTCTTACGGACAGCCCAACATTCATGGATATTCGGACAACGCGCTTCCTCACAGACCGTATGTAACTTTTTCTCGCGCATCATCTTTTTTAAGCCTTTATAATTTTCGTTTGTATTTAGTTTTATTTTCAACCACTCTGGTTTTCTTAAATATTCTTCTTTCTTACTCACTACACTCACCTCACCTATTACTTTTCTGTAATAAAGAATACCATAAGTATCTCATTCATTTCTATAAAAAGTGTGAATCTATTGAGGATTAAGACTTTAGACCTTCCATTATTTAGTTCTAATGATTTACGCACGGAAAACCAAACTAAGAGTAATGACAAATTACGAAAGGAGAAGAAACACTTGAGAAAATATAGTTTTCTTATCCTTATTCTTTTCTTCCTCATCCCTACAAACGTTCGAGCTGCTGATATAGACGAAGATAAACTTAGAAGCGAACGGATGATGTTATTTCATAAGATGGAAGCCGTTACCCAGGTCCCCTGGTACATCTATGCTGGTATTGATCAATATGAACGAAGCATTAGGCGCTCACAAAAAGATATTCCCCGTGAAAAAGGTGCAATAGCTATCTATATTACGCCTGAGAAATGGTCTGGAGGTGCGAATCCAAATAAAGAAGATCAAGAACCTATCTCGATATCGTTCTTTAATGGAATTGGCCTCGATGGCAATGGAGACGGCAAAGCCGAGCGGACTAATGACGAAGATCTACTTTATACAATTGGGTCTTTCATACAAAAGTATGGAAGTTCTTTAGAAGATATTCAAATTGGGCTTTGGGATTATTATCATCGTGACCAGGCAGTAAGAACGATTACAAGTAATAGTGCTGTGTACCATACATTCCAAACGCTGAAACTCGATAAGCATGCTTTCCCAGTGCCACTTCACGCAAACTATAGTTACAGAAGCACATGGGGCGATCGACGTGGCTGGGGCGGACTTCGTATTCACGAAGGAACGGATATTTTCGCTTCTTATGGGGTTGGAGTAAAAGCGACAAGTTACGGAACGGTCGAAACGAAAGGATGGAATGAATACGGCGGCTGGCGGATCGGAATTCGGGATATCGATGGTAATTATCACTACTATGCTCACCTAAATGGTTTTGAAAAAGGCGTTGAGAAAGGTCATGTTGTGCAGCCAGGTGAAATCATTGGGTATGTTGGTAGCTCTGGATATGGACCAAAAGGAACAGCTGGAAAGTTCCCGCCACATCTTCACTATGGCATCTATAAAGACAACGGAAGAACAGAATGGTCTTATGATCCCTATCCTTCGTTAAGGGTCTGGGAACGACAGGAAAGAATTCGCAACAAAAAGTAAGCAAAAAAGAAGAACTAGCGCGCTAGTTCTTCTTTTCATGTTCTATTGTTTTTTAGATACTCTTACAGCATTTAGAATGCTAGCCGCAAGACCACCCCATATAATAACCATTCCAACTACCATCATGAAAATCGCACTACCACCCATATTAGCTTACCTCCTTGTACTTTTGCTGTTCAGCTTTCGCATCCCATTTCTTTAGGCTGAATAGAATTCCAACCAGAAGGGCGAACCCTGCGACAGCCCAGCCACTATAAAGAATAAACCCGTTTGAGTAGCCTTCATAGTTCCCAGTCGGTGTATCAAACTGACGAAGAAGATTTGTCTTAAAGAGATCGAACATCATATAACCAAGTACGAGAGGAGTAATGACTCCAAGACAAGCTTTCCACCAGTACTTCAGTGAAATGTCTGAAATGCCGTTTGCATGTGACTCAAGCGTATTAAGCTCACGAAGTACCCATGCTACAACAACGACTTCCACTAGTCCTACGAAGGCAATTCCGAACTGGTTAATAAAGTAGTCGGCTGCATCAAGGAAGAACAATCCGCCTTGTGTTGCAAACAGAATCGAGATAATAGAGGAAATTCCTCCACCAATTAGAACAGCTTTCGTACGAGAAATTCCGAACTTCTCAGAAACACCTGCCACATACGTTTCAGAGATTGAGATAAGTGAAGATAAACCAGCTAAAACAAGTGAAGCAAAGAATAAGAATCCGAACAAACCGTTCAAGGCTGGAAACTCATTGATAATTTGCGGGAAGACAACGAATGCTAGTCCTACGCCACCGCTCACTACTTCGCCAACGCTAAGCCCCTGCTGCTGAGCCATAAATCCAAGAGCTGAGAATACCCCAATACCTGCTAGAAGCTCAAAGGCTGAGTTACCAAAACCAGTAATAAACGCGTTATTCGTAATATCTGATTTCTTAGGTAAGTAACTAGAATAAGTAATCATAATAGCAAAAGCAATGGATAAACTGAAGAAAATTTGTCCGTATGCAGCAACCCAAACACTTCCTGAAGTAATGCTGTCAAAATTCGGTGTAAAGAAGGCATTTAGACCTTCAGCAGCACCAGGCAATGTCACTGCTCGAATTACAATAATTAAGAAAAGAACAATTAATGTAGGAATGAAAATTTTATTAGCACGCTCAATTCCCTTTTTAACACCTGCAAGAAGAACGCCAAGTGTAATAATCCATACTGCAATTAATGGGAGAAATACGCCTGGAACGATACTACCAGTTTGTCCAGGATCAACTGTCAATTTCAGATAATCGTTGAAGAGGAACGCTTCTGTATCAGAACCCCAACTTTGATTAAATGCAAAATAGCTATAAGAGATGGCCCACGCAATAATTACCGCGTAGTATGTGGAGATGACGAATGCAACGATAACGCCCCACCACCCTAGCCATTCCATCTTCTTATTCATTCTAAAGAATGAAAGTGGTGCGGATCCACGGAATTTATGACCCAATGTAAATTCAAGAATAAGAATCGGGATTCCGGCTGTTAATAATGCAAATAAATAAGGAATAAAAAATGCCCCACCACCGTTGTCATAGGCTACGGCTGGAAATCTCCAAATGTTCCCTAGACCTATTGCTGAACCAACTGCGGCTAATATAAAACCAGCCCTTGTCCCCCATTGCGCACGATTTTCCAAATAAATTACCCCCTTAGACAAATGTTAACCTTTTTCACCATAAGCCCCCTTCCAGAAAAAGGTTAAGACTTTTAAGTAAATTCAGATTATTTTGTTTATAGTATATCTAGTACGTATGTCCTTGTCAAAACAATCTTTTTACATTTTTCGTATGAATCGTTCAATTTTCTATATAAACCTCTCCTTTTTTGTGAAAATACATAAAAAAACAGGAGGAATATCCTCCTGTTTGATTAATGATTTGCCATTTCAACTGGTCTGTTGGCATATTTTCCTTTTAGCATGAAAATTAATAATCCAAATAGAATCGCTGTTGCCACAAGACCAAGAATGGAACTACCAGTAAAGCCAAGAACCAGATATCCTAGTAACGAAATACCTGCAACGAGCAATGCATAAGGCAACTGGGTCATCACATGATCGATATGGTGACTACCTGCGCCGGTTGATGAAAGAATCGTTGTATCCGAAATTGGTGAGCAGTGATCTCCAAATACTGCCCCTGCAAGAACAGCTGCAAGTACAGGAAGCATATAGGTAGGATCCGTAGCAGCGGCAATCTCTCCTGCGATCGGAAGCATAATGCCAAATGTTCCCCACGAAGTTCCCGTTGCAAACGCCATAACACCTGCAAGTAGGAACAAAATAGCTGGTAAGAAACCAATCACAATGTGGTCATTAACAAGTCCTGCAAGATACTTACCAGTCCCTAGTGAGCCGATAATTTCAATTAATGTCCATGCGAAGAAAAGAATGTATACGGCTGGAAGCATTGATTTAATGCCTTCCCAAATCCCTTTTCCAAGAACCGCTCCACCCATTCGTTTCGGAAAGAAGAAGAGGAGAGAAGTGACAAGTCCAATGATCCCACCATAAAGGAGAGAAGCAGCAACGTCTGTATTTTCAAAGACAGACAAAGCTGTCACGGCTGTATCCGTTCCGCTAACGGCCTGGATTCCCGTGATGATCATAAACGTCACAGTACCAGCAATTAACATAATAATGGGCCATGCAAGATCAGCTACTTTCCCCTTCTCACTTTCAGGTAGCCCTGACGTTTGACCAGGTACGGCACCTTGATTCGGATCAAGCACTTCCCCTGTTTTCTGTGCACGGTCTTCATGTACTCTCATCGCCTTAAGATTAATGTCAAAATAACTAACAAAGAACACCATCGCAAGTGCGAAGAGAGCATACAAATTCATTGGAATCATTCTGATAAAAGCTTCTAACGCGCCAACACCTGTAATGCTATGCGTTGCTAATACACCACCAATTAACGCGATGATATAAGCACCCCAGCTTGAAATAGGGGAAATAATACACATTGGTGCTGCAGTTGAATCAATGATATAGGCAAGCTTTGCCCTTGATACATTGTGCCTGTCCGTAATCGGTCTACTAACGTTTCCAACTGCGAGCGAATTAAAGTAATCATCAATAAAAATAATAATACCAAATACCGCTGTGACAATCTGTGCGCCTACTCTTGTTTTCACGCGTTTCATGGCCCACTCGCCAAATGCGCGACTTCCACCTGAGATCGAAATAAAGGCCGTCATCATACCTAATAAAAGTAGGAAGAAAATAATATACATGTTCCAAGTATTTAAACCACCGCTCTCGGAATCAATGAAGATCCCTTTTACGATTGTATAAATTTCTTCTAATGAATTTGGTACACTCCAATTGTTGATCATTAACGCACCAAGAATAATGCCCACTCCTAGAGAAGGAAGCACTTTTCTAGTCACCACTACCATTAGCAAAGCTACGAGTGGTGGAATAATGGATAGAACTGAATTCTCCATGAATATCCTCCTAATAAATGATTGGTCATCATAACCGGAATGGACGCCTATCCCTCAGCCTTCTCGTCGTGTTTGAACGCAAAAAAGCGAGCAATGATAGGATTGGTCCTATCATTGCTCGCTTCACCGAGTCAATGTTAAGTGTCCACCCCGATCAGTAGTTCTCCATTACAAGTTAGACTCATAATGACAGTTCGACACTTCTTCAATGTCGCCCCAACATAAATAATGTGACCGTTATTTATGCTTCGGCAGATCTCCCTTTCGATGCTGATCATTGGTGTCATTCTCCCAACACGTACTTATGAGGATCTGCTCCTCTACCTCATCGTATAAGATAAGGAACAATATTAAGTTCAGTTTTAAAGTATACCTTACTTTCGTTGTTTGTGCAATTGTAGATTATTCCAGAGATATTTCAATTAGAAGGGAACCATTTTCTTATCTATCGAAATTAAACAATGAAGATGATTCATGGTATCCTTGTCTTAATCAGGCTTTGGCAAAACGATCGATGGATTCCCACCATTTCCATTATCACCATTATAATAATAAGGAACGTCTCCCTGAATAAATAGATCTCCGATTTTTACGGAGTTCGAAACTTCAGTATTCTTTGTAGAGAAAGGAATAATTACGTTCATCTCAACTTTAATATTGATATACACTTCAAGATACGTGTTGTTAATTCCCGTTTCTTTCACCTTTGTATCAATATTAGAGACCACATCTCCAATCATTTCAAACCGCACCGGAATCCTCGGCCCAAAATTTGAGAGAAGCACATTATTTGTAGCCATCCCTAAAGGTATGGAGTATACGATTCCTTGTTGATTTTCGGTACCTTCGTAATCGATATCTATATCATTCTTAAAGGTTTCCAGCTTATCTAAATCACCAGCTTCAACATAATCTAAGTAAGTTTGAACTCGTTCTGTGGCCTCTGAGATCAATCGGTTATAAACTTGCGAGTTAAAGCTATAACTTGGTACTTTTTCGGAATCATTACCATGAACGATAATTAAATTCTCAACGTCAATACCGTCTGCGATTTTCTTTGAAATGGCATCATTTATTGCTTGCGCAGCAACTTGACGTGTTTTTGTTTCAGCAATACTGATTAAGCTTGGTTCAATTCCTTTATTAACAATCCATAATCCTTGAACCGTTGTAAAGATAAAAATAATAAAGGAGATGACAAAAACATATCGAAAGGGAAGCGGACCCTTTCTAAAGAATTTTCTACGAGTTCGAAACAATGTGAACCCTCCCTTCTCTTCTTCATGTATATGCCATGGAGAAGAGAAGTATGGACAATTTCCTAGAAAGAGCCAAAATCGAGCAACCAGATGTATCATAAGCGAAAAGAAAGCCGTAGCAAGTGCTACGGCTTTCTTCACATCATCTTAAGCATCGCGTCTCTACCCTTAGTTCCAATCGTAATGCCTCGTGCTTCTGCTTCAAGCGTAACAGATTCGAGCGGTGCATCAAGCAGTTGTTCAATAGACCGAACACCAACAGCTCTTCCTGCGATAATCTTTCGGTCACTTAACTTTTCATTAAGTAAGGCTACATCGAGTGCGCCGCACATGATATACCCGTTGTCATTCATGACCGCTAGAAAATTCGTTTTCGGAAGCTGCATACTGACCGCTGTAAACGGATGACCGTCAATCATGATTGGTGACATAGTGATCACGTCATTCCCGCCTCCTGACCTGAATGAATATCACTATATCTATATGAGACAAAGAGCATGTTTGACAATCAAACGCTGAAAGTTTTAATGTCTATTTTCTAAACGCCATGCAAGCAGATCTCGAAGCATTTCAGGTAAAAAGTATTTCTTTTTAGCATGCTTCATTTGAGGATAGAATTTCCCAAATGTGAACATATCAGCCGTAGCAACAGCATATTCTTCATCAGAAACAAGCTGCTTTCCGTTGTGAAAAACATCTGTTACATGATAGAGGCCGTCGTCCATTTTGACAGAGGTAACTTCAAGCCCATCGAATGCCATGATCCCCATTACCTCACCTCTGAAACCGAGACCTTTAAAACTTAAATTCACTATTTCATCTGACATAGAATAGGAGATTATTTCTCGTAACTCATTTCCTTTTAACACCACTTTGCAAGGATTAACAGGATGAGGGCAAATGCGATGAAGATCTTCTCTTGATACATTTCCTTCTGGTAATCCATCGAGCAACATACCAGCGTTAATCATGCCAATATCCGCACCACACCACTCTCTAAGAGCGGCAGCTAACTCATCAGCTAGAACCGAGCGTTGAAACCATTCAGATTCAAGAGGCTGTTCAAGACGACAGACGACCTCTTCAAGCATCTTATGTGCATCAATACTTAGTTGTTGAATCATCGCCTTCGCTTCCTCGTCTTCTTTACGATTCCGGACGGTTATCGCATATGCTTCCTTCTCAACCACTTTCTTTGTTTCCATATCGAAACAAATCGAAACTTCTCCAACGTAATTCCCGTTTTTACCAGACTGAGTAATAAGCGTGTCCTCTACAAGCATGCCATGCTTCAGCACATGATGCGTATGGGCTCCAATAATAACGTCAAGACCATTCATTTCCCTTGCTAGCTGTTCATCATTACCTAAGCCCATATGAGACATCAATACGACAACATCTGATTGACTGCGTACTTCATCAATGAGGGACTGTAAGAAATGGAAAGGAGAATCAATCTGCCATCCAAGTAGTGAGTAGAATTGTTCATAAGGGATGGTAACACCAATAATTCCTACTTTAATGCCATTTAATTCATGGATCTTATAAGGTACAGCCCAGGAAGGCCTTGTACCATCTTGGTGATAGAGATTGGCGACAATTACCTCGAACTTAGCGTCTGAATAAAGCTCTTCTAGTTCTTTTTTTGAAAAGGTAATACCCTCATTGTTACCGATAGTGGCATAATCATATTCCAGCTCATTCAGTAACTGAACGTTGCCTTTCCCGACAGTTCCTTCTGTCATTGGATGCACCTTATCAGAGTGATCTCCTAAATCAAGAAGGAGATAAGGCGTCCCTTGAAGCTCATGCAATCGCTTTTTCTCTTTCAAATATGAAGAGACTTTTGACCAATTTGCAAAATGACTGTGAAGATCGTTTGTATAATAAAATTGTAATGTTCTAGAAGTCAATACACTCTTCCTTTCTTATCCCATCGTTCCCTGCCAGATTAATCGGACACCTACTATAATTAACATCCATCGTAAAATACTAACCACTGATTTGTCCGAAAGTTTCTGATTAATAAATGAACCGCATTTTGCTCCAATCCACGCACCTGGAATGAGACCGATTAGTAAAAACCACTGAATGTTACCAAGTGCTAAATGCGTCAGGGTACCCGTTATACTTGAAAGAAAAATCATAAACATAGAGGTTGCAACAGCAACCGATGTTGGAAAACCAAATAGTAGAATCATGGCAGGAACCATAAGTGAGCCCCCACCAATTCCGAATAGACCTGAAATGACCCCAACGATAAATGAAACAATAACAGCTGCTACGGCAGAAAAGTTATAATTCATCTCTGTCCCATTCGGATCCGTATACGTTCGTTCAAATTGACCATTTAGTTTCATAGGGCGTAAACGGTTCCTTACCATTAATAATATGGAAACAAGCACCATAAATACCCCAAAATAAATGGAAAAATAATCAACCTGAATAAATTTATTTAACCACGCCCCGAGAATAGCCCCTGGTCCACTTCCTAGAAAAAAAAGCGCTCCGCTTTTATAATCAACACTTTTCTTTTTCATGTAAGCAAGTGTGGAGGAAAGACCGATAACGACGAGGACAACGATCGAGCTACCTACAATTTTCTGTGGCGTTAAATCAGAGAGCCAGTTCGTATATTGATCGATAATGAGAAGAACAGGAACGATAATAATGCCTCCCCCAAGACCGACAAGGCTTCCGATCGTACCTGCTAATAGACCAATGATAAATAATAAGATCCACGTCACCATAGGGTATACTCCTTATAAATCAAAGAGATCAAGTTGCTTCGGATTTAAATTCGTGTACTCAATATCAAGCATTTGAATCATTTCCTTAGCATTATTAGCAGCATGACCTCCTGAATTATTATTAAATAAAATAAATACATTTTTACATTGTCGTTCTAATTCTAAAATTTGTTCTTTCCATTGTAAGAGTTCTTCTCGATTATAATCATATAAATACCGAACTTCCCTCCAGTTATGGCGATTACCTGGATTCGTCCATCCATTTGTATTTCTACCGTGTAATCTTACAAGGACCTGATCCTGATTTAGGGTTTCCATCACTAAAGGAACCGATCCCTCGCCAGCTTGTGGCTCATCGCAAATCGTATGGATAAAGCCCTGTTCCTCTAGAAACGAGAGCGTTTTATCACGAAAAGCTTCATGATACCAGGACTGATGTCGAAATTCTACCGCACATGGAATATCTCCCATCCGCTGTTTACAGTCTCTTAAGATATTGACATTGTCTTTATTCACATCAAACCAGGGAGGAAATTGAAAAAGCACCATCGCAAGCTTTCCTGCATTTTGCAGGGGACGAACCGATTCCTTGAAAGCTTGAAACATTTCATCTCTTGTTTCAAAGGGAATATCCCCACGTTGATGGCCAGTCATACCCTGATAAGCCTTAACGACAAACCGAAAGCCCTCTGGTGTCTCATCTACCCATTTCTGAAAATTCTGTTCTGGTTGCACAGCATAGAAGGACGAATCAACTTCAACAGTAGGAAAGTGCGAACCATATATCGAAAGTTTTTCATTGCTTTTTACACCTGGTGGGTAAAGATCATCATGGTCTCCCCACCCTGTTACACCTATGTAAATCATGCAATTCTTCCTCTCATCTCGATTCTCTTTCTCTATTCTCATATCATTACCCGAAAATAGCAAGTGAAAATCCCTCATACTATTTCGAAATAACAATCAGGATTTCGCCCTATACACTTACACATATAAAAAACGAACCGGAAGATCCGGTTCGTTTAAAATGGAAGTTTAACCGATTGAACCTTCCATCTCAAATTTAATGAGACGGTTCATTTCAACCGCATATTCCATAGGTAGTTCTTTCGTAAATGGCTCGATGAAGCCCATTACGATCATTTCAGTTGCTTCTTCTTCAGATACGCCACGGCTCATCAGATAGAAGAGCTGCTCTTCAGAAACCTTCGATACTTTCGCTTCGTGTTCAAGTGAAATGTTATCGTTTAGGATTTCATTGTAAGGAATTGTATCAGAAGTAGACTCGTTATCCATGATAAGCGTATCACACTCAACGTTTGAGCGAGCACCTTCCGCTTTACGGCCAAAGTGAACGATACCACGGTATGTTACTTTACCGCCTTGTTTTGAAATAGATTTCGAAACAATTGTCGAAGAAGTGTTAGGTGCTAAATGAATCATCTTAGCGCCAGCATCCTGATGCTGTCCTTTACCAGCAAGAGCGATTGAAAGCGTCATACCACGAGCGCCTTCACCCTTTAAGATAACAGCTGGATACTTCATTGTAAGTTTGGAACCAATGTTACCATCGATCCATTCCATCGTAGCATTTTCTTCCGCAACTGCACGCTTCGTAACAAGGTTAAACACGTTGTTAGCCCAGTTCTGAATCGTCGTATAACGGCAGTATGCATCCTTCTTAACAATGATCTCAACTACAGCACTGTGTAGAGAGTTAGTTGTATAAACCGGTGCAGTACAACCTTCAACGTAATGTACAGAAGAACCTTCATCGGCGATGATAAGCGTACGCTCAAACTGACCCATGTTCTCAGAGTTAATTCGGAAGTATGCTTGTAGAGGCGTATCGACTTTCACACCTTTAGGAACGTAGATGAATGAACCACCTGACCATACAGCAGAGTTAAGAGCTGAGAACTTGTTATCCGTTGGAGGAATTGTTTTCGCAAAATACTCTTTAAAAAGATCTTCGTTCTCTTTAAGTGCAGTATCTGTATCTTTAAACACAATCCCCATGTTCTCAAGGTCTTCTTGCATGTTATGGTAAACTACTTCAGATTCGTACTGTGCAGAAACACCCGCAAGGTATTTTTGCTCAGCTTCAGGGATACCTAATTTATCAAATGTCGCTTTGATTTCTTCTGGTACTTCATCCCATGATCTTTCAGACTTCTCAGAAGGCTTTACGTAGTACGTAATTTCATCAAAATCTAGATCAGCAAGGTTTCCGCCCCATTGAGGCATTGGCATGCTGTAGAAATGTTCAAGCGATTTCAAGCGGAAATCAAGCATCCACTGTGGTTCATCCTTCATGCGAGAAATTTCTTTTACAATTTCAGGAGTTAATCCACGCTCTGAACGGAAGATCGAAACGTCTTTATCACTAAAACCATATTGGTATTCGCCAACTTCAGGCATTTTTTTAGCCATTCTATTTCCCTCCTTGACATTACACATGTCAGTGTTTGGCTGATGTTCTCTTTCCATCATTCTAGTATGAAAAAGAAGCGATGACAACACCTGGAAGCGGGTTAAGCTTCATCCTGTTCCTTGAAACCCTTCTCCATTGCCTTCCAGGAGAGTGTTGCACATTTAATACGAGCAGGGAACTTCGAAACGCCTTGAAGTGCTTCAATGTCGCCTAGATCGAAATCTTCTTCTTCATATTCTTTCCCCTGCATCATATCTGAGAAAATTCCGGATAGCTTCAAGGCCTGATCAACTTCAAGTCCTTTGACTGACTGTGTCATCATCGACGCTGATGCCAGGCTTATAGAGCAACCTTCTCCAATAAACTTCGCATCCGAAATCTTCCCATCATCTACTTTCAGCTGAAGCTGAATGGTGTCACCACATGTAGGGTTGTTCATATTAATCTTAAGGTCGCCTTCTTCAAGCTCCCCTTTGTTTCTTGGGTTTTTATAATGATCCATAATGACCTGTCTGTACAACTGGTCTAGATTATTAAAAGACATTACCGAAAAACTCCTTTGCTTTTCGTAATCCGGCTACAAAAGTATCTACGTCTTCTTCAGTATTGTATAAATAGAAGCTAGCACGCGCAGTAGCCGATACTTCAAGCCACTTCATTAGCGGCTGAGCACAATGGTGTCCAGCACGAACAGCGATGCCTTCTGTGTCAAGTACGGTGGCCACATCGTGTGGGTGTACTTCATCACTATTGAAAGTGACAACTCCAGCACGTTTTTCTGGTCCGTAAATGGATACGCCTTCGATCGTCGATAGTTGCTCCATTGCATATTTAGCAAGGTGTGACTCATGCTGCTGAATGTTATCCATCCCAATTTCATTTAAGAAATCGATCGCAGCCCCAAGACCAACAGCGCCGGCAATGATTGGAGTACCACCTTCAAATTTCCAAGGTAGATCTTTCCACGTCGAATCGTAGAGTCCAACAAAATCAATCATTTCCCCACCGAACTCAAACGGCTCCATGTTTTCAAGCAGCTTCTTCTTCCCGTAAAGGACGCCTATCCCAGTAGGTCCACACATTTTATGACCAGAAAATGCAAAGAAATCGCAGTCGAGATCCTGAACATCAATGTTCATATGAGGGGTGCTTTGAGCCCCATCAACAACCATAACAGCGCCATTTCGGTGCGCAATCGCGGCAATCTCTTTAATCGGGTTAATTGTCCCAAGCACATTCGAAACTTGCATTACAGAAACAATTTTTGTGTTTGCTGTTACCGTTTTCTCAACGTCTTCCAGCGCAATTGTTCCGTCTGGTTGAAGGGGAATATATTTAAGAGTGGCTCCAGTTGCTTTTACAACCTGTTGCCATGGAATAATGTTGCTATGATGCTCCATCGGTGTGATGACAACTTCATCACCTTCTTGAAGATTTGCACGTCCATAGCTTGAAGCGACCATATTAAGGGCTGTGGTTGTTCCGCGAGTAAAAATCACTTCTTCCGTTGAAGAAGCATGAATAAATTCACGAACCTTTTCACGCGCGCCTTCATAGGCATCTGTTGCATGTGTGCCAAGCGTATGAACACCACGGTGAACGTTTGAGTTAATTTCCTTGTAGTAACGCTCTACTGCGTCAATTACTTGAGTAGGTTTCTGAGACGTTGCTGCACTATCAAGGTAAACAAGAGGTTTCCCATTTACCTCTTGATGTAAAATGGGAAACTGCTTGCGAATGTCCTGGACATTCATCATTTAATTAACTTTCCCTTCAGTTACCTCAACCGCACGTTTACGAACGCCTTCGATCGGAAGTTCGTTAATAACTGGAGCGAGGAAACCGTGGATGATCAAACGTTCAGCTTCATGACGGGAAATCCCGCGGCTTTGCAAGTAATAAAGCTGAATTGGATCAACTTTACCAACAGATGCAGCGTGGCCTGCCATAACATCATCTTCGTCAATAAGAAGGATCGGGTTTGCATCTCCACGCGCTTTCTCATTCATCATAAGAACACGCTGTGTTTGCTCACCGTTTGATTTCTTAGCACCGTGTTCAATCTTCGTAACACCATTAAAGATGGCACTAGCACTATCTTTTTGAACACCGTGTACAAGAAGAACACCCTCAGAGTTTTGACCGTGATGGAAAATCTGATTAGTGAAGTTCTGACTTTGGCTTCCGCGACCGATCGTTACGGTCTTAGAATCAGCATAAGAACCATCACCAATAAGGTGCGTTGTATTTGTAGAAACCGTGTTACCATCGTTCATTTGAGCAAGAGCCCAATCAACTTTACCGTCGCGTGCCACATTCGCACGGCGGTTGACGTAAGTTGTGACACCTTTTGCAAGGTTATCAACAGAACCGAACGTAACGCGCGCATTCTGTCCTACATGAACTTCAGCAATAATGTTCGCAACAGACTCCACATCGTGACCATAAGATAAGAAGTTCTCAACATATGTCACAGAGCTATTGTCCTCTGCTACGATAATCACGTGGTTGAATAACCCAGCTTCAGGGTCTTCTTGCCAATATAATGCTTGGATTGGCACTTCAACTTCTACATTACGAGGTACATACAAGAAAGTACCGCTATTAAGAAGAGCTGCGTGAACGGCTGTTAAACGATTCTCGTCAACCTTCATAACGTCTTTCATGAAATACTTCTCTACAAGATCTCCGTGATTTTTAAGAGCAGTTTGAATATCTGTGAAAATCACACCTTGTTCTTTCAGCTCATTCGATAGCTGACTGAAAACAGGTGTTGAGTTGCGGTGCACAAGAAGATTCCCTGACTGTTGATCTTTAGCAACAAGATCACGCACATCTTCAGGAAGATCATCAAGTGATGAAATCGCTTCTCCAGCTACATCATGTTTAAATGAAGTGAAGTTCCACTTATCAATTTTTGTTTTATCAGGTTTTGGCATTGGAAGACTTTCTGACTTCTCTAACGCCTTTAAACGAAGGGAAGCCATCCATTTCGGCTCCTCACGTTTTTCTGAATAAGATTTAATGTATTCTTGATCGAATGCAATTTTCGTATCCACTGACATTGTCATCCTCCTTACTGCTTACGCTTCTTGACCAACTGTTTCGTCTTTAATTCCAAGTTCTTCTTTAATCCAATCATAACCTTCTTCTTCAAGACGCTGTGCTAGTTCTGCGCCGCCAGATTTCACAATACGACCCTGCATCATAACGTGTACTTTGTCAGGTGTAATGTAGTTCAATAGACGCTGATAGTGAGTGATAATTAAGCAACCGAAGCTCTCATTGCGCATAGCATTAACACCTTTAGAAACAACTTTAAGCGCATCGATATCTAGACCGGAGTCAATTTCATCCAGAACAGCGATTTTTGGTTCAAGCATCATAAGCTGAAGAATTTCGTTACGTTTCTTCTCACCACCAGAGAAACCTTCGTTAAGGTAACGCTGTGCAAATTCTTCACCCATATCAAGTTCAGCCATTTTACCGTCTAGCTTTTTGATGAATTTCATTAGAGAAATTTCATCGCCTTCTTCACGACGAGCATTGATTGCAGAACGAAGGAAATCAGCGTTTGTTACGCCACTTACTTCACTTGGATATTGCATTGCAAGGAAGAGTCCAGCTTTTGCACGCTCATCAACTTCCATTTCAAGTACATCTTCATTATCAAGGAAGACACTGCCTTCAGTGATTTCGTATTTCGGATGGCCCATAATTGCTGAAGCTAGGGTAGATTTACCTGTACCGTTCGGCCCCATTACTGCGTGAATTTCTCCACCATTTATTTCAAGGTTCAATCCTTTGATAATCTCTTTTCCCTCAATGGAAACATGAAGATTCTCAATCTTTAGAGTTGATGCTGCCATTTGTGAATACCTCCAATAACGTTTATACTATTCCTTCCTTATTGTAGTACCTATAAGGTGTATGTCAAGGAATGTGTGCTGAGTCATTCTCAATCTATTTTCATTCTTATTTTATAACAAATCCAAACTAATATCAAGGAACGCAAGACTCATACTTTCTAGCGTTAGCCAACGTATAGCTTGCTATTCAAATTGAGAATGAATCGTTTATTTTTTCGTTACATACCTTTCTAAGCCTACCATTTAATTAACACAGCTACAACGGAATACACGTGAATATCTCCATACAAAAAAACCAGTCTTAAGACTGGTTTTTCGTATATCATGGTTATTTTGGATGCTGATTCATCTAGATAGTTTACGGTCGAATTCACTAACCATTTTGAGACTCCGACGGTGATCCATCTCACGCTCTCGTTCGACTTGCATTCGCTTATTGAAATTACGACTATACTCCGCATAGCCAACTCCGTGAGACTGGTACATCGCCTTTTCCATTTCAGGTGTGTGGTTTAACCGCATGGGGCTAATAATGAATCAATCCTTTCAATATCGTTTTACTTACAAAAATTACTTTACCACGTTACATTAGTAGCTACAAACAGCATTTTAAGGGTTGAGGGGGTTTCCGGAAGGATGAAAGGAGTTCTGAATAGTTAAAAAACAACCATTCTTACTTTTCCTCCCATATCCACCCTATTTCAGCCCTTCGACACAATACACTATTTAAATAGTAGAAACACGGATTAATTAATGCTTCGGTTGGTTCAAATCCTTCATACACTCCTGTACGAGAGTAACGGCCTGGCTCATCGCTGCGCCACCACCAAATGCAGCTGTCACCCCTACCGTTTCAAGGATTTCTTGTTCAGAACATCCTTGGTCAAGACACCCTTTCGTATGGTAGATAATGCAATATTCATCTTGTGAAAAAATCGATATTCCGAGCGCAATCATTTGTTTCTCTTTTTGACTCACTTCCCCATCTTTAAAACACGCTTCAGTAAATGCCGAATACTTCTTAGCTAACTGTGGCATTTTCTCAGTAAACATTCCTAATCCTTCTTTATAATCATGTAGCGCCGCTTCTGCAAAGTTGTTAAATTCCTGTTCCTGTTTCAAGACACAGGCCTCCTTTATTCAATATCATCTGTACTAGTATGAGAATTGGGTAACAAAGCTATCCATCATTTTCTTCAAATTGTTTTTGCATGAGTACGTTTACATGTGATGTATGTCACACTAATAAGTAAAGGGATACGATATGATGCTTATGAAAACAATATCTACTAGCAGAGGTGAAGATGATGTATGAAGGAAAAACAACGCGCGTAGCATTAATTGGTACTGGATTTGTAGGGACAAGCTATGCCTTCTCGTTATTGAATCAAGAACTAGTAAACGAACTTGTACTTATCGATGTAAATAAAGAAAAAGCGGAAGGGGAAGCAAGAGACTTAAATCACGGGCTGCCTTTTGGCGCTCCTATGAAAATTTGGGCTGGAGTCTATTCCGATTGCAATGACGCAGATATCGTTGTGATCGCAGCGGGGGCAAATCAGGCACCAGGTGAAACACGCTTAGACCTCATTGATAAAAACACAGCGATCTTTAAAACAATCGTTTCAAGCGTTATGGAAAGTGGATTTGATGGTATTTTTATCGTCGCAACGAATCCTGTAGACGTGCTTACTTATGCGACATGGAAGTTCTCAGGCTTGCCTAAAGAACGGGTTATCGGCTCAGGTACGATTCTTGATACGGCTCGATTCCGTTATTTACTGAGTGACTATTTTAATGTAGATTCAAGAAATGTACATGGTTATATTCTCGGGGAGCATGGTGATACCGAACTTCCTGTCTGGAGTCATGCAACAATCGGTAGTCGACCAATTATGTCTCTTATTAAAGATAAACCAGAAGCTAAAGAAGATCTTGATGCGCTTTTTGTCAATGTTCGCGATGCGGCTTATCATATCATTAATCGTAAGGGAGCAACTTACTACGGTATCGCAATGGGACTCGTACGATTAACAAGAGCGATTATTCGAAATGAAAACTCCATTCTTACCATCTCTACGTTACTTGAAGGCGAGTATGGTTTAGATGATTTGTATATCGGCGTACCCGCGATTGTGAACAACAACGGCATTCGTGAAATTATTGAACTTGATTTAGATCAAACCGAGCTAGATCAATTGCACCATTCTGCAAAAACGTTAAAAGAAGCGATGAAGCCAGTTTTCCAACATTAAAATAAGAAAAAAAGGTTCTCCGCCAAACGGCGGAGAACCTTTTTTTCTTTCTTATTCGTCTACTGGTACAACAGCGCCATCGTATTCTTCTTCAATAAAGCTCTGAATTTCATCAGAATGAAGAACTTCTACTAACGCCTGGATCGCTTCATTATCTTCGTCACCTTTGTTTACTGTAATCACATTCACATATGGTGAGTCTGAATCTTCAAGTGCAATAGCATCTTCTTGAGGATTAAGTCCTGCATCAATCGCATAGTTTGTATTGATCATCACTGCATCACCTTCACCTTGCTGGTAGATCTGTGGAAGCAGTGAAGCCTCAACATCTGTTTTGAAATTAATATTCTTAGGGTTTTCAGCAATATCTTCAACTGTTGCATCTGAAGCCTTTACGCCTTCTTTTAATGTGATAAGGCCCTGTGCTTCAAGTAATGACAGCATACGTCCATGGTCAGAAACAGAGTTACTCATTATGATTTGAGCACCATCAGGAAGCTCATCTAAGCTCTTGTAATCCTGAGAGTAAACACCGATTGGCTCGATATGAATGCCTCCAGCGTTCACGAAGTCATAATTATCGTTTTCTTCCATTTGCAAGTCCATATAAGGAATTGTTTGGAAGTAGTTTGCATCTAATTCACCGTTTGCAAGCGTCTTATTAGGTAGAATGTAATCCTGGAATGTTTTAATTTCAAGCTCTATTCCTTTTTCCTCTAACATCGGCTTAGCTTCTTCAAGAATTTCAGCATGGGGTATGTTTGATGCACCTACTACGATTTTCTTCGAATCTTCACCGTCACCAGAACCTTCGCTGTTTCCGCCATTATTCCCACACGCAGCAAGCACTGCAAGAGCAAGAACTGCAATTAGCGATAAAAACTTTTTCATAATAATCTCTCCTTTTCTCCTCATTATCTTTTATCTATTACTCGTGTTGCAATGTCTCCACAAACCTGAAGAATCGCAACAATTACTAATATCAATACTGTTGCAACAAGTGTCACGTCAGGATTGTTCCGTTGGAAACCTTCAAGGTAAGCGAGGTTTCCGAGACCCCCTGCGCCTACGACACCAGCCATAGCGGTGTAGCTTACAAGAGCTATTGCCGTCACAGTGATCCCTGAAATAAGGGCTGGCATTGCTTCTGGTAGAAGCACTTTAAAAATAATCGAACCATTGGATGCTCCCATTGACTGAGAAGCTTCAATGACCCCTTTATCCACTTCACGTAAAGCAATTTCAACCATTCTCGCATAAAATGGCGCCGCCCCTGCAATAAGGGCTGGAAGGGCAGCATTAGCACCTAGCATCGTCCCTATAATGTAAACCGAAAGAGGGATAAGCAAGATAATCAAAATGATAAATGGTATGGAGCGAAATAAGTTCACGACTCCGGCAATAATACTATTCACAAATTTGTTTTCCCATATGTTCCCTCTACCTGTTAGAAACAACAATAACCCAAGGAGGATTCCGAGAATAAACGTTGCCAGAACCGAAATTGCCGTCATATACGCTGTTTGTAGAGTGGCTTCCCACATAGATTCCCACCTGACGTTAGGAAATAACGATTCAGTCATTCGTAATCACCTCCGCTTTAACACCTTGGTCCTGAACGTAATTCAGGGCCTTTTCTACCACAGCTGGTTCACCTTTAAGGAACACAGAAAGTTTTCCATAAGGACCATCCTGTGTATGTGAGATCTTCCCTTGAATAATGTTGACTTCCACATCAAATTTACGAATCAACTCTGTCACAAGTGGTGAACCTGTTTTTCCTTTCACAAAGGTAAACTGAACAAGTTCTCCATCCTGACTCGTTGCCAGGTGTGCAATCGATTCCTTCATTTCTTCAGGCTCGCTTAGCTGATTAACAAAGTCTTTTGTAATCTCTTCCTGCGGATGGTGGAAAACTTCAAGGACAGAACCATTCTCCACTACTCGTCCATTCTCCATAACGGCTACACGATGGCAAATTTTGCGTATGACGTGCATTTCATGGGTGATGAGGACAATCGTAAGGCCTAGCTTCTGATTAATTTCAGTCAGAAGTTCTAGAATGCTATCCGTCGTTTTAGGATCTAAAGCAGAAGTAGCTTCGTCACAAAGCAAAACCTTTGGGTTGTTAGCAAGTGCTCTCGCAATACCCACTCGCTGCTTTTGTCCACCACTTAGTTGTGAAGGATAAGCCCCTTCTCTACCTTCGAGTCCAACAAGGTTAATTAATTCATCCACACGCTTCATTCTTTTTTCTTTTGGAACACCTGATATTTCAAGAGGGAACGCGATGTTATCACGTACCGTTCTTGACCAGAGAATATTAAAATGCTGAAAAATCATTCCGATTTCCTGCCTTGCTCCACGAAGATCTTTCCCATTAAGAGAAGATAGATTATTACCAGCCACTGTGACTGTCCCATCAGTAGGTCTCTCAAGAAGGTTAAGCATTCGAATTAGCGTACTTTTCCCAGCACCACTGTAGCCAATAACACCAAATATTTCGCCTTTTTTGACTTCAAGGTTAACATCCTTAACGGCTTCCACCTTCCCGGATTTCGAAAAGAAGGTCTTATTAATGCCTTTAAGCTCAATCACATGTCTCACATCCTTTATGCATTTGCATGATCAGCATCCTGAAAAAGGACTTCAGTCCCATGCCTTTGTTCTTCATTTCCTATGCACTTAGAAACCCAATTTACTTATCACTTTGTATAGTAAAGTAAAAAAATGCCCTCCTGCTTTGAGCAGAAAGGCATTTGATAAATCGATGTCTTCCTCTCATTTCTCAAAGCAATCGCTTTGCAGGAATTGGCACCTTTTCAAACGAGTCGTTTGACGGTTGCCGGGCTTCATAGGGCCAGTCCCTCCACCTCTCTGAATAAGAGATATATAGTTATTATTACTTTACTGTGGTTAAGTGCTAAATGAATTCTAGCATGGTACTTTATGAGTGTCAATTACTGAGCAAAAAGTCGGAATAATCTAAAATATTAACTTTGAATCCCATTAGAAAACCATCAGCTTATTCGCCTGATGGTTTTCGCTCGTTGAGAAAGTTGTTTATAAAGGGATATTTTCGCAAGATCCGCATTCCCTCCACTAACAACAACACCAATTCTCTTACCTTCTAAACGATTAGACTTGCATAAGACAGCAGCTACCGATGCAGCACCCGCACCTTCGACAAGCGTTTTGTGTCTCTCAAGCATAAAGACAATCGCTGCAGCAATTTCTTCTTCTGACACGGTTAGCATATCATCAACAAGCTCTTCAATAATTGGAAAGGTTAATTTCCCAGCTTCTTTCACAGAAATACCGTCTGCAATCGATTTGACAGATTGAAGGACAAGAGGACCAGTACCTTTAAATCGATTCCATGTCGCAGATGCTTCAGAAGCCTGGACTCCGATGATTTTCACGTGAGGAAAGAACGACTTAATCGCCATCGCCATTCCAGCTAACAATCCTCCACCTCCAACAGGCACGAGAATCGTATCTAAGTCAGGACATTGTTGCATCATTTCGAGTGCAACCGTTCCCTGTCCTGCCATTACTTCAGGATCATCGAAAGCATGAACGAATGTGGCCCCTTTCTCAACACGCTCACGATCCGCTCCACTAAACGCTTCGTTATACGATTCTCCTTCAAGAACAACCTCTGCTCCATAAGATCGCGTCGCATCAATTTTGCTTGTCGGTGTATGGACGGGCATATAAATCTTAGCTTTAATCCCACGCTCTCTAGCAGAAAGCGCCACTCCCTGAGCATGGTTACCAGCCGATGCAGCAACAATTCCTCGCGCTGCCTCAATATCCGTTAGCGACGCAACTTTGTTATAGGCACCTCGAAGTTTGAAGGAACCCGTTCGTTGAAGGTTTTCCATCTTCATGAAGACATCTTTATTTGTATAATCATTAAGCGTTGTCGACTGCTGAAGCGGTGTCCTGTGGACAGCTTCCAGCAAATTCTCCATTGCTTTTACGACATGAACGTTATATTTCTCCTGGTAATTCCCAACGTCATTCACTCTCCTACAAGTTGTTTTTCTTCATATAATTTAATTTTATCTTCGAGAGATAAAGTTCGAGATACTTCGTCCCATCCATTTAACAGCATTTCTTTCCAATAAGGATCGATCTCGAACGACGCATTTAGTCCTTCTCCATCAATTACTTGCTGTTTACTTAGGTCTACGCTAAGTTCGTATCCATCCTTCGCTTTTTGGAAAAGCTCCGAGATCGTTTCTTGATCAAGAGCGATAGGAAGTATACCGTTTTTTACACAGTTGTTATAAAAAATATCAGCAAAGCTTGTCGCAATGACAATTCGAAACCCATAATCTAGAAGGGCCCATGGAGCATGTTCTCTTGATGAACCACACCCAAAGTTTTTACCCGACACTAAAATAGAAGCATGCTGGTATTGTTGTTCGTTTAAATTAAAATCTTCACGCGGATGACCATCATCATCAAACCGCCAATTGTAAAAAAGAAACTGACCAAAGCCTTGCCGTTCAATTCTTTTTAAAAACTGCTTCGGAATAATTTGATCTGTATCTACGTTAACCTGCTCAAGGGGATAAACGATCCCTTTGTATTTATTAATTGGTTCCAGGACGTCTCACTCCTTTTACACTACAAGAGGTTTTATTTTTCTAGCGTCTGTAAATCGGCCTTCAATGGCTGCAGCTGCAGCCATTGCTGGGCTGACAAGATGTGTTCTAGCGCCATTCCCCTGACGCCCTTCAAAATTACGGTTAGACGTAGACGCGCAGCGCTCGCCTGGTGGAACAATGTCATCATTCATCGCAAGACACATGCTGCATCCTGCTTCTCGCCACTCAAATCCAGCTTCTTTAAAGATCGTATCTAACCCTTCTGCTTCAGCTGCATCCTTCACTGATTTAGAACCAGGTACTACGAGAGCTGTCACACCTTCATGAACTTTCCGACCACGAACAATATCAGCAGCCGAACGCAGATCACTTAATCGTGAATTCGTACACGATCCGATGAAAACATATTGAATATCTATATTTTGAATAGGCGTTCCCGGTTTAAGATCCATATAAGCAAGAGCTTGCTTAATTGCTTTTTGGTCACCTGGATCCGCATAATCCTCAGGAAAAGGAACGCGAGCATAGACAGAAGATCCCATTGAAGGATTCGTCCCCCATGTTACTTGTGGCTCGATTTCGTCAGCTCCAATTTCGAGCACTTCATCATACGTTGCCCCTGGATCAGATGCGAGTTCTTTCCACTCAGCTACGGCTCGGTCGAATTCTTCTGGAACATGTCTCTTTCCTTTTAAATAGGAAAAGGTAGTCTCATCCGGGCTAATAAGCCCTGCTTTTGCACCCGCTTCAATTGACATGTTACAAACAGTCATACGTTCTTCCATTGTCATATTTCGAATCGCTTCGCCTGTGTACTCCACAACTGCGCCAGTACCTGCATTAACACCAAACTTAGCAATAACAGCAAGAATTAAATCTTTAGCGGTTACCCCAGAACCAAGTCGACCGTTCACACGTATTTCAATTGTTTTGGGTCTTGATTGCCATAGCGTTTGAGTAGAAAGAACATGCTCTACTTCACTCGTTCCAATCCCAAAGGCAAGGGCACCAAACGCCCCATGTGTTGAGGTATGGCTGTCACCACAAACGATCGTTTTTCCGGGCTGCGTTAGGCCCAGCTCAGGACCAATGACGTGGACAATTCCTTGATCTGGATGATTAATATCGGCGATTTCCACTCCAAATTCATGACAGTTCTCTTCAAGCTTCTCCATTTGAACTTTTGATACAGGGTCATTAATAATATGACGTGCAATGGTTGGAACGTTGTGGTCCATAGTAGCAAAAGTTAAATCTGGTCTTCTTACACTTCTATTATTCATCCGCAGACCCTCAAAGGCCTGCGGAGAAGTCACTTCATGAACAAGATGCAAGTCTATATATAGGAGATCCGGGCTACCTTCTTCTTCATGCACAACGTGTTTATCCCAAATCTTTTCAATAATCGTTTTCGGCTCCACACCCATCCTCCTCTTACCTGTTTGTCATTAAGCGTATGCTTCCATGATGCCTGCTGTGGCATCCGCTTCTTCTAATTGATAAATCACTTTCTTGATCATGGCGTCTGTCCCAAGAGCTTTCGGCGAGCCATTTGCAAGATCATTCGTATAATATCCGGCATCAAGTACTTCTTTCACAGCCTTTTCGATTGACTCCGCTTCTTCATTCATATCGAATGAATACTTCAGCATCATTGCACTTGATAAAATCATCGCCAGTGGATTCGCAAGATTTTTCCCTGCGATGTCTGGCGCTGAACCGTGTACTGGTTCATACATTCCAAAACCGTCGCTACGAAGACTTGCGGAAGGCAACATTCCAAGTGATCCTGTGATCATCGAGGCTTCATCGCTCAAAATATCTCCAAATAGATTTTCCGTTACAATAACATCAAAGTGAGCCGGGTTTTGAACCAGTTTCATTGCTGCCGCGTCGACAAGCATATGCTCCACTTCTACTTCAGGATAATTCTTCGCTTTTTCTTCAACGATTTCTCTCCACATTCGACTTGATTCTAGAACGTTCGCTTTATCTACGCTCGTTAATTTCTTGTTTCGCTTACTCGCAGCTTCAAACCCCTGATCCACAATACGTTCGATTTCTTCCCTTGTGTAATGAAGCGTATCAACAACTTCTTTCCCATTTTGACGACGCTCACTCGGAGTACCGAAATACAAACCACCCGTTAATTCGCGAACAATTAACATATCTACACCTTTAATCCGATCTGGTTTAAGTGGAGATGCATCTAATAGACTTTCAAATGCCGTCACAGGACGAAGGTTTGCAAACAAGCCTAGTTCTTTTCGAATACCAAGAAGACCTCGTTCAGGACGAAGATGGCCAGGAAGAGTTTCCCACTTAGGACCACCGACAGCACCTAGTAGAACAGCATCGCTTTCCCTACAGATGCGCAGTGTTTCATCTGGTAGTGGGGAGCCATCCTCATCGATAGCAGCCCCTCCAATTCTTCCTTGTTGAAATTCAAACGTATGGCCAAATCGATCTGCCACGGCATTCAGAACTTTCATCGTTCCTTCCATTACTTCTTTACCAATACCATCACCGGGTAATACCGCAACTTTTCTCTTCATCCTTCTAACCTCCCTGTTAGACGTGCGCTTTTTTATTAACTTGATAGCTTTCACGAGCAAGAACGCGATTCACTGCATTCAAGTAAGCAATAGCGGAAGATTCAAGAACATCCTGCGCTGTGCCGCGACCATTCGACTCAATCCCGTTATACATGACTCGTACATGAACTTCAGCAAGAGCGTCTCTTCCACCACCGACGGAATTAATTCGATAGTCCTGAAGCTGAAGTGTGCCAGGAATCATTTCTTCAAGCGTGTTATAGATCGCTTCTACACTACCCGACCCCGTTCCAGCTTGTTGGATCATGGTTCCATCAGGCTTCTCAATTGAAATAGTAGCTGTCGGAATGTTTGCAGTTCCATACTGTACTTGAATACTATGAATCTCATATTTATCAACAAATTCATCTGTTTGAATATCAGTTAACAATACGAAAAGGTCATCTTCCGTAACCTGCTTCTTCTTATCAGCAAGATCTTTAAAGTCTGCAAATGCCTCATTAATCTTCGCTTCGTCAAGTTCAAAGCCTAAATCCTTCACTTTATCTCTGAAGGCGTGACGGCCAGAGTGTTTTCCAAGAACAAGACTATTCGACTGCACACCGATAAGCTGTGGACTAATAATTTCATAGGTTGTTTTTTCTTTTAATACGCCATCCTGGTGAATCCCTGATTCATGAGCAAAAGCATTCGCTCCAACCACTGCTTTATTACCAGGAACCGCCATGCCAGTAAGCTTGCTGACAAGGTTGCTTGTTCGTTTAATTTCATCAAGCTTCAATCCTGTTTCTGCTTGGTAGAAATCATTGCGGATTCGAAGCGCAACGGCAACTTCCTCAATCGCTGCGTTACCAGCGCGTTCTCCAATACCATTAATCGTTCCTTCTATTTGTGTTGCACCACATTCAATCGCAGCTAAGGAATTTGCAACCGCCATCCCTAGGTCATTATGACAATGGGCAGAAAGGTCAACGCCTTCAATGTTCGGAACATTGTTTCGCAAATAAGTGAACAATTCTCCGTATTCCTGTGGACTTCTGTATCCAACTGTATCTGGAATATTAATAACAGATGCACCTGCATCAATCACTTCTTTGATAATCTTTGCAAGAAAGGAGCGGTCCGAGCGACAAGCATCTTCAGCTGACCACTGCACTTTCGGGAAAAATTTCTTGGCATATTTCACTGCTTCAACAGCTGTTTCAACTACTTCATCAGGCGTCTTCTTTAGCTTGTGAGTCATATGAATGGGAGACGTTGCAAGAAAAACATGAAGTCTTGGATCAGCGCCACCTTTTAAGGCATCCCATGCTGCATCAATATCTTTCATATTCGCTCTCGCAAGACCAGTTACGGATACATTCCTTACAGTTTCAGCAATGTTCTTCACACCCTGGAAGTCACCTTTGGAAGCAGCTGGAAAGCCCGCTTCCATAATGTCGACTCCAAGTCTCTCAAGCTGCTTCGCGATTTCCAGCTTCTCTAATGCATTCAGATTGACTCCGGCTGACTGTTCTCCGTCACGAAGCGTTGTATCGAATACATTAATCTTTCGCACTGGCAACCACTTCCTTCTTTGATTTTGGTTTAACGAATGGCATCATCGCACGAAGCTCTTTTCCTACTTGCTCGATTGGGTGCTGCTTTTCTTTCTCGTTGATCGCATGGAATTCTGGACGATTTAGTTTATTTTCTAAGATCCAACCTTTTGCGAACTTCCCTGTTTGAATATCTTCAAGAATATCTTTCATACGCGCTTTTGTATCTGCATCGACTACACGTGGTCCAGATACGAAGTCGCCCCACTGAGCTGTGTCAGAGATAGAATAACGCATACCAGCAATACCATCTTCATACATCAAGTCAACAATGAGCTTTAGCTCGTGCAAACATTCGAAGTAAGCGACTTCTGGTTGATATCCCGCTTCCGTGAGCGTTTCAAATCCAGCTTTTACTAGTGATGATAATCCTCCACATAGGACCGCCTGTTCACCAAAAAGATCTGTTTCCGTTTCTTCTTTAAAAGATGTTTCCAGTACACCAGCACGGGCACCGCCAATTCCTTTTGCATAAGCTAGCGCAAGTTCTTTTGCGTTACCAGATACGTCCTGATAAACACCGAATAGTGCTGGAACGCCTGCACCATCTTCAAATGTTCTTCTTACAAGGTGTCCAGGTCCTTTAGGAGCAACAAGGAAAACATCCACATCTGACGGGGGAACAACTTGATTGAAGTGAACGTTAAAGCCGTGAGCAAAGACTAGCGCATTTCCAGCACGAAGACCTGGTTCGATTTCCTCTTTATACACTTCAGGCTGATACTCATCTGGAAGAAGAATCATGATAACATCTGCTTCATCACTTGCTTCCTTTACTGTTTTTACATCAAAACCATCTTCCTCTGCTTGATTCCATGAACGCCCTTTACGTAAGCCGACTGTTACATCAAAACCACTTTCGCGAAGATTTAATGCATGTGCATGACCTTGAGATCCGTAACCAACTACTGCGATTTTCTTTCCTTTTAGCATTCCCTCGTTGATATCACCGTTATAGTATACTTTTGCCATTTTCATTCATCCCTTCATATTTAGGTTTATTAGTTAATTTAAAATGGAATACTGCTTCAAATCTGTTACTGACTTTTGACTTCCTCTTGGGAAAGCCGTTATACCTGTTCGAACCATTTCCTTAATGCCATATGGCCTGAGAAGGTCTAGAATCGCTTCAATTTTGTCGGAGTTACCCGTTACTTGTACGGTAATGCTTTCTCGACTGACATCGATGATAGAAGCCCTAAACGGCTCAATAATTCCTGAAATCTCACTTCTAATTTGGGCATTACTTATAACCTTAATTAACGCTAATTCACGGACAACGATAGCTTGATCCGTTATATCAGTTACTTTCAAAACATCGATCTGCTTATTGAGTTGTTTGATCAGCTGCTCAATCTTCGCATCGCCGTCGACGTTTACAACAAAGGTCATTTTGGATACCCCTTCTGTCTCGGTATGACCAACCGTTATGCTTTCAATGTTAAATTGCCGCTTAGTCATTAACCCCGTAATACGGTTTAAAACACCACTTTGGTTAATCACTGTTGCAGTTACGATTCGTTTCATGGTTTCACCCCAATCATCTGATGAAGCCCTTTACCAGGCGCAATCATTGGATATACATTTTCCTTTCCAGCTACTCTACAGTCGATCAAAACTGGATCTCGGTGAGAAAAGGCTTCTTCAAAAACAACTTTTGCTTCTTCTTCATTGGTTACTTTAAAAGATTGGATACCGTAAGCTTCACCAAGCTTCACAAAATCTGGCTGTACAGGTATAAGGGATTGAGAATAGCGTTCTTCATAGAAAGCTTCTTGCCACTGCCTCACCATTCCAAGCGTCTGATTATTCATGATGACTACTTTCACAGGAAGGTTTAACTCTTGCAGGCTCGATAGCTCCTGTAATGTCATCTGAAATCCTCCGTCGCCTGTAAGAGCGACAACCGTTTGTTCTGGGAATGCGAGCTGTGCTCCAATCGCGGAAGGGAAACCAAAGCCCATCGTGCCAAGTCCACCAGATGTTACCCATCGGTTCGCATCTGCAAATGCGTAGTACTGAGCCGCCCACATTTGATGTTGACCAACGTCCGTCGTAACAATAGCGTCTCCCTTCGTGTATTCATGCACGAGTTCAACTACTCGCTGTGGAAGAAATTCAGTTGAAGATGTTTTCTTCCAAAGTGGGAAATCTTCACTATTTTGAGTTAGCTCCTTACGCCAATCCTCCGTATCTGGAACTGGTGAATCAATATCTAGAAGCTTCTTCAATGCCTCTCTTGCATCAGATACGATTGGAATCTGAGTAGGAACGTTTTTCCCAATTTCTGCAGGATCAACGTCGATGTGAGCAACCGTTGCATGAATGGCAAAATGGTCAAGGTTACCTGTTAATCGATCATCAAACCGTGCACCAATGCTAATTAACAAGTCACATTCATAAAGAGCCATATTCGCTGTGTACGTTCCGTGCATTCCTCCCATTCCAAGGAATAAGGGATGATTGCCAGGATAGCTTCCTAATCCAAGTAATGTATTGATGACTGGAATGCGATGCTTCTCAGAAAAAGCGACGAGTTCTTTTCCTGCATTCGCATGGAGGACACCAGCCCCAGCTAAAATCACCGGTTTCTTTGCTGCACCAACCGCATCTGCGAGCTTCTTGATCTGCAAAATATTTGGTGAGAAAGTTGGCTGATAGCCAGGCAAATGAATAGTAGAATCATAGCCGGGTGAAATGGTTTTGTTCGCCACATCCTTAGGGATATCAACTAGAACTGGACCGGGACGTCCTGTTGTTGCAATATGAAACGCTTCTTTAATAATTCTTGGTAGATCCTGAACGTCACGCACCTGATAATTATGTTTTGTAATTGGTGCTGTAATTCCCATAATATCTGCTTCTTGAAAGGCATCTGTACCAATCACCGTACTTGCAACCTGCCCAGTGAAGATAACCAGTGGTAATGAATCCATCATGGCATCTGTAATCCCCGTTACGAGGTTTGTCGCTCCTGGACCTGATGTTGCAATAACTACACCTGGCTTCCCACTAACCCTCGCATATCCTTCAGCCGCATGAATGGAACCTTGTTCATGCTTTGAGAGAATGTGTTTAATTGGCGATCGATAAAGTGCATCATAGATCGGAAGAACTGCTCCTCCCGGATATCCGAAGAGAACTTCAACATTTTCTTTTTTTAAAGAGTCAATCAATACGTCTGCCCCGGTCATTTCCGCTGTTACCGCTTCGGCTTCTGGTTTAGCCTTCGCCCGCATATTCATACCCTCCAATGCTTTATTGTGTTGCACGCCTCCGTTTGATAACGGGTTTGCGTATTTCACTGTTTATTACTAATAAAAAAAAGCCTTCTCATCCCTACGCCGCTTTTTTACGGTCCATAGGGGCGAAAAGACTTCACGGTACCACCCTACTTTGCGACAAAAAGATGCCGCCTCATGAGCAAACTGCTCTTTTTGATAACAAGTGTTTTTAGAACACTTGGCTGATCCTATGTTACTTGATTCAGATCAGCACTCGGAGGGGATGTCGATACAGGGGGTAATACCGGCTTCCACCACTACCGGTTCTCTGGTTAATACCAATTCCTGTTTCTTTTGCCTCGTCATCGATTATTGATATTTATTTTTGTAAGGATTATCCTGCTTGAACGTCTCGTTTTGAAGGGTAAACACTGACACCATCGACAGTGACGATATCTCGAAATGCTTCAAGCAACTCGTTCGTCGTCTTACCCGGCTTTGCTTCACCAATTTCTCGACCATCTACTTTTACGACCGCAATAACTTCAGCAGCTGTTCCAGTTAGGAACACTTCATCTGCAACATAGACATCATGACGTGTGAAAGTTTCTTCTCTCATGTCATATCCCTTTTGTCTTGCTAATTCCATAATGGCATTTCGCGTAATTCCTTCTAATGCACCAACATACCCAGGCGGTGTTTTGATCACATTGCCTTTTACGATGAATATATTATCAGCTGATCCTTCAGCGACATATCCCTGATCATTTAACATTAGAGCTTCGCTGACACCAGCTAAATTCGCTTCGATTTTTACAAGAATGTTATTTAAATAGTTGAGCGATTTAACCTTCGGACTTAAGACATCCGATCGGTTTCTTCTACTTGCTACCGTTACAATATCAATTCCTGTTTCATATAATCGCTTAGGGAACAAGGCTAGTGATTCTGCAATAACGATCACTTGAGGTTCCTTACAAGTGAAAGGATCAAGTCCCAGGTTCCCAACTCCGCGTGATACAACAATGCGGATATAGGCATCCTGAAGGTTGTTTTTCTTCAGCGTTTCCACAATAATGGCGGTCATTTCCTCCATAGTGTGCGTTATTTTAAGCATAATTGAATGAGCTGAATCATAAAGCCGTTGTAAATGATGTTCTAATCGAAAGACATTTCCGTCATACATGCGAATTCCTTCGAACACCCCATCGCCATAGAGAAAACCATGATCGTATACAGATACTTTGGCATCTTCTTTCTTCACAAATTCTCCGTTAAGGTAGATCCACTGTTCACTCACCTTGTTCACTCCTTTCTGTTTGTTAAGTAGACGCAGTAAAGCGTTAGTGTCTAATGATAGGACCAACGTAATCCGGGGTCCTAATTGTGTGTTTGAGTTATTTGAATACTTTGTTTAATTGAGGATTATATTACGCCGGTTTGGACTTAAGGTCAACACCTAAAATAGAAGTTTTTTGATAATTTAGATATATCAATCTATTTGGAAACGCTTACAACGTTGGTGTGCGTGAGATTTAATCACACGAAATTTTTTAATTATAAATTTAATAAAACGCTTACAGTTTTGGTTGTTTTATGACAAGGAAATTTAAAAGAAAGATCTGGATGCATCTGTACCTTTTCTTGGCCAAGCACTCTCCTGATCTTTAAACTATTCTTAAACATTTGTAAATCTATCTTATATACTTTACACCTGCCAACGCCATCCGCAGTGCTATCTTCTGTGAGAATTTCTATATTGAGCTATAACTCTTTCAAGTATAAACCTGGATTGTTCTAATTATTTTAGCCAATTTGATACGAGCTGAATTAAACAACAAACCTATCTCAATGAGTAGCATCATAGCGAAACTCTCGTTTTAATGAAAAAGCATGGAAGAAAATTACGACTCGATTTACTTATTGAAAAGAAAAAGATTCAACTGGGAACGACCAAACGACTTATCCCTCTTTCGTAATTGGCCATTACATGACCAAAAAAGTAACCATTCTTTCTTTATGTTTATTTACAGTTGTCATGTGTATATATGATGAGCTTTGAGGGCCAGTCATCTTAGTCTTTCATTCAATATTGGACTTAATTAAATAAGAAACCACTAAACTAAAAAAGCTCTCTTCAAATGGAAGAGAGCTTTAGTGCTGAATTATACGTTAGCTTCAACTTTGGCTTTTGCAATGGCCTGATCCAGGTCAGCGATTAAATCATCAATATGTTCAATTCCAACAGATAAACGAATGAGGTCATCTCGCACGCCGGAAGCTGTTAGCTCTTCCGCACTTAGCTGCTGGTGGGTTGTGCTGGCAGGATGAATAATTAAACTTTTCGCGTCTCCCACGTTCGCTACATGAGACCAAAGTTCAACGGAATTAATGATTCCTGCTCCGGTTTCGCGTCCTCCCTTTATTCCGAATACGACGACAGCTCCAGCGCCTTTAGGTAGATACTTTGGCACCAATTGATTCGATACATGATCCTCATCTTCAGGATAGCTCACCCACTCAACTGCCGGATGACCTTTTAAATAAGAAACGATTTTTCGAGTATTTGCAACGTGCTCTTTCATACGAACATGGAGTGTTTCTACACCTAGGGCAATTTGAAAAGCGTTAAATGGACTAAGCGCAGCACCTGTATCTCTTAAGAGCTGTACCCTTGCTTTCACGATATACGCAGCTTCAGGTAGTGCTTCTGCGAATACTATGCCATGGTATGTGTGATCGGGTTCTGTGAAGCCTGGGAACTTAGGTGAATTCCAATCAAACTTGCCACCATCGACAATAATTCCTCCCATTGTGGACCCGTTTCCGCCAAGCCATTTTGTGGCGGAATGAACGACGATATCTGCCCCATGCTCAATTGGTCTACAAAGATATGGAGTAGCAAATGTATTGTCTATAATAAGTGGGATTCCAGCTTCATGTGCAATATCTGCTACTTTTTCAATATCTAATACATGAAGACCCGGGTTACCAATCGTTTCTGCAAAAATAGCTTTCGTATTTGGAGTAATGGCTGATTTAAATGATTCCAGATCTTCAGGATCAACAAAATTGGTCTTTATTCCGTATTTCGGAAGTGTAGCAGAAAAGAGGTTATACGTTCCACCGTATAAAGTCGAAGCAGAAACAATTTCGTCTCCGCTATTGGCTACATTTAGAATGGCAGTTGTAATGGCAGCCATGCCACTTGCAAGAGCAAGAGCTCCAACACCACCTTCTAGTTGAGCAATACGTTCTTCAAGTGTACCGACTGTAGGGTTGCCGATGCGCGAATAGATAAACCCTTCTTCCTTTAAGGCAAATAAATCGGCTGCGTGATCAGTATTATTAAATCGATAAGCATTCGATTGATAAATCGGTAGAGCCCTTGCGCCTGTAGCTGGATCAGCTTGTAAACCTCCATGAATTCCAATTGTCTCCAAATTATATTTTTTCTCTGCCATTTTACTTCACTCCTTCGATATTTTTAGTTAATGTTACTTGTTCCTTTATAAGCGGTCCCCATTTATCAAACTCAACGAGAAAACCATCATGACCAAATTTCGTGTTGATTAGATAAAACGGAGAAGAATGAGCTTGAGCAAACAATTTTTCTAAATCTTCTGGAGGATAGATTAAATCCCCTTTAAAACCAATAGCAAGAATGCTTGCTTTAATGTTCTTGATAATGGATGTAAGATTACCTCGTCCTTTACTAATATCATGTGTGTCCATTGCCCGTAATAAATACAAATAGCTATTTGCATCAAATCGGCTTACAAGCTTATTTCCTTGATAGTGTAAATAAGATTCCACTTCGTACTGTGCTTCTTTATGATTTTCTTCTGAAGTTTCGATCGCCGCTCGACCGAATTTTTTTTGAAACATTTCATCTGTCCGATAAGAGATCATACCGATCATTCTTGCAGTTGCAAGCCCCGATGTTGGCTGGTGATGAGGATCGTAGTATCCATCCTTCCAATCAGGATCATTTGTAATAGCAAATCTAGATATCGCGTTATAAGCTATTCCATACGTATTTAAGCTTGGAGTGACCGCAAGTGGAATCAGATGCTCCATTCCATCTGGGTAAAGTGCACCCCATTCAAGAACCTGCATTCCTCCAAGAGATCCACCAATCACAGCATGAAGGTGATCGATACCTAACACTTCAAGTGCCTTTTTCTGTGAGTGCACCATATCTCTCACTGAAACAAACGGGAAGTCCGCTTTATACCGTTCTCTGGTGACTGGATTAATCGATAGCGGTCCTGTAGAACCGTTACATCCTCCAAGAACGTTAAACGTTATAACTTGAAATTCGGAAGTATCGATATAGCCATCCTTTCCAATTAATCCTTTCCACCAGCCAGGCTCAGAATCACCAATTGTATATTGATTTCCTGTTAATGCATGACAGACAAGAATAACGGGAGCGTCTTCTGGTCCAACGCGTTCATAAGCGAGTTCTACTTCATGTAGCGTCTCGCCAGACTCAAGTGTGAACGAGCCAATCAATACGTTCTGAGCTTCGTATCTCGTCTCTCTTTCCAAACCCCTATCACTCCTTTCGAGCAATCCGTCTTTATTCATTAAGGCTATAATAATGAGCCGAAAATCTAGAACCAATGCTATAAGAAAACGTCGCTTCAATATAAAAAGCCTCTCTGAAAGACAGAGAGGCTTGATTTATTCATCAGCTCCGCTTATCTTTCAGGATTTCTCCTGCAGGATTTGGCACCTTTTCAAACCACAATTGGTTTGACGGTTGCCGGGCTTCATAGGGCCAGTCCCTCCGCCTCTCTAGATAAGTAAGAATATTTTGTTTTTATTTAATTGAGTTTATTTTAGCAAGGTGGTGCATTAGTGTCAAACACTTTTTCGGAATTATCATTCTTTTCACTTTCCTAAAGAATGCCTATGTTAATCCAAATTATCGTGAAACAGAGCCTACAGTGTATTAAGTTTGATTAGAATCGAATTTTTGATAAAGTAGCCTTAGAATAATTTTGAAGAGGTGATTGATAGTGCAAGCGCCGTCCTTTGCGTTAGAAGAAGTACAAAGCGGAGAAATCATCAGCTTAACGGACTTCAGGGGGAAACCAGTTATGATTACATTCTGGGCTTCCTGGTGCCCCGATTGTATGAAAGATTTACCGATGAAAGAACAGTTCTACCAGCATGCAGATGCTGATACATTAGCATTCTTAACAATTAACGTGACAGGTCGTGAACGGTCAGAAGAAGCCGGTAAAGATTTCGCGATCAAAAACAATCTTCCTTTCCTAGTTTTACAAGACAATGGACGGGAAACTTACGATAAATTTGGTTGTACAGGTGTGCCTACAACTGTATTACTTAATCAAGATCATCAAATAGTGCATGTGTTCGATGACAAATCATCATTTCTTGATATCGCAAAGGCATTGCCCGACATCATGACATCAAAATAATCACATCATAAAAAAAGCCAGAGGGATCCCTCTGGCTTTAAAATAATGAAAATAAAATAAATAATAGCATGTTGCGTTATTTGTCTTTTTTATCTTTTTTATCTTTTTTATCTTTTTCTCTTGTCTTTCTTGTCTTTTTCCTGCTTCTTGTCTTTCTTTTCGTCGTTTTTATCCTCTTTTTCTTGAGCTTTTTCTATTTTTTTATCCGATTTCTCCTGAGATTTCTCTATTTTCTCGTTTGCTTTTTCAGCTTTCTTCTTTTCTTTGTCTTGTTCTTTAGCTATTTTAGACTTAGATTTTTCTTCGTTTTTCCCTATTTTATCTTTTTGCACTTTGTTGTTATCTTTAGATGCTTCAGTTTGATTTGACGGGCTGGTTTCTGGTTCTGAAGGCGTGTCCTTTTGTTCTTTCTCCACCTTTTCAACCTTATCAGAAGAGCTTTGCTCAGGCTCCTGAAGAACTAAATCACTGTCTTCTTGATTCTGATTAGGTACCGTCTTATCGTTCAACTGGACGACAGAATCTTCTAGCTCCAAAGAGCTATCTTTCGACTTTGCTTCCACTGCCGTCATGCTTTCGGACTGTAATTCATCCATGTTTTTGACAGACAAATTCCGTACTTCCTCTATTGATAACGTAGCTCCCCGATCAACAGCAGCAAGATATGTCATATATTTTCCTGGTGTTATCCCATTTTCTATAGCTTTTGCACGAGTACTATAGTCAGCATCAAGTATGGTTGTAATAGCAACTGCTTGATTTACTAATGCTTCATTCTGTTCAATTCCTTGAATCGTATTCTCGAGCTGACCCTTGATCGCCTGATAACGCTCTTTCTTCTCTACATTTGAGGCGACAATAAGCAGTTTTCTATCTTCTGTTAGATACCCCTCTTTGTCGAGTTTCGAGACTAGAAGCCCTCCAAATTCGCTTAGAGGCATGTTCGTTACCTCTTGATCTAAGTTTAACCCTTCACCGTCCGAATTCCACGCTTGATATTGAACAACTTCAAGGTCAGAGTTCACTCCAACCTCAATACTTGGATTGATATCAAAGCTTACATAGGCCGCAACTGCGTCATTTTGTCTAACAGGAATCACACCTGTCACGATTACAACTAATAACAAAATTGCTGCCATACCGGCCAGGGTGGGCATAGAGGGGGTAAAATAACCTTTTTTCTTGTTTAATGGTTTTGGTGTAAGTTTAATTTCAGAGCCGATTGTTAACGTATGATTTCGCTTCAAATTGATCGTAGTAAACTCCCCATCGGGTGTTAATACAACCGCTTTACGTCCACGAATGTCCATAATGACCCCATTTTTCATCCCCTGGCCCCCTTAATTCAACTACTGTATATAAGATTTCAGCGCATTAAATCCACCCAGATGAATTAACGCAACTGCTATTATATACTTTCGATTACGTTCAATCGTTTTTCGACTGCATGTAACGAGCGCTAGCAAATCTTTTATAGGGAGCTGCTTTTTTTCTAGCAAATAACTTGAAAGAATGTCATCTTGAGCAATCAATTGCGCAATCATCTTTGCATTTTCTCTTGCATCAATATGTTTAGGACAGTTTTTGCTCAGAACTTTAAACGTAATGCTAAATTTCTTTAACAATTGTTCATATTCCTCAATTTCATACATTCTCACTTCACGCTGTCTGTCCATTTCGTATACATCAAGTGCAGCTTTCTGTTCTGCAAAACTATCTTCTAGTCGGCCTTCCTCATCAAGTTCCTCAGGCTCAAGATAAATATACTTATTTTGTCTCGCTTCTTTACGGATATGGTCGATGACTCTTCTTCTAATCACCATGTCGGCAAAGGTTAAAAACCTACTTCCCTGGCCTTTTCGAAACTGATCCATGGCTTCGTTAAAAGCTGAAAGTCCAATACTGAACTCATCCATCGAATGATTGATATAACGATTACAAACTTTGGACGTGATTTTCTTAATAAACGGTTGGTAATCTTCTAATAGCTGGTTTCTTAATAACTGGTTTCCATTTTGTATACTCTCAATTTTATCTTCTAATGTAATGCTATCTTTTTTATTTTCTTTATGATTTGCGAAATTTCCCATTGTGCTGATTGAAATGGTTGTCATGTTATACACCTCTCATCTTGCAGTCAATTTCTAATTGATTGCTTTTCGGGTTGGATTCTTAGATGTTTTTAGTTTGAGAATTCTAAATTAGTACTTAAAATAAAATGCGTCACCATTCGTATCAAACATCGGAAAGGTGACTCTATTCAGTTATACCATTCAATCAGCATGAACGAAAATACAATTTTATGACAATGTTACTGTTTCTTTACTTCCTGTTATATTAATTTATCATTATTAATCTTGCTTAATTTTCAGCGAATTGCGTATTCGTTCAAGCCCGTCTTGAAGCGATTTTCTAAAAGTAGAAAATAACGATAAATTGGTCAAATTTCATCAAACGAATTTGTGTTCACTAAGAAATGCATCCACAGTTACGACTGATTCGAAGGCAAAAAGGGTGTTATTTCCGCCATTATCCCTAATAACTGTTAATGCAGGAACACTTTGTATTTTAAGTGCTTCCGCTACCCACGGAAAATAATTTAAATTACATGAGTAGATATGTGATTCAACCCCTTTAGAGCTCGAAACAATTTGTAACATTCGCTCTGCTATTTTACACGTCTGACAAAAAGGCGTGTAAAAGAAAAAAACTGTGCCTTCCTTTTGTAAAAGTTCACTAACCACGGATTCATCGGTTATGTCTTGCATGTTAATACCCCATTCTATGTAAGAGCGAAAAGGAAGCTTCGTTAAGCTTCCTTTTCGCTCATTTCTTGATTATTAGACGGTCACTACTTTAAATTTCGCCGCCCTTAAAATCCTATTTAAATAATTTAGAGGTGTTTCTGCTACTTCACGATGAAGCATTGTAATGTAGAGGTGTTCGGCATGTGGAATTTCCTGTGTCAGCTGCCGTCTTAATTTCTCTCCAGCATCATCAGCATCTACAAGAACATATACATCTTTCTCCTCAAGCTCTTCACTAAGTTCTTCTAGCCTGTCAAAACTAATCGTTCCATAAGTGCAGATAATCTCCACTTGCTCATCTAACACTCTCATTAACTGTTCTTTATCTGTTTTTCCTTCTACAATAATTACTTTATCAGTCATGGCACAACGCTCCATTTCAAGCTGTCGTATCAATTCATTTACTATAGCATATGGTAGTTGAAGCATTTCGTTTCAAGGCATATGATTTAATTTATTCCATTTGAAGTGTTAGATACAACAGCTACTCATTGAGCCAGATGAATGAAAGCTTTGTTAATCATTGTCTTGATCAGGATCGTCCTCTTCTAAATATGTTTCAGAGGTTGAATTACCGTGTTCATTCTGAAGATCATCCACTGTGCGGAGGCGATCATCGACTCTATTGCCTGACGTTTCAAATGTAGCCTCATCATCCGGTCTATTACTGTCTTTGGCCACTTCCAATTGATCTTGTGCTTCTTTGGTACGTATCGCATAAGGAATGGCTTCAAGACGTTCTTTATCAATTTCTTCACCAGTATCCACACATATTCCGTAATTACCTTCTCGAATACGATCAAGTGCTGTATTAATTAAGCTTAGTCGTTCTCTAGCTGCATCTTCTAATGTAATATCTTTCTCGCGTTGGTCCAATTCAGAAGCCATATCAGCGAAATGATTGTCGTACGATGTTAATTCTCCCGTTTCCTCAGATAGTGCGGCATTTTCATCTCGGTGACTTGCACCACCATCTAAAAGATCTTTCTTTTGATCTAATAATTGTTTTTTAAAATGCTGTAATTCTTGTTTCGACAAAGCCATAGTAATTCCCTCCATAGGTCATTTTCTTTTCCAGTACCTATTTTCCCTTAACCCTACACACACTAAACCACACAATTATGTTTTATCATGCTCAACTGGTGGAAATAAATCAATAAGATTAAAGATTGGAGTGGTCATAATGGCAAAGTTAAACCTTGGACAGGAAGTACCATCCTTTTCGTTAATTAATACTGAAGGTGAACTGTTTCAATTTGAACAGCACCAAAAGGAAGACAACCGTTGGCATATGCTCGTATTTTTCAGAGGAGAATGGTGCCCTGTATGTAATGAGCAATTAGAAGAGCTTCAAGAGCATCTAGGTGCTTTTAGAAAGTTAGACGTCCATCCAATTGCAATTGCAAAAGATAGCTTAGAATCTCTTAGAAGAATGAAAGAAAAGCATAACCTCGAGTTTCCAGTGCTAAGTGACAAAGAGAATGCGGCAATTGATTCCTATGGCGTTATGATGCATCGAGAAGATGACCCTTATGAAGATCACGGTGAGCATGGAGAGCCTGCCATCTTTCTTATCGATGAGAACGGCAAATTAATGGCACAATATTTACAGTCGAGCCCATTTGGACGACCATCAGCTGACGGTCTAATCACAACGATTAAATATATTCGCAAAAACAAAGCATAAAAAAGACCGGCCAAATGGCCGGTTTTTTATGCAGTAATAAAGTCGTTGGCGTTAGAAGAGAAATGCTTGTCGGCCCTTGACGAGCGTATTCGCTTTTCTTGTCCAGCTACTACGCTCAGCCCCTCGATCACTTCACCTTATGATTTGAACACAAAGGGCGTGTTCGAATCATAAGGTTCCAGTGCTTGTCGGGCCTTGACGAGCGTATTCGCTTTTCTTATCCAGCTACTACGCTCAGCCCCTCGATCACTTCACCTTATGATTTGAACACAAAGGGCGTGTTCGAATCATAAGGTTCCAGTGCTTGTCGGGCCTTGACGAGCGTATTCGCTTTTCTTATTAACACCAGCCGAGGTCGCAGTCTTCTACATACCTTCCATTTTGCTCGATTACTTGTTCGTAATGATAAATTTTGTTCTGCTCCATCTCAAATCCTTCAAGAAACTCATATTGATTTCCTTGATCTGAGAATAAGATACGGCCAATTCTTTCCTTGTCCATAAACAAGTTCATCGCTTGTTGATCAAATTTACCATATACCTTTCGAGTAACGTCGATTCTTTGCATTGGGCGAGGTGTCTCAATCATTGGTATCATCCCCTCTTTATTGTGTCATTCCGTAAAGCCATCATTGATTCATTCTATGACTGAAATTAGGAAACACATTCATTAATAAGAGTTTACGATGATGAGTGGACTTTTACGCTCATAATTCGACTAGCAATGGAGAGCTATAAAATGGATGACTGATTTATTCGTCTTCGCTTACCATTTTTTCGTATGCTTCAGCTGTCATTAGTTCTTCTACTTGAGAAGGCTCAGAAGGTTCTACAACAACCATCCATGCTTTTTCGTATGGTGAATCATTAACGAATTCAGGGCTGTCTTCTAAATCCTCATTGACAGAAAGAACTTTGCCTGAGATTGGTGCGTATAGCTCAGAAACAGTTTTTACAGATTCCACGCTACCGAACGGCTCGTCAGATTCAATCGTGTCGCCTTCTTCTGGAAGCTCAACAAAAACGATATCTCCAAGTTCTGATTGTGCGAAGTCTGTAATACCGATGCGGATGTTTCCGTCTTCTTGTACTTGCACCCATTCGTGTTCTTCTGAGTAGCGAAAATCTTTTGGTAAGTTCATTAGTAATTCCTCCCTGAAATAATTCCTCTTAATAAAGGTTAGTAGTCAATATTATTTACAATAACTATCGTATAATAGTTATTATTAATTAAGCAACTATTTTATCGTTTCCATGTTTCCTCAAATACATCCTCTTTAAACCCAACAGTAACTTTTTCTCCGTCAGTTACGATTGGACGTTTGATTAACATCCCATCAGAAACAAGGATTTCAAGCAATTCGTCTTGAGTCGATGTAGCGACCTTATCTTTTAATCCAAGCTCTCGATATTTCTGCCCACTCGTATTAAAGAATTTCTTAATTGGTAAGCCGCTATGATTAAGCAGGTCAGCTAACTCATCTTTTGAGGGCGGATTTTCGACGATGTGTACTTCATTTACTTCAATATCGTTTTGCTCGAACCATTTTTTGGCTTTACGGCATGTCCCGCATTTAGGATAGGCATAAAATGTAATGGGCAAATCTGTTCCTCCTTAAAGACATCATGTGATTCTATGGATAGTTTACCACATGACAGGATGAGGACAAATACAGACGCCTCTCTAAAAGTAGCTTTCGGCATGAAAAAGTAAAATCCTTTAATAAATCCACTCTTTATATTTCCTAATAAGGAGAAAAAAATCCCCCCATTGATGGAGGGATAAAAAGAAAATTTGGTTTGGAAGTGATTTTAAATCATTGAATTACAAAACCTTAGACAATTAAACAGTAAAGCGTTGTTGCTCAAGAACGGTAGCAGCAATTTCGCGTTTCTTGGCAATGACGTTAATTGGTGTGTAGCGCGAAAGTTTACGAAGAGCAGAAATCATCATTCGTAGAGAATCGCCAGTTTCAACAGCAACCAATGTTTCTTTCGCATGCGCTTCAATGCGATTGAACGCTTCCTGACAGAAAACTTGTGTAAGAAGAAGCTTTTGGTTCTGCTTTTCTGCACTCGTTTTGTTGATCGCTTTTTCAGTGCGTAGGACAGCTGATTCCATTGAGTAGATTTCACTTACGATGTCTGCAATGTTTGATAAAACTTCTTGCTCTTTATCAAGCGCTTTGCCATACTTCTGCACTGCTGTTCCAGCAGCCATTAGCATGATTTTCTTCGCCATCGCAACAAGGTGCTTTTCTTGTTCAAGTGGCGCATCCCCAATTTCTTGAGGTGTAAGCATCATGAGTTCTTCTTGAAGAGCTGTTGCTTTTTCAAGTAGTGGTAATTCACCTTTCATTGTTTTGCGAATGAGCGTTCCAGGCACAAGAAGGCGGTTAATTTCATTCGTTCCTTCAAAAATACGGTTTATTCGAGAGTCACGATACATCTTCTCAACTTCGTATTCCGACATGAAGCCATAGCCACCGTGGATTTGTAACGCTTCATCAGCAACATAATCAAGTGATTCAGAAGCAAAAACTTTGTTTAAAGAACACTCCACTGCATATTCAGCGATTGCTTCAGCTACTTTAGCCCCGTTTTTCTGTTCCTCATCAGAAAGTTTTCCTAGCTTTTGCTCGAAAAGCCCACCTGTACGGTATGTTGAGCTTTCAGTAGCGTAAGTAGCCACTGCCATATTTGCTAATTTCTCTTGAATAAGAGAGAATTTTGCAATTGGCGTGTTGAATTGTTTACGCTCGTTAGCATATTTAGCTGCAAGTTCGATCCCACGCTTCATGGCACCGATTGTACCTACTGCAAGTTTATATCTACCCACGTTAAGGATGTTAAATGCAATCACATGACCTTTTCCTGCTTCACCAAGAAGATTTTCCTTAGGCACCATAACATCATCAAGAATCAATGTTCTTGTAGAAGAAGCTTTAATTCCCATTTTCTTTTCTTCTGGACCTGTAGATAGTCCTTTAGAATCACGCTCCACGATAAAAGCAGTAAACTTTTCACCGTCAATTTTCGCATACACAATGAATACATCTGCAAAAGCAGAGTTAGTAATCCATTGCTTTTCACCATTTAAAATGTAATGCGTTCCTTCGTCGTTAAGTTTCGCTGTCGTTTTCGCTCCAAGGGCATCAGACCCTGATCCTGGCTCCGTTAGGGCATATGCAGCAATCTTCTCGCCAGTAGCTAGACCTGGAAGGTACTTTTTCTTTTGATCTTCATTACCGAAGAACACAATTGGCAGGGAACCAATTCCCACATGTGCACCATAGCTAACTGAAAAGCCACGAGCACGAGAGAATTTTTCTGTTATAACTGAAGAACTAATTTTATCGAGTCCTAGACCACCATATTCTTCAGGTACATCGGCACCAAGAAGTCCAATGTCACCTGCTTTTTCAAGCAGCTTACGTGAGATGTCGAACTCATGGTTTTCAAGCTTTTCAAGCTGCGGAACGACTTCTTTTAATACAAAATCTTCAGTTGTTTTGCCCATCATGACATGCTCATCAGAGAAATCCTCCGGTGTAAAAATATCTTCAAACGATAGGTCCTCTACTAGAAAGCTCGCACCTTTGATTGTTTTGTTCATTGTATTAGACATGCAGATCATTCCTCCGTTTTCATTGTTTATAGAATTTCAAACACACCAGCAGCACCCATGCCGCCTCCAATACACATTGTGACAACACCAAACTGTTCTCCGCGACGCTTCATCTCATGAATTAAACTAAGCGTTAGCTTCGTTCCAGTACATCCAAGCGGATGTCCAAGAGCAATGGCACCTCCGTTCACATTCACTTTGTCTTCATCGAGACCGAGCTTTCGAATAACGCGCAGCGATTGAGAAGCAAAAGCTTCATTGAGTTCAAACAATCCAATATCTGAAAGCTCAAGACCTGCAAGTCGGAGTGCTTTAGGAATCGCTTCGATAGGGCCAACTCCCATGATTTCTGGTGCTACTCCTGCCACTGCAAACGATCGGAATTTTGCCATTGGCGCTAATCCTTCGCTCTCCGCTTTTTCACGATCCATGACGAGGACGCTCGCTGCTCCGTCACTTGTTTGTGAAGAGTTTCCTGCTGTAACAGAACCTCTTACATTAAAGACCGGACGCAGTTTTCCTAGAACGTCTAGAGATGTATCCGCACGCACCCCTTCATCCTGAGAAAATAGAATTTTCTTTTCTTGTAGCTTATTATTCTCATCAATCCACTTTTTCGTCACTTCAACCGGGACAATTTCATCCTGGAATTTACCGTCTTTGATTGCTTGAGCAGCACGTTGATGACTTCTTAGCGCAAAAGCATCCTGATCTTCTCGGCTAATTTCAAAGCGACGAGCCACTTCTTCAGCAGTGTGACCCATTCCCATAATGTATTCAGGTTTTTCTTCTACAAGCGTCGGGTTAGGCTTAATGACGTGTCCTCCCATTGGTACAAGACTCATAGATTCTACGCCACCTGCTAGAATGGTTCCTGATTGCCCGAGCATAATTCGCTCAGCTGCATAGGCAATACTTTGCAAGCCAGAGGAGCAATAGCGATTAATGGTAATCGCTGGAACCGTTTCAGAAAGTCCCGCTCTTGCACCGACCATTCTTGCTACGTTTAGCCCCTGTTCTGCTTCAGGTATGGCACATCCGATAATCATGTCATCTATTTCACCATCATAACCGCCTGCCCGCTTAAGCGTTTCCGCAACGGTAATCGCCCCAAGATCGTCAGGACGCATATTTGCAAGCGTTCCACGATTAGCTTTTCCTATAGGTGTTCTTGCTCCAGATACAATAACTGCTTCTCTCATCAAACTTCCCTCCTCCATACTAGTTACGCAGCGGCTTCCCTTTTACTAACATGTGCTGCATTCTTGCTTGCGTTTTGGGCTCTCCTAGCAGGCTGAGGAACGCTTCACGCTCAAGATCCAGAAGATACTGCTCATCGACTAATGTTCCTTCTTTTACTTTTCCGCCCGCAATGACGTGAGCAAGTTTGGTCGCAATCGTTAAATCGTGATCGGAAAGGTAACCGCTCCATTTCATCGTTTTCGCTCCCATTAGCATTGCAGCATAACCTGCTTCTCCAGCAACTGGGATCTTTTTAGCAACAGGTGGCTGATAACCTTGTTCAGCAAGGAAAAGTACTTTTTCCTTTGCATCATGGAGAACGTGATCTGCGTTTGCACTAATACCATCCTGAGGTCGAATGAACCCTCGCTCCATTGCTTCATGTGCTGATGTTGAGACTTTCGCCATCGCAATCGTTTCAAAAACGTTGGCTGCAATATCAGTTAAGTTAACATTAACTCCTGGAGGCGTTTGCTCTAGCTGACGCATATAAAGTTCCTTATTTCCGCCTCCACCAGGAATCAAGCCAACGCCAACTTCTACGAGCCCCATATATGTTTCTGAAGAAGCTTGAATGGAAGCTGCTGGCATACACACTTCTGCCCCACCGCCAAGCGTCATCTGAAACGGCGCTGCTACGACTGGTTTTTGAGAGTAGCGAATACGTGCCATGGACTGTTGGAACTTCCTTGCAACCATTTCGATTTCAAAGAAATTATCATCTTGGGCTTCCATTAACATATACGCGACGTTGGCACCAACGCAGAAGTTCTTGCCCTGGTTTCCAATCACAAGTCCTTCGAAGTTTTTCTCCGTTTCATCAACGGCTTCATTAATCATCTGGAGAATATCCATTCCAATTGCATTGTTTGGGGAATGGAATTCAAGTCCCGCTACCCCATCTCCAAGATCAAGAAGCGTTGCGCCTGTATTTTTCTTAATCACACGATTTTGCGCTTTTAATCCTTTAAGGTGGATAATTTTCTTACTTTCCTCCACTACTTTTTGATCACCATTATGGTAGAAAGATTGAGTGGCACCTTCCTGCTTATAGAAAGACGTTTGCCCTGAGGCAAGCATTTGATCAACCCATTCAGGAATCGTTTCACCTTCTTCTTTCATTCGAGCCACTGACTTCTCAACTCCCAGGGCATCCCACGTTTCAAAAGGACCCATTTCCCATCCAAAGCCCCATTTCATGGCACGATCGACAGCGTCGATATCATCAGCAATTTCATAGGTTTTCTCAGCAGAGTAAAGCAAAACCGGCTTCATGATATTCCAAATTAATTCACCTGCGCGGTCATTCGCATAAGCAAGCGCTTTCAGTTTATCCGCTTTTGATTTCGCTTGTTTACTTGCCTCAACAGAAGCAGTTTTTAATTTCTGTCGTGGTTCATATTCAAGCGTTGATGGATTTAACTCTAGAATTTCGCTTCCTTTTGCTCCTTTTTGTTTTACGAAAAAGCCTTGACCTGCCTTTGCTCCAATCCAGCCTTTTTCTTTCATCTGTTGCATAAATTCAGGAATCCGGAAAACTTCTTTCTCATCACCTTCAACCTGTTCAAAAACGTTGTTCGCTACGTGAATAAACGTATCCAGCCCAACTACATCAAGTGTTCGAAACGTTGCACTTTTTGGACGGCCGATTGCTGGGCCAGTTACTGAATCTACTTCTCCCACTGAAAAGCCGCGATTCATCATTTCTCTAACTGTGACAAGAAGGCCATACGTTCCAATTCGATTGGCAATGAAGTTTGGCGTGTCTTTCGTTTCTACGACACCTTTGCCGAGAGTATCTTCACCAAATGTTTTCATATAGGAAAGAACGTCTGGATCTGTGTCTTTCGTTGGAATTACTTCAAGAAGCTTTAAATATCTTGGTGGGTTAAAAAAGTGCGTACCAAGGAAGTGCTTCCTAAAATCTTCTGATCTACCTTCAGCCATTGCTTCTACGGAAATACCGGAAGTATTCGAACTAACAATGGTTCCAGGTCGTCTATATTCATCTACTTTTTCATATACTTTTTTCTTGATCTCCAAGTTTTCGACAACAACTTCAATAATCCAGTCAACTTCTTGCAAGCGCTCCATATCGTCTTCCATATTTCCCGCTTCAATTAATTGAATGTGATCTTTCTTAGAAAGCGGTGCCGGTTTTTGCTTCTTAAGTTTCTCAATCGCTTCTGCCGCAAGTCTATTTCTGACAGAACGGTCAACTAGTGTCAGCCCTTTGGCTTTTTCCTTTTCATTCGGTTCCTTTGGTGCAATATCCAATAGCAAACTTGGAATTCCTACATTCGCCAGGTGGGCGGCAATGCCTGATCCCATTACTCCTGCTCCTAATACAGCTACTTTATGAATGCTACGTGTCATAGCGAACCTCCCCTGTTGAATGAATGCTCATTCATTTTTAATTCAAAAAAAAGAGCGAGATCATTTCCTCTGTCTATACTATAAAATATATTCTGAAATTTAGCAATATATCACACAGATTTTTTTGACAAAATTTTATAAATTTAAACAAAGCTTATTTTAAAGCGGACATTCGTCCGCTTTTCACTATTTCATCATTCCTTTAAGGACGAAAGCTACGTTTGCAGGTCTCTCAGCAAGTCTTCTCATAAAATATCCATACCAGTCTTTTCCATAGGGTACGTAGACACGCATTTTGAAACCTTCTTTAAGGAGTTTATCTTGTTTATCTACACAAATACCATATAGCATTTGAAATTCAAATTGAGAACGGGGGATATTGTATTCCTCTACGAGCTTCTTTGTGTATTCAATGATGCGATCATCATGGGTCGCAATGGCTGTGTAATTTCCATTCAATAAGTGCATTTTAATGATTTTTTTGAAATTCTCGTCGACATCCTTTTTATCAGGAAATGCGACTTTTGGTGACTCTTTATAAGCACCTTTAACAAGTCTAAGGTTTGGAGATAGATCGTTCAGCTTTTCTACATCTTCAGCTACGCGGTATAAGTAGGCCTGAAGAACTGTACCAATGTTCGTATACTCCCTCTTTAGGTTCGTAAAAATCTCTATTGTTTTTCCGCACCTCTCGAAATCTTCCATATCAATCGTAACAAAGACATTGTGCTGATCAGCAGCTTCAAGAATGCGGCGCATATTTTTCATCGTCATATCGTAATCAATGTCTAATCCCATTGATGTGAGTTTAAGAGAAAGCTGAGAATCAAGATTTTCTGCTGCAATTCGCTCAATTGCTTCGATACAGTGGTTTGTCATTTCATCAGCCTCAGCTGCGTTATCTACAAACTCACCAAGATGATCAATTGTAACAGAAAGTCCCTTTTGATTTAATTTCTTAATAGCATTTACAGAGCTATTAAGAGACGCACCGGCTACAAATCGGCTAGCTCCAAAGCGCATACCATACCGTTTAGCTACTTTTGTAGCTACTTTATTCTTCCCCATGTATAAAAAGAAATTACGCATTACTTGTTCCATCATAACCCCTCCATGTAAACGCATACAAAACGCCTAAAAAAATATATAGTGGAGAAAATCGGCATATGGTATCAAATACCGCCATATTTCGCCTTTAATGCTATTCTACCATGATATGCTGTCGATTAGTCTACTTTTGATAGATTTTCTCCGTAATAAATTTTGTTAAATATTTACTTCACTTAGTATGCTATACCCCGCTTTTCACGAAAAAAAAACTGGAACTTAAAATAGTATATTTCTATGTCACAAAATCGGATACTTCTCTTCTCATCTATTTTCATAACCTTTATTTCTTAACAACTACCTCTTTTCTCAAGGGACGAGCTTCTGAATTTAAACAAAAACCTATATTAGCTTAAATGGTTGACTCTCGAATGAGCTAAAAATCAACAACGTTCATTATTATAACCACAAAAAAAAAAGAAACCAGGGAAGTCCTGGTTTCACTTATCTGATTCTTTCTGGTTATCCTGTTGGGCTTTACGATGCTCTTCGTTCATAGTTTTAATTTCGGTCACTAGCTCTTTCATGGCATCCTTCGCATCAGGATACGTTTGATTCCAATGTTTCGCAAGAGGAGGCATCGTTTTTGAAAGATGCGTGTACATCGCCCATAGCTTCACTTTTTCCTTCAGCTCAGGGCTCGTATCTCCAAGGAGAAGCTCGGTGTATTTATCCATCAATCCATCGACTTGTTCCTGAAGTGTTTCAAGACTCATTTCATTCACTCCAATCACTAGCAGAATATCCTGATTATAGCATAATTAATGGGATACTCGACCGTTCACCTGAACTTCTCTTAACCTTCCATAATCAATGCGTTCTTGATTTTCTTTAATTGCCTTTATCAACTCTTCTATAAGTACCTTCTCATCCGTCACAATAAAGAAACGGCATGATATCATCGCGAAGTCGCCAAAAAATGCTCTGCAACCAGCATATCGTTTTGCATCACGGACTGGCTGATAAGGAAAAATAAAATTTCCACTTTGTTCAAATGCAGGATCAAGAGGATGTTCTTCAAGTTTCTTAATCAGCTCTCGAATCGTCAGCTCTCGTCCATGCTCATTTGTTCCTATTTCGATAATTTCAAGCAAGGTTGATTCCCCCTTCTTTACAAGATTCGAAAGCAAACTGCTCTGATAGAGGGCCGAAAGTGGAATGCACTCATTTCATGCGCTTTGATCCGAATCAATAGGCTATTATACATGCATTAACTAACATAGCCAAAAAAAAGAGTCAGAATAAATTCTGACTCTACAATGGGTCACAAAGAGTGAGTATATACAGAGGGGGGACCTGACCTCACTCTTTAATTTATCTTATGTTCCTTTTAACTTTGTGGCTGGACAAGTACCCCGGTACAAACATGGAAATTTCTCATTCATTATGCTTCTTCTCGACACACTCATACATGATTTGCAACATCATACCTATTATAATAGAAGGATATCAAGCTCGGACCATCTTGGAGGGATCATTATGGATATTGTGGTTATTGGTGGTGGCATTGGCGGACTGACTGCTGGAGCATTACTAACGAAAGAAGGCTACAACGTAACAATACTTGAAGCATCGAATGAATGGGGTGGATCAGCAGGAAAATTTACGCGAGGGAATTTTCTCTTCCCTGTTGGAGCGACGATGGGGATGGGGTTCGAAGAAGGTGGATTACATTATCGCATTTTCGAAGAACTCGGTTTGTCCTTCCCTGTTTTTTCGCTGGATGAAATTATGAGAATATACGATGGCAATCGCGTCATGCCTTACTATGCAGATCGAAATCGCCATTTATCAGAATGCGCTATCCAGTTTCCAGAACACTCCAAAGAAATTGTTTCTTTCTATCGAGAAATTTGGAAAATCGGAGCAGAAGTGCGTAAGTTAATTGACCCTCTCCCTGTTGTACCTCCAGTCACCCTATCAGAATGGAAAGGGCTACTCCTATCTCTCAAACCAGGAACTCCCGGACTGATTCCCTACCTTCGGAAAACAATGGGAGATCTTCTAAAAAAACATAATCTTAATGATGCACTAGACTTCCAACATTTTATTGATGGACAATTAATTGATAGCATGCAAACAACTAGTGAAGAGTGCTCAGCACTTATGGGTGCTCTTGCTCTCGATATTTATCACGAAGGGGCATATTACTCTGAAGGTGGGTTGTATCGCATCGCTGAAATACTACAGCAATATATTGAACAGAATGGTGGTCGAACTTACCTTAGGAAGCAAATTCAATCGATTCGGCGTGAAAACAACCGTTGGGTAGCTGTCGATCAAAAAGGGGAGAGTTGGAGAGCTGATCACCTTATTAATAACTTACCTGTTCAGGGCTTTGTTCCACTTCTTCCAGAACCTCTTCAAGAACAACTTCCCACTAAGTTAAGAAAACGAAGTCAAATGACTCAGTGGGGAGCTTTTACGATGTATCTTGCTTTAGATGAAAAAATCATCCCTAAATATACGTCCCTCTTTAGTCAGGTCTTTTCGGCAAATAGAAAAATGACCGAAGGAAATCACCTCTTCTTGTCACTTTCAAAATCCAATGATCTCTTTCGTGCGCCAGAGGGCTTTCGCACATTAACAGTCAGTACACATACAGAGCTCCACCATTGGGATACGAAAGAGAAATACGATCAATATAAAAAGGAGCTAACTGAGAAAATGATCACAGGTATTGAAAGAGTGATACCTAATGTAAGAAGTGGAATCGAATTGCAAATGACAGGTGCACCACGAGCATGGGAAAGATTTACGAAAAGACCTAAAGGCATGGTTGGAGGTTTCCCACAAACGAATGAGTATAGCTTGTTCAACAGTCTTTCTCACCGTACTGGTCTAAAGGGATTGTGGCTTTGTGGCGACAGCGTATTCCCTGGTGCAGGCACTATTGGGGTATCTACTAGTGGATATCATGTTTACCGCTCCATCACTAAAGAAATGGTGAAAATATAATAAGTCATTTTAGAATAAAATCGCTTCCTTAAGGCACAATGAGACTATCATTTAATGTTGAAGGAGCGAACCAACTGTGGATCAAAAGAATAAATTAGTTACTTCTGACAGTGAAAAGTTACTTACTTCAATGCGAGAAGAAATTGCGGAAGAGTTTCTCGTTATGGAAGCTGCCACAGAACAAGTAGAAGAAAAAGATTTTTACACTTATCATCTCTTAAAAGAAGCAGAAAAACTACGTAACCTTAAGAAATAAGGTTCGATCAGAAATGACGTTCTGGGAATCATGTAGTATACTTCTAGTAATTGATCTAAAGGAATGATGCGAATCATGACAACTCATACGTTTACAGTTGGCGAGGAGCGAGCAAATTATATTACTCACGGAATTGGAGCTATCATAAGCGTTGCCGCTCTAGTCATCTTAATTGTGTTTGCGTCTCTCTATGGAACAGCCTGGCATATTGTAAGCTTTACACTTTTCGGTACAACGATGCTGATGCTTTATACGGCTTCTACTCTCGTTCACAGCTTTCCACCTGGGAAAGCAAAAGACTTTTTCGAAATACTTGATCACTCTTCTATCTATTTCTTTATCGCTGGTACTTACACTCCCTTCTTGTTTATTGTGATTGAAGGTTGGCTAGGTTGGACACTATTTGGCATCGTGTGGGGACTCGCAATTATTGGAACAGTATTCAAAGCTTATTTTGTGAAAAAGTTTCTATTTATCTCAACCATTCTCTACGTCTTAATGGGCTGGCTGATCGTTCTTGCCTGGAACCCACTTACGCAGAACTTGCATCCAAACGGCATGATGCTTCTAATTGTTGGGGGTGTTCTCTACACAATCGGAGCGGTATTCTATGTTTGGAGAGCTTTTAAATACCATCATGCAGTTTGGCATCTTTTCGTGGTAGCTGGAACACTTGCTCATTTCTTCTGTGTTCTCTTCTATGTATTACCTCTTTAAAACCAATCCTCTGCACGCATCGTGCAGAGGATTTTTGTTTTCCATAACTAAACCTTTTATCGACTATAATCGTCTTAGCCATAGAATACTAGTAAAAGGATGAACCATTTTGATTGAAGTATCTCATCTAACTAAACAGTTCAAAAAAGAGAAGATTCTACATGACCTCACTTTGTCCATCGAAGGAGGCATGGTAGGGCTAATTGGTCCAAATGGTGCTGGAAAAACAACATTTATGAGAATGCTAGCTGCGGTCTCAAAGCCTTCTTCCGGAGAAATCTATCTTAAAGGTTATTCACTTAACCGAGAAGCTTCAAGTGTTCGGAAAGAAATCGGTTACCTCCCTCAACATTTCAAGCTTTATCCACAGCTTACTGCATCTCAATTTTTGGACTATGTTGGGAAGTTGAAACGAGACCACCATTATGATCATGAGCGAGAAAAAAAACGATTGCTTCATGCCCTTAATTTAGAAAAGCAACAGAATCAAAAAATCAAGACATTCTCAAATGGAATGCAGCAACGTCTCGGCATTGCCCAGGCACTTTATGGAGAACCCGCTGTGATGATCTTCGACGAACCTTCTGCTGGACTTGATCCTGAAGAACGCTTACGCTTTCGCAACTTACTAGCTGATGTTTCTAGCCGAAAAACCGTCATTCTTTCTACGCATATTGTAGAAGACATTGAAGGAAGCTGTGATACGCTGATCGTTCTAAATAAAGGGCGCATTCTTTTTCAAGGCACACCAGATGAACTTCAACGTAAGGGAAATGGACTTGTGTGGGAGTTCGACCTCTATGATAATAACTGGGACCAATTAAATGGATTACAAATGACGCTTACAAAACGAAAAGCAACAGGATTAAGGTGTCGAGCAATATCTCCAGTAGCACCATTTGAATTTGCCGAAGCCGTGGATCCTACACTTGAAGAAGGGTACATGGCACTGATTGGGCGTGATGGTCTATGAGAAAATGGCTTATCCAGTTTAAGCTTGAATTTTCTTTTTTGTATAAAAACTGGTTTTTCGCACCTCTTCCTTTCTTATATTTGATCTGGTTACTTTTTAGCATGAGTGCAGATCAAGAAGGAGGACATGGCAATCTCTACAGAACAACATATGAAACAACGCACTCTCTTATATTCATTCTCGTTATTGGCTTAAGTATTCTGATTGGCGTTTATTTAATACGACGAGACGTTGGGAATGAATCATTTGAGTGGCACCAATCATTTCCCGTGTCCAATTTCGTATTCATATCAGCAAAATTGATGTCCGCGCTCATCTATATGACGATATATACGGTCCTAATGAGTGGAACCTACTTTATCTTTGCTATGAGAGATAACATTCCGGTGGAAGAAACGTTCACAATTCTGCGTTTCTATGGGACTCAATACGAAGTAGCGTTCTTCATTAGTTTAACTCTTGGCATGCTTTTATCGGTACTTATTAAAAATCGCTTTGTTTACTTAATCGCCTTCTGTGCCTGGATGTTTGGTACGCTATTCATGGAAATTTTTATTATTGATCAAGGCGGACACTTTTATCTTAAAGCGTTCCATCTAACCTACTTATTTGTCGATTCTGTTCTTGTTAATGGCACCTGGGGAATTGAATTAATGAAAGAAGAACTACAGTTACAGCGCATTTTTGTTTTAACGGTTTCTTCCTTTCTACTTGTACTCATCATTTTCATTCTCAATAAACGCAGACCTCATCCATATACGTGGCTTTGGAAGGTTGTACTCATGATCAGTATAGGAATTGTCGTGATTTCGTATCTTCCATATGCTTCTTTCTGGAAGGAACGAACTGATGAATTTAGTAAGATTAAACAAGAATCTCCATTGATAACAGACGAACAAAACGGTCAAGCTAGTTACATGTCTTTTCCTTCCCTTTCTTCTCCTAATACTCTTATGAAAGAGGAAGAAGAACTCTATCAACCAGAGCGATTTGAAATAAAACAGTTTGACTTATCCATTCAGCATGAAGATCAATCACTTTTCATTGATGCATCTCTCACTCTACCATCAGCAGAATTTCAATCAAAGGAGTTCATGAAATTCACATTGAATCAAACATTTTCAGTTAACCAAGTCACGATTGATCAACAGCCAATTCCATTCACTCAAGAGAATGATTTTCTGACCGTTACTTTACCTGAAGAAATTAAAGAACCTGTTATTCGTGTTCAATATGAAGGACCATACAAACTATGGGCATCTAATAATGGTCAGGAATACTACCCAGGCCATGTTGGAAATGATCAAATGATTATGCCATCTCAAACAGCCTGGTATCCATTGCCAGGGCATCAATATTTATATGACATGAACGGAGAATCACAAACGAATATTGGGATTTTGAATAGAGCGACTTTTAATGTCGAAGTTTCAGGTATGGCACTCCCCTTATATGGCACAATCGACGAACGTAATACAAATTTTGGAACCTATAAACTTCAAGGGGAAACTTCTAAATTAGACCTTTATGCTGGAGATCTAACTGAAGTTGATTCTACTTATTATCCAATGTCAATCGTAACGGACAGTTACAATCGGGATCGCGCTGTTGAGCTCATGAAAGAATTGGACAAACGCCTTCTATTCACCAACCACTATTTAACGAAAAAAATAGAGCCTATGCGTCATTTTTTTATAGTTCCTGTAGAGAATATTCGCTGGGCCAATTACGTGAGACAACAAGGTTTTATTGATCAAAACTATATCCTAAGCGAATCCACTTTCTATCAAATGGATGAAACTTACCTTATGAAATTGCTCTTTCAAGTGAGTCTATTCCATGACGGTACTGAGATTTATGGGTATGAGGACGGCGAGCTAGTAACAAGTGCCATCCAAAGTGCTTATACGTACATTTATGAATTAGAAAATGGAGATAAAAAAAAGGCCAATCAAATCCGCGACCTTGTTATCACGATTCAAGATGATATCCCACTGGAAGACTACAGTGAGGAAGAAATCAAAGCTAACCAGATTTTCACAATGATCAATGAAGCCATCGCTGATGGAGATAGTAAGCAAGTGAAAGAAGTCCTAGACCGAATATATAGCGAACGCTGGGTAGACCCGGGATTCGCAGCAGATTTCACCTTGTTTCGAGAACCTTCTACTCTCATTCCTTACGAAGAATGGCAGAAAATATGGGATGAAGTGATGCAAGATCATCAGACTAGAAAGGAGGATGGTTCATGACAGATGAGGAACTAGTTGTCGCTATGGCACGTGGAAATCAGGCTGCGTTCGAAGCCCTTGTTCATCGTTATCATGCTCCGCTTCTTGGTTATCTAGAACGGATGTTACGTGATAGAAGAAAGGCCGAAGACGTTGTTCAAGAAACCTTCCTGAAATTAATTAAACAACTAAAAACAAAGAAAATCCCAGAAAAGATCAAGCCCTGGCTTTACCAGGTGGCCACAAATCAATGCCGAGATTATTGGAAAAGCGCGGGATTTAGGTCAGAAAAGCAAATTCTCGACTTCATTCCAGATCAAGCTGACCGAGAACCATCAGTAGTGGAACTATTTGAAAGGCAAGAATCACGCGTGGAGTTTCTCAAGCAGCTCGATACGCTTTCTGAGACGCAAAGAGAAATTGTGTATTTACGGTTTTACCAGGAATTAAAGTATCAAGAAATTGCAGAAGCTTTGGAACTTCCACTCGGTACAGTAAAGTCGAACTTATTTCACGCCTTGAAAAAACTAAAAGCTTCAATAGAACGAAAGGAGGAAGTTAGCCATGCAAGACATCGATCTTGAATTAGAAAAGTTAGAAGAAGATCTAGAGCAGCCAATCAAGTCATATCTGGCAACGTCACCCCGTTCAGAGGATACACAGAAGCTGCTTCTTTCGTTGCAAGATTCTTTCGATGAACTTAAACCTTCTCAAATCGAATTTAATTTCGATGAAAAACCTGAGCCTGCAAAGCCGTCACTAACAAAACAATGCCTTAATCAATTCCGTTCTTATCACTGGGCCTACTGGCTAATTAGCGTATTGATTTTTGCAATGTTAACGATGATTTCGGTTGGAAGCATGGAATCAGACAGTTTATTTCCTATCGTTGTTCCCATATATTTATTATTTGGTGTGCTTTATAGTTATAAAACCTGGAACAAAGAAATGCGGATAGTCGAATCGATTACCCCTTTCCCTCCAGCACTGCTGCTCTTAAGTAAATTGCTTGTTGTCTTAGTCGTAAACATTGGTTTGGCCCTGTTATCTACTTTATATATTGTGAAAGATAATACGATGGTTAACTCCGCTACGTTTCTTTTACATTGGTTCGCGCCGCTTCTCTTTCTAACAGGTTTGCTTGCCTTTGTCATGTTCCATAAAGGGGTAATTGCAGGATTTATCGCCTCACTTGCTGGATGGGCGCTCACTTTTCTTGTATTACCTTATACTGTTTTCGAACTTTCTGGTGAAGCGCTTCAACAAGACCTACTCTTTGTTGTCTCCTACCTTATTATACTTGGACTTGGAGTTGCCATGCTCTTCTTATCGTATCGGAAGAGTTTGCATCTTCAATATTTGTGAGATTGGGCCATGATTCAACTACAAAACATCAAATATACTCGAAAACAGTTCTCACTTGCTATTCCCGAATTAACACTTGGTTCCGGGATCACCATTCTAGTTGGTAAGAACGGGGCTGGCAAATCTACCTTGCTTCAACTTCTCGCAACAGCAATAAGGCCACAAAGAGGGATCATTGAATATGGTGGGAGAACAGTTGATACCTCTCTCCCCTTTATTCGTAAGAACATCGGGTTTCTTCCAACAGGTATCGAATTATATGAAGAAATGAGAATGAAGAGATTTCTTAGATATATGTGTGAATTAAAAGGGGTCCTTCATCAAGATGCCGTTGATCAAACGATGGAAGCTCTCCATATTCAAACATGTAAAAGGAAGAAAATCAAAGCTCTCTCTCAAGGAATGAAACAACGTGTCGGTATTGCACAAGCCATTCTTGACTGTCCTCCTATTTTGTTACTTGATGAACCGTTAAACTACCTCGATAGTCGTGAACGGAAAAACGTCGTCTCCCTTCTATCAAGATATGCCGAAAAAAGGCTTGTTCTTATCGCGACACATGAGTTAAATGAATGGGAAGATATTGCTGACGATTTAATCTGGCTTCATGAAGGGGAAATTCTTTTTCATGGGTCCATTCCTCTTTGGAAAAGAGAGCTTCCTTTACGTGTGTGGGAAGGGAAAATTCTTCTTAACGAAATCGCTCAACTTGAGCAGGAGCGGATTATTCACATGAAACGATTAAATAAACAGTACATGATTAAGTACATTGATATCACAAAACCCTTCGATCATTTTCGTGAAGCGGAAGCAACCATTGAAGATGCCTACTTCATTCGCAAGAAATCATGGGATGGAGACATCATCCCAATCTAAAGTTCTTTCTCTTTTATCAAAGAAGCTTAACTTCAGTCCCCCACTTTATGGAGGACTTCTTTTTTTGCAGGGAGATTCTTCTTGATAGCGAAATAGTGATTAATAGACAAAAGAAGGTGATCCATTGCAAAAGCAGTCTCTAGGAATGATTTATGAATTTGTACTCGCCCTTCTCCTTATTTTTTCACTCGTCATTGATTTACCCGATCCAGAAGGCGCTGCGCTCGATTTTTTTATTTGGATCTTATTCTTACTTGATTATGCGACACGGCTTTTTTTAAGTGATCACAAATGGACTTTTATCAAACAGCATCCGCTGGATTTGATTGCTATTATTCCGCTCGATCAATTGTTTCGGACCGCAAGACTTGTCCGCTTTATACGGGTGATACGATTAGTCGCCCTCATTAATCACCGCACGTCTGTTTTTGAACTCTTTCTAACGAAATATAAAATTGATCGTGCATTTGTCTATGTTATCTCACTCCTCTTCATTTCAGCGCTTTCAATGAAATGGATTGAACCAGAATTTGAGACATATGGTGACGCCCTCTGGTGGGCAGTTGTTACTACCACTACGGTGGGGTATGGAGACCTCTATCCTGAAACAGCTGCAGGCAAACTGGTTGCTGCAGTATTAATGATGGTCGGGATTGGAACGATCGGTGTTATTACAGGAACCGTTGCGGCTATGTTTTCAAATAACAATCGAAATAAACTCCCTATTGAGTTAGATGACATTAAAAGAAAAATCAATCATTACCCTAATATTAGCCAGCTAGACTACAAGCATATGATCGAACAACTTGAAAAAATAAAGATACAAGAAGCAAATAGAACGAATGACACACAAAACACGAAAGAAAATGATGACTCTTTTTGAAGTTAAACCTACAAGTAGTACAAATATGATTTCACCCCAGAAGAGCTAATGCTTTTTAAGCTCTTCTGGGGTGAAAAATTTCAGTCAAGCAATTCGAACACTGATCAAACTACGACCGTAGTGCATCTTGTTCATTTTCTTAAGCTATTTTCTACATGTTTTTACTTTGTTGAAGAAGTTTTGACTGTCCAGTTCGCTCCCAATCTTCCACTATTTCATAGGCTTTCTCAGGAGAGTAACCCTTTCCAACCAGCACTCCCATTAGAATAAACTCTTGAAGAATGTGTGTTGCATTTATGCCTCTTTCGACATCTTCCAACCCTTCATTTACCAAGAATTCCGTGTATTTCACCCATTCATCTGGCGTTTTGCCAAACACAGCTGAGTTTCGATTGCGCTCGCCTTCTTCCGCCGCTATAGCATCCTCTTTTGTCTCATGAACCGTTCCAAAAGGATGATTAGGTGGAGCATAGATCGAGTAAAGCTTAATCGGAACATCTCCAGTATTTGTTAGATTGTGCCAAGTGCCAGCTGGTATAAATACAGCATAATCATCATAAACCTCTCGTTCATAATTCAAGGAATCTTTACGTTTCCCCATTTGCACCTTTCCCTGTCCTTGTTCAATTCGCAAAAATTGGTCAACGTTCGGGTGCATTTCCAAACCAATGTCTTCACCAACATCGATACTCATTAACGTTAATTGTAAATGTTCACCTGTCCATAAAGCTGTACGAAAAGTATCGTTTTGCTTCGTTGCTTCATTAATATTAGCGACAAATGGTTTCGGTCCATAATCTTTGAATTCCCTACTTCCAGCATTATTGGAAGATCTAGATGTAAGACCTTGCTTTGTCACTTGAGGCAAAGGTTCGTAACCAGGCTGTCTCTCCTCGTTATAAGTTGACGGACGTTGATAGTGATGATAAGGATGCACAGAAGGATCATAGTACATAGTTTCTCAATCCCTTCACAATGTATAAATTATCCTATGCATCTATCATGGGTGTGTACCTAATAAGAATCAGGAATATTTTATCTGTCCCTGTGCCCTGTGAACACCTTCCCAATTCATTCCTAGAATAAGATCACATGGTATCATGATTAATCTTGATGCGCACCCATCTTTAAGCCGATTTTTTCTTTAACTTGTATCACCATTATTAACGGGCAACGTAACACGTCTAAGCATTTACTAAACACAAAAATCGCACTGCGAATCATGATCCACAGCACGATTTTAAATAAAAGTGACTATATTTTTTCAGAATCAGCCAAGGGGGTCCACCATAGTGGTGAAGTTATTTCGTTACTTTTTCCGATTTTACTTCCGTTTGATCCCACGCGGTAGTATAAATTTTAAAAAGCGATTCCAGCTGATTCATAAAATTTAAAGCGAGAAGGCCATTTCCTTCAGCTTGCTTTGTACAACCGATTGGCACGGTTCTCTTGATAAGCTGTGAATAAATTTCAGCTTCACTAAGCGTTCGCTTAAATTCCTTTTCAGAAACATTCATCAGAAGGGCAAGTGCCCCTGATACGTGCGGAGCAGCCATTGAGGTTCCAGAAAGAACGGCATATTCACCACCCGGATAAGTTGAAAGAATATCTACACCTGGTGCAATTAAGTCAATCTCATTATTCGTATTGGAAAATGGAGCGAGCGTGCGCTGGAAAGAGGCAGCTCCTACTTCAATTACCTCATTATATGCGCCTGGATAAGCGAATTCAGATGTGTCTTCCCTATCGTCACCTTCATTACCGGCGGCGCAAACGACAGAAATATTTTGTTTCACGGCATCTTTAATAACATCGTGAAGTTCTGGTACGTTAGATGGTCCACCGAGTGACATCGAGATCACATTGACACGCTCACCTTTCGGCCCCTTCCAATCGATGGCATACCGAATCCCATTGATGATGGATTGATAAGAGCCGCTACCTGCTTTATTCAGTACTTTAACGATTAAGAGCTTAGAATCTGGTGCAACACCTTGAACCCCTTTTTCTCCGTTCGCTGCTGCAATCGTTCCGGCGACATGCGTACCATGTCCATTGTTATCATCATAACGATCTACATCTCCACCGAAATCTTGCGTAAAGTTCTTACCTCCAATAATCCGTGATTGAAGATCAGGATGATCAATTTGACAACCCGTGTCTACTACCGCAATGATCCGTCCTTTTCCTTTTTCAGATTCTTCCCATACCGCTGGTGCTTGAATCATTTCAATCCCATCTGGAAGAATTCCTGCTTCTTGAACGACTGCATTAACCTCGAATGGTATTAATCTAACATCACTCATGTTTAGCACCCCTCTCTTTTAACTGAATTATCTGATAAAAACAATCGGTTTGTCTAGTTCCATATGGTCTAATTTCCCATTTTATTTTTTGAGGATATCGTCCCTTCGTACTAGTTAAAGAAGTCGAGCCGCTATTTCAGCAAGCTTACTTCGCTCTGTACTCGTTAAGTGGACAATCCCTACCTCATCTTCTTGCTTTAGTCGTTCAACAGCATACGTTAAACCATTGTTCACTGAATCAAGGTAAGGATGATCAATCTGTTCGGGATCCCCAATTAAAACAATCTTCGTTCCCTCGCCTACTCTTGTTAAGATTGTTTTCACTTCATGTGGGGATAAGTTTTGAACTTCATCAATAATCACAAATTGATGAGGTATACTCCTCCCTCTTATGTACGTTAACGCTTCAACTTTTAACGTTCTCAAGCCAGATAAAATGTTAGTTAACTCTTCTTCATCTTTGGCATCAAATAGGAATTCAAGATTATCATAGATTGGTTGAATCCACGGTCTAAGCTTCTCTTCTTTCTCACCAGGTAAAAAGCCAATATCATTTCCAACTGGTACCACGGGCTTTGAGACAAGTAGCTTTTGATAATGCTGCTCGTCTTCCGTCTGACTAAGTCCTGCAGCAAGAGCAAGAAGCGTTTTTCCCGTTCCCGCCTTTCCAGTTGCACAAACAAGTGAAACACTTTTATCCATCAACAGCTCCATTAACATGCGCTGCTGGACGTTTTTCGGTAGGACTCCCCAAATATGTTCACTCTCTCGGTTCAGGCCTTGTATTATTAATTTCTGATTTCGAATCAATACTCTTCCAATCCCAGAATGACTACTTCCAAAAATATCTTTTAAAAGGATAAAATCTTGAATATATACTTCTGCGTTCGTATACTCGAGCAGAATATTCATAGAGAGTTCACCGCTCTTATAAAGACAGTCAATGACTTCAGGAGGCACTAGAATTTCATGATAGCCTCTATGAAGACGATCGACGTGCTCAATAAGACGATCATTCTCATATAGTTCCGGAAAAAATGTTGGTAACTCAAGTGATTTTTTTAAGGCATCTGCTTTTGCAATCATTAACATATCATTTGAAACTAGAACAACTTCGCCCAGATCATCCGTGCTTAAATTAATCGATACAGCAATAATGCGGTTATCATTGGAATCTTCACTAAACTCATTTCGTAGTTTATCAAAAGAGCGATGATTTAACTCAATTCGAAATGTTCCACCGGATTCAAGTGGAATCGGTTCATCGAGCTTGCCTTTGTTTTTGTCTCGCAGCTTTTTGTACATTCTGCTAAATTCTCGTGCATTACGACCTACCTCATTCATCAACCGCTTCTTAGAATCGATTTCTTCAATCACAATCGCTGGAACCACAACGTGATTGTCACCAAATCGAAAAAGGGAATGAGCATCATGCAAAAGAATATTGGTGTCTAGAACAAAGGTTTTCAACAACAGAACAGCTCCTTTTTAACGAAAGTTTAAGAAGGCGAAGGGTTAATCCTTCACGTTGGAGTATTCCAGATTCTCTCTTCGCAATCCTACCTTTTTACAGAAACACAATGAGATTTACAGCATCTTCACAAAAGGTTGGCTACTGTTCGCGCTTCTATTCTCGGATATATTGCTTATACTCCGCATACTCCCTAAACCCCAGCTTTCGTAAAATAGGTTCAGAAGTACCGACTCTCGCTTGGGTCACCGCTATCTCGCATCCTCTTTGACTCGCTTTATATAAACGTGCCTTCAGCATGTTTTTGTAAATCCCTTTCCCTCTATATTCAGGCAGAACCGCTGCTCCATTTAAATAAAGAGCTTTCCCATCCTTACTATAGCGATAATTCGAATATCCGATTGGATACTTACCGTCTAGAACGAGCGTATAGCCTCCTCTTCGCTCAGCGAATTGAAGATAAGAAGCTCTTTCACTAATAGCAGCTTGCATCGCCTGATTGTCATAACCCCAGACCTTCCCTGCGATCGCTACATGCCCAAGAACGTCTTCTTTCGTTGTCACTTCTTTATGGATATATTCTGATGATGACGGAAGTTCTTCTGTTAGTTCCTTTGCTAAACCAACGTATGTATCGGCGTGCTTCATCCCCAATTTAATAAGCTGTTTTTCAAGTTCACTAGACTCAGAACTTGTTTGGATCCACCAGGATAATGGACTGTCCTTAAAATACGCTATCGCCTCTTCAACCTCGTTAAGGGGGCGACTGAAGCGAACAACCTTATTCGCATAGACGCTTGCTGATTTATCATTTTTGATCATCACTAAGTCATCTTTTTGAATATAGTGAATAGATTCAGGTACAAGAGCTTCTTCGTAATCCCATTGAATGGCTTCAATTGCACAAATAATTTGCTCGTCATTCATTTCTCATCATCTCATTTCTATAAAAAACTTCACTTATGTATAAGGCGCTCTCTGATTCCTACATTTCATTTGTCCAATCTGTCACATCTAATTTTGATTAAAATGCATAGCCCCAGGACATACTGGGAATAAAAAATCGTTAAGGAGGGTGTGCTCATGGAAACCAATCAGCTCAGAAAAGCACTAGAGCAACGTAGAAATTACTACATTTCGAAGCTTATTGAGGCAGGAGCCTATTCCACCGCTGACCACCATCTGTATCAATGTACACTCACGGACCTTCAAAAAGAGTACAAACAACTATCCAACTATTAATATCCTATAATCACTGGAGATTCGTTAAGAGTCTCTTTTTTATATTCTTTTATTCACGATGTATAAATCACTGATGTACTGGCGAAAATAGTGCCATAGCATTGAAACTAGCAAATTTAGAAAGGATGAAATTTAATGAATAAAGCGGAACTTCTAACGACAGTTGCGGAAAGATCGGAAATGTCAAAGAAAGATACTGCGAGAGTGGTAGACACGTTAATGGATACGATTGCTGAGGCACTTGCGAAAGGGGAAAAAGTGCAGCTTGTGGGATTTGGTAATTTTGAAGTAAGGGAACGCTCTGCCAGAAAAGGACGAAACCCGCAAACTGGTGAAGAAATTCTCATCCAAGCTTCAAAGACACCTGCTTTTAAACCCGGGAAAGCATTAAAAGAAAAAGTTGTTTAACATTCAGATAAGCTGGATCCACTCGGTTCCAGCTTTTATTTGAGGAGAAATCAATGGAACTGATGCAGATTGTTAAATACACCGTTACATTCGTTACGATCATTATGCTGATCGTCTTTTATTATCGAATGGCTAAAAAATAATGGCGCGCAACTTAAAGCGCGCTCAACTGTTTACTTAGCTTGTTATACCAGTTTTCATTCAGTTCTTTTGCAAGTAATACCTTTTTGAGACCAGCGCGATCATTTCGATCATTGTACGTAACGCGATTGACTAAAGCAACAGTTACATCATGATCTGGACGACTCTCAAGGGTTATTTCATCCCCAGCTTTAACTTCTCCCTCTTCTAACACTCGTAGATAATAACCACTGTACCCATTTTCCATGACAAATAAGTGCATGTTATCAACTTCAAACTTCTTCGCGAGTTTAAAGCATGGCTGCCTCGGTAAGCTAACCTGTACTTGAATCCCACCAATTCGGTAAATATCACCGATACGTGCTTCTGTCTCATCCATCCCAACTACTGTAAAATTCTCACCAAATGCACCAGCCTTAAGTTCACATCTTAAGTTCTTTTCCCAATAAGGATAATGCTCAATAGGATAAACACAAATGGCTTTCTCTGATCCTCCGTGATGAACAAGATCCGCTTGCCCATCTCCTTCTACTTGTAATTTAGATACATAAACTGATTCACTGACTGGTTGTTTGTAGATGCCTGTAGAGATGGTCTTCCCTTTGTAGTTCGTCTCAATCGGTTTCCCTACATTCACACTTACTAATTTCGCCATCCGATCGCCTCCTTTTTATAGTTTAGCACAGGGTGAAGCAACAAATATGAGTCTAATTCATGCAAAAAAACAGTCGCATGACGACTGTTTCCTTTGAATTAAACGTGTCTATTATCAATACGTTTTTCTATTTCAGCTAGTTCTTTTTCATTCTTAAGAAGTTCTGCTTTATTTTGATCAACGAGCTGTTTAAAGGTTAACTTTTTCAGCTTTTTCAACAAAATTCACCAACTTTCCCTCTGTATGGCTTCATTATACAACAGGTGTGTGTTAGATAAATTAACAAACTATTAAAATTTTGTGAAAATTTACACACATTTCAGTTTATGAATGATTATTCAGATTCATTCCTACTTGAAACTGGACCACCACTTAAACCATAAAAGAATAGTTGAAGAACATCGTCGAGAAAGTCCTTTCGCTCTGACCATGTTTCGGCTGGAATGCGTTGCACCTCTGTCTTTAATGCATTGAGATATAGCATAATCGACTCCATCGAAAGTGAAGCATTAATTTCTCCTCGTTCACGTGCCTTTTCTAAGAGTTGCACAAACAATGGAAGTGTCTGTGTCCGATAAAAATGTTCTACGTAATCCTTAAGCTCTTCATCTGTCGTTAACATTTCTGCTAGAAGAGATGGATTAAGGCTTTGGACTGCCTTATGCTTTTCAAAAATAATCAATTCAATCACTTCAGCGAAAGAATGCTCCTGCTGAACTACCTCTTTAAAGGCTTTAAATTGATTGTTCATATAGTCTTTTAGCACCGCTCTTACAAGCTCTTCCTTACTCGTAAAATGATTATAAATCGTGACCTGAGAGACATTAGCAAAACGAGCAATGTCACTAATCTTTACCTTTTTTATACCTTCTTCGTTAAATAACGTAAAAGCTGACGCCATTATATCTTTACGCTTCTGTTGTTTACGTAATTCAAATCCATTCATTCTCATCACCACCATTAGTATATCATTTATTGAACTTTTTATTAAATATGAGTTCAATAAATGTTGCTTATTGCGATAGAGTCATTTATGATAAAAATGAAATATATAATAAAATATAGTTCAAAAATTAGCTGAGGGGGACACCTCAATGATCGAATTAAACGGGTTAACAAAACAATTTCCAAACGAAAAAGGGATTTTCGATGTTACGTTCTCTATTCCTAGAGGCGAAGTATTTGGGTTTCTCGGCCCGAACGGTGCTGGTAAATCAACAACGATACGTCACTTAATGGGATTCATGAAGCCTTCAAAAGGCACGGCAACGATAGATGGAATGGACACGTGGAAAGATGCTGCCAAAATCCAGAAGAAGATCGGATACCTCCCTGGTGAAATAGCCTTTCTAGATGGAATGGATGGCATTGGTTTCCTTCAATTAGTTGGCGGAATGAGAGATCTAAAAAACACCGCATACCGTGATCAGCTAATTGATAGACTTCAATTCGATGTAAAAACTCCTATTCGTAAAATGTCCAAAGGAATGAAACAAAAAGTGGGGATCGTAGCTGCTTTTATGCACGAACCTGAAGTTATTATATTAGACGAACCAACCTCTGGTCTTGATCCGCTCATGCAGCGGATTTTCATTGAAATTGTAATGGAACAGAAAGAGAAAGGCACTACATTCCTTATGTCTTCTCATAGCTTCTCCGAAATTGAACGAACGTGTGACAGAGCTGCGATCATTAAAGATGGAAAAATTGTTGTCGTCGAGAATATTCATGATCTGCAGCAAAAGCAGCGTCGTCTTTTTGATGTTACATTTGCTACTGAAGTGGAAGCAAAGCGTGTGAAAGAAAGTAACCTCGAGGTCGTATCAGTCATAGATAACCGCGCAGAAATAGCGGTGCAAGGTGACTACAATCAATTTATTTCTGCTTTAGGAGATTATAAGATTCGGAACATTGATATTCATGAACAAAACCTTGAAGAAGTCTTTCTTACTTATTACGACATGGAGGCAGAGAAATCATGAATATGACACTCTATGCTAGGATGCTAAAAGTTCATGCCAAGTCCATCTCTAGCTATGCAATTGGCTCTGCACTTTACCTACTTCTTATCATAGGCATCTACCCTTCGATTGCAGATGCACCTGGTTTGAATGAATTAATGGAATCTATGCCTGAAAGCTTTCTAGCTGCATTTGGAATGGAAGGTGGATTTCAGCATGTAAGTGACTTTATTGCTGGGGAATATTATGGACTGCTGTATGTAGTCATTTTATCGATTTTTTGCTTAATGACAGCTTCACAGCTAATGGCTCGACACATTGAACGAGGCTCAATGGCTTACATTCTCGCAACACCAAACTCACGAAAGAAAATTGCCTTTACTCAAGCTCTTGTCCTGCTCACAGGACTTCTTATTATCGGATTAACAACCGCTCTTGCAGGAGTCATTGGAACAGAAATATTAATTGATGATAAGCCGTTTGAAGCCATGACGTTTATGAAGGTTAATCTCGTCGGAATTCTTTTGTTCTACGCCATTTCAGCTTACTCGTTTCTATTCTCTTCCTTATTAAATGATGAGCGACAGGCACTTGGATTTTCTGGATTACTCACCATTGTCTTCTATGGAATGGATTTAATCGGGAAAATGAGCGATAAACTCGATTGGATGGTGAATCTCTCTCTCTTTTCAACATTTCGGCCAGTTGAAATTGCCAGAGGTTCTGTTGAAATCTGGCCATCAATGACGTTCCTTTTCATACTAGGTACGGTCCTTTATGCCCTTGCCATCATGATATTTGCGAAAAGAGATCTTCCTTTATAATAGGAAAAGAAAAGGAGCGATAGGCTTGAATTATGTGAAGGAATTACGTGACATTGTTGGTCATCGGCCACTGATCTTAGTCGGGGCCGTCGCAATAATCTTAAACGAAAATGGAGAAATTCTTCTCCAACAGCGTAACGAAGAACAAAAGCGTTGGGGATTACCGGGTGGATTAATGGAACCAGGAGAATCAACGGAAGAAACAGCCGTAAGAGAGTCATTTGAAGAAACGGGTTTAACAATCAAAAAGCTCACTCTTTTCAAACTCTATTCTGGAGAAGAATTTTTCACAAAAGCAGATAACGGTGATGAATTCTACTCCGTCACCACGGCTTATGTCACAACCGAGTATTCTGGAGACATCATCCACACAGAAGAAAGTATAGCTTTGGGATATTTTTCTTCAGACCATCTTCCAGAGCTGATGGTTGGAAGCCACAGACGAATGATACGAGAGTATTTCAGTGAAAAAAAACAATAAATACCCAAAAAGCAGTGGAACACGTTCCACTGCTTTTTGATATTTCAACGCATTTTCCAAAACAGCACTGACTTTTCAATCAATTGTTAATAAAGGGTTTACATAAAATGAAGGTTTCCTTATACTTAATGAGTGATAATGATTATCATTACTATCCAAAAGGGGTTGCACGAATTGATACATAAAAAAAAGATGATTTCTTCCATATTAGCTTCAACGCTTTTGATTGCAGGCTGTTCTTCCACTACGAGTGAAGAATCAAGTAGCTCAAAGAAAGAAGAAGAAAAGAAGCCAGCTTATAATGTAGAAGTAGCTGATTATAATTTTGATACATTCGGAAATATGTTTGCTTATGCGGAGTTTGAACTTTCAGGTGAACCGCTTGCTGAAAGCCTGGGCCTTGATCTTGATGTTCTTGACTCTAAGAATGTCGATAGTCCCACTCCCTTCGATTATACAGCCGGAATTGAATCATATGAGTATTCTGAGGAAGCGATGTATGAAGTGGTTGAAAAATCCGGACTTGGTCTCCACCTAATAAATGGTCCAGTCGTAAAAACAGCTTCAAAGGAAACGAATCAAAAACCTGAAGAATGGCTTTCAGAAAGATTCCTTTCTCTAGCAGACTCAGTTGGCTATCCACAGGATGAAATTTTCCGCAATATGTATCCGACTACGATTGAATACTCAAGCGGCGATCCGCATTATGCTGAACAAGTGGATACAGAGGAATACGCATCTGGCGAGAATGGCACGTATGTTCCAAACTATCAGGTGAACTTTGACTCTCTCCGCTGGGATCGCGATGGAATGGATAAAGTCTTGACTCCTTCTGCATACGGCGCTACTTTCCTGAAGCAGACTCTATGGGCCGGTGATTTTCTTGGTGGGTTCCACACAGTTGATGGTGATGAAGAACTTGCAGGTGAAACAGCGAAGGATGACGATGATGAGAATATTGCTCTTGGTGTAAGTTCCGCTGATGGGATGCAGGGGATGATCTTAACAGAAGAAGTCTGGAATAAGATCAATTTTATCCATGACAATTTATTCTATGATTCTACTAATAAAGTAGCATCTTCAAATATCAGTAACTACGATCCAACAAATGGTTTTGTATACTTACCTCACGAAGTTAGCGTAACAGAAAACACTGAAGGCATTGCTCCTGATGCTGAGAGCCTTGAAGTAACCGATACACGCTCTCTATTGGAAGACCAATGGGCGATGCTATGGCCAACTTCTGAATTCTTTGGTATGACCGATCAGCGTTCAGAAAACAAACAGGTGGCTCCATCTTTCCAGGCACTATTTGACGGAGAACCATTTACATCTGCACCTGAAGCAAATCTTGATGCCGATTCAGCTAATGATGAGGATTCGAATGATGCTTATACCGTGAATCGCGATATTATGCTTGCAATCTTTCATAATATTGACGCCATGCATTTTAATCAAGAAGCCGGTACCTTTGTAAGTGAAAACAACGGTCAAGACCAAGGACAGACGGTGAACACTTTCGATGCAGGCTATACAGTTGAATCCCTCCGTATTTTCCAAAGAGCGATTGATGGCCTTCCAGTCGGCTATGCGAGCGGAGAAGACGCGGAAGGTTTAGGAACAGATGAAGGAAAACGTGCGATTGAGATGATAACGAAGCAAGCGGACTTCATTATGAATGAGCTTATCCTGGACTCAGGACTTGCAGCAGAAAGTTATGACCTCAATGAAAAGAAAGCAAGTATCAACACCACCCTTGAGGCTAATCTTGGTGCGATTCGTGGCTTAACAGCAGCATACCTTGCAACAGATGATGCGAAATACCGTGATGCAGCGAGACAGCTATACGTCACGATGGATAATGAACTATGGAATGACAAAGCAAAAGCGTACTATACATCTGATGACGCTATGTCATATAGCCCGAAAACAGCCGGTGCAGTATCTGCAGTCTTGAGAAACGCTTTATTAACTCTAAATAATACTGGATCTGATCAAAATGCTCCTGAAAATCTCGAACGTGAAATCATCACCCAGCGCTATACTGATTTCTACAATCAAGTCATCGATGGTCCAGCCCTTGATCAAGGAATGCAGGCAAGCGAGTTCTGGGATACTGGCGACTTCTATAAAACGGATGATGATTCAGGAAATACCGATGGTGACATGGTTCCACAAATTCAAGCAGGTCACGGAGAAAACGGCATTTCCCCAGTCCTAGTACCGGTGGAAATTAGCAAATCAAATTAAATTAGGGTGTATGTGATGATGAAAAAGATTTTCTTCCCACTCTCATTTATCCTCCTTCTGATCCTCACTGCGTGCAGTGAGGATCCTGAAGTGATAAGGGAGCAAACGAGTGCAAGTACAAATACGCTTCTTGATGAAAGTGGCGAAGTTCTTTATATTGCCAACATAGATGTCAATACCGTTTCGATTGTCGATCCATCAACGAAGGAAGTAATGGACGAAATTCCTGTTGGAAAAGAACCAAGACAACTCGCATTAAGTCCTGATGGAAAAACGCTCTATGTTAGTACGATGTACAGCAATCAGATCGATGTCATTGATCTTAAGAAAAAGAAAGTGACAGACTCTATTCCAACAGAGAATGAGCCATTTGGATTAGTTACAAGTGCTGATGGCACAACATTGTATGTTGCAAATTACCGCTCTTCTTCTGTATCTGTCATTAATTTACAGGAAAAGAAAACAACAAAGACCATTCAAGTGGACGAACGTCCTCGTACGCTCACCATGACAAAAGATGGGCAAAAAATTTACGTTCCTCACTATTTGTCAGGAAAAATAAGTGTGATTGAAACGAATGAAGACACCGTAGCTTCCGTCATCAAACTAGCAGATTCACCAGATCAGAACGATCCTAAAGTGAGTCAAGGAATCCCAAATAAGTTAGAACAGTTTGTCATAGCGCCAGACGGCAAAACCGCATGGGTTCCTCATCTTGTAACAAATGTGGATACACCGATCAATTTTGAAGAAACCGTCTTTCCAGCGATTTCTGTCATTGACCTAGAAGAAGATAAAGAGCTTGTGGATCAACGGAAAGAGCTTTTCGAAGAAATCAATGTGTTAGATGTGGATAATGAAACGTTAATTGTATCTAATCCATACGATGTCGTATTTGACCCAGAGGGTAAAAAAGCATACGTCGTTATGGCAGGTAGTGAGGATCTCGTCGTGTTTGACCTTACGCGTGGCGGTAATGCGACTCAAGTATTAAGAAGAATTCCTGGTGATAACCCAAGAGGAATCGCGATCTCCCCCGATGGAAGTGAGCTTTACGTTCACAATGCGATGAGCCATGATCTCACAACAATCGATACTGGTGGCGATAGCGCTTATGCTCGTGCGAAACTGTCTGGTGATAACCTACCACTAATCAAAGAGGATCCCCTCTCCCCTCTTGTAAGAGAAGGAAAACAAATTTTCTATAGTGGGAATAGCGATGATTATGCGACTGATATCACAGGAAACAATTGGATGAGCTGCGCCTCTTGTCATGCTGATGGCGATATTAATGGGTTAACATTAACGACACCGAAAGGACCTCGTAACGTGCCCAGTAATGTGAAAGCAACCGAAACCGGCTTGTTCCTATGGGATGGAAGTCGAGATGATTTCACGGATTATATCTTAACAATCCAGGGAGAAATGGGAGGTATGCTTGATTACGATGCCGGAGAAGAGCTTCCTGATGACGTACAGCATATGTATGATGCGCTCTTCGCTTACCTGGATCAGCCAGAGTCATTCCCGGTTCCTGATAGCCCTTATCGAGCTGATGATGGTAGCTTAACGGATCAAGCTGAACTCGGGAAAGAACTTTTTGAAGGTGCTGGTAACTGTCTTTCATGCCATGGCGGATCGCAATTTACCAATAGTGCGAATGCTCTAAATGCAGACGGAAAGTTATCAACAGATAACACCGATTTCCTTTATGATATTGGAACAGCGAATGAAACCGATCAACCATCTGATGGCGATGCAAGAGCTCACTTCCAAAATCCTAGAACACCTTCTCAGTTTGATGTTCCAACGCTACTTGGCGTCTTTGCGACAGCGCCTTATTTACACGACGGAAGTGCCGAAACCATCGATGACGCGATCGAACGCCATGAATATGAGACAAAGCCTCAATTCGAGGAAGGCGAGGTTGCCGCAATCGCTGAGTACGTGCGATCCATTGAATAAATAGAATGAACCTCAACATGTTAAACTATTTCATCTGCCGCCCTTTTAAAGCTGCCTTCCCTTTAAAAGGGCGGCAGCTTTTCTTTGTCTACGATCGCTTTCGAAATGAAATATAGTACTGATTACCTCATTTTACCTTATTACCTCTCTATTCGTTCGGTTTTACTCGGGATGTGTTAGAATGAGAGGGTCGTTTTGACAAAACTATGAATCTCATTAACTTACATAAGGACGTGAACATCATGAGGAAGCTATTCCTTTTCCTTCTCGTTGCTTTAGTCGCTTTGGTTACCGCTTGTTCGAACTCAGCATCAACAAACGAGCAGACTGAGGAAAAAACAGACCAGCAAGCAACGAATGAAGATGAAAACAAAGAAAGCGAAGAAAAGACGGAACAAAAAGAAGAGACTCCTCAGCCTTTCGAAGCAATGGCGCCTTCTGAGGACGCTAAACCGCTTGAGGAAACCATGACCGAAGAGGAATTAGCGAAAATGCCTGTCGTTGAAGCCCACGGTGAAGATCGTACAAGAAAAACACCCGTTGGCGAAACGTTAATGGAAGGCACAACCGATGAAACGGATGGTATTCTAAAAGATTACCGCCTTGTTGCTTACTATGGTCAACCGAACTCCACTCAAATGGGCATTCTCGGTGAGATGGAACCTGAAGCCCTGATGACGAAATTAAAAGAACAAACACAAGCTTATTCTGATGCTGATCCAAACCGGCCAGCGATTCCAACGATTGAGTTAATCACAACGATTGCTCAGCGCGATCCAGGCCCGAATGGAAAATATTATCATATGACTTCAGAAGAGGATATTGACGAATATGCAGAGCTTGCAAAGAAACATAATGCCATTCTAATGCTAGATGTTCAGCTTGGTCGTGACACTGCTCTTCATCAAGTGAAGCTTCTTGAAAAATGGCTCAAGCTTCCTTACGTTCACGTTGCCATCGATACGGAGTTCCACGTAGAAGAAGGTCAAACACCTGGTATCGATCTAGGTAGTGTGGATGGCTCAGAAGTACAAGAAGTTGTCGACTATGTCTCTAAATTTGTTGAGGATAATGATCTACCTGATAAGATTGTTCTCGTCCACCAGTTCACTGACCACGCTGTGACGAACAAACAGGCAATCAAGCCAACAGATAACGTAGAGGTTGCTCTAAACTTTGACGGATATGGCGACTATGGAACAAAAATGTCGCTTTACCGTAAATTTGTTCGAAATGAGCCTGTTCAATATGGCGGATTTAAAATTTTCTATAACAAAGATAAACCGGTTCTAACTCCTTCCGAAGTGTTGCAACTTGATCCAAATCCAGCGATCATTAATTATCAATAATGGATGTCGCCCAAAAGCGCCTCCCCTTTTCTATAAGGGCGAGGCGCTTTTTAAAATCTTAGTTGTTTTTAAAACAAGTCTCACAAATGAACGTACCTTCGTTTTTCAGAAATGCTTTGATTTCCGTCATGCCTTTATGTGAAGGGTATCGCATCTTTACATAGACTACATCATTTCCTTTGATTTCGTTTTGACAAGTACTACATGTTGGCTTTTCTCCGAACACTCCTGACACCTCCATAAAATGGTTATTTCTTTCTTACGGACAAGTGTGTGAAAGGTTTCAGAAATAGTGGTTATCCGGCTCATTTAACAGGTATACTTTTTCCATGATTAGCCAACCTATTCAGTGGAGGTGAATATCATGGACAAAAAGACACCAAGCAAAGAGGAAATAAATCAAAACAATAGCAACAAATTCACGAATGAATATGGTGCGGATTTAGATGAACAAGCGATGAATGGCGATTACGGCATGCTCGAAACTGAGGAAGAAGATCGAGCGAACAAAAAAGCGAAGAACTGATTAGAAAGGGGGCACCTTATCAATTAAGTAGGTGACCCCTTTCTCTTTTAAAAAAAGTTCTATATTTATGTACGTTTCTATTCACCTTTAAATCGGCTCATCACAAGCGTATTATCATAACGTCCATCAAAAAAACATGCTAATGTCTCACCTCTATAAACACATATTGTTCAATATAAATCCGGTTGTTTCCCATATTTCAAAGTAATCATATATGGAAAGAGGAAGAACAATAATAGCAAAAAAACAACACTACCTCCAATAAACAAAGCCGCTGTGAATTTTTCACTATAAAAAATAAAGAACATCAAATAAATATGAAAAAGAATAAAGAAAGGAATATAGCGAGATTTTCTTAATTGAGAATAATGAGGTGCCTGACAGTTTGGACATGTTATCCCTGAAATAAACTGCTTTATTCCAATTGTTTTCTTTGTAATCTCCATCCACTTAAATTGGTAACCACAATTCTTACATTTCGGCATACACCATTCCTTCTCTCTTTAGCATTCATTTATAGCATCATATACCCTTTTCAAGCTATAAATGAACTACTCAAGATAAGATTAAAACCTGATAATCTACTTCTTCTATTTTGTTTTTAGTATCTCTTAATAACTCGTTTTGTACCTGTAGTTGATCCGTTATTTTCGTCCCAACTTTTTCTAAGTTTTTCGTTAAGGACCAGAATAAAATGAAAATAAAAACAATCACAATCATGGCTCTTTCCGCCCACTCTCTTTAGCTTATTCACATCAGCTTTATTGTTCCATAACTTGCTCGCCATGATCGTACGTTTGTAAAAAAGCTTTTCTAACATATATGGTATAAACTAATACAACCAATGAAAAAAGCATATTCCCGAAAAAGGGTTGCTGAGATTGATTCGAAACAAGGATTGAACTAATGAATCCGAAAACAACGGAATAAGTGATCATCATCCAGAACCCCCACTTTTTCAGCCTCATATATCCATAAATCATCCCTAAAGAAAGAAAAGCGGTACATACTCTCACTAACCTTTCCGGTGCATCTGGTAATCCAAATCGATCTGCCATTCCGATAGAATTCGCATTCGGATCATAAAAGACTGACGTTACTAGTAAAACACCAGCTCCAAATAAATAGAAATAACTTATGAGTGAAACACCTATAGGTCTTTTCAACGATCTCCTCCTTGCTCGTTAACTATAAAACGGTTAAAATTCTTCATCATCTTCTACTTCCTGTTCTCGCTTTTGATGATACGTCCTCTTCTTTTCATCTTCTCTTATGAAAATAATCAGGTGCAACGCGACACCAAATACAATAATGCTAATACCAAGCTCATCAAACCAAGTCACATAAAACCCATCAAAATAAGCAAACGAAAATAATAAAAAACCTAACATTACATAAATTGCTGCTACAATATGTCCCACTTTGATTAACCTCCGCACTTTTTGTCCTCACTCCCAATTATTTCAAAACAGTATCTTACTGGCAATCATTTCTTTTAGCAGCTTGAATTGTTCTTATTAACCTACGTCATTGCAACGTAACAGAAATGTCGCCAGATGCAACTTATCCTCAAGATATGACCACTTACCTTCATTCTAATGACATCCTTCTTTTCCAGATCTATACTAACCATAAGAAGGACGCAAAAGGAAGGACGTGAACAAGTGAAAATTTCACTCGACGTTGACGGGAAGTATCGAGAAACTAGCGTTACGATTCACTGCAAAGAAATGGATGATTCAATTAAAGAGATTCTCGATTATCTTAATGCACAAAGAACAGAGTTCATTGTAGGTAAAAAAGGCGAGCAGCAGCACATTATAAAACCAAACCATGTGCACTACTTCCATTCAGAGGGGGATCAGGTCATGGCGACAACTTCTGATGGTGTTTTTAAAGTGAAGGAGAAATTATATGAGCTAGAAGAAAGTCTGCCATTTAATACATTTATACGCCTCTCCAAATCCGTTATTGCTAATCTCCATGAAATCAGTCATTTTGAGCCATCTTTTAACGGAACACTTGCTGTACACTTCCACTCTGGTAAAAAAGAATATGCTTCAAGACACTATGTCGGAAAATTGAAAGACGTTCTAAAAATGAATAGGAGGGACAAATAAATGAAAACATTTTTATTTAGAAGTATGATCGGGCTATTTTTCGGAGGATTCCTGGCTGTTTTGCTAACGTACGCTGTGATCTTTTTCGGAGATCAAACGACACTGGATTCAAACCTTTTTGTGACAAACTCCTTAGGTGCCATTTTTTGTGGATGGTTATTTACCGTCACACCCCTATACTTTGAAATTCGTTCACTAAAACTTCCACAGCAAACCGCTCTGCATTTTTTCACAGTAACGATCGTTTACTTTATCTTAGCGTATGGAATTGGGTGGATCCCGGGAGGAGCGACGAATATCCTGATTTTTCTAGCTATATCCATCATTACTTACAGTGTATTGTGGGTTGCTTTCTACTTGTACTTCAAGAATGAGTCTAAGAAATTAAATGACGATCTTCAACATATTAAATAATTGAGAACTTTCTTCATATAAAAGCTTAATAGTATCAACTAAACTCTCGCCTTATTATGGTGAGAGTTTAGTTGTGTATCAGTTTATTTGATGATAACAGGAATTTACAGTCCATTTCTCAAATATCATTTAATCATTTTATTCAATTAGATAAAATACATATGAAAAGCGAATGCAAGTAGCATCCGCTTTCAAGAAGGTTTTCATATCTTAGTTTCTGAATAGAGAAGCCTTACCCACCAATATAAACGCTGCCACATGTTCCAGGTGCTGGTTCATAATAACAGTGATTTTTGTATTGACCGGCGAAAGGTTGACCGTACCACGTAGGAGGACAAGGACCATATGGATTGAAATACCATAAAGAATATTTCCCTGGATGTTCTCTCCAATAATCTAAATTCTTTTTCGCTAACCTTTTCTCAGCCGATCTCGCTCTGTTGTAGAAGACATTACCCTTCTGAACTGCTTCAAAAGAATAATTCCCTCCTTGTACTTGATAAATGACTTGAGGAATGGTTCTTACATCTTGAAAATCTAAGCAATTCGCTTTTGCACGATTCACAATGACATTCCCTACATATAGCATGCCTTGCTTTCCTTCACCCTCGGCTTCTGCTCTCATCATCCTTGCCATTAAGTCGATGTCTTTACTTGTGTATTTTACTCTTGGCATTTTTCCCACCCCAACAGTATTGTATGAAAGAAGGCGGGTTTGATGTCATTATATTTATATTATTGCTGAATAAAAAAAGAATTGAATCGTTGCTTTAAAGGCGAACATGCTGACTTGAAGAATCATTAAAATGGCTCGTTTGCTCGTCAGCTCAATACTAAGTAAGGTCGTTTAGATGGTCTTCTGGTGCTTCGTTATCAAGATAATGACTTTCAATCAAAATTGTTTTTTTCCTAATAAAAAGCCCTTCCAATTGGAATGAGCTTCTTAGAAATACTTCGTATAGAAATCGTATCGTAATTTACCACTAAGCTGGGCGTACAATTTGGTTGTTTCACTTTTCTCGTGCCCCATCAAACTTTGGATTACCTCAAGAGGAGCACCGTTGTTAATCATATGCGTCGCGTAGCTATGTCTTAATTGATGAGGATGGATCTCTTTTTTGAGCCCTGCATTTCTAGAAATTCGTTTAATGATATAGCGAATAAGATCAATACTCATCCTTCTTTTTGGCCTTCTCTCAGTTATGAATAAGCAAGGTTCAAGATCATCACGCTCACCAAGATAGCGTTTCAACCAGATTGAGCAACGTGTGTTAAAATACACTTCTCTCTCCTTATCGCCTTTTCCATGAACAATGACTGAATTTGTATGAAGGTTAATATCTTCGCGATTGAGCTTCACAACTTCACCAATACGACAACCAGTTGAGTAAAAGAATTCAAACAAAGCTTTTTCCATCGTGTTCTGACAACCCTCTCTCAAGAGTTCAATTTCTATTTCAGTAAGAAACTTTGGTATTCTCTTACCAAGCTTAGGTTCTTTCAATTTAGCAGCTGGATTTTTCTGAATAAATCCTTCTTCAAAAGTCCATTTAAACAACGATCGTATACACCGGATACGATGTCCTAAGCTAGAAGGCTTTAAATGACTCCCCATTTTCAGTAAATATGCTTTAAGCTGATCTGTCGTAATCACATTCATATCAACATTACCAAAGTGACATAAGAGCTGATTGTACTGAAAATAGTAAGTCTTGAGCGTTAATGGAGAATATCCTTCAATTTTCTTATCAAGATTATACTTTTCCCAAACAAGCGATAACAACATCCACTCCACTCCCCCCAAGTTACGAATCTAGTAATCTTAATTTTATTATGTCCAGGAAGCGGGAAGTTTATGCTAGATTTATTCCACAATCTGCTCCGAGATTGTTGAAGACTCGGAATCGAGATATCTCCGAGTCCATATTGAACTAACTCACCATTTTAGAGGACTTAAAATCAAGCAACCGTTTGTGAAAATACCTGGTAGGAGATTACTCATATATCTACTCCAAAAAAATTAAATAGTTCCGAAATGATTTCATCACTTCCAGGTGTAAACATAAATATTGAGAACGCAATACACATGACCCCTATCAATACAAAGCTATTTCTTTTATTCCCACGCAGCCCCTTAAAAACTAAAAATATTCCTACAAATAATATTAAGAAATACCAAAAGCCCATAACCTCACCCCTTAATAGAATAACGTTCCGTCAAATCTTGCACCAGTTTGCTAAGCGATAACCACTGTGCAGTTATCGCTCCGATAATGTGGAACAAGCACAACTTAAAGAATAAAGTAAATTAGTCCTATACCAACCAGAATCGCTCGGAGCCATATTATATAACCTTTAGGTGAAATTGGGTCTGTTATAACATCAAACAAAGTTAATAAAAATGTTTTTACCCTAATGGATTCGTCATAATCTTTCCAAGCTGCTCTTAATCTACCAAAAAGGATTAAGAGTCCTACTACAACAATTATAGTTGGTACCAAAAACCATAGTTCCTGCATCACCTTTGATTCTTATCCTCTCTTATGCCTCATCACACCTTCATACTTTCTCTAAACTGCACTATTTGAAGTAATAAAATTGCTTTAATTGTTCGTCAAACTCTCTCCAAGTTGATGTCATGTATGGTGCTTCCATATCCAATATTGTTTTTACATCTTCAGCTACTAATTCAATCCGTTTTGTTGGATCATCTCTTTTTCCTGCTGGGAAAATTGCCAATTTAGTTAGCTCTTTTTTTCCATTTTCCCAAGTCCATTCTTTAAGTGGCAGTTGACTGATTTTTTCTTTAGATGGTATTACTGTTCCTTGCCAATCGCAAATCTCAAAGAGAGGATATCTATCTCCATTCCATTCTTCAAGAATGTCAATCACCTTCAAAATAATGTAACTTTCTGAAAGCAATCGATAACTAATCGCGTCACCGGCTTTTAAAAATGTTTCGCTAATAAACCTTTTTCGCACTTCTTTAGCTTCTGGTTGTGTTGAATTTAACTGTTCTTTAAGTTTAAGTAGAACTGTTTCGCGTTTCTGTTTTAGTTTAGGATCTTCATCCCAACGTATAAGATCATCACCACTATCAATAACTTGAAGTGCTTTAACCTTCACTTCGTCTTGCAGTCTTCCTAATTTCCATTGTATTAAAGCAAACGATATCCAAAATGTTGTGATCTCTTCTTCATCTAGCTCACTATCAAATTCATCAATTACTATTTTGCTTGCTTCTTCACTAGAGTAGTTATCACCTAATAAGTCTTTATATCTTAAGCTTATATCTTCAGCTATATCGTCGGAAAATATCGCTACTCCCCAAGCACCCATTCTGCATCGCTCCCAAATTATTTATTAGCATCCATCCAAGTCTAATAACTCCAGCAATTTCTTCTCCAGAGCAGATTTTAAATCATTATTCATGAAATCAAACAAGGTTCCTGAACCCTTTCTATAGCCCCCAAAATAATACCAAAGGTAAATCGTCTCAGCATAAAACTCTTCACTAAATTTTGGACCATCATAATCAATTGATATTTGGGAACGGTATTCTTTTTCCAAACAGCTTTCATAAGTTAAATTCTCAAACTCATCGCCATCAATGTCTCTGGCAACCCATAAACTAAGGTTTTTCTTTCCTCTTTCTTCAAAGCGTTTTACATAATCCTTATGCAAATCTGTACATAACTTAATTGCCAACTGCTCTAAATCAATGATTTCCTTTTTTAATCCTTCATTTATATCACTTTGAAGTACGTCAATATATCTATTATCAATATCGGATTCTTTCTCTAACCTTGTAAATCTTCGAAACAAGTTTCTCAACCCCTGCCAAATAGATAATATGGTAACTAAATTAAAATGCCCTTAAATTAATTACACAAAAAGGAGCGTAATCCTTTTTAGATTAACGCTCCCGATATATTGGAAGATTTGAAATCAAGATAAGTCACAAAAATTGAGCAAAATTCCTCCGTTTCTTAGACGAAATACTGATAGAATTTCGCTGTAAATTTCTACATTCCTTCTATTTTTCCCTATCCTTATCGACTTTTTTACTGGCCAATTCTAGATAGAGCTCAGCAAAAGTTTTTGAATCTCCAATCAAGTCATCACAGAAAGCAGCTACGTCCGTTCCTGTGACCTCAAGCACACCTTTCCCAGCTGCTTCGCCTTCTTCAAAGAAGCTTACAATTTCCGAGAGTAGTCCATTATTCAGCTCAACAGGACCGACTTTGAAAAGATATTTTTGGATCTCTTTATAGACAATTTGGTAATCCTGGGGAAGCTCTTTAACTCGTGAGACATGGGCTCTCCATGCTTTTTTGGCTTCGATGGTTTCTCTGATCCTCATGTCAGACCTCCTAATTTTCTTGCTACGTTCTTGTTGAGTTGTTCACGCCACTTATCTCGATAAGTTTTTGCGCCTTCATCACCAACAAGCGCTGCACAGAAGCCTTTAATATCATCCCCTAGTACTTCGTCAATGCTCTGACCGTCTGCTGATGTAACCTCGAGCAGTTCAAGAGCACTGTCAAAAATCGGCATCAAATTACGACCTGTGAAGTCTCCGTAAATCCAGAGATTTTGATTAATTTCCTTCCAAGCAGTTTGATATTCAGGTGGTAAGACTTTTGCTCGTTTTTCAAAAGCTTTCATTTCTTTCGTCATATCGCTGCCGGATATTTTTTCTAAAAAGTTCATGGTAATCTCCTTTATTTCGTTTTTAATTTGCTTAGTTTGCTTGAGATAAATTCCCATTTTCGCCAAAAAACTTTAAGATGCTCTTCACCTGCTGGGTTAAGTGTGTAAAACTTTCTCGGAGGACCCATCGTGGATGGCTTTTTCTCGATATCCACCAGCTTGTTTTTCTCAAGCCGCATGGTAATCGTATAAACTGTTCCTTCAACCACATCATCAAAGCCAAGTTCTCGTAGCTTTTGCGTGATTTCATAGCCGTAAGTTTCACCACGACTTATGATTTCAAGAACACACCCCTCAAGCACCCCTTTCTTCATTTCTCTGAAATTTTCCATGTTTCCCTCCGTATAATTTTGTTCGAATGTTTTGGTAGTTTGGATGTCTGGTATTTAGTAAGAACGCTACTAAGTAATACTTATTACTGGTATATAGTAATACTAAATACTGTTTCTGTCAAGAATAACTCACAATATTAGCAGAATTATAGGACGGTTTATCTCACTAAAATGGCTCTGTATACACCTATTCTTTTTAAAATATTACGTCTCCGTTAGTGAAAAAGCGATTGTCCTTATTAGACAATCGCTCCAAATTCTTGAAGATTTGATTTCGAAATAATTTACGTGTTAGAAGCCATGAAATATTATTTAAAGTATATCTCTGTCAGGCACTTGCAAGTCATGGTATGAAGCAAGGAAATCTTTCTTATCGTAGGAGGCTTTCTTATAATTGACTTCTCTGCCCTGGTGAAAATTTTTCCAATAATAACTATGCGAGAAAGTCGAGAACCCGTTTGATCACAAGTTTCGTCGCGTCAGCATCGTAAGACGGTAAACTGCTGTCGGTGAAAAGGTGTTCCTTGCCTTCGTACAGAAAAAGTTCAGCTTGATTTGCCGACGCCACTAGCTCACGGGCAGCGATGATGTCGCCGTCTTCAACGAAAAAAGGATCTGCGCCCATGGCGTGAATTTGCACAGGCAAGTCTGCCGGCCACTGAGATTCGAAGGCCGAGGTCGGGAGGCAGGCATGAAAAAACAGTGCGCCTCTGGCGGATTCACGAGTTTGAGCGAGCTGCTGTGCTGCTGGGACACCGAGTGAAAAACCAGCATAGACGACATCGCGTGAAAGTTCGCTGGCTGCCCGAACGCCGCGCGCCCTCACTTCTTCAAATCCGATTTCCTTAGCGAATACCAATCCTTCCTCCAGCGAGGAAAACAAGCGGCCGTCAAATAGATCTGGAACGTGCACAGTATGCCCCGCATCTCTCAGTTGATCGGCAATTGCTTCAATCCCCTTCGTTCGGCCTAAAACATGGTGTAACAATAAAACTTCTGCCATCGTTTTTCCTCCAATTTAATGAATTTCAGATGTCTAGTGTCTAGGTTTCAACAAGAAAGCATGTTTGACCTGCAAGAACTTAATTATTTAGAAATATCCACCTTAATAAAACCCACCCATTGCTTATTCAATAATCCTTACTATATCTTTAGTACCGATTATTTCAAATTATTGAGAACAACTCAATATTTTATTTCACGTTAGAGGAGCCTATCTTATTATAGATAAGCTCCGATTTTCTGAAAGACTTGGAATCGAGATACCCCCCCAATCTCATTCACCTTTCAAGAAAAATATTGATTAAAATCCAGTCGTTTTTCCATCTGATTTCCGATTCTTTTTTTTAGCCCTTTTTCTCAATTGTTTAATTTTCCTGATTCTAAATCCTCTTTCCTCTTCTTCATCTACTGGTAAATATTTATCTGCTGCAGGGTAAAAGATCGCTGCAATAATACCTATTACTAAATAGTTCAATATCGATGGAAATGGGAGAAGAAGGTTTAAGGGAATCGCTATAAGTATAAAAACAGCTGTTGCAATTAAAGACCTTTTTGAACTTTTAATTACTCATCATCTCCCCGTGCTCATATCTAGTACCATCTTCCGATTACGATAAAGCCAGTGACGAAGCAGATTTAATTTAGTTTCAAATGTCTATTATCTCGAAACTGGAGCTTCAAGAAAATTGCACCAACCCTTAATACCATTTATTTCAAATTAGTGGAAATAACTCAATCCTTTATTTAACATAAAAAGGAGCCTATCTTATTACAGATAAGCTCCGAGATAACGAAAGACTTGATATCCAGATATTCCACTCGCTCTTTATTGAAAATCATCCTCCCCTAACTGTATAAGATTGATCTCTAACCACTACAGTTTCAGGTACAAATCGAATGAAGACATTATTATGATCTTTAAATCTAGAATCCCAGATATTCTCGTTAGAACCTAAATACTTTGTAAATAAGTGTTTAGCTAAATTAATATCAAATGATTCTACAGTTGCTTTTTCTCTAAATCCTGCGTGCAGTACTTTCCCTGTTCGAGGGTCAAAATCCACAATACCGATAGCGCAACTGGGTTGTTCCTTAATCCGTAATGGAAAAGTATCTCCAGGTGCTCCTATAATCCAAAGACATTTATCTTCCCAATGAAACCACACTGGTGAATCCCTTGGACCTTCGGTTGAAGACGTGGATAGATGTGCAAACAAGGGTTTCTTTAAGAATTCATCCAAGTCAAAACTGCGTTTCCCCTTTTTAATCTCCATTTGTCATACTCCTCTCCATACATTATAGCTCCGAGATACTTGAAGACTTGTTTCAGAGATATCTTCTAGCAAATCCAAACAGAAATAATAAAGTAATCTACCATTAATGTTTAGAGTTCTTCCGTCTTGAATCTTTTAATATCAAAAAAACTTATCATTCCACAGATCAATACGCCTAATAATAAAACACTCGTAAGAATCCAATTATCTCCCCAACTATTGATCGCACTAATTAAACAACTTAATGCTATAGCTAACGCTCCATACTTCGCTCGCCATTTATCTAATTTAGACAAAATAACCCTCTTCATCCTACACCTCCAAAAAAATCAAGCACTCAAATCAAAAATTTATACTGAAAACGCTCCGAGATTGTTGAAGACTCAATGTCAAGATATTTTACATTTAAACTTCTTGATAAGATTTAGATAAATTAAAGTCAGTATGATAGAATCAGTTCATAATTAATAGGAGGTGAATTTATGAAGCCTAGAGTGTCTGTAATCACCATTGGTGTAGATAACCTAAAAGAATCGTTACATTTTTATCGAGATGGACTAGGGTTTCCAACTGATGGAATAGTTGGTGAAGAGTTCGACCATGGTGCTGTAGCTTTCTTTGATTTACAACTAGGTCTAAAACTCGCTATCTGGAATCGCAAAGATATTGCACATGAAACCAAGGTAGACGTTCATAGTCCAAGTCCTACTGAGTTTACTCTCGACCACAATGTAAATAGTAAAGCCGAAGTGGATATGGTTATGGACAAAGCTAAAAATGCAGGTGCTTTAATTACTGATCCTGCTCACGATACATTCTGGGGAGGTTACTCTGGTCACTTCCAAGATCCAGATGGTCACTTGTGGGAGATTGTATGGAACCCAGAATGGGATGAAGTAGAGTAATCTCCAGAGCAGACAGCCAGTCTGCTCACTAATCATAATGGTTCTCCTTCATTAAAGCTCCGAGATTGTTGAACTGTGCGGATAGATTAAGTCTGCGCATTAGCAACTAGAAATCGTTCGGATCAGCCCAAACAAAGTCTTCATCTGTTAATTCGTTAGATGTAGTGGTCTTTTTATCGTTTAATTCACTTAAAAAATTTCTAATGGTATCTTTTCTAACGCTATTTCAATCGTGTTTCCAGTGCCTACACCAAACTCTGGAGATTCATTAACAATCAATCCAACATTCGTGAATCCCTTATAACTGCCTCTTTTGTTTTCAAAAATCTTTACCTTAAATTTACCTGTAGGCACTGTTTCTATTTCCCACACTTGGAATTCCGCCACGAATTTATTTATAGCAGAAATTCCGATGATTTTTACTTCTTTCCACTCGGACACTAATACACCACCAATCTATGCACTGTTATGTTTACATCTGCTTAGTAATCGCTCCGAGATTGATGAATAACGTTTTTAATCAGCTATTAAAAACGTTCCTCTAAAACCCCACCTATTTCCTTCCAGTTTGTCGATTCAAAATCAGCCTATTTTCTCCGCAATAAATCTCTATACTTTCAACTCTAATAAACGTTAATTCATTTTCTAATAAGAGTATAGTCTTGTCTTATTGAAAACGTCTTATTAAAAGATCAGTATGCTATAGTAAAAAGACTTAAACCAGTACAATTAACTCAAATTTAAGAATGTCTAACTTTCACAATGATAGCCATTAGCACGGGCAAACCCATCCAAAGAGGGAGAATAAAAGGGACAGCAATATACCTTGGGAATTCAATTGAAATTTGCAAGGTATTTTGAGGCAAAAGGGACAACATCAATACGATTGGCGAAACCCAAAAAATGGTTTTTTTATGAGAACGTCCTTTAAACATTTGAGAAAATCCGTAACTTATCACAAACAAATACAGACAAATTTTCACAAAAATACTCAATATCCAAATCGTAATCACAATGGAATCCAGATTTTCTATTATTCCAATGATTGAAATATACCGTTCTAGCATTAAAAATGGGTAAACATAAGAAGAAGCGATTTCGGGTCCAAATGTAAGAATGATTAATAAAGTCGTAATCAGAGTAATTAGACCACTACATAAAATACTAAAGTAAAAATACTTTTGAAAGTTTTTTTGATTTTTGTCAACAAGGTTATGTAACCAGAGAATGAGTACAGCGTCAATTAAAAAAACAGCTGGCGTCAATGATCCTTTCATAATAGGCAACATTCCACTATCAAAATAAATCGGTAGTAACCATTTCAAATTTAAATTCCCTACACCTAACACGGCTGGTAGAAAAATTCCTAGAAGAACCAATGGGCCAACTATCTCCGAAATTCGTCCAATGACGCCAATTCCATGATACGTAGGATAAATCGCAACAAGAAGCATACAAATAATCACAACACTAATTGGTGTTTGCGGAAGAATCGTTCCAACAATAAAGCTGGCATATTGCCTCAAAATTGCAGAAAGTACTATTGTAAAGGAAACTAAAAGTATGAATGATAGGATACTCCCTAGTATTTTCCCTAACACTTTTTGACTAACTTTATAAAAATTGAGTTGAGGATATTTTGAACAAACATATAAAGATGATGCGATTGTTATCCAAGCATAGATAATCGAAATAATTCCAGAAAGCCATGCATCTTGTTTTGCTTCTTGTATTGCGGCAGAAGGGGTTAACAAAATTGTCATGACGATTTGCATACTTAAAAACAACCAAAATATTTGCTTATCTGTCAGTGTATCGTCACTACTGTACATGTTACCTTCCTCTCTCAAGTCGCAAATTCGTAACTCCCGTTCGACTAATTGTCGCATCCACTTGAATGTTCACTTCAACTTCTTGAAATTTTTGTTCCCAATTATTCTTATTGTCTTCCATTTGCTTAGGATAATGTCTATGAAATGCCTCGTCAAAGTACAACACATCAGCTTGAATCTCTTTTTGAATAACTTCAACAAATGCTCTGACATCATTCTTTATTTTTTCATTTGTCTCTTTTTGTAACGTTTCTAAATCCTTCATTCTGACCAGTTTTAACGTTGATGTATTCTGAAAAACCTCTAAGTTCGCTCCTATATTAATGGACACTTCCCACTTTCCGTTTTCTATATTGGGAATAAGCTGATATGATTTTCTTATCGGGTTAAGCGTAACTTTACCCCCATGGGTAGAAACAGTAATCGGAGAATTAACTTCTGGAAATACGGTCCAATAGGTGCCAATGTCTTTTTCACCTTTCAAAATGTCAATTAATTTACCGTTAAGGAAAACCGCAGAACCATTAACAGCTATCGCCATAGTTTCCCCCGAAGCTGTCAGGATATCGTATCCACTACTGATAGGAATTATGCCGGTCTGAGTTAAGTTCACAAACATTTCTTCAACATCTTTGAGCGTTACTGATTTAATAGAACGATTTTTCGGAATTTTATTAAAAATTTCAGCTATATTTAACTTAATAAAATTCATAATATGTTCTTTTGCCGGCCCTTCGCTAATATAAACGATGGCTTGTTCACGTGGTTCAATCGACCTGATAATGAAATCTGTCTGTTGAGAAAGACCATCTTTAGCTAGTTCACTTCCAAAAACAAAAATATTCGAATGTCCCCAAAAGATCTTTCTAGGAATACGAATCTCCAATTCTGAAATAGCATCCGCAAAAGTATCAGCTTTAATTGAGATAATATGGTTATTGCCACTTTGTCCTGAAGAACCCTCGCTATTTGATGAGCTCGATGGATTTGGCATATAAACCATTAGGGTGACTTCTATCAAATCATCTTCAGTTTTATCTATTGCTGTTGCCATGACAATCGCAAGGTCATTCACTTCCTTATAATCCCAACAACCTGTTAGGATAGATATAAGCGAAAATACAACAACCAATTTCGTCAAACACTTAGCTGCTCTACTCTTGGTTTTCATTTGATGGATCTTCATTCCTTCTTATTAAGTTTCCAAAAGCATAAAAGGGTGGTCGTTTTTTCATAAATTTATTTGGAACACGGATTAACACATCCGTTAAAGATGTGGGATACAATGGAGCTAGTGGTGCTAGATAGGGCACCCCAAATGAACGTAAAATACATAGATGACTGACAAGCAAAATAATGCCTAGCATCATTCCCAGCAATCCTAGTCCAGATGCGAGAAACATAATAGGAAATCTTAGCCATCTAATAGCAATGCCTGCTGAATATTGCGGAATCATAAAAGATGAAATACCAGTGATAGCAACAATCATGACCATAGGGGCAGATACAAGTCCTGCCTGAATCGCAGCCTGTCCAATGACAAGTGTACCGACTACACTAACTGTCGATCCCATTTGTTTAGGAAGCCTAAGGCCTGCCTCTCGTAACACTTCAAAAACTATTTCCATTAGAAAGGCTTCAAAAAAAGCAGGAAAAGGTATTTCTTCTCTGCTTTGTGCAACGCGTAGCAACAAAGTTGTTGGGATCATCTCCTGATGAAACGTTAAGACAGCAATATAAATCGACGGAGCAACAAGAGCAACTATAATAGAAAAATAACGTATCCATCGCACGAACGTCCCATTAAAAAAACGTTCATTATAGTCATCCGGTGATTGTAAAATGGTAAACAAGGTAACTGGCACAATTAAAATAAACGGAGACCCATCAACAAATATGGCCACCCGTCCCTCTAAAAGAGCAGCTGATGTAACATCTGGTCTTTCAGTAGATTGGACTTGTGGAAAAATAGAAATCCAGCTATCCTCAATACCTTCTTCTACTGCTGACGAGGACAAAATGGCATCGACATCCATTCGATTCAGCCTTTTTCTCACTTCTTCCACAACGACTTGATTTACGATACCTTCAATATAAGAGATCGATATAGCCGTTTGAGAATAAGTGCCAACTTTAATCGTTTCCATTTTTAAGGATGGCGTTTTGATTCTTTTTCGAACAAGCGAAATATTAGTTTCATTTGATTCAATAAATCCTTCCCTCGGTCCATGAATAACTGATTCCGCTTGCGGCTCCTCAATAGCTCTTTTATCAAAGGTAGAGACCGAAAACGACAAAGCCCTTTTTTCAACATTGTTAAATATAACAGCATTCCCGATTGCAAGTTCTTCTATTACTTCTAATACCTGAGTGAGCATTTTCGTGTTGGATATGTAGGTAAAGCAAGCTTCTAAACTCTTCAAGTTCGTACAACCTGAATGCAATTGCTTTATTGGTTTAATCACATCTTGCTCCAACTTTTCTACATCTGTTAAACCTCCAACTGATAGAAGAAGGTATCTTTGAGCTTCGCATGTTATATTTTGGAATTTTACATCATCACAATGATTGTATATTTTCTTAAATAATTTTGTTTTAGAAGTGATAGAAACAGGGATGTCGATTGAATTGTGTATGATTTCTTTTAAATGAACATCGATATTCGCTACCATTAGAAAACTCCCTATACGAGTTGATATTTAAATTATTTAACTAGTCCTCTCCTTTTATTCATTTGAGGCTCGGTCACTAATTGGTGTATGCGTTTTCTATAAGGTTGATAATGTATGTTCGAGACGATATTTATTAACACTGTCATAAAATTCCTGTTTCTAAATACCTAGCTATTCTTGATAACCGTAAATTATCTAAACATCCATTGAAGAGCATTATAAACAGCATTTCTCAGTGCTTTTCGATAAGGGTCGTGAATATTTGCGTGGTTAAATCTGTAAGGCAGCGTCAATTCTAATCTAAATTAATTATCTACATAAAGAGGCTATTATCCGTGTGTTGGATAATAGCCTCTTTATTCTTATTATAATCATTCTCTACATAGATACATATTTCGTTGCAACTGTTTCTTTAAATGTCTGGTCGTGCTCAACAAAAAGCATGGTGGGATTAAATCTCTGAATAAGATCTTCAATCTGCATACGGGAATAAACATCAATAAAGTTTAAAGGCTCATCCCATATATATAAATGAGCTTTTTCACATAAGCTTTTGGCTATAAGCAACTTCTTCTTTTGTCCACCTGAGTAATGAGAAATATCCTTTTCAAATTGAATTCGGTCAAAGTCCATCTTTCGTAGAATTGCTTTAAATAACGGTTCATCAATTTTATGCTTTTCTATAAAGTCAGATAATCTTCCCTTTAAATGAGAGGTATCTTGGTTAACATAAGAAATAATAAGTCCTGAACTTAGTTTCACTGTTCCTGTATGCTGAATCGATCGTCCTAAGATTAGTTTTAAAATACTACTTTTTCCACTACCATTTTTTCCATCAAGTACCACTCGATCCCCTTGATCAAGGGTAAAACTAATCGGTTTATTAACGATTTCTCCATCATACATGACAGATACATCTGTCACATGAACTAATTCATGTGACTTATATTCCAATGGTTCCATTTTTAATGACTCGGTATTCTCTACATTTCTCAGCAGTTTTGATTTTTCTTCAAGGGCTTTTTGTTGCCTTGATTCAAGGCTTTTAGACCTTTTCATCATTTTTTCTGCTTTATGCCCTACAAATCCTTTGTCGAGTTTAGACCCCGAGTTTGTTGTACCATTCTTAGAAGCCTCTACTTGATTAGACCAGCTTGCAGAACGTTTTGAAGACTGTTGTAACCTTCTAATATCTTTTTGCAAACGTTCATTTGTTGTTTGCTCATGTTCTTGCTGTCTATCAAAATTCAACTTCCATGAAGAATAGTTGCCACTTTGTACTTCTATGTTGGCTCTGTTTATAGACAAAATGTGATCAACACAACCATCAATAAAGTTTCTATCGTGTGAAATTAATATGAATCCTTTTTTCTTTTTGAGATAATTAGATACTGCGTTTCGTGCCTCAGTATCTAGATGATTGGTTGGCTCATCAATTAATAGAAATTGACCTTCATTCAAGAACAGTGCAGCAAGCAACACTTTCGTTTGTTCACCGTTTGATAAAGTTTCAAATGGCCGGTACATAACCTCGGCATCCACATTTAAAAACGATATCTCTCGAAGAAACTCCCAATCTTCTGCACGGGAACATATTTCTTCTAAGATTTCATGAGTATTTTTGCTTTTATCCTTGACTGGATAAGGAAAATAATTAAATTCAACTGAAGAATTGATTTTTCCACTGTACTCGAAATTTCCTAATAGTAAATTGAAGAAAGTGGTTTTGCCTCGTCCGTTTCGACCGATGAACCCTAGCTTCCAATCTGTATCTATCTGAAAGTTTACATCTTCAAAAATATTATCAAAACTACTTGGATAAGAAAAAGTCAGGTTTTGCACTTTAATTATTGACATATTAAATTCCTCCTTTGTATAACTTTCCCTAATATACAAAGTCGGTACATCCATCTGAGTCTATTTTACTCCGTATAAGTTTGATGGAATATAACGACTTATACGGAGTATGTCATGCGTAACAACACTATCTATCATCAATTCTCCCCCCTCTTTATAAATAGATTGTACATAATGAAACATATAATTCTTTTAAATTGTTGGATTAAAAAATCCTCCCAATGTTTAGTTGGAAGGATTAGTAAGACACTCATCATATCTATAAAGTCCAAAGATATACCAGTAATATTGGTATATAAGGTAAAGACTGATTTATAAAATGAATAGACTAATCCTACATTTTAATTTTCGAACTAATTAAGTTCAATAAAATACAGATTAGTTAATCATTGGTAATCATCAGTCCTTTCATATCTATATTGAATATAACAATTTGCTTAGTATATAGTAACATTTTTCTTAATGAAATACAAAAGTATACAAATACTTCATACTATAGAAATGCTCCGAGATAATTGAAGATGACGTTTTAAGCTTGTTGGAAACCATATATCGCGATAAATACTAAGAAAGCAGATAATGATACGCCTACAATATTTAACAGAACTAGACTACCTTTCACCTTGCCTTTAATACCAACCAAAGCAAATATGAATCCCAAAACACCAAAAATCAAAGGTAAAAAGATGCTTACATTTAATACATCAACATATAATTCATTCCCCCACTTTGTTAAACCAGCTACTATTGGGAAAACAGCCATTATAAAGAAAACTCCAGATAAAATGGAATAATACTTTTTTGTCATTTCAAGTCTCCTCCCCCTAAAGTTCTTACTTCATTAAACTTAGAGCGCTTACTTTCTATTACGCAAACGCTCCGAGATTGTGGAATAATTAACATTAATTTACCTAGAGTCTCTAAACAGACATCTCAATTACAAAAGTTATCCAACCTAAAAGAACTAGACCAGTAATAAATAAAAAACGAATTACTATCTTTGGACCAGAATTCCAACTAAAATATATTTTTATCAGGACAAAATAAATGGTTGTTAATACGAATATGAATATTATTCCTTCAACAATTTCTTGATTAGAGTATTGATTTGAATATGTAAGAAAATGAACTAACCAAGAAGCTATTGATACAAATCCAATGAAATGCAAAAACTTTTTTTCTCTCATAAACACCTCGCGAAAAACTGATGACTTTTATCTCTCTCTTCTATTTACGAACATAAAACAAAATTGTTTCACTATCACTATTAGAATTGTTCTCTTCGACAAGAATGCTGCCCATTTAAATTAAAAGGAGCCTACCTTATTAAAGATAAGCTCCGATTTAACGGAAGATCGGCACACTTCAATTAGCTGGTTAAGCTAAATAATTCTTGTAGGTTATTATGGATGTAGTTTCTTAGAATAATTAGTTCAGTTTCATCAAATTGATATGAACCTTTCTCACTCTGATAACTGTTCACAACTTTCTGCATGGTACCTTTCATCTCATCTGGGAGTGATGTTAGTCCCCAATTACCAGCTTCCTGTTTCGATGAAATAATCCCCTCTTTCACATACCAAAATACTCGCAACATATTTAATGAACAATAAATTGGATCATCTACAATGTTTGCTAAACACTCTTCGTAATCTCCTTTTATTGAAGATAAAAAATCTGATGAAGGGATCCTGGGGAACACTTCAGAAATAGAACTTCCTTCGATACATATGCCTCGATAATACATTATGGTTATATGTGCAGCTAAATCAGGGTCAGTTTTAATATCTTCGTTTAAATATGTAAATCTCTTTTCAAATAAATCAACTTCATATCTGTCTCTCCAAAATTCACTGTAATGAAATTCATATGGAGAAGGGTGTTCCCAATTGTCCAATTGTCCTTTAGTCAAAAAGCTAATTTCAATGGGATACGGATTAGTAGAATAATTCAAATAGAGTTTCGCTAGTTTCCTCTTTGTTTCTATTGTTATTGATTCATGAGTGACTACCAAAACATCAAGATCACTGCTCTGGGGATTGAATCCTCCCATTGCTAGCGAGCCGTGAAGGTAAAAACCTATGTAATTATCACACATGATTTGTTTAGTCTCACATGCCAAATCCAAAACAAATTTTTTTGTTTATGGAGAAGCATCATTCCAATTGTAGGTCATTAGAAAACTCCTTGTCCTGTAAGAAGTTAATAAAAGAACAATTACGTTATAAGTGAATCGCTCCGAGATTATTGAAGATCGACAATACACATTACTACGTTTATACGCCATCAGGTTGTAACCCTGTAATAGCTCCAAAAAATTGAGATGCCGTTGTAAAACACACAAAGGCACAAAGTTCGCTAATTTCTTTATCATCAAAAGTTGTATGTAATACATTAAACACACTAGAAGGCATGTCTCCTCTATACGATAAAAAAGCTTCGCAAAGCCTACTGCAACTGATATTTTCTCATCAAATATATGAGGTTCTGGACGCCCTTTAGCTTTGCAATATTCACATCCATTCTCTTGTGCTAATGTTCTTCGTACTTGCTCTTTTAGCAGAGAAGATAAAGAACCATCGGCTTCTAATACCTCCCCCAAGTCATTCCATTCTGCCATTACCTTTTGATTATGGCCTAGTAAATGTTGAAACGGACTACTTCCATTTTCAGAAAAACTTATTCTTGGCATTGATCTCACTCCTTGTCACGATTATAGAAGAGATCAACACATCCTAACATGGTATATTTAAAGTATTACGTTATTTAATTTTCATTTTAACTGAAAATAGAAAGGAAACTTTACATATGCATTTAGATGATAAAGATAAACAAATCTTGAATCACCTCAATCAAAACAGTAGGTTATCTATGAGGGAATTAGGAAGAATCGTAGGTATGTCTTCTCCTGCTGTAACAGAAAGAATCAAACAGATGGAATCATACGGGGTAATCAAAGGGTACCATTTACAAATTGACTATGAAAAAGCAGGATACCCAGTCAGTTGCATCATAGAGGCCACGATTAAAAATGGGCAGTACGAGCTCGTTTAAGAAAAGGGTTGAAAAACTGAATAATGTGGAATTCTGTCATCGAATTGCGGGTCAAGCTTGTTATATGATGAAATTGCATTTTAAGGGGTTATCTGAAATAGAAGGTTTTATTAATAATTTTTCAGATTTAGCACAAACTGTAACGCACGTTATTTTTTCAAGTGTTGAAACGAATCAAAAGGTTTAAAACTAGTATGACTTTTAATAGACGAACCTCTATTAAAGAAAAGACGCACGTCTATTTAACCATGCGCCTCCTAAATTAAGTTTGTTGTCCAAAACATTTATTAAAGAAATGCTCCGAGATTGCGGAAGATTTGAAATCGAGAAATCTACGTTACGATAATCTAACTGTTTTTAAATTGAAGAAGAATGAATCTAATTGGAAAAGAAAGTAGAAAAGAAATGCCGCCGATTGGTATAATTTTTGTAAATATGTACTTAAAATTGCCTAAGCTTAATAACCTTAGTTCATGTGCAATAAGGGAAATTGCAAAAACCAATATAGTGAATGCAAACGAAAAAATGACTAGTTTATTATAACACTCTACTTTAAATCCAATATAAGTAAAATATACTCCGGACAAAAAACATAAAATCCCCCACACTAATAAAGGGATACTTGTAGCTAAATAATCCATCTTTATACATCTCCAGCACATTGTAATAAATAGTTTTTGGTTAAAACCATGACTTTCTTAGCACGATGAATACATAATACGTTCAACAAGAAAAGAGATTTTTCTTTTATTCTGTACTTACTCAAAAATACTGGAAGAACTGCTAACTTTTATTCCATTGAGTATAATTAATTAAGTTTTCCTATCAAATCGATGATTTCCTTTACATTAGTTTGCCTTAGGTGCGAAAAATACAATCAAAAAGGTTAATGTCAAAGATATAATAGGAACTGCTTCGTTTTCCCAATAAAAATATAATAGAATGGCGATAAAAAATAGACATGGCGCCACAAAATTCCATGGAAATTTGAATTGCTTATAGAAAAATAAATATATATAGATACTAAATGCGGTAGAAATATACACCGCAAAGATGATAGTGCTTAGTTCATTTAGTAGCGATCCAATCATAATAATGATAAACAATGTAATGATCCCTTTAAAAATCCCCATATACTCTCCTCAAACTCGGTTTCTCTTTTTCTACAATAACACTCAACACCCTAATACCAATTATTTCAAACCAATGCAAATAACTCAATCTTTTATAACAAATAAGGAGCCTATCTTATTATAGATAAGCTCCGAGATTGTTGAATATGTATTTAAGTATTTGATATCTTTCTTCTTGAAAAGAGTAGTTTAACAAATAATCCTGCCAAAAGTGATGCCAAAGTGTAAATAACTACCCATATCCAAAATGAAGAATTAAACACTGTGTATACTGAAATACTTGCTGTTATTAAAACGAACAAAGGTCCTATATATAAATTTTTAAAAATAAAATACCCTAAGCCACCTAATAAAAAGGCAACTGCTGGAAGGACAAATAATACAATCTGTACTAAATAGATATAAGTCACTCCTTCTTTTTTGAAAATATACACTTGTAAACTCTAAACTAAAGTGTATTTGTACTAAGTATTAAACGTTGGCTGCCATCTTCCAGATTCGCTCCGAGATTGTGGAAGACTTGGTTTGAAAATGAATTTAGGAATTTGCGTCTAATTTATTTATCTAATATTGAGTCGAAGCTGCTATCTACTCTTTTAAGATAAGGCTTTATATAACTTCGATATTCATCAGTTAAACCCTCAGGCAAATTGTTTAGGTTGAAATACTCTACTTCTATAGACTCAGAATTATCGATCTCAAAGTTTCCGTTCACTTCTTTAGTAAGATAAACAGCTGTTACGGAATATAACTCATCACCATTGGAAACTTTCACGTAATATTCTTGACCAGAGAAAACATCTAACAATTCAAGGTCACCAACTTTAAGTCCTGTTTCTTCTTTTACTTCTCTCCTAGCTGTATCTTGAAGGCTTTCACCAAGCTCCATTATCCACCCGGCAAACCCCAACCTCCATCAGTCCGGTGTTGAAGCAATAACTCTCCCTTTTCATTAATAATTAAGACCACTGCGCCTGTTAATATAAGTGGCTTATGACCAACTAAACGTCTTATATCTTTTACATAATCCATTCTAGAACACCTTTCAAGTTAGAATTAGATAAGCAAGTCTAATAGACTTAGTTCTCCATTTTAAAGAAGAAACTAATCCTCTTATTGAATGATTGCTCCGAGATTATGTAATATCTCATTATGGATATTAAATATTTTCTTCTTGCTTCAAATGATTATCTTGAACCTTTTTAAAAAAGGCTTGGAGTTTTGTTAACTCATCAGGATAACCTCTTGAGGTAAATGTATCTCTGTCTTTGTGTGAAATAATATAAACAGGAATAGATTTGAATAAAGCGAACGGTTCTTTCTTTTCCTTTATATCAGTAACATCTTTATAATACACTTCTCGAAAAACAGGTAATTCTTGAGCCAATTCTCCATAGAATAAAATTCGTAGATTAGTAGATGCCAGTACACCTTTAACCGGTACTCCTGAAGTAGAAGCATTACCAGCTAGTCCAGAAAATCCACTTTCAGCTTTGTAATGAGTCATAATACTATCTTCAATTATTTCATCAGCAATGAGATGTTGTTGTATTCCTGCTAATGCCTGTTCTTTAGATAACAATTTAAAAACCCCCTCCAATTTGAACATATTACCAATAGTAACATAATTACTCAATATTCAGTCAAAAAGATAGAAATGACATTATTATCTCGAAACTGAGTCTTCCACAATCCTGCCCTGATATTAACTTAAACAAGGAGCGCAATCATTTTTAGATCAACGCTCCGAGATTGTTTAGTATCAAATATTTTCAGCAGTATATTTTATTCTTTTGGTTTTACTTCACTATACACGCTAACTATCCCTGAGATTGCAATTAGTAATAGTGCCCAGGATGTATTATTCATACCATTTTCGAAAGTCTTTTTTTTAGAATGCTGCCTTTAAAATATCAAAGAGCGTTTACTTTTCTTAAGCAAACTCTTAAGTCTATATTATATTAATTGATAGAAGCCAGTCTTCAAATAATTGAACTGCTTCTTCTTCAGATGGATCAGAATCACAAATAGAGAAAATGAGAATTCCGTAGTTCTTTACGTAATTTCCTTTATCCTTGTTGGAAACATATTTGTACAGTAAACCAGGTTCATAATCTTCTACAAATACGTCCCAGATGTCTTCATTTTTTCTTTTATATGCAACTACTTCAAAGTCGCATCCCTCTTTATAATAGCCAATATGATAATGCTGATTTATTTCATACATTTAATCGACTCCTACACATTAAGGTTAAGCCTTATTCCACAAATGCCCCATATTGCATAAGACTTAATTTTAAGATGATTCTTTACCTTCTGATTTTCTTTCCCAAGTCACCTCATACAACCAATTGAAAAAAGTTGCAAGTAAAGAAAAAACAACGACCTCTATAGGGTTAAATGATGAGACCAACACCTTCCATAAGGAAAATCCGACAAGCATAAATAAGAAAAACCTCAAATAACTTAACATTTAACCACCTCCATTCCACCTTTTGAGACTATCGTATTATTTGGCGCTGTTTAACTTTAGGAGAAAAGAGATTATTCATCTTGATGAATCGCTCCGATTATCTGGAAGATTCTAAGTTATTGCGAATAACAATCGTTATTGTTGTAAGAAGCAATTTGTACCTTTAACTTTTTTACGCATTGTGTAATTGCTCACTGATCACTATCGTCATTATTACCACAACGAGTTGCTGCCTTTCTGTTATCTGCTTATGATTATTAATATGATATAGATCTCCAGAAAATAAAGATTCTTTAAGGTTTGGGTTTGAGATAGAACGTTTTTTAATCCTCGAAATCTCTGTTTCACTTTCTTCTTCAATAACCGTAAAATCTAATGAACCATTTCCCCCAGTTGCTTTCAGAAAAAGAGTTTCATCTGGATACATTGCTAATAACGTTTGAGATCTCATTTTTAATTCTTGTTGCAATATTACAACATTGCTTCCAAATTCGTCATAAATTTCTATGTCTTTGCTAAAACCTCTATTTTTAATAGTATGAGCTACGACCTTTCCCTTTGAATTAGTAATTCTCAGCTTCTTACTCGACACAGGATGAAGGTTAATTAGATTCAAAAATTGATTTTTCCAATCTCTTGATGTGTCTATTGATTCCTCAATCGTACCTATTAGTTTGCCATCAGAGCGTATTGAGTATTGACTACTTTTACTCTTTATTATTCCATCTTGATTGATTTGTAAGTGGGTGTATGTAGAAAACATTAACTGCATCACTTCTTTCACCTAATAGGATAAGTAATCTCCATATTTTTTCATACGATTTCAATCTACAGAAGTTTCATATATCTGGTCTCATGCATTTCTTTGTCTATATCTTATGATGGTTCAACTTTCAGATTCATAGATTTATGAGGATTTCCTAACAACTCATTACCTGATAATCTCGAATTCAAATCTTCCATAAACCTGCCCAGGCATTTAATACCAATTATTTCAAATCATTTAGAACAACTCAATCTTTTCTTTCATATTAAAAAAAGCCTATCCTATTACAGATAAGCTCCGATATAATGGAATAACGCATCATATATTATCACAAGTTTGCGAAGAAATTTTTTATAACTGCTAACGACATAATAATAGCTGCACCTATATAATAATAGCCGCTTTTAATTTGATTACCCTTTACTTTTTCAATTCCTATCATCAGAAAAAATACTAATAAAAATGAAAATATAATATACGTGGGTAATTGAATATCTTTAATAAAAAAATAAGTGACTCCCAACCCAATTCCAATAATAGCGAATATGTAGATTTTTACTTTTTCTAATATTTTCACCTTTCTCACTCCTCGCAAATAACGATTTGGTTATTAGACGGAACCACAATTGTATAAGTTTCTATTAACACTGACCTAAGCCTACAAAGAGTGCTTACTTTTATTACGCAATCGCTCCGAGATTATGTAATATCTCATTATGGATATTAAATATTTTCTTCTTGCTTCAAATGATTATCTTGAACCTTTTTAAAAAAGGCTTGGAGTTTTGTTAACTCATCAGGATAACCTCTTGAGGTAAATGTATCTCTGTCTTTGTGTGAAATAATATAAACAGGAATAGATTTGAATAAAGCGAACGGTTCTTTCTTTTCCTTTATATCAGTAACATCTTTATAATACACTTCTCGAAAAACAGGTAATTCTTTAGCCAATTCTCCATAGAATAAAATTCGTAGATTAGTAGATGCCAGTAAACCTTTAACCGGTACTCCTGAAGTAGAAGCATTACCAGCTAGTCCAGAAAATCCACTTTCAGCTTTGTAATGAGTCATAATACTATCTTCAATTATTTCATCAGCAATGAGATGTTGTTGTATTCCTGATAATGCCTGTTCTTTAGATAACAATTTAAAAACCTCCTCCAATTTGAACATATTACCAATAATAACATAATTGCTCAATATTCAGTCAAAATGATAGAAATGACATTATTATCTCGAAACTGAGTCTTCCACAAACCTGCCCTTTAATTGAACAAGTACTCCTAATGTCCTCACCATTAATATTAACATAATATTCCATAAAATCACCAAACTGCCAAATCCATAAAACGTATTTACTGATAAATTCTGGTTAAATACATTTAAAAAAGAAAATACTAATAGGATCACTCTATAGACTGGAAAGGAATTTAGTCATGACATTTCCTGTTATCCATACTAACTTTTGGGACGCTATTCTTGCGATACCTTTAGTAATGATACTCACACAGTTAATCAAGATTTTGACTCCCATCCCTCGAACCTTTGTTCCAACACTCGCGATTATTTTAGGACTTCTTATTTCAGTCTTTTATAGCCACCCTCATCATCTTGTAGCAGGTATCTTTATGGGATACTTTTACGGGTATGCGGCGATTGGAAACTATGCATCTTTGAAGACAACGCTTCTTGCATTAAAGAATAGAAAAAGAAATAAAGATCATTTTTCATAAGAGAATGCCGATCCAGATAAAAAAGCGGGCATCCGAAATCCGGAAGCCCGCTTTTTGTCTTAATTTTATTCTTCACCAAGATCAACGTTATGATATACCTGCTGCACATCTTCTAATTCTTCAAGCGCATCGATCATTTTCAAGAACTGCTCCTGATCTTCTCCAGCAAGCTCAACGTCATTTTGTGCAAGCATCGTAAGTTCAGCTACGGTAAATTCAGTAATCTCTGCATTTTTAAATGCTTCTTGCACCGCGTGGAACTGATCCGGTTCCGCGTAGACAATGACCACGTCATCTTCTTCCATAATGTCGCGCACATCTAGATCTGCTTCCATTAATAGCTCAAGTACTTCATCGGCTGATTTGCCTTCAATCCCGAAAACGGCTGTTGAATCGAACATGTAAGCAACAGAGCCGTTCACACCCATGTTCCCACCGTTTTTTCCAAAAGTAGATCGAACATCAGAAGCCGTGCGGTTTACGTTATTTGTTAACGTATCAACGATCACCATTGATCCACTTGGGCCAAATCCTTCGTAACGAAGCGTATCGTAATTTTCGTCTGCTCCGCCCTTCGCTTTTTCAATCGCACGGTCAATGATTGCTTTTGGTACGTTATATGTTTTCGCACGTTCGAGAACTAAGCGCAGCGCCTGGTTGGCTACGGGATCCGGTTCACCCTGCTTTGCCGCTACATAAATTTCACGACCGAACTTCGCATAAATCCGACTTGTATTCGCATCCTTAGATGCTTTCTTTTCTTTAATGTTATTCCATTTACGACCCATTCTATTTCACTCTCTTCTACTAGTTATCTATTGCATGACAATTTCACAATACTCTCTATACGTCTCGTCAATTATACCATATTTCCCAGTTCACATTTGCTTTAGGGACTTGGATCAAATAGAAATAATAGTAAACTAATAGAAAAGAGGAGTGATCATTTGAGTCAAAAAAGATTGCGAGATTACGGAGTTAAAATTGGAGAAATGGAGCCTGGCGAAAAAAATGCCATTACAGATGTCGAAGGCGTAACCGTTGGGCATACTACTCTGAATCATGGCGAGGTTCAAACAGGCGTAACAGCGATCCTCCCTCATCAAGGAAATCTGTTTCAGAACAAATTAATCGCATCGAGCTATGTTCTTAACGGATTTGGTAAAACAATAGGGACCATTCAGCTAGATGAGCTTGGTACGTTGGAAACGCCAATCATTTTAACGAATACGCTAAGTATTGGAACTGCTGCAGATGCCGTGTTTGATTATATGTTGGAACAAAACCCTGAGATTGGCGACACAACAGGGACGGTAAACCCCATTATCGGTGAGTGTAATGACATGTTTTTAAATGATATTCGCGGGCGTCACATTCGAAAGAGTCATGTTCATCACGCGATCGCCAATGCTTCTAGTACTTTTGAAGAAGGGTCTGTTGGCGCTGGGAGGGGCATGCTGTGCTACTCGTTAAAAGGCGGAATTGGGACCGCTTCAAGAAAAATGAAACTTCAACATGGAACGTTTACCGTTGGTGTTCTCGTTGTGTCGAACTTTGGTATTCTTCGTGACCTGAATGTAAACGGAAAGAAATTGGGGAAAACATTAAAAGAAGCTCTTCTCCATTCATGGGAAGAGAAGGATAAGGGATCGATTATGGTGATCGTTGCAACAGATCTTCCCGTTTCAGAAAGACAACTTCATCGCATTATTAAACGGGCTTCTACAGGACTAGCTAGAACGGGATCGATTATTACTACAGGCAGTGGCGAGATCATCATTGGATTTTCCACTGCTAACAAAATTGCCCATCAGTATGCACCGCAAACTCAAACACGGGAAACCATTCATGAAGAAGAAATCGATACCGCTTTTCGAGCCGTTGGAGAAGCGACAGAAGAAGCCGTACTCAATTCATTAGTGACCGCCACACATGTAATCGGACGTGATGGAAATGAGAGACCGGCATTAATAGATTTACTTCAGAAATTCAGCATGAAACTGACATAAAAAATCCTCCTGTCGTCACGACAGGAGGATTTATATTTTATTAACGATTACGTGCTACATAAGGATAGATCGGATTTTTCAAATGGAATTCATACGTATTGCCATCAACGATTCCAACGACTTGATTGCTATCGTAAAGATCTAGCATAAAGTCTGCCATTTCTTTTGCAGTATGGAATTTTGGAACAGTTCCTTCATATTCGAAGTTATCTACATCCATTGAACGGTTTGCAAATTCGGTTTCCGTTGCTGCAGGGGCTAGAACTTTTGCCTGCATTTTCGCACCCTGTCCTTGAAGCTCCTGTGCGAGTCCTTCTGTAAAGGCACTCACGAAGAATTTCGTTGCACAATACGTCACTGCATCAGCTACGATGGTATAGCCTCCACCTGATGAAACGTTAATCAATTGTGTTCCTTCTACATTCGCATAATCACGAACATATAGGGAAGATAGAATCGTTAGAGCCTCATTATTCAAACGAAGCATTGTTTCAATTTTAGGAAGCTTCTGCTCGCCAATTGGATCGAAATTACCGAATCCTGCATTGTTAATAAAGGTTTCAATTTCAATATTTTCGAGGCTTTCATAGAAAGCATACACATTTTCATTAAGGGATAAATCCGCTTCACGAATAATCACATCAAGATCAGCATTAATCTTGTGTACTTCGTTTTTCAACTCTTCCAACTTCGCTGTTCTTCGAGCTGCAATCACTAGGTTTTTTCCTCGTGCTGCAAACGCGAGTGCTGCTTCATACCCGATTCCTGAACTTGCACCTGTAATAACGGTATATTTCAAATGATTACCTCCACTTTTAGATTATTTTTTATGCTACATTCTTATTGTAGACCTTAGAGCGGACTCTAAGTCAAATAATAACTGCCACTATTAAAGGAGAATCATATGTATACGATAAGTGATATAGCTGAAAAAGTAGAGATTAGCGCGCATACACTCCGATACTACGAGAAAGAAGGCATCATTGAACCAGATCGAAGTGAAAGTGGGGTGAGACAGTATGATGATCAGCATGTAAAGTGGATGAGGTTCGTTAAGAAATTACGGGAAACGAAAATGCCGATAGTAAAAATCAAACAATATGCACAGTTATACAAAGAAGGAGCCCATACAACTGCTTTACGCCTAAAGCTTTTAGAAGAACATCACCATTCGATTCAAAAACAAGTTGAAACCCTGATTGAAACAGAGAAGCTCCTAGATAAAAAAATAACAGTTTACAAAGAATATATTGCGCAAGAATCCCCTTGAAACACATGGGGTAATTTGTAAATTAATTGTCAATACTAGTCATGAACTAATGAGGAATCCCGCGAATTTTGTCAGGTTATTCTGTCTTCCAAACATTTAGTAAAGCTTCCAATAGGCCGTTAGTGAGCAGTTTTGATTGGCTTACGTTTTGACTTGGGATTTTACAATTCTTCATGGTGAAAAGAGGCAACATTCATGCAGAGCAATAACCAAAGACATCCGCGAGGAATCATATCTTCTTTTACTGTTAATGCTATTCATCTACGAAATCCTAACACGGTTATGTGGTGGTCGGCTGCCCTTCCTGGTTTTGGACATATCATGTTATGTAAATACTTATTGGGATCTGTCTTAATTCTATGGGAATTTATTATCAATACAAATTCACATTTAAACTCAGCAATCATCTATTCATTTACAGGTAGGTTTGAGCTCGCGATCGATGTGTTAGATGTTCGTTGGGCCATGCTTTATATCCCTATCTATTTTTTTGCCATGTGGGATAGCAGAAGAATTGCGATTGATTTAAATAAATTCTCGATACTAGCCGATCGTTCAGGGTCTACTCTTCAACCTATCGTTATTACATCTCTGGAAATCAATTATCTCGACAAACGGAGGCCGCTCAGTGCTATTGTGTGGAGTATTCTTTGCCCTGGCCTAGGTCATATTTATATCAACCGAATATTCACAGGGTTTTATGCCTTGAGCTGTTTCGTCATTTGCATTTACTTTTCAAATAGCCTCACCTCGATCTTCCACTTCGTTAGTGGAGACATGAAACAATCAATTGAAGCCATTAATGGAGAGTGGTTTCTGTTTTTCCCATCTCTTTATGGCTTCTCTATTAACGATGCGTACATCAACACCATCGAATACAATCGATTATTTAAAAGGGAACAAGCCCAGTATTTGGAGAAAACCTATCAATCATCACAGTATCATCTTCAAGGGATATTTAGGAAAGAGTGATTGTATGTACATCGTTTCTTCTTTTAAGCATAGCCTCTATTTAGAATTAGCCTTAACAGACCTTGAACAAAACGGCATACCAAAGAGTCAAATTCTTGCGGTTCCACTTGCCAAGAAACCATTAAGCAAGAGCATGAGGGATATGGTATACGGGAAGCGGCACAGTGATCTTGATATTCCTATGGCACTCGGAACTGCTGGTTCAGTCGTTTGGGGAGCCGTCGGATTCATTTTAGAGTGGGGGCCAATCATTTGGGGAATTATCGGTTTTTTTCTTGCTGGTTTTGTTGGATATGTTCTGGATCGTTTTTTCAATAAAAAGAAACAGGAGACTGGGGATAAAGGTACAGAAGTTTTTGTTCTCATTCATTGCACAGAGACTGAAGCAGCAACAATAGAGCAATTATTATGGAATCACAAAACGCTTGGAATGGCGTTCATTAAAAACCTAGAATAACAGCAATCAAACAACCTTAACGAGTACATATCGAGAGCAAGCGCTATTAAAAAGTATGCTATGTTAGCTTATATTGTTGATTTAACGTTTTTTGGCTCATTCGTGTGAACCAATACTCGCTCCTAATATAACCATAAACGACAGGACACCAATGTTTAATTTCTTCCTATCAATCACCTCCTTTTATTTTTCTATCAATAAAAAAGGAGCTTTCCACGTAAATTTCGAGAATACATGGTGAATGTTTGCATATTTCATTGTTCTCATCATACAAAAAAAGCAGCTATTCACTGCTATAATCTGTATTTTTAATTTATTATCCAAAAATTCTTCACAGTGTTACTAAAGGCGTAATTCCATTAGAGCTTGATTCACTGTTCTGTCATCTTGAAACCCACTGAAGCCCACTGATTTCTATGAATAACTTCAATGAGAGGATCAGTCGAATTGCTATTCAATCCTTTTGTTCGCGTCCCAATCAGTTGTTCTAATGACTTCGAAGAGTACCCCACCTGTCCTCTCCCTAACAATCCGGAAGTTCCATGAACTTCTACTACATCTCCTTTATTGAACGTGCCAATCACGTCATGGATTCCGCCATGGAGCAAACTCTTCCCGTGTGAAATTATCGCTTTTTCCGCTCCTTCATCAATGAAGATTTGTCCGGATACGTGAGAATGCATCGCAATCCACTGTCTTTTTATCGTGACAGATGATCCTGTTTCTTGTTTAATATACGTCCCATCACCATTGCCTGAAAGAATTCTAAGAAGCTTCTCACTCCCCTCTTCTTTTCCAATAAAAATGTTCACACCAAGGCTTAATGCTGTCTTTGCCGCAATGAGCTTCGACTTCATTCCGCCAGTCCCAGCACGTGAACCTGCGCCACCTGCACGATCGATCATGTGATCTTGAATTTCAGATAGACGGCAATACTTCTTCGCCTTAGGATTCGTGGTCGGATTTGCATCATAGATCCCGTTAATATCCGTTAAGATAATAAGTTCATCTGCATGAACAAGACCACTTAAGAGGGCGGAGAGCATATCGTTATCACCAAACTTTAATTCTTCCGTTGAAACTGTATCATTCTCGTTAATGATCGGAATGACGCCCCTTGCTAATAACTCAAAAATCGTATCAAACGCATTCGTGTATTGGACTTGATTAGAGAAATCAGACCGGGTTAAAAGAATCTGAGCGATTGAGATACTTCTTTCATTGAATTCCTCGATATACGATTTAATGAGCAAGCTCTGTCCAACTGCCGCTGCAGCCTGTTTTCCTTTTAGAGTTACTGGTCGTGCAGGATAACCTAATTCTTTAAACCCTGCAGCCACCGCTCCCGAAGAAACTAAAAGGACTTCGTGACCTTGTTCTCGAAGTAATGCAACCGCACTGACATGATCATCGAGCTTGTCATGATCGATTTCTCCTCTTCCATTAGTTAAAGAGCTACTTCCAATCTTCACAACAATACGTTTTTTTGCCATGATCCATCTCCTTAATTTACCCGTGCTAGCCATTAGAATTCGAAAATGAAAATTTCTAAAATTTTATCATAAATCTTACAGCTTGTGTTGAATTATTTATCAAAATATCTTGTTTTTCATTTTATAAAAAAGGACCAACTCAAAAATGAACTGGTCCTTTTCCCTCTTCTGCTATAGTTCATCAAACCCATTATCATCAGAAACCTTCGTGTACTGCCGTGATTTCTGTTCAAAGAAATCGCTTTTTCCAGCGTTTACATCAGAATAAGCTTTAATCCAACGCATTGGATTTTCACGATGGCCATCAAACGGACGTTCAATTCCTAGCTGGTTTACCCGTTTATTCGCCATAAATTTGATGTAGTTACTGAGTTCGTTCATTGTAATACCAAGAAACCGATTCCCCATAATGTATTCTCCCCATTTGATTTCAAGATCTGCTGCTTCTCGGAATGTCTTGGTGATAAAATCATGATTTTCTTGCGTGTTCAGTTCAGGATGTTCATTGAAAAGTTCCTTCACAATGTTAACAAACAACGTTACATGAAGCTGTTCATCACGGTTAATGTAGTTAATCATCGTTGAAGTCGACACCATTTTTTGATTACGAGCAAGGTTATAAAAGAAAGCAAATCCAGCATAGAAGAAAAGTCCTTCAAGGATAATGTCATACACGATCGATTCAAAAAACGTTTGAGGGGACGGATTTTGAACAAAAGCTTCATATCCAGAAGCAATAAATTGGTTTCGCTCTAACAGAATCTCGTCATGCTTCCAATATTCAAAGATCCGATCTTGTTCGTTTTTATTCAAAAGAGACGAAAGCACATAGCTATACGACTGGTTGTGCACAACTTCCTGAAACGAGAGCACCTGCATGAGCGCAGAAAGACTTGAATCTGTTAAATAATCCGCAACTTTGCTCGAATAGTCCGTCTGAATCGAATCAAGAAAAGCGAGAAGTCCGATGATCTTCTTAAACGTATCTTGTTCTTCCTCACTTAAAGTTTCCCATTGCTTCACGTCGTTTGACATATTGATTTCAAAGGGGGTCCAAAAGTTTCCTAGCATATTTTTATACATCGGATACGCCCAGCTAAAGCGGACATCATCCCAGTTTAGTACGTTTGAGCTTTCGCCGTTAATAATACCTGTCGAGCTGTTTGGTGCCGAAACGTCATAGAGCTTTCTTTTTTGTATTGTCGCCATTCCCGATCTCCTCCTTAGCTTGCACAGCTTTCACAGTCATCAATATCTACCGATGTACTTCTTGTGTAATACGTTGTTTTCAATCCTTTGCTCCATGCACTCATATGAATGTTGAGCAAGTCCTTCGCTTTCACCGTACTCTGCACATAAATATTAAATGAAATGGACTGGTCAACATGGCGCTGTCTGGCCGCATTCTGCTCAATACTCCAAAGCTGATCGATGTGATACGCCGATTTATAATACCAGGTCGTTTCTGGTGAAAGATCAGGCGCAGTAACAGGAATTTTATAGTTCTTCTTTTCCTCTGAATATTCTTTTTGGAAAATCGGATCAATCGAGGCGGTCGATCCCGCTATTAAACTCGTTGAACTGTTTGGCGCAACTGCTAGTAGATAAGCATTTCTGACACCACTTGTATGAACCTTCTCCTTAAGCGCGCTCCATTTCTCATTCGAATAACCACGTTGAGTAAAGTACTCTCCATTTTGCCAATCAGAGCCTTCAAATAGAGAATAGCTCCCTTTTTCAACCGCAAGCTCATGGCTAGCCTGTATGGTTAAATAATTTATTGTTTCATAAAGTTCATCTGCATAGTTTGCCGCTTCCTGACTTTCCCAGACGATTCCCTTTTTAGCTAGTAAGTGATGCCAACCAAACGTTCCGAGACCGATGCTTCGGTATTTCTCATTCGTTAACTGCGCTTGAGGCACTTCAATCGTATTAATATCAATGACGTTATCGAGCATTCTTACTTGAATCGGAATTAATCTTTCCAGTGCGTCAGCTGTTACAGCACGTCCAAGGTTAATACTTGATAGATTACAAACCACATAATCACCAGGGGTTTTCGTAATGATAATTTTACCGTCTTTCGTGAATTCCTCTTCCACAGTCGTCGCACTCATATTTTGCATAATCTCCGTACAAAGGTTTGAAGCATAGATCATTCCTGCATGCTTATTTGGATTAGCGCGATTAACCGTGTCGCGGTAGAACATGTACGGTGTACCTGTTTCCAATTGAGATTTCATGACACGCTTCATTATTTCAATAGCCGGCACAGTTTTTCTTGAAAGCTCAGGATGGTTCACGCACTGCGTATATTTCATACGAAACTCTCCTGTTCCTTTTTCTCTGTCATAAGAATCTTCAAGGGAAAATCCCATCACCTGACGCACTTCATAAGGATCAAACAAATGCCAGTCTGCACGGTTTTCTACCGCTTCCATAAAGAGATCTGGAATGCAAAGACCAGTAAAAAGATCATGCGTCCTCATGCGTTCGTCTCCGTTATTGAGCTTGGCATCAAGAAATTCAAAAACATCTTTGTGCCAGACATCAAGGTAAACCGCGACAGCCCCCTGACGCTGACCTAATTGATCTACGCTAACGGCTGTATTGTTTAGTTGCTTCATCCAAGGTAAAACACCTGATGAATTCCCTTTAAAACCTTTAATGTCACTACCACGCGAACGAATTTTCCCAAGGTATGCCCCAATTCCTCCACCATTTTTCGATACGGTTGCGACATCCGTATTGCTATCGTAAATGCCTCGGAGACTGTCATCCACCGTATCGATAAAGCATGAGCTAAGTTGGCCATAGCTCTTCCCAGCATTTGAAAGCGTTGGTGTCGCTACAGTCATATATAAACTCGATAGCGCCCAGTACGCTTCTTTAATATAATGAACTCGCTTTTCTTTTGGCTCATTCATCATAAGCGTCATGGCAATCACAAGAAAGCGCTCTTGAGGTAATTCATACACATTTTTCTCATGATCAGTGGCAAGATAACGGTCCGAGAGGGTGCGAAGTCCAATGTATGTAAAAAGACGATCTCGTGAAGGAACGATTAATTTCGCAACCTGTTCTACTTCATCTTTCGAAAAAGATTGAAGAAGCGCTTTGTTATAAATCCCTTCCTCCGTGAGCTGTTGAAGGAGACGATAAAAACTTCCATTACCGTATATCTCCTTCTCGTTTCGATTGTTAAGAGACGTCCGATATAGGGTTCTAAGATGAAATGCAGCCGCAACATAAGTCCAATCTGGTTCCTCTGTGGTGATTCGTTCTAATGCATTTAGAACAAGCATGTTCCCTGTTTCTTCTATCGATGATTCTTCTGTAATACCATTTATTGTTTTTTCAATAAATCGCTCACTTTGAAGTGAAGGATAATCATTCAATAGGTTTGTTACTTCTTCCATTATCTTTGATAACTTGTGGTCTGCTACTTTGCTCATATACCTCTCTCCTTTATCAATCCATAATAAAAGGCTCACTCTTAGAAGAGTGAGCCTGGAGAAAACGACAAATTAAACATGTACCTAGGTGTACATTTGGTTTGCCATTTCTCACCCTCAATCCCCGAAGAATAGAAACGTTTTGAGTACACGGCAGGTCTACTGGCTTGTGCTTCTTCCTTGGCAAGCCTTCCCGGAAAATTCTCCAGTGGCTTCTTGCCTCGTCCACACGACAGTTGCGGGGACAGCTCCGGATTCAGACCGGATTCCCTTTTAAGTCGTTTTATGACACCGCATACTCAACTATTTAGTTTTGATGAACTAATCCCATATATAGTACAAACACCCAAGTAAACATACTAAATATTGATACCCACATCTTACAACATGGTTGAATAATTAACAAGCTCTATTGTTGCACTGAGGTATAATTTTTTCAACTGTCAAGACGACAACCTATCACTTCCGAGTCAATCATGCATATATTGTTGATACCAAAAAAAGTTTCCTTAAGGAAACAGAAGGATGAGCACAATGAAGAAACCACTTGATTCTTGCTTCAAAAAACTTGCAGGGTATACACATCTCTGTCAGAAGATCGGACTGCTTAGCGAAGAAGAAAGCAAAGAAATTTTACAGAAGTTATCACAGCAACGATAGTATCTATTCAGTATAGGAAGGAAGCGAAATAACGATCATACCCCCGATGTTATTGTTGGATGCATTTATTTTACCTTGATGTTTTTCTACAATTGTTTTTGAAATCGATAATCCAATACCTGAACCTGATTGATCACCGCTGTAGAAGCGCTCAAGCACGTTGCCCATCTCCGTCCTATTGATGTTGTATCCATATTTTATCTCAACCAGCTGTTTCAATAAAACCCCTATCTAAGTGATCAAACAAAAAGAGAGATAGGATTTCCTACCTCTCAAAGAATACTAGCTAAGTTTCTCAATCAGTTGATCAAGAATGTCATTCTTTTGCTTTACAAGTTCAAGCGCCTTCTCTCTCTTCGCTTCCATTTCTTCATGCTTGGCTTCTCTTGTAGCCTTCTCTTCATCTGTTAATTGAAGACGCTCACCGCTTTGCCCTTCTTGCCTTTTGGCTTCTTTCTCATCATGAGCAGCTTCTGCTTCTTGCTTCATCACATCAAGCTGATTATTAATATCAGCGAGTTCCTTTTGAAGCGCATCTACACCGTCAACGCTTGAAGCATCTTGATCAAGCAGAAGATCAATTAATTGATTCTGCTTCTCAGCTGTCGCCATTCTTGTTTCACGCTGTTCGCTATCATCTTTAAAGTGCCCTCTCTTGCCATGATGTCCTTCAAACTTAGCCATATCCTGACTCTGCTCTACAGCCGGTGTTTCCGTCTCTTGAATTGTCATCTGCTGCATTAACCGTTGCACCAGCAATTCCTCCAGCGAGTAAAACCGAAGCCACTCCAATCATCCACTTTTGCATCTTCATCAGACTCCCTTCGTAGGTAACTTCTTACAATACCTATTATGGACAATGAACTACGAAGAAATTTGTAAGAATGATGTGAAAATGATGTGAGTTTTATTTTTTGTAGTTCAATTGACGAATGATGTTTTCATCAAGACTACGCACGTGTAAATCTCGTTGGGGAAAAGGAATTTCCACACCATTTTCTTCAAGAATGCGGTTCAACCGAAAGTTCAAATTACTCTTCGTTTCAACCGCCGCTTTTGGAGAAGATATCCAAATAAACAACTGAAAATCCAATGATGAATCTCCAAAACCTAAGAAATTCACAAAAGGATGTGGCGTTTCAAGGACATACATGGATTGTTCTTTTTCTTCGGAAGCCACTTTTAGAAGCAGTCTTCGAACAAGCTCTACGTCTGATCCATAGGCAACACCAATTGGAACAACGAGTCGTAGTCTAGAATCCCCATATGAATGGTTTACGACCTGTTCTTCAATAAAATAAGAGTTCGGCATGATGATCCGTTCATTATCTAACGTTCGGATAATCGTTGCTCGCATATTTATCTTCTCAATGTCCCCAATAATATCGTTGATGATGACTCGATCGCCTACTTTAATCGGCCGCTCAAATAATATAATTAAACCGGAAATAAAATTATTAGCAATGTTCTGCATGCCAAATCCGATTCCAACACCGAGTACTCCAGCAAAAACAGTTAACGCGCTAAGATCAAGCCCAACCGTTGTTAAACTGATAATGACCGCTACGACCATCAACGTATAGTGAAAAATACGATTAAAAGTAAATTGTAACCCTGTGTCCAAACTATAGCGATCGTAAAGTGGCGGCATTAAGAAAGATGTAAAGATCTTTGAAAGTCTATTTGCTAGCGTAATAATAAATAGTGCAATTAATATGAGAAACAGTGATATTTCAACGCTACCAATCGCAAATAGTTTGCTAAACATCCATTTATTATCTGAAAAATAAAATAAGATAAACAGAAGGATTGCGTAGACCGTTGTCCAATTTATAAATGACAGAAATGCAGGCCGAATACCATCGGGATACCGATCTTCCTTATCTCTTCCAGTCAGCCATAGCTTTATGAAGAATCGAATAAGAAAAAGACCGAACACAACAACAACCGTCACCAAAACATCTCTCGTGATTGAGTTCTCCATCAATGCAAGCAAAAACTGCAACTCCTTTTCAGAATCAATTATCTATCATCATACCATTTAATCTGTAACTTCTTCATCTTGTATTCCGTCTAATAAGAAAACAAACGGGGGGGCAAAAAGATGAGAAGATGGATGATCCTACTCAGTACCACCATTTTTTTATTAACCGGATGCAGTTCAAATGGAGAACAATCTTCAGAAAGCAGTGATGTGGCTACTGCACCTAATAGCGATGCAGTGGAAAATAGCGCTGGAAGTAGTAATGAATCTGACACAGAAAGCTCTTCTTCTACTGAACAATCTGAAATCATGCCGTTACAACAAGAGCGAAAAGTGATTTTCAATGCACATTTATCTTTAACTGTAGATCAACTCAAAAAAGCATCAGACAAATTGAATCAACTGACAACTTCTTATAAAGGTTATATCGTGGAAGAGAGCACCTCGACAGAAGGCGAATCGCTATTCGGATCAATGACGGTTCGAATTCCACAGAATCAGTTTCACTCCTTTCTTGATGAAGCTGAAGCGATTGGAAAAGGGTCATCGCAGAAGTCGATTACCAGCTCTGACGTCACTGAAGAATATGTGGATCTTTCATCCAGACTAAAAGCAAAAGAAACTGTTATGAAAAGACTAGAAAGCTTTCTCGACAAAGCAACCAAAACGGATGACTTATTAGCCATCTCGAATGATCTCTCACGTGTCCAAGAAGAAATCGAGCAATTAAAAGGGCGAATACAGTACCTGGATAATCAAAGTGAGTTTTCCACGGTGACCATTTCAATTGAGCAACATAAGGTCACGGTTCCGACGCTTGGCGAAAATGAATTAAATACATTCTCTGAAGCTAAGAGGCTCTTCATGACAACTTCGAATGGCATTCTAGCCTTTTTCTCTAAAACCATCGTACTCCTTATTGGTCTCTCACCTGTTCTCATTCCCCTTCTTGCTATCTGTCTATTTTTCTTCATTCGCTATCGTAAAACAATGAATAAAGCCGATCAGAAATCCTGATCGGCTTTGCGTTATGCGGCAACATCTCGTTTCGTAAACAATAACCAAGAAAGTAAGAGAAAAACGATAAAATAAACAAGCAGCGTTATGAGAGAAAAGCTTAGTGTCATACTCTCGATGATAGGAGAGCCGTCGAAATAGACGCTTAAATCTGTATTTGCGAAGAGGATATATTTCACCCAGTTGTACTGGCTCAGGATAAATGTTAGTTGACTGCCTGTAAACATTAAGAAAATCGCTAAGCCAATCGCAAGAGAAGAGCTTCTAAAAATACTCGATAGCATAAATGCGAACGTTACCATCATCAAGAGGTTCACACTCGCAAGTGCATACTCTACAACATAATGAATCGCCATATTCGTTTCTGTTACTTCGCCTCCAGAATAGGAGAGGTAAGGCTGATCGATGGAATCAAAGCCGAGAAATAATCCCCCGATTACAAATGATGAAATATAGAGAATGACCAAAGAAAATAGGGCGAACAGGAGCGTTGAAATAAATTTCGCAGCGAGTATTTTTGTTCTCGTAGCGGGTCTAATGAGCAAAAGCTTAATCGTCCCCCACGAGTATTCACTTGCTATAATTCCTGCGCCAATGATGATTGTGAAGATGGAAATCAGACTAACGATCCCAGTAGAATTATCCATAAAACTCCATATGGAATTACTTTGTAATGGTGCGATATCATTCGCTAATCGATATTCATTGATGGCAATGGAGCGATTCTGACTATCCTGAAATGCTTTAGGCATCCCTTCAGAATCCTGCAACGTTTGTTCACTCTGTTGAATCGAGCTTTTGGCATCCGCTCTCCAATCACCAGATCCATCACTGCCGTTCAAATTGGTAAATATCGCTGCTACAAGCACTGCTGCAACAACTAACCCAATCATAACCCACGTACCGATTCTGCGATAAATCTTCATGTTTTCATTCTGAATTAAATTCACTAAACTAGACAACCTGCTCACCTCCTGTTACCTCAAGGAAAACGTCTTCTAGTGTTTTTACTGACGTTTGAATCCCATAAATTCGAATCCCTTTCTCAACCAGAGTGGCTGTCACTTCTGGTATTAACTCACGCTCTATCTTCATCGTTAATTTACGGTCAGATTTTTCGATTTCCATTTCTGGGAATGCCGCTTTCAGCGTATTACCTGCATGGTCAATGGGATCAACTTCAAAGGACACCACTACTGCAGCATCTTTCTGTATGAAATCATTCACACGCTGAACATCAACTATTTTTCCTGCCTGGATAATACCAATACGATCACACATGAGTTCAATTTCAGAAAGCAAATGACTTGAGACAATAACTGCGACATTCTCCTCTCTTGCAAGCGTCCGTAAGTACTGCCTGATCTCGCGAATTCCAGCAGGGTCCAGGCCGTTCGTTGGTTCATCGAGAATAAGAAGCTTTGGTCGATGAAGAAGGGCTTGCGCCAAACCAAGACGTTGTCTCATCCCAAGGGAATAGCCTTTCACTTTGTCGTGAATGCGCGGTTTAAGGCCAACAAGTTGAATAACCTCATCAATGCGTTCTTTAGAGATACCCTTCATCATGCGAGCGTAATGAACGAGGTTTTGATAACCGGTTAGAAATTTGTACATTTCAGGATTTTCTACAATCGCACCAACTTTCACAATTGCATCTTCAAAATCCGTTTTTATGCTGCTTCCGCCAATTAACACTTCTCCTTCGGTCATTTTCATTAAACCGACCATCATACGGATTGTCGTCGTTTTCCCAGCACCATTCGGCCCAAGAAAACCAAAGACTTCCCCGGGGTAAACGTCAAATGAAAGATGATCGATGATTGTTTTCTTGCCGATCACTTTTGTTAAGTCGCGTATTTGCACAATTGGTTCTACTGACATGTTACACCTCTTCCTTATTACGATAGATAACCTTCATCCACTCTACTACTCTAATACGATCTCGTTCACGAATGGTTTCAACATCTTCCATCGCAAGTACTTTCCCATTACGTATGGCGATAACCGTTTCTAAAAGGGATTCGATTTCGGATACTTCATGTGTCGTGATCAGAATAGTTTGCTTCTCTAGGTCAATAAATGAGAGCAGCCCTTTGATAATAGAGTCTCTCACTATTGGATCAAGACCTGAGAGCGGTTCATCCATTAATATGATTGGCACATCTCTCGCAAGTGTTAGCGCAATCTTCACTCTTCCACGGTTTCCTTTCGATAGATGCTTCACTTTCTGATTAAGATCTACTTCCATAAATTCAACAATGTCATATGCCTTTTGAGTATTGAAATCAGCAAATTGACTTGAGAAAAAGCTAATTGTTTCTTTCACAGTATAGAAAGAGTAATAAGCATCTAACTCAGAAAGATAGGCGACTTTATGAGCTGTTCTTCTTGAAGCAGGTTCTCCGTCGACCATTACCGTCCCCTCACTTGGAGCAACCAGTCCGGCAATCATTTTCATAAAAGTGGATTTCCCACTTCCATTGGCTCCAACAAGACCAATGATCTTGCCTTCTGGAATCTTAATTGAGACATCTGACAGTGCTTGCTTTCTTAGATAACGTTTCGATACATGTTCAAATGCAATCATCTTCCATTCTCCTTCTCATTACTGACATAAGTTCGAATGCCATCGATCATATCATCTGAACTGAATCCCATTTGCTTCATTTCTTCAATGAAATTCTGGATATGGTTAAGCTTAAGCTCTTCGCGAAGTTCGGTTAGTTTCTCCTTTTGTTCAGTTACAAACGTCCCCTGTCCTCGTTTCGTCTCCACGATCCCCATCCTCTCCAGTTCATTGTACGTTCTTGAAACCGTGTTTGGATTAACACCTGACTGAATTGCCATTTCTCTAACAGACGGTAGCTTTTCTCCTGTTTTCCGTTCTTCTTTAATAATTTCCCAGCTAATTCGATCGACTAGCTGCAAGTAAATTGGCTTCGAGGGATTAAATTCTTCTCCCATTCGTTACACCTCCACTTTTCGATCAAGAAGCCAACAGCTTATAAGGAATACCACCACGAGTGTAATGACATCGAAGACAACACTTCCGATATGAAATGGAAAGGTGGAGACTGATAGATCAAATTCCTGCTGACTAACCGAGATATCTAATGGTGTAGGGAGTTGAACTGTTCCCCACTCTGTCAATGTCTTTGACAGAGTTGTTTCACTAAACCACGAGCCAAGCCAACTCAACACTGCAGCAATACCGAAAATCAAAACAAGTGCCCACTTACCTATATACGTCTTCATAACCTGATAGAGAGTCCAATAGAATGTGAGCCAAATTCCTGAATAAAGCGAACCGGCAATAATCACAATCAAGAAGTAGAGCCCTAATAACCAGACATTTTCTATCGGAAGCTCAACAGCACTGTTCTCCAAAAAGTATGCCAAAACGGATAAAATTCCCACAATCCCAAGTGATAGTAATAGCGCGACCAATCCGTTCAATACTTTAGCACCTAATAAACTTCTACCAGACTGTGGATTGTGTAGCCATAGATGTAGATTTCTTCCTTCCGTATTAAGACTAATCAATAAATAAATCGGAAGGAAGAAAAAGTGCAATGATGTAAGAACACCTCCAACAATGGCTGTCATATAAGGAATTTCCCAGCTCGGTGAAGCCAGAAAGAACCCTATCATGATTAATAAATCAAGAGTTAACACCCCTAACAGCAAAGTCCTGGTCAATCGAAACTCTTTCCGAAACAACCCACTCATATTTTCCATCTCATAACTCCTCTCACTGTACCGGTGTATTAGTTACATAATACACCGGTACTGTTTCTTTGGTCAATACATTTTTCCAAAATCAATAAAGAGAAATCAATTCGACTAGCGAAAATAGTCGAATAAAAAAATCAGAATAAAAGTGATCCATTTTGTAGTTGACATCGTTAGCTATATAAGATTATTGTCAAAAGACCGTTTGAGCTTTCATTCGAATAGATCAAAAGAGGTGAAGAAATTGAAAAAGTTCATGTTACTTATTGTTGGAGCCATTATCTGGCTGGTCCTAGCTGGCTATAACAATAACTACGCTGATCCCGAGCCAGTCCACGAAACAAATAAAAAAGCTGATGTTGAAGAGACACAATTGACTTCTGAAATCGCAGTTAAAGAAGTAGAAAAGCCTGACGTGTTATCTGATGAATTTCTTATCTTAGATTCTCAGAAAGAAAAAATTGAAGAAGCAAAGAAGGTACAGGATACTGAAGAAGGGATCATCCCTGTGAAAGTAGAGATTCCTTCTATTGAGGTAACGGCCTCTATCGAACAGGTTGGCATGTTAGAGAATGGACAAATGGGTGTGCCTTCAAACATTAATGACGTAGGCTGGTTTGAACCAGGATTTAAACCTGGAACAAAAGGAAATGCCGTACTTGCCGGACATGTGGACAGCAAGACCGGCCCTGCTATTTTCTTTTATCTTAAGAAGCTTTCTAAAGGTGATGAAATTATTTTGACTGCCAAAGATGGAGAGGAACTAACCTTTGTCGTCTCTGGCAAAGAAAGCTATCCCTATACAGACTCACCTATCGAGAAGATTTTCGGTCCCACTGATTCACGGAAATTGAATTTGATTACCTGCACTGGAACCTTTAACCGCTCGAAAGGCACACATGAAGAGCGACTTGTCGTATCTACTGAGTTAAAAGAGGATCCAAAAGAGAAAGAAATAACAATCGATCCGAATGAAGTTCCTGATGCACCCACAAACCTCAGTGTAAGCGGAAATTTTTTATCATGGCATGCAGTGCGTGACGATAACGTCGTAGGCTATCGTATTTATAAAGCTGATGAGAACGGCTCATATAAACAAGTCGAAAGCATTTCAAGTATCGAACGAAAAACGTATTCTGATGAAAATGCGTCCACTTCTTCCTACTACGTCACTGCCGTTGATATTTTTGGAAATGAATCTGCTCCTTCCAATAAATTTAAACCTGAAGAATAGAAAAAAGCACAGCAGGAATGTAATATGTTCCCGCTGTGCTTTTTATATTAATTAGAGCTAAGGCTATGTTAATGAACGGTAATCTATTCTTAGGATATTCCGCTTTTATTAACTCGCTTGCTTCATTTCTACTTCCATTAGATAGCGATTAAAGTAATCGTCTGTTTCACTCTTAATAACTTTATAAAGCAATAGTAAAGCAATTAAGTTCGGAATCATCATCAATGCATTCGCCATATCGGCAAAGGCCCAAACAGTGGTAAGGTTCGCCACTGTTCCTACAAAACAAGCAAGGACATATACAGCTCCGTAATAAACGGTGATCTTTGTACCTACGAGATATTCAAAACACTTATAACCATAAACATACCATCCAATAATCGTAGAAAAGCCGAAGAAAATGACGGAGAACGTAACAATGTATTCACCAATCATGCCAAGACCTGATCCAAATGCAGCCGTTGTAAGGGCTCCAGCCTCAAGATTCGGATCATGCACGATTCCCGATAAGTCTCCACCTGTCGGATCCCAGAAGCCAGTTATTAGGAGAACGAGCGCTGTCATCGTACACACGATAATCGTCACAATAAATGTACCCGTCATTGCCACTAGCGCCTGTCTAACTGGATGTTCTGCTTTTGCATTTCCAGCAATGAGTGCAGCGGTACCAAGACCTGCTTCATTAGAGAAGATTCCTTTGGAAACTCCAGACTTTACAGCTTCCATGACGATAACGCCAGAAAACCCACCAACAGCTGACAGGGGTGTAAAGGCATATGTAAAAATCAACTTCATAGCCGGGATCACAGCATCAAGGTTTAGTACAATAATGATAAAGGCACCTACTACATATAAAACGGCCATAATCGGGACGAAGAAACCCGCTACAGAACTAATGCGCTTCACGCCTCCGAATATAATCAGTGAAGTCAGTGCCGCTAAAATTACACCAGTTACCCAACCATCTACATGAAAACTTTCATCAACAACACTTGCAATTGTATTGGATTGTACACTATTTCCAATTCCTAAAGAAGCTATTGCACCAAATAACGCAAACGAAATAGCAAGCCACTTCCATTTCGATCCGAGACCTTTTTCAACATAATACATCGGACCACCTGCATATTCCCCTTTATCGTTTTTCACACGATACTTCATAGCGAGTAGCGCTTCTCCATATTTCGTCGCCATTCCGACAAGTCCTACAATCCACATCCAGAAGATCGCTCCTGGCCCACCTAACGTAATTGCCGTGGCCACACCTGCAATATTTCCATTTCCTATAGTAGCAGCAAGTGCAGTCATCAGTGCTTTATAATTACTTACATCACCTTCAGCACTACTGTCTTCTTCCTTTTCCTTCGAGAAAGCTAACTTAAATGCATAACCTAACTTTCGAAACTGTAGACCTTTAAGAATGAAAGTGAGAAATACGCCTGTTCCAAATAGCAAAATAAGACTCGGTGCTCCCCAAAGAAATCCATTGATTGTTTTAAGCCATTCTAAGATGTTCATTCTCTCTCTACTCCTTTTTGTTAACGCTTTCATGCTTTTAACCTTTACCAAAGTATCATTTTTGAAGTATATTAGCAATTTCAATTTGAATAAATAATGAAATAGTCACTAGTCATTTTTTACTATAAGTAGAAAGTTATTTCAATTAGCAACTTTCTCCAACACGAAAAAGAGGCTTAATGAAAACTCATTAAGCCCCTCTTCATCATTCATTTCTTTTTTTATAATTGTCCAAGAGCGTCGCTGATTTTCTGATCACCATTAAGAATTTCAAACGTTTTATGGAACGTGTTCTCGTTCTCGATGATTTCCGTTAAGACAGCAGCGACGTCTTCACGAGGTATTTGACCTGATTTATCTTCTAGGGTTTCAGCTGCTCTAATTTGACCTGTTCCAGGTTCATTAGAAAGTCTACCTGGACGAAGAATTGTAAAGTTCAAGTTTGTTGCTTTCAGGTGCTCATCAGCACGTTTCTTTGCATATAAGTATGGTTTCATATTGTCAGGACCTTTTTCAGGATAGTCAGACCCAACAGTACTTAACATAACAAAGCGTTTAATTCCCTGCTGCTTCGCCAGATCGATTGCTTTAATAGCACCTTCCTGATCAATTAAAATCGTTTTGTCAGCACCCGTATTTGGTCCTGATCCAGCTGCGAATACAACGGCCTCACATCCGTATAATGCTTGAGAGAAATCCTTTTCAAGATCGCCTAGCACTGTTTTGCCGCCAGCATCTTCAATAGCTTTGACTTGATCGGTATCTCGGATCATACCTACTGGTTCATGACCGCGTTCAGCGAGCGTCTTAATTAAATGTGTACCAACTTGTCCGTTTGCTCCAATAACTAGTACTTTCATGAATTTCATCCTCCTTTAAAAACTCTCACCCCTGTTATATTCCGCAAAATATTTTTTTTAAACCAATCAATGTTCTAACCCGTTAGATCCATACTTGATTTCTACCATTGTCCTTTGCTAGATAAAGACACTTATCTGCTTGTTCGATCGAAAGCATAAGCGGCTGTTGGTGATTAAGTTCTGCTATCCCTATTGAGACTGAGATATCATGAATTTCTTCTCCATCTTCCGTCGTAAATAGTCGTTTGCTTAAGCTTTGTTGCAGGTCTTTCATTCTTTCGTAGGCATTCGCTTTCGTTGAAGCCTCCAGCATCAAAATAAATTCCTCTCCACCATATCTTCCAACAATCCAATCATTGTCTTGCTCTTCTAGAAACAAAGCAAATTCAGTAAGAACGCGATCCCCATTAAGATGACCATAGGTATCATTAATATGTTTAAAAAAATCGAGATCCAGCATAGCGATCATTTTCTTAGAACGACTTTCATGCTCTCGTACTTTCTTAAGAAAACTTCTAATGTTCAGAAGGCCTGTTAAAGAATCGTGTTCAGCATAAAATAACAGTTGCTTACTCATCTCAAGACTTTTCGTGCTCGTTTGGATAAAAAAATACATAATCATAGCAGCGAGTAGGAAGGAAAGAAAGCGAATAAGATAAGAGAAGATCGTGATGTTTTCCGATATTATGTATCCAACGATTGCATCCGAAATAAACCAAATACCTGTAAAATAAAGAAAGAGTTTAAGGTAAGATAGGTTCATAATAAGTTTTTGACGGAATAGTATTGTTACAGTTGTCGGAATAATCAGTGTGAAAAGAAGCTCAAGGAAAACGAATTCACCTGGAAAAGCAAATCGTGCAATCGTAATGATGATGAGAACAGGAATTCCAAGTTGGTAGCCGTGATAAAGCACAAGAATCACCATCGGAATGGTACGTAAATCAAACTTATAGCCATTTAACGTCACGGGGAACATATAAAGAAAAACAATACCGATTGCAACGACAACTACATGTAAACATGCTATAAACCGATTAGGCAATCGGTTCCGAAACGCGATGTAGTATATACTTTGAATACATAAATGCATAAATAATAAGATGGAAAAGTTGGCTAATAATGATTGCATCATTCCTGTCACTTCCATTTTTCCGTTTTTTCAGGCTATCCATAACAATAGGCCTATCTTCATTTTAGCATTAGTCGATGTGAATGAATGGTGTTGATACTTGGCCATCAAATGGCGAATGAGCCAAAAATCGAGAAATCAACAATATAAGGTAACATAAGCATTACAAAGGAAATGATGGTTATATAAGGAGTATTTTTCATTATTGATAGTAAAAAAGCAAATGTGACACTAGAGAGAGGTTAAATCGAAGGGATACTGTTGGTTAAATTTTGTTTAGGATTAAAAGCCACAGTTCAAATAATAATAAGGAGTTCACTTTTGGAGTACTAAAACGAAAAATGGTAAAGAAGATGCCCTGCAAGGCATCTTCTTTTGGTAAGCTCATCTATAAACACTTGCACATGTTCCAGCTTCCGGTTCATAATAACAATGATTTTTATATTGACCAGCAAAAGGTTGGCCGTACCATGTGGGAGGACAGGGAGCATATGGGTTGAAATACCAGAGCGCGTATTTCCCGGGTTGTTGCCTCCAATAATCTAAGTTCTTTTTTGCTAATCTTTTCTCAGCGGACCTCGCTCTGTTATAGAAGACGTTACCCTTTTGTACGGCTTCAAAGGAATAATTTCCTCCTTGAGTTTGATAAATAACTTGGCGAATTGTTCTGACATCTGTAAAGTCTAAACATTCCGCTTGAGCACGATTTACAATAACATTTCCAACATATAACATCCCTTGTTTTCCTTCACCTTCGGCTTCCGCTCTCATCATCCTTGCCATCAAGTCAATATCTGAACTTGTGTATTTTACTCTAGCCATATTTTTCACCCCAGAAATATTCTATGAAAAAAGGATGATTTGATGTCATTAAAATACAATTCTTCATTTTAAAGCTACAGTCATATTTCCTTAGATCGTTCTCACACATTAAAAGGGTTATACAATTTGTTACTCATCTGTGTTGATCGATCAGAATAGGGTTGCCATCAGGATCTTCAATCGTAAAACTTGCTGGCCCTTCGCTTGATTCATCTGCTTTAGAAAGTATCGATACTCCTTTTTCTTTTAACTGCTTTTGGAGAGAGCGAACGTCAGTAAACGAATCAAGATGCTCCGCATTTTCATTCCATCCAGGATTAAACGTAAGAACGTTTTTTTCAAACATCCCTTGAAAAAGTCCAATGACGGTGCTTCCGTTCTTCATAATCAGCCAATTCTGGGAAATGTCTCCTCCCAACACTTGAAAGCCCAAGTGCTCATAAAAATCCTTTGATTTGTGGATGTCCTTTACACTTAAGCTAACAGAGAATGCACCTAATTCCATATTTTCCCTCCTCATAATGAATGATACAATCCGTTTAGCATTGCCTTGGGATTAGATGTCAAAGAGTTCCTTCTTCACTCTTTCAATCTTACTTTATATTTTACAATAAACCCCTAATGAATAAACAAAACGAGGAAACTATCCTAAAAAGAGTTTCCTCGTTTGCAAGCTCATTTATTTTTCTCCCCTAAACTATTCCTCATAATCAATCGTTAATCCATCTACGTGTTTTCGCTTCATTACTTTCTTTTTCTTTCTGTTCTCGACGGTTTCAAAAAGAATGTCAAAATCATAATCCTCAGGATAGAGCTCGCTTGCAGGCAACAATAGTTTTAAGCGTTTTACATGAATGGTTTCTTTATTTCCATTTATCATCACAATGACATTGCCAAAGTCATCGACCGGTTTGAACACAAGTCCTTTCTCACCTTTAGATGGAATCGCTACACTGTCTCCAACGGAGTATTGATTAAAACTCTTATCCGTTTCCACTTTCATTTGACTAAAGGGTTTCTCTACCTTTTTACTTTTTAGCTGTTGTTCATAGTGCCAGTGTTGTTTTTTATTGTTCTGATCACTAAAAGATTTTTTCTCTTGATATGTGATTTCATGTGCCCGCTCAATAATATTCGGGTGCATGCCAAGTCGCAATGCAATCGCAAACGCTTGACTTTCTCCGGGAATACCCATTTGAAGTTTATACGTTGGCCGCAATGATTCTGGATCAAACGCCATGGATCCATTTTCAAAATCAGGGTGAGCTGAAGCAAAATTTTTCATTTCACTATAATGGGTTGTGGAAAGAATCGTTGCGCCAAGACGATTCAATTGTTCAAGTATGGAAACAGCAATCCCCATTCCCTCGCCTGGATCTGTCCCTGAACCTAATTCATCTAGAATAACTAGTGCTTCCGGTCCAGCTTCTTGTAAAATCGTAATAATATTGGATATACGGGAAGAGAAAGTACTCAACGATTGCTCAATGCTTTGCCCGTCTCCGATATCAACTAGAATGGAACCAAACATTCCAAACACGGAAGAATCGTCAGCAGGAATGTGTAACCCGCATTGCACCATCATAGACAGAAGACCGACTGTTTTAATGGTTACCGTTTTCCCACCTGTATTTGGTCCTGTGATGACAAGACCTTTATAAGTTTTTCCTAACTCAAGCGTTAACGGTACTGCTTCTTTAGATAGTAACGGATGACGGCCATTTCGAAGCTCAATCATCGGCTCGGTCGATAGCTGTACCTGATTTCCATCAATCGCCATGCTATATTTTGCTTTTGCAAAAATGTAATCATAGTGAGTCATCGTTTCAATATTGATCGAGATCTCCTGTGCATATCGTTCGACTTCTCCTGTTAACTTACTGAGAATTCGCTGTTCTTCAAGGTATTCATCTGCTTTTAATTCATTTAATTCTATTTGAACTTTACGTACTTCTTCAGGTTCAATATAGACCGTAGACCCGCTTGCTGACTGATCATGTACCGTTCCTTTTATTTGTTTCCGATATTCTTTCTTCACTGCGACCACATAATGCCCATTCCGATCACTGATGATGGAATCCTGTAGCGCTTTTCGCTTTGTTGATGAACGCAGAAGTTGATTCAGCTTTTCTTTCACACGCTCATCCAAAACAGTTATTTTCTTTCTGATTTTACTAAGCTCTTTACTGGCAGCATCATCTATTTCACCATTCCGTATTGCTTCTTTTAATTCATCTTCGAGATCAGATAATTCATATAGAGAGTAGACATAGCTTGAAACTGTTGGTGCGAGCCACTCCTTTCCTGCCATAAACTGTTTCATCTTCCGTCCGCTTTCAATCAAATCAAGCACAGTTATTAGTTGATCTGGCCTTAAAGCGACTCCTTTATTTAATTGTTTCATTACTCGAATGATCCCGTGAAGTCCATGAAGGGGTACGCTTGAGCTTTTTTTCACAATCTCTTTTGCCTCTGACGTTTCAGTTAATCGGCTTTTTACCACATGAGCGTCATGAGATGGTGTTAGCGTATTAATCTTGCTTTTTGCTTCTTCAGACAACGCATAGTGAGCGACCTCATTTCGAATCTTATCAAATTCAAGTGTTGCAATCGTTTGTTCGTTCAATGTTCTTCCTCCTCGATTTTTGTATGACCCTACTTCTACAAAAAAACATCCATTCAATTAACACACATGCCACTTCCTTTCTTCCAACGAAAAAAAGAGCTACGATTGAACACAGGTTCATTCGTAGCTCTTCTATAAAAGGGTAGACGACAGCCATTCACCATGCTAAAAAAACATACAAAAAGCTGTGCACAGAGGCACAGCTGGAATGGTTGTTGTCATTCTTGAGCTTATCTGTGTTCTTAACTAATTTGATAGAAGGCACATTTAAATAAGCATAGCTACATGCATCTTTAAATACCAATCTATCTATAAAATTACGTTAGTTAAGAATCACCGATAACATAAACTTTTCCCCTTTTTCTTTTCAGGTTATTCACATTATAATCGAAACGGTATACTGTTTCAAGCTATTGCTTATTGTATTAAAAAGCGTGTGAAGTCGTGCCACCATCAATTAACAGGTTCTGTCCAGTTGTGTAGCTTACGAACGGTGACGCAAGATAGAGAACAGCGGGAATTAATTCCTCTAATTTTCCAGTTCGATGCATTGGATTACTGTCTTTGATTTTATTCAAGAGGATGGGATTCTTAAGTGCCTCTTCATTAAATGGTGTTCGAACAAAACCAAGACTAATCGTATTGACCGTTATCCCATGAGGTGAAAGTTCTTGGGCTAGCTGCTTTGTTAACTGTACAACTGCAGCCAAAGGGCAAGGGCAATCGTTAGTGTGCTTACAATATGACCTTCTTCTATTATTTTCATAACGATTCGACACAATCATCAAAAATTATTTTGTATTATAGAGGTTTTCATGGTAAATTGTTAGAATATTTAGTATTAACATACATAAAAGGAGGAGTTTGTATTGGAAGCAGCATTAAGTAGTATTAGTGGATTTGTGTGGGGGTGGCCACTCCTGGTTCTACTCGTTGGAACGGGTATATACCTCACCGTTCGTCTTGGTTTTCTCCAATTTACCATGCTTCCATATGCATTAAAGCAAGCATTTACAAAACGTCAGGACAAGACGTCTGAAGGAGATATCTCTCATTTCCAGGCACTCATGACTGCCCTTGCTGCTACAATTGGAACAGGTAATATAGCAGGTGTTGCAACGGCTGTTTTTGTCGGAGGTCCAGGCGCTGTTCTCTGGATGTGGATCAGTGCCCTCTTTGGAATGGCAACGAAGTATGCTGAAGCGATCCTAGCAGTTAAATACCGTTCCGTGAACTCGAATGGTGAAATGTCTGGTGGACCTATGTACTACCTGGATAAAGGATTGAACATGAAGTGGCTTGGAATGATTTTTGCATTCTTTGGTGCTTTCGCCGCATTTGGTATCGGCAACATGGTCCAGTCAAACTCCGTTGCAGATGCCGTTGAAACGTTTGGCATCGCTCCATGGATCACTGGACTTGTATTAATGTTCTTCACGGGAATGGTTATTCTTGGTGGGATCAAAAGTATTGGAAAAGTAACGGCTTATTTTGTTCCAGTCATGGCCTTATTCTATGTTATCGGTGGATTAGTTGTTATTTTCATGAACCTTAATTTAGTTCCTTCAGCAGTTTCACTTATTTTTTCTGATGCTTTTACTGGTGAAGCTGTTGCCGGTGGTGCGATTGGATCTGTTATCCGTTTTGGTGTTGCTCGTGGTGTTTTCTCGAATGAAGCTGGTCTTGGATCAGCACCAATTGCAGCTGCGGCAGCAAAGACGGACTATCCAGGACGTCAGGCACTTGTATCGATGACTCAAGTGTTCATCGATACAATCGTTGTCTGCTCGATTACCGGTATTGCTCTCGTCATGGGTGATCTCTATGGTGGTGAGTTAAATGGCGCTGCCCTTACTACCGCTACGTTTGAGAAATTCCTTGGTGTACCAGGTGCACTTATTGTAACAATCGGATTAATCCTATTCGCTTATTCAACTGTTCTAGGATGGTCTTACTATGGTGAGAAATGCTTCTCCTATCTTTTTGGAGACGCATCGATTAAATACTATCGCTTTGTATTTGTCCTTGCGGTTTTCGTCGGTACAACTTTGAAACTTAACGTCGTCTGGCTGCTTGCTGATATCTTTAATGGTTTAATGGCATTGCCAAACTTGATTGGACTCCTCGGACTATCTGGAGTTGTCGTAGCAGAGACGAAACGCTTCTTAGCGAAAGTTAAAGAAGAAAAGAGAGAAGCACATACAACTGGCGTTTCAAATTAATAGGAAAATCTTAAAGAAGCTGTCGGGAAAGCCGACAGCTTCTTATTATGAACTTCTTTCGATTTGGAATTGCTGCTCAGCTAGTTTCTTGTAAAGTTTACTTTTCCTCATCAATTCGTCATGTGTGCCCTGATCTGAAACAGATCCATTTTCCATAACGAGAATTTGGTCTGCGTGAACTACAGTAGAAAGCCGATGTGCAATCACGATCGTCGTTCGATCCTTCATCAAGTTATTTAACGCTTGTTGCACCTGGACCTCTGACGTGCTATCAAGACTGGACGTGGCTTCATCCAAGAGAAGAAGATATGGATCACGCACAATTGCCCTCGCAATCGCTATGCGCTGCCTTTGACCTCCGGAAAGCTTTATTCCGCGCTCACCGATTTCAGTGTCGAACCCATAAGGAAGCTCTAGAATAAAAGGAAGCGCATAGGCTAGTTCCGCTGCGTCTCGTACCTCCTGATCTGATATTGATTCCTCTAATCCGTATGTGATATTTTCTTTAATTGTTCCTGCAATGAGTGGGCTTTCCTGCGACACATATCCAATTTGCTTGCGCCATGAAGAAAGAGAAAAGGTATGAATATCTTTTTCACCGAGTGCAATTTCTCCGTGTTGAGGTTTATAGAATCGCTCAATTAAAGAAAATGTCGTTGTCTTCCCACTTCCACTCGGTCCAACAATCGCCGTAATTTTTCCCGGTGGCACTTCAAATGAAGCTTTCCTAAGAACGAGTTCTTTATCGTACGAGAATTGAACATCTTTAAATGAGAGCGTTTGGGCAGGGTTTATAACATCATCACCAAGTAGGCGTTCTTCACTATCATGTTCAAGTAGAAACTGGAGACGTTCTGTTGCTCCCATGGCCTTTTGAATGGCAGTTATGAATCTCGCCATTGAACTAAAGGGAATGATGATTTGAAATAAGTAAAGAAGAAAAGCGACAAGTTCACCTGCTGTTAATTCTCCAGTTGAAACGCGCACGCCGCCATATCCAACAATGATCACAAGAACGCCCATTAACAATAACGTCATTAGAGGCATTAAGAGAGCATATATCTTAGCTTCTTTCATGCTGTAAGAAAAGACGTTGTTTATTCCACGCTTTCCGTTCTCTTCTTCAACATTTTCCGCCATAGAAAACTTCACTAGGCGAACTTCTGAGAGTACTTGTGTAATTGTTGCAGTAAATTTAGCTGTTTCTTCCTGGAGACCTTTCGATACTTGATACATCCGTTTTCCTATAAAACGGATACCGATCATCATAATTGGGACAACAGCAAGCAGAATCGCTGTTAATCTCCAATCGAGATATAGAAGAATACCAATCGAGCCAACAATGGAAAGTGTACTAGTTAACAAACTAATCAAATGATTCGATACGAGATCTTTAATCACTCCCGTATCATTCACGATTCTACTCGTTGTATCCCCTACGAGATTACGATCAAAATAAGAGACCTGAAGGGAAAGCACCTTTTTCATCAAACGCTCTCGAAGACGGGCTACTACTGTTTCACCTATATAGAGGAGGAGATACATCGATAAGCCAGAGAAAATCGCCTGAACAACAAACGCCGCTATCAATAATGCAATAACCCCAGAAGAAAGAGCACTTGTTGATAACTGATCCACCAGATTCTTCGTAAAGAATGGAACGATAAGTCCTGAAATCGTTCCTATAATACTCATTGCAATCGCAACCGCCACGAGAGGTTTTGACGGTTGCGTATCCCGAATTAACTTGGAGAGTCCACTCCAATTCATTCTTTTCTCTTGATCAGTCACTTTTTTCATCGTCTCCCCTCTACTATCTCTTATTATTATACCGTGCTTGCCCTTAAAACGATTAATTCTGATCACACTGGATATGTGATCTAAAATGTTAATTTCTCGATTTTGTCTCAATCGATGGAGTCAAAAATCAGTACCATACATCAATATAGCCACACAAAAAAAGAAGGGACTATGCCCTTCTTTCTCAGATAATCAATTTAGAAGCTCTCTTTCACAACAACACGCTCAAGTGGGAATCTAGCTGTTCCATGTGCTTCCACCGCTGCTTTACCCACAGAGATGAGCATAGATGGTACATAGCGTGAAGGAATATTAAACTCTTCTACAAGAGCGACAGGGTTAAAACCACCCATTGCGACTGTATCGTAGTCTTTTGCTTTCGCGGCAAGCATGAGTTGCATTGCTGCGAGAGAGCTATTCTTTAATGCTTCATTTAATGCAAAGTCTTCCATTTCATAAGCTCCGTTAATTTGGTTTACCAGCGTTTCTTTTACTGCATTTTCCATAAATCCAAGCTCAACAGCCTGACCATAAATTTCTTCAGCATGAAGGTTTGCTTCCAAGTCGCCTAAGATAACAATTGTTGCTGAACTATCAACGATTTGTTGCTGATTGAATGCAATGGGAAGTAGCTTCTCCTTTTGCTCATCACTTTCAATCACTAGAAATTTCCAGTGCTGAAGATTCCAAGAAGAAGGTGCTTCAATCGTTGCATTCAAAATTTCCTCCATTACTTCTTCAGGAATCTGCACGCCCTTTTCAAACTTTCTAACTGAATGACGGTCTTTCATAACCTCTAATACACTTTGTTTTTCTTGTACATCTACAGACATGGTTTCTCTCCTTTATCTTTCTTTTATAATAGTTTAATCTATAAATAAAATATCCTCTTAAATACTTCTTTAATGTAACATAATATATTACAGTTTAAAACCAAAAATACTTAACAATCCTGGCAATATCTTCCCTTTCTATTCCCCGTTTTATTGACCCAGTTCTGAAATCCACTTTTCATTTGTTGTAAAAACGAATTAGCAGTTCTCTCAGGAAAATCGATGACTAGTTTAAGCCTCGATAACTCCGTTGTTAGTTTGATCGCAAGTTCAGGATATGCCAGATACAAAGCACGATAGGACGTTTGATCAAGTTGAATGAGCTCAACATCAGTAATGGTTTTTGCATACAAATTTTGATGAACAAAAATGGATCGGTTACCAAGGACATCATTAACGCCTAGCACAGCAAGCGGCGTTTCCATGTTGTCAGAATGGTAAATAGCAACACTTCCCTTTTTGATAATGTAAACATCTCGATTCGTATGTTCTGGCTTTATAAGCATTTTACCTTTATTTCGTTTCATAATTTGACCAGATCGTTCTAACCTATTCCAGTCTTTCATCGTTAACTTACTTTTATAACTTTTTTCAACCAGACCTGTACTCATGTCTGCTCACCCCCAATGAATTATTGCAATTATTTTTATTACAGTTTAGTCATAAAACAAAAACAATTATAATTGTTTTTGCTTTAGGCTTTGGATAATATCACGAATTGTATATTGTTGCAAAAATGCCGTTAAATGATTCTCAGCATCCATAAAGATATCGCCAAGCACATTAGATAAATTCGCTCCTACGAGACAAAATTCATTAGCATCTGGACATCTTGGCTTAAGCGTCCCCACTGATGTCAGATTATAAATCTTATCAAGACTGACATCTTCTACGCGACAGGCCAAAGTGAATCCACCACCAGCGCCTTCTTTTGAAGCGATATAGCCGTTTTTCTTGAGTAAACTAAGAATTTTCCTCATACGAACGGGATGGACCGAAGCACTTCCAGCAAGGTAGTCGCTTGTCGCCATCTGTCCCGGCTTAATTGCAAGCAACGCCAGGCTATGCACGGCGAGAGTAAAATCACTATTCAATTGCAGCGCCTCCCAACACATTCTTCCAATTCCATCCTACCGTATTTCTTTTATAGCTGGCAAGAATATTTTAACAGGGAATGACTTCCTTCGATTCCTGCCTAACCTGATTAAGTTGATCTGAAAGTTCCATAAACCATTCTTTATCTTTTGTGATCAAAGATACTTCAATTAAATTAAGAAGATATGATTCATCTTTTTCAAAATCCGGTTCTTCCAACTGTGAAATACGATTCTGGAACGTTTCGATTACTTTTCCTATAGTTTCAGGATTATCACATTCTAGGACGAAAATTTTAATCGTTCCAAGATAGTTATTTACAGATTCAACGTAGCCATGGATAAGTTCATCATGGACTGACTTTCCTTTTACCCATTCACCTTTTTGATATTGCGTTTGTTGATGTAATTGGTTCATCATCATTTACCTCCTTATTTGGAAGACTAGTTTGTGTTCCAACTGAGTCAAGGTATATTGTAATTTTAATTATTACAGTTCATTTTGTCAAGAAGAGAGTTCCTCATCTATTTGAAATGCTTCTGCAATGAGTTTATATGACTTCAGTCGAGATTGGAAATCATGTGTAATGGTATTAATGATTACTTCTTCTGATTGATAAGCATGTGCCAACTCTTCAATTTGTTCTTTCACCTGAGTCGGATTACCTACGATCATTCTTTTTCTGTTTTCCCGAATCCGTTCTTTATCAAACACTGAATATGGAAAGCTTCGTGCCTCATCGGGTGATGGGAAACCTTCTCCTGACTTTCCCTGTTCGATTAATAAAATTGATAAATCTAAACTTGAAGCAAGATATTCTGCTTCTTCTTCTGTTTCACCACAGATCACAAATATTGCCACATTCGTTTTTGGTGTCTCGTTAAATTCAGATGATACAAAGCGCGAACGATATTTTTCGACCACGTTTGTTCCACCGTATCCGTTAATGAAGTGGGCAAAAGTAAAAGCGAGTCCGCGCTTTGCTGCCATCATTCCACTTGCTCCACTCGATCCTAATACCCACATTTCCGGAGTCGTGCTTCCAAGCGGTGTCGCTCGAACATTCATCCGATCAGGATCTTCTCCTTTAAGATAGGCTGCAAGCTTATTTACCTGCTCTAAATAGTCGTCGATTCCCATGCTATTTCCCCCCGCGAGTGCCTTTGTAACGTTCGGCATACCACCAGGTGCTCGTCCAAGTCCAAGATCGATTCGGTTTGGATTTAATGCCTCAAGCATTCGGAAATTTTCTGCAACCTTATATGGACTGTAATGTGGTAATAGCACACCGCCAGATCCAATTCGTATACGTTCTGTATTCGCTGCCAGGTGCGAAATCAGGACCTCTGGACTAGATCCAGCAAGACTCTTTGTACTATGGTGTTCCGATACCCAAAAACGATGATACCCGAGCTTTTCTGTTTCTTGTGCAAGTAGAGTTGTATCTCTCAATGCTTCTATTGGTGTATTCCCTCTTGAAACGGGAGATTGATCAAGGACACTCAATTTCATCTTAAGACGCTCCTTTAATGTAAGAAATATTATTACAGTTTATTTTATCAGAATAAGTTTCATTGACCAACCGATATGCTTCGAATTTATTTTAAGCAGTAAGAATTATCTTATGAATGTTACATACCCTCTTTGCATACAAAAAAACGGACCCGTCACGCCCAATAGGTTACGCCGGTCCATTTTTAATAGGTCTTATTTCAATAATGATGTACGATTCCTAACAAATCATTAGTCCTCTGCAACCACGAGCTTTACTTCATGAAGACGGAGCATTTCCTGTACATTCTGATCTGGCATTCTGTCTGTAATAATAAGATCAATGTCATCGAGTTGTGCGAATGTGAAAAATTCAGAGCGATAGAATTTCGAATTATCCGCAAGAGCAATCACATATTTTGACTGCTGAATCATCTTTCTCTTCACCATTCCGTCTTCTTCATGAGCGATTGTTAAGCCCTGATCAGATATCCCTACTACACCTATAAAGGCGATATCAGCATTGTAGGATGCGACCTTCTCTACTACAGCCGAACCGTAGAGAAACCGATGGTCTTTCTCCAGTTTTCCGCCAAGTAGACTAATTTCTAATCGCTCACCATTTGAGAGAATATCTGCCTGATGAATTGAGTTTGTAATTACAGTCGCTTGCTTTTCAATAAGAAATTCAGCACAGGACTGAACGGTAGTGGAGGCATCAAGAATAATAATATCTCCTGAATTGACATACCCTGCTGCCGTCTTTCCAATCCGCTGTTTCTCTTTTGAAACGACTTTCAGTCTGTCGTGATAAGACTGTATTTCATGACGCAACTGTGGAAGGATAGCGCCTCCCCTTGTACGGGTAACAGCACCCTCTTCTTCAAGCTTAACTAAATCTCGTCTGGCCGTATCCCTCGATACATGAAAAAGTTCACATATGCGATCAACAGATATGCGTTCATTCTTCTTTAAATAATCCAGTATCGCTAACATTCTTTCTTCTTGATACAAGCCACACACCTCGTTTCCATCTACTAACATTATAAGTTTATATAAGTGTTTATTCAATAGTAAATAAGTATTAACAATTCATTTTAAGTAAACATAAGTTTATGAGCTATATGTCATTTTCATTAATTGCTCTGGTAGTTAATTGTGATAATTTCTCGGTTATGGACTTATTTGCGACTATGATTGCATTCTTCGATCACAAAACCCTTTTGCGCTTCACTTCAAAATAATGTATTATTTAAAATATTTAATACATTACTGGAGGCAAAGAATGAAGCAGAACACTGAAAAAGGTATTTTATTAGTATCCTGCCCAGACAGGGAGGGAATTGTAGCAGCTGTCTCACATTTTCTTTTCTCAAATGGTGCCAATATCATTCACTCTGACCAACATTCCACTGATCCTGTTCAGGGACATTTCTTTATGCGAATTGAATTTAGTCACCCGAATTTGAGTGAGAATCTATCAAATCTTAAAGGAGCATTTAAACAAACAGCCAGACCATTTACGATGGACTGGTCCATTACATCCTCTTCCAAAATGCCTCGTCTCGCTATTTTTGCTACGAAGGAAGATCACTGTTTACAGGAATTAATATGGAGATGGCAATTAGGAGAACTGCATGCGGATATTGCAATGGTAATTAGTAACCATCCCGATTTTAAAGAGTTAACTGTAAACGCAGGAATCCCTTTTTATCACATACCGGTTACAAAAGAGTCAAAACCAGAAGCAACCGCTGAGCATCTTCGCCTCCTTGATGAGCACAATGTCGATACGGTTATTCTCGCAAGGTATATGCAAATCATACCTGAAGAGCTTATTCAGCTTTATAACAACGAAATCATTAATATTCACCACTCATTTTTGCCGGCCTTTATCGGAGGTAATCCTTATCAACAGGCATTTGATCGAGGTGTCAAACTGATTGGCGCAACTGCGCATTATGTGAATGCTAAACTAGATGAAGGTCCCATCATTGAACAGGATATTACTCGCATTAATCACCGATATCAGGTGTCTGATCTAAAGAGACATGGTAAAGACATTGAACGAATTGTACTTTATCGTGCAGTGAAATGGCATCTCGAAAAGAGAATAATCGTACATGGAAATAAAACCATCGTCTTTCAGTAGCAATACTTCACCAAATTGAAATTCACCCACGTACCAATGAAAAAAGCACCCTTTTTGGGTGCTTTGCTTATTTTAGTAAGCCCAAACTGCGCCAACGATAATCAAAAGAATAAACAATACAACGATTAACGCAAAGCCTTGACCATAACCGTAACTCATACCTATCCCTCCCTTCATGCGATTTCTACAAGAAAGGTTTTAGTAGCCATAACCGCCGTAGCCACCTTTTCCGTAACAGCAATTATTTCCGCCATAATTAGCTCCGCCAACTGCAGCTGCTCCAACAATAATCAAGAGAATGAATAATACTACGATCAAAGCGAAGCCCTTACCGTAGCCAGCGCCACGAACTTGCTCTTTTCCACCACTCATTAGAAAACCCCCTTTCCTGGAAGGTTACTAATACTATATGTCGCAATGGAAAAGAAGGGTTAGGCATATGTCCATAGTCCGATAGAAATATCATAATGTCTTTTTTATTTGAATGGGCTTACTTTATCGAATTATTGAATAACCCTCGTTCCCCCCGATAAATCAACACCATTCATCCCACATAGCATTTTGATCAAATAAAGCCTGCTACTGCTAGTAAGATAATCACTAAGAGAATAAACAGAATTAGAAATAGAATCAATTCATCCACTGGGATCCCCCCTATTTGGTCCTTTACTACTATATGTCAATTTGGGCAACCCGGTGAGAATGAATCAAAAGAAAAGAAGAGTGAGGGAAAACGAGAAGATACAATGTAGGAAAGTGGGGATGGAAAACCCTCTTCCAAAAATAATGGAAGAGGGTTCGGTATTTTCATTCCATTGTGTTACCTTTAGCGGGAATTGGATTCTCATTAAATATGCGCGCAAAGTGAATGAGATTATTCGCCATTGTTTTAGCATGACCGGTTGAGAATTCATTTTCTTTACCATTTGCTTCAATATAAGAGGCACCTGGCCCAGCTTCTCCAACCCAGTAAGCATCAACATTGGGAGGTACCGTGATGCCAATATGTGAAAAACCATAAAGAACAGAAGCAGCTGCATGCTTCGCTCCATCCTCATTACCAGTTATAACGACACCGCCAACCTTATTGTAATAGAGGGATTGCCCTTTCTCATTCGTCAACCCACTACCTCCATATAAGCGTTCAATGGCAAGCGTAGCAATACTACTCTTCTCTCCAAGCCAAAGTGGAGTGCCGATTACAATGATATCTGCCGCTTTTACTTTCTCAAAAATGACTGGCCACTCATCTCCATTTCCTTCGTCCTCAGATATCCCATAAGCAATCTTATAATCAGCTAACCTTACGCTTTCTGACGCAACCCCTTCTTTTTCAAAAATCGCTGCGGCTTCCTGATACAGCGCATCTGTGTTTGAGGTGTTTTGACTTGTCTTCAGAGAACAATTAAGAAACAATGCTTTCATCGATCAAACTCCTCTCTAATCTCCATTTTATTTCAAATCAGTTACTCTCTAAGCTATTCCCTTTTGATGGGAATAGCGAAACAAAAAAACACCCGATTTCGAATCGAGTGTTCATTTGATGTCCTATTCAGTTATAAGTAAAAGTGGTGGCTCATTGAGGAACTTCATCATGTTCTGGCCATCTTCAGATACTTTTGCCCACGCTGGAGACTGCATGGCTTCTTCTAATTTTTCTTTCGAATCAAACTCAATAGTAGCCGTTAAAAAATAAGGCTTGTCCGTATTCATTGCAGCGGAAACATAGTTCACTTCAGCATGCTTCACATTAGGAACGTCTTTTACAAGAGCCATGTGGTTATTCTCGTAATAATCCTTAAATGCTTCAACCTCTTTCGGTTCTTGATAAATTACCATGATTTTTGCCACTATTGATCGCTCCAATCTCTTTTATACTAACTTACCTAGCAACATCATAATCCCATTGAGCAAAATAAGAAAGTGAAATGCACCTTACCCTATCATGAAGGTTCACTTCTTTTTTCTTGGCTATGTTAGCTTATATTGTTAATTTTTCGATTTTTGGCTCATTCGAGTGAAAAATCAACAACGTTCATTAACATAGTCTTTTACTTAAGCATTTTTCTTTCGCTTCGTTCTTACTCTTCCTATAATGATGAGAAGGATGAGGATAACACTTGTCCATATGAAGCGACTTTGATATTTGTCTAGATGTGCGATATCGTGACCAACAATCGTGTACAGAATCGTTCCTGGTACTTGACCTATAGCAGTTGCAACGATGAAAGAACGAAATGAAATCTGACTTAGTCCTGCAATTAAGCTAATCAAATCAAAGGAAACGATCGGCACTAGTCTCGCCACTAGGATTAAGAAAAAGCCATTTCTTCCACTATAACGATTCACTTTATCGAGTATTTCGCTTCTCTTCGTTACTCTTTCTACAAAAGAAGCTCCTAAGATTCTGGCGAGGAGAAACATGACAAGCGCAGCAGCCATACCGCCTGACCAGGATATGAGTATGCCGAGCGGTACACCAAAAGCCAATCCATTTGCAGCTGTAATTACAAATGACGGAAGCGGAGCAAGAATGCCCTGTATAATCATTAAAGTAATACTGATAAAAGGTGCCCATAAGCCAAGAGAACGAAAATAATCTGCGAGTACATTAAGGGAATTGAGAGAAAGTAAAGAACGGATCTCATTAAACCACGGAGGATTGACGATATATACCACTATGATAACTATAAACAAGGTCAGTCCTATCCATTTAAGGGGAAAGAACTTCTTTTTCATAATAAACCCCACTTCTGAAAAAACTATCACTATACAATTCATCATAGCATCGGGAAGATGAGCGAATCCATTTTTTAATCGAATGAACGTTCAATTGTTCAATCCTCTAAATTCTAAACGATATATTTAGTTTCACAAGCTCCCTAATAAGGGAAACATCGTTATAATAATGATATGACTACTTTTTACATAGGAGGTGAACCCTTACGACCATGTAGGGGTACCATTGGAATTTATTAAAATTATTATTGTTCTATTACTTATTGTGTTAACTGCTTTTTTTGTAGCATCTGAATTTGCTATCGTTAAAATTAGGCGAACGAGAATTGATTCACTCGCTAGTGAAGGAAATAAGAAAGCCAAAGCCGTTCAAAAAGTACTTGGAAATTTAGATGGATATTTATCAGCTTGTCAATTAGGTATTACGATTACCGCACTAGCTCTCGGTTGGCTTGGGGAAGAAACCGTCGAACAGCTCTTGCATCCTTTGTTTGAGCTTATAAACCTTCCAGAGTCCATTTCTACCCCAGTCACCATTGCGCTGGCGTTCGCGATTATTACATTTTTACACGTCGTTCTTGGTGAGCTTGCACCCAAAACGTTTGCCATTCAAAAAGCAGAAAGCATAAGCTTGTTGTTAGCTGGACCACTGATCTGGTTTTATCGTATTATGTACCCCTTCATATGGGCACTTAATGGCTCTGCACGAACTGTCGTGAAAATGTTTGGCTTACCATCTGCCAATGAACATGAACAAGCCCATTCAGAAGAAGAGCTTCGTCTCATTCTATCTGAAAGTTATAAAAGTGGCGAAATCAATAAGTCCGAAATGGAGTTCGTGAATAACATTTTTGAATTTGATGAGCGAATGGCTCGTGAAATTATGATTCCGCGTACCGAAATGACCTGTCTGTTCCTAGACAACTCGACGGAAGAAAACCTTGAAATTATGAAGAATGGAAAATACACCCGCTACCCTATTGCAGACGGTGATAAAGACAAGATTATTGGTGTCGTCAACATTAAGGAAATTCTCACGCAGTATAAGTGGGGCGAAGAGCTCGTACTTAAGGAGTTCATCCATCCGATCAATCATGTTATAGAGACTGCTCATATTAAGACGTTGTTAGCCAAGATGCAAAAAAGCCATAATCATATTGCCATTGTCGTCGATGAATATGGTGGTACGGCTGGACTCGTTACAGTTGAAGATATTCTTGAAGAAATCGTTGGTGAGATTCAAGACGAGTTTGATTTCGATGAAAAACTTCCGATTCGTGAAGAAGGAAATGGCCATACCATCGTTGATGGAAAAGCCCTCATTAGCGATATCAATGAACTCCTCGGAACATCAATCGATCATACTGACGTTGATACGATTGGAGGTTGGATCTTAACTCACGATATTGAACCTGAACAGGGAACATCTTTCACAGTAGATGACTATCAGTTTACTGTTCGTGAAGTTGATGGACATCAAATTAAAGAACTAGAAATTAAGCAACAAGTTTAAGAAAAGCAAAAGCTGTCTCTCTCAATGCTACGAACAATGAGAGAGGCAGCTTTTTTCTATGAAATAAGCTTATCCATCGCAAAAATTGTAAGAAAACACTTACATCCATCCTGTTTTCCTTTCCAATAAAAAAGGAGGTACTTATTAGTACCCCCAACATGTTACTATGCTTTTTTAATCCAGAAATAGAACACGCCATCTGTTTCTTCCGACTTCAACAGCTCATGGCCACCTGATTTGGCCCATGCTGTAAGGTCGCTCTGCGCGCCTTTATCTGTCGCTTGAACTTCAAGCACTTGACCAGATTCCAAATCTTTCATTGCTTTCTTTGTTTTGACGATTGGCATCGGGCATGCTAGCCCTTTTGTATCTAACGTTTTTTGTGAATCCATTTTAAATTCCTCCTTATTAGTTAACCGCACAGCGGTTTGGTCCAACTTCCATTTCTCTTTTGGTTTCTTCATCAGGGCTGATTTTTCCCATGTTTGTTTCGCGAATTTCTTGATAAGCATTTGGCTGTGGTGGCAGGTTTTCCGTCACCATTTTTCTGAAGTCCTCTTCTTTTTCTACGTTAAGACCATCGTTCTCCCGGTAGAGATCCTGTAACTTTGCTGAGACTAATCCTTTTTCATCAAGCTCAGCCAATTTTGAAAAGTGAGCTGGAAGAACCACTAATTTTCCGGCCATTTCTTTGTAGCGATTGTAGAGTGTTGTGCGAAGATCAAGAACCCAATCTTCAGCTTTACCAGCTAAATCCGGTCGACCAATTGACTCTACAAATAGAATATCCCCTGTCAAAAGGTAAGCATCGTTAACCATAAGTGACGTACTTCCAATTGTGTGTCCTGGAGAGTAGATCGGTTCAATCGTAACCTCACCAATTGCTACTGAGCTACCTTCTTTCAGTGCAGTATAGTCGAACGTCACTTCACCAGCATCCTCTTCAGGAAGGTAATATGTTCCATTCACCTTATCAGCTAACGTCTTCCCGCCAGAAATGTGATCGGCATGAAGGTGCGTGTCAAAAGTCGCTTTAATTGTAAGACCTTTGTTTTCTGCAAAAGTCGTGTAGTTGTCAATCATTCGATTTGCATCAACAACTGCAGCTTCTCCATTCGATTCAATCAAATAGGAAAGGCACCCTTTACCAAGGCGAACAAACTGATATAGCGCTCCTCCTGGAAGGTCGCCAACCTTAACAGGCTCAAGGTATTCACTCCATGCTTTCATGCCTCCTGAAAGATAAGACACGTTCTCCATTCCTGCTTCAATGAGTTCTTCACCTACAAAGATCGAAGAACCTTCTTTTGCACATACAACAAGAATTTCTTTATCTTTAGGAAGGTCAGGGAGAATATCTTCAACACCGTCGATCAAATCAAAGTAAGGAACATTCATTGACGTAACAGACTCTCCTTCAATTTTCCAATCAGCATATGCTTCTTCATTTCTGACATCGAGAATATAGAGATCCTGTTTATTAATAACTTTAGTCGCTACTTCACTTGCTTGTTTTTGTTTCAAACCCAATCTTTATACCCCCATACGTATTATTGTTTGCAAAAAAATATAGTTATGGTGCAGGGAAAGTTCCCCTGCCCTTTATTTTCTTTAAATATCAGATGTTGTAGGCCCTTCCCACTGGGACATTCCCGGAACAACATTAATGACGTTATATCCATTCTCAGCTAGTTTTTGAGCAGCAAGATCACTTCTTGTTCCTGTTCGACAAACAACATAAATCTGTTTATCATTGTCTAACTCAGATAGACGTCCATCTAATTCACCAAGTGGTAGAGAAATCGCATTCGGTAGGTGACTGAACGCATATTCCGCTGGTTCTCTTACATCAACGATCGTAATCTGATCATCTGATAATTTAGCTGTAAGTTCTTCATTCGAAACTAACATGTGGATGACTCTTCTCGAGTGACGTCTCCCCTTCTGATGCTTTACGAAGATAATGTTTCAGCACGTCACCTTCTTCTACTGTTCCAAGATAGTGATGCCCTACTTTGTCAGCCCACGCTTTAATATCAGCTTTTGAACCTTTATCCGTTGCTTGAATCTCAAGCACGACTCCAGACTCTAAGATCCTTCATCATTTTCTTTGTTTTCACAATTGGCATCGGGCAGGCTAGCCCTTTGGCATCTAGTACGTGATCGGTTTGTATCATTACTATACCTCCTAAATTTATTACTCTGTTTCCCCAGTCCATTCAAGCATACCGCCGGTCATATTTAACACGGAATAACCGTTTGATTTAAGAACCATCGAGGCCATACTGCTTCTTCCGCCTGATTGGCAAACAATAATATGCTCCATATTCTTATCAAGTTCATTCATTCTTGCTTGAAGTTCATTAACAGGAAGATTATATGCTCCGGGAATTTTCCCTTCAGCAACCTCTTCAGGACCACGAACATCAACAATACTAATCGACTTATCTGCTTTCAACATGTTACTCACTTCAGTTGGTGTTACATCTTTTACATAACCAGCCATACTAATTCCTCCTATTTCCACATATTCATTCCGCCGCGAACATTCGATACAGACGTGAATCCCTGTCTCTTCAATTCGCCACATGCTTTTGAACTTCTCATTCCACTCTGGCAGATCACGACAACTTCTTTATTCGGATCAAGTTCTTTTGCGCGTTTGCTCAGTTGATTGAGCGGCACATTTTTAAATTGCTTCACTTTTTGACCTTTATATTCACCAGGTGTACGCACATCAATAAATTGAACATTTCGATCGTTAAACTTCGCTTTTGCCTCTTCAGAAGTGATCGTTGTCACGCCTTTTCCTGGTCCTACTTTTTTGTAAATGAACCATCCAGCTATAACGATGGCAGCTATTAGTATAAGTTCCATTCTTATTCGCTCCTTAAATGAAGAGATTGACGTTCCCATCTTCAGCATCCCCAAGATAAGCGGCTACACCAGCATAATCGATTTCTTCTAGTAGCTCATTTTTTTGAAGTCCAAGAAGATCCATCGTCATCGTACATGCAACTAGCTTCACGTCTTGTTCTTGTGCAAGCTCAATTAGCTGCGGAAGTTCGGTGACATTGTGTTTTTTAATAACGTTTTTAATCATTTTCTTGCCCATTCCGCCGTAATTCATTTTTGAAAGTCCCATTTTATCTGCACCACGGGGCATCATTTTCCCAAACATTTTCTCAAGGAACCCTTTATTAACATCAACTTGCTGATCTTTACGAAGAGCATTCAAGCCCCAGAAAGTATGGAATATGGTGACTTCATGATCATAAGCTGCAGCACCATTCGCTATAATGTAAGCGGCCATCGCTTTATCGTAATCACCGCTAAATAATACAATTGTAGTTTTTTTCTGTTCACTCATTCTATATCCTCCTCTTATACACCCAGGGGTATATAACATTCTAAATTTTTTTATTATCGACTTCTAACTAGAAGATTAACAGCTTCCTTTACAACATCATCGGTAGGTCCACCCTGTTCAATTTGTTGGTGAAGGCATTGTTCTAGATTCGAACTAACGATTAAACCAATCGAACGATCGATACCAGAACGAGTAGCTGATAGTTGCGTTACAACTTCTTCGCAGCTTTTCCCTTGCTCCATCATTTGAATCACACCACGTAGCTGACCTTCAATACGCTTTAAACGATTTGTGACTGCTTTATCGTAACTCAATTTAATACCTCCCCACTATATACCCCTAAGGGTATAAAATCAAGTAAAAAAATTATATTATATATTTTGCAATTAGTTGGCTTCAAAATACCTATAGGGGTATTATAACGCATCAGTATCTCATGTCAATAGGCCCCTTTAATTATAACCAATTGATCTGAATGACAAAGTATGTCGCTATAAGAGCAATGATCAGTAGTACAACAACTAATAGAAAGATCACGATCCATGATGATGAGGGCACTTCGAATTTCATAATACGGTTCTTCGTTCGATAGAATTGAATCGTTCCACCCGCGATTGTTAGTAACCCAAAGAACAAAGCAGAGAAGCTAATAAATACTGCTATCTGGTCATCTGTTCGTTCACTTGCAGCTCTAGTAAAATGCAAACTGGCAGTCAGAAAACCGATTCCAATGATGGCAATGGACGTACGAACCCAAGCTAGGAATGTTCGCTCATTAGCTAAGAGTTGTTGAACACGACCATCTGCCTTCTTATTCTCCAAGTCTCTCACCTCTCATGAATGGCATTATATACCCCTTAGTGTATATTGGCAAACAACATGTTTCATATTACCGTTATTATATCCATAATGAAACTAGAAAAGCAGAACCCGCTAGGATTCCGCTCCTTCTTCAAAAATGTTTAAATATTCTCCGTATCCTTTTTCCTCCATTTGATCTTTTGGAATAAAATCAAGTGCAGCCGAGTTCAAGCAATAACGTAGACCAGTTGGCTCAGGACCATCTTCAAACACGTGACCTAGATGCGAGTCGGCACCTTTACTTCTTACTTCCGTTCGAACAGTGAACAACCCTTTATCTTCTTTTTCTACAATATTCTCTGGAACGAGCGGCTTCGTAAAACTTGGCCATCCTGTACCAGATTTATATTTATCTGTAGAGCTGAAGAGTGGTTCACCCGATACGATATCAACGTAAATACCCTCTTCTTTGTTATCCCAGTATTCGTTCTCGAATGCTTTCTCTGTGCCTTCTTCTTGCGTCACTTTATATTGAATCGGTGTTAGCATATCTTTCAATTCTTCATCCGAATACGAAACAGCTGATTTTGCTTTAGGAATATCTACTTTACGCTCGTCTCCCCAAGCCTTATCTAAAAACTGATCTCTTCCTGAATTTTTTCGATAAAATTTATAGCGTAGTTCATTTTCTTTGTAATAATCTTGATGGTACTCTTCCGCTACATAGAAAGTAGAGGCTTCGTTAATAGATGTCACGATTGGTTGATCGAATCGACCAGATTGTTCAATTTCTCTCTTTGATTCCATCGCCGCTTTTTTCTGTTCTTCATTATGATAGAAGATTGCTGATAAATACTGATCGCCACGATCAACAAATTGACCCCCATCATCTGTAGGATCAATTTGTCTCCAAAATACATCCAGAAGTGTTTCATACGAAATCACAGAAGGGTCATAGTAAACCTGAACAGCTTCGACATGGCCGGTTCCACCAGCGGAAACCTCTTCATAGGAAGGGTTTTCTACATTGCCTCCCGTATACCCTGAAACTGCTTCCCGAACACCATCTAATTTTTCGAAGGGTGGCTCCATACACCAGAAGCATCCTCCTGCAAAAGTTGCCACCGCTTCGTTATCCTGCACGGCCTGTGCTGGCTCACTTCCATACGAGCGTTTAAAAAGAACGTCATATAGCTTTGGTATTGCGAAGATTAGTACGATAGCAATTCCCACTATTATGATCCATCTTGTTGCTTTCATTTACCTCTCCTCCTTCTTTTCTAATGGCAGCATAAACCAGAATTCGCTTCCTTCACCTAAGTTGCTTTTAACGCCTATTTTGCCTCCATGAAGCTCAATTAATTGCCGTGATATCGCGAGGCCAAGTCCTGATCCTCCATACTTCGTATTCCTGGATTTTTCTACTCGGTAGAAACGGTCAAAAATCCGTTCCAGTTCTTCTGGAGGTATCCCGCTTCCTTCATCCCTTATGAAAAAGAGAGCAGTCGACTCCACTTTTTTGAGTGTAATATGAATGGTTGAAAGTTGATGTGAAAACGCAATGGCATTCTGAATTAAATTCGTTAGCACACGCTTGATATGATCGGGCATCATTGGAATTGCATCAAGGTCATCATCGATGTGAACAGCAAGTTCAATTTGCCGCTCTTGAAGCTTTCGTTCGAACTGCTGCAACGTTTCAACTAATACTACATCAGGATGAACCATTTGGGGTTCATAAGGCGAAGTGCCACTTTCAAGCTGTGATAAATTCAACAGTTCTTCGATTAAATGACTCAATCGCTCTGTTTCTCTCTCAATTGTTTCAAGATAGTGAGATTGCGTCTTCTCGTCAGTGACCACCCCATCCTGTAATGCCTCAGCAAAAGACCGTATCGAAGAAACAGGCGTACGAAGATCATGAGAAACGTTAGCGATCAGCTCTGTTTTATATTGCTCAGAACGCTTCACTTCAGAAAACATAAGATTTAACTTTTCCGACATCACATTGAAATGCTGTGCAAGCTCCCGTATTTCTTTAGGACCTTGCTCTATTACCTTCACATCAAACTTTCCTTCCGCGATTCTACGTGTATCCACCGTCATCTGATTAACGGATTTAAGAATTTGGGATGTAAACACAAAGTGAGCGATCATTGATAGTGAACCTGCCCCAATCGTAATGAGCGTTAGGGTAAGAATAAGCTCAGGTGAGAGAACCATGCGCACATAACTTATGATTAGGAACAAGAGGATAAGAGCAATCGATACACCATTGGCGAGCATGAGCATCGTTCTAAGCTTCATAATTTCTCTCCTTCAAATTTATACCCGATCCCCCATACCGTCTTAATCCATTTAGGAGCCGCTGAATCTCTCTCCATTTTTTCTCGAAGTCTTCTAATATGAACATTAATTGTATTCCCGTCCCCATCAAATTCGTATCCCCAGATCGCTTCGATGAGTTGAGATCGTGGAAAAACACGAGTCGGGTGACTGGCAAGTAAATAGAGAAGCTCGAATTCTTTAACAGTCAGCTCAATCTCCTGACCACCAACGACCACTTTTCTTTTCGATGCGTCTATTATTAATTCGTCATATGTTAAAACATCAGACTGCTCAACGAGCTGGCGTTTTGTTCTACGTAATATATTTCGAACTCTAAGTACAAGCTCCCTTGGACTAAATGGCTTTGTTAGATAATCATCAGCACCAACCGTTAAACCTAGAAGACGATCACGTTCTTGCCCTAGAGCCGTCAGCATAATAATCGGGACGTCATCAACCGCTCGAATTTCTTCAGCCGTTTCCATTCCATCTTTCAATGGCATCATAAGATCAAGTACGATGAGATCTGGCTTTTCTTTCTTCCATTTATCAATCGCTTCTTCCCCATTTGAGGCCGAGATCACCTCATAACCGTCTCGTTCCAGGTATCTTGTACTGACATCAATAATCGATTCTTCATCATCTACAAGCAGAATTTTATCCGCCATTCCACTTCACCTCTATTCCTTCACAGCCAGTTCTGCCTTTCCGAAATCAACTTGAAAAGCTTTGCACCAGATAACAATCTGATCTCCTTCTACAAGAGACATATCAGGTATCCTGTAATTCTGACTACCGATATTTCCTTTTAGCTTTCCTAGAATCGTACCTTCACTCGTCAATTGCCCTTCTTTTACGAGAACAGCATATAGATCAGGACCATTCGTTACTTCAAAATTCTCAAAACGAATCCATTTTTCAGAATTTACAACATACGAAGTGACGTCACCGGACGCATGATGGGCACCATCACCGTCCATGAACGTTCCATAGTAAGAAGCAGGTAATGACTCTTCTGCCATCTCTTGGGACCCTATACTTTCATCAGTTTCCTTCAAAACCGGCACATCTTCTTTTACAACTTCGTCAATAAAAAGAGGAGAAATAAGCCACCATCCAACTATCAAAACCAGCAATAGAAGTATACTTCCAAACCACCCCTTCTTACTCATCACCATCGTTCCTTCCTGCTTAGGATATCCTTATAATAAGAAAGAAAAATTAGCGATTCCTGAAGAAAGTATTACGATTTGATTAACTCTCCTTTAAGTGTAACTTAGTTTAAGTCTCTCGTTGATTTTTGATCGGTTAATATTGGATGAACCGGGTGTTTCATCATTTTTCTGTTTAAATTACACTATGGGTGATAGGATATACGTAGAAGATACATCTTTAAATTTATAGTAAGGAGTATATACGATGAAAAAATATAATATCCCTGTTGAAGCTGCCCTCGAAGTGATTGGAGGAAAGTGGAAGGTCGTCATACTCTGTCACTTAATTGAAGGCACGAAACGAACAGGCGAATTGAAGAAAATGATGCCTGGTATTACACAAAAGATGTTAACGCAACAACTGCGTGAATTAGAAGATGATGGCGTCATAAACCGAAAAGTATACAATCAGATCCCGCCTAAAGTCGAATATTCCCTCACTGACTATGGCTGGTCATTAAAAGGAATCCTTGATTCACTTTGCGCCTGGGGCGAACAGCACATCGAGAAAACCTATCCCTGCAAAGAAGACGTTCTCCTGCAACCAGAAGAACGCGATCAAATAAAAGCTTAAGTTAAAAGCGGTACGTCTCAACTGAGGCGTACCGCTTTTGTTATCTTCGTGAAGATGTCAATTTTTCTGGTGATGGAAGCCAACGATCGAAAGCAAGGACCTTCGAGAAGAAAGGTTGTCCAAAAATTGTTGAGACAAACAGTGTAAATACGATAATAAAAGGAACTCCCCATATCGTGGCGATCACATCAGAAGATTGTTGCTCAAGGAACCATTTGATGATAAACCCGTGGAACAAGTAAATCGCAAATGTTCTCGATCCTAATGGTGTGAATACCATCGGTCCTTCCGGAATCATTGAGAAGAACAAAAACATCACGATGGCTGTTCCCACATAGTACGTGAGACGAATCAATAAGTCTGTATTTGTTTCATAAACATATGTCCCATAAAGGAGATCTGCAAGTCCCTCGATTTTGTATAGGTAGAATAACAAGAACAATCCACCCAGGACAACGGGTGCAACCCACTTCATATGAGGGAACCTGATTGGTTTCTTCTTACACCCCATCACCATTCCTAGAACGAAGAATGGCAAAAAGACAAAAAGTCGATCCAGAGATAGCAATCTCTCTACATCAAAATATCCGATAGCTAGCCCTGCGACAATACTCATCGGAAGCAAGATACTTGCCTTCATCTTGAGCAACAGTGGAGAAATTAGTTTATATGCAGCAATACACAATAGGAACCACATTGCCCAACGTGGGGTTAGAAATTCGATAGCAAACGATTTTTGATAAAGATTTGTGTAATAGATTGAATAGACGACTTGAAATATAACATATGGCAAAAGAAATGTAGTGAATATCTTCCAAAAATATCTGGTTCCTGAAGCTTTTCTAGTGAAATAACCAGCAAGAAAGATAAAAGCAGGCATGTGAAATATAAATATTAAATGATAGAGACTATAGAGAAAACGCGAATCATCAATAAAAGGCGTAAGCAAGTGTCCACCCACTACTAGCAATATTAATATAGCTTTACTGTTATCGAAATATGCAATTCGTTCAGACACAAAAAACAACCTCCTCAAAGGAATGAAAGACGAACGAGTATCTATCGTCCTTCTCTATATACCCGCTAATTTGTGTTTTCATCCTATTTCTTTGTAAGTTATTCGAATACCACACGCTTTATTCTGTCATTCATCCAAAAAGAAAGAATATTCAATCATGCTTATACGAGTAAAATACATCAATTTTACTAGATGCTAACGGTACAAATGAACTAATTCATGATGAAAACGTTTGAATTAATAGAATAATATATTTTTTCTGAATAATCCTATTGTTTTTTCGTGAGGTTGTCAGTAGAATGAATGTTATATTTTCATACATCAAAAAGGAGGCGGGAGACATGATCACATTTGTCGGTGCAATTTGTTTATTAATAATTGGTTATTACGTTTATTCAAAGGTGGTTGAGCGAATTTTCGGCATTGACGATGATCGTGAGACGCCTGCATATAAAAAGCAAGATGGCATGGACTTTATGCCGATGAGCTGGTGGAAAGGAAGTTTGATCCAACTATTAAATATCGCTGGACTCGGTCCGATTTTTGGGGCAGTACTCGGCGCTCTTTACGGACCTGTCGCATTTATTTGGATTGTCGTTGGCTCTATTTTCGCCGGTGCCGTACATGATTACTTCTCAGGAATGATGTCACTTAGACATAACGGAGAACAATACCCTTCACTTGTTGGCCGTTATCTTGGAAAAGGTGCGAAAGGTACAATCAATCTCATTTCAATCGTATTGATGATTCTCGTGGCAGCTGCTTTTACTGCAGGACCAGCCCAACTGATGGCACAGGTAACTCCACTAAATTTCACAATGAGTCTATTATTAATTTTTGCTTATTTTATAATGGCGGCTGTCTTACCTGTTAACAAAATCATTGGCAGAATTTATCCGATCTTTGGTGTTATCCTTATTATTATGGCCGTTTCTATTGCTATTGGATTGTTTTTCATGGACAACCCAGTTCCTAATTTGACCCTTGCCAACCTTCATCCAGACAATTTGCCGTTATGGCCACTCTTAATGATCACTGTTTCATGTGGAGCGATTTCTGGTTTTCACTCTACACAGAGTCCAATTATCGCAAGAACAATGAAAAAAGAAAGTGATGGCAAAAAAGTATTCTATGGCGCAATGATTGCTGAAGGCGTGATCGCATTGATTTGGGCCGCTGCTGGTATGACATTCTTCGGCAGTACTGGTGGACTACAGGAGGCACTTGCAGCTGGAGGTCCATCAGGAGTAGTAAATGAAATTAGCTCATCGTTGCTCGGAACATTTGGAGGTATTCTTGCGATCGTAGGGGTTATCATTCTTCCAATCACTACTGGTGACACATCACTTAGATCGTCTCGAATGATGTTAGCAGATTTGTTCAGAACAAAAGGCAAGCAAGAAGCTCGGGATGGAAAAGGGAAAACCTTATTATTAACTGCAGCAGTAGCAACACCAACTTTTCTTTTAACTCAAATTGATTACACCTTCTTATGGAGATACGTTGGATTTACGAATCAACTTGTCGCAACCGTTATGCTGTGGACAGGTGCCATGTATCTCGTTAAAACGCAGAAATTCCATTGGATTTGTAGTGTGCCTGCCCTATTTATGACGATGACCGTTTCAACATATCTATTTCTTGCCCCTGAAGGATTTGAACTTCCTTACGAAGTGGCTCTGGTCTTCGGTGGGACAATTACGCTCGTAACAGCGGGATGGTTCGGTTATCAATTCTGGAAAGCTCGTAAACGCATTCCAGTTAGAGTAGAACAAGTAGCCTAACGACAAAAGCAGCTACCTCAAAATGATGAGGCTAGCTGCTTTTTCTAATGTCAATCTTTGGTGTCTTGAATCGTAAGTTTATGCTTAATAGATGTGCGTTCTCGCGGCTCTGGAATAATGGCCGGCTTACCTAAGTGAAGCATCCCTATCACGACATCATCCCGTTCGATCCCTACCCTTTCTCGAAAGTCTGGATCAAAAATAAACTCATTTGTTTTCCACACTGTACCCAATCCTTTTCCCCATGAGAGAAGCTGTACATTTTGAATGAAGGCACAGGTAGCTGCAAAATCTTCATGTCTAACCTTTTCAGAAGAAGGCAACTTCATATAGAACAAAAGATGAATCGGAATTTCATTCACAAAGCTCTCAAATTTCTTCTTTTTCTTATCCAGCTTCTCTTTTTCGAACCCTTTCCGATCAAGACTCTTCCAAACTTGTTCTACAAGTTTATCTCTTCCATCCCCTTTATATAGGATGATTTCCCACGGTTCCCTGAACTTATGATTCGGTGCCCATTTCGCATCCTCTAGAATATTGATGACAGTATGCAAAGGTATATCGTCAGGCTGAAATTTGCGAACCGTTCTTCTTGATACAATCGTGTCTTGGATAACATCATACATTCTTGTATTCTTCCCTTCTTATTGTTCAAATGTGAAGCAACCTTGTTCTCATTATATGATTCACTCAATTCTTGCTCTATTTCTATTTTATTGATAATGATTATCATTGTCAAACATAAAAAGAAGCCTAGTAAAGGCGTCTTTAAAGTGTGTATCGTAGAACTTCATTCAGAGGAGAGAGTCTTGCTTCATCTCCTTTTTGGATAATAGGAGGCAACTAGCTTGTCCATCACTTCACTTGTTCGAAGTGCTGTAATTCCTGTGCTTGGTGCCTTTCCAATTCCATTCAGTTCATTGACAATCATTTGAATTAACGGCTGTTGGACATGCTCTGGATAATGCACATCAACTTTGCGTTCTCCCTGGTCATCTTTAATAAGGATCGGTCTCTCCTGGAGAGTCGAATAAATGAGAGATCCTTTCTCTCCGACAATTTCATTTAGATCTTCATTTTTGTATGAATTAAAGCACCATTGTCCGGTTCCTTGAACACCTGATTGAAAAACGTAAGAACCCGACACAATATCTTCCGCTTCATAAAGCCCCTCTTGATTACTAGCAAATCCGCTCACTTGTTCTATTGGGCCAAGAACATAATCCAAATAATCCAGGGTATGACTTGCAAGATCAAAAAAGTGCCCTCCACCTGAAATTTCAGGTTGAACGCGCCAGGGCAATTCACCATTTTTCTCCTCTACGGACGCTTTCTTATGGTGAACTGTTGTAACAAAACGTACTTTACCTATGACTCCACTATCGACTAACTCTTTAACCTGCAAAAGCGCAGGCATCGCTCGACGATAGAACGCGACAAACAACGGCACACCATGCTCACGACACACTTCGATCATTTCTTTACACTCTGAATGATTTAGCGCCATTGGCTTTTCAACATATACGGGTTTTCCAGCTCTTGCGGCAAGGAGTGTATATTCCTTATGACTTGACGGAGGTGTTGCAATATACACAGCATCAACATCGTTATCATGAATTAATTCCTCCGCATTCGTATACCACTTTGGTACACCGTGACGGATTGCATAATCCTCCGCCAGATCTCCATTTCGACGCATAACGGCTACAAGTTCGGAATGTTCTGCTTTTTGAAATCCAGGTCCACTTTTCTTTTCTGTAACATTCCCGCACCCAATTATTCCCCATCGAATTGTTTTCATTTTAACCCTCCCGCTTTCAGCAAATCTTCAGTGTTTTTTTCATGCTCCTTAAACTCATTTACCTCATCTTTAATACGCATCATTTTCGCATCAAGATAGTGAACAATATCGGCTGCCTCTTTTAACTCGTTACTCAGATTCCCAGGTATTTCTCCTTCAAATTTATAATAAATTTTATGCTCCAAACTAGCCCAAAAATCCATCGCAATGGTCCTAATTTGTATCTCTACTCTCACATGCTCAGTTCCTTTGGATAGAAAGACTGGTATTTCAACAATAAGATGAAGGCTTTTATATCCATTTGGTTTAGGTTTTTCAACATAGTCTTTCACGTCAATTAAACGGATATCATCCTGATTTTTAATCATATCGTAAATACGGTAAATGTCATTTGTAAATGAGCATGTGACTCTTACTCCAGCAATATCATTAATGTGTTCATGGACATTATCGGTTGTTACGTCAAGACCTTTTCGTTGAAGCTTGGCCATTATACTTTCGGGAGATTTAATACGTGACTTCACATGCTCAATCGGATTATGCTGATGTACAAATTGAAATTCATCATTTAAAATCGTTAGTTTTGTATTAATTTCATCGAGCGCAAATTTGTATATAAACAAAAAATTCTTCCATTCTTCTATTCGTGCTTGAAAATCATTCTTCATTTTGAATCATCCTTTCAAGACATACCGTACCATAGGAATATGAATGAAATATGAACGACCTTTGACGAACTAGTAACAAAATCTAGAAATACACAATACCAACTAACCATATAAAAGGGAGAAGCTACACGTTGCTTCTCCCTCTTTCAAATTCAATTGATCAGAACAAGACCGACTGAAATAACAGCTCCGCTTACGAGTAGAACGATGAAACAATACCCCATAATATCCTTTGCCTTTAAACCAGCAATCGCCAGGGCAGGAAGGGCCCAAAATGGTTGCACCATGTTTGTCCAGGCATCTCCCCATGCCACAGCCATCGCTGTTTTGGGAATCGAAACACCAAGTTCTTTAGCTGCATCCAGCATGATTGGTGCTTGAACAGCCCACTGACCTCCGCCAGAAGGAACAAAGAAGTTTACAATTCCTGCGCTAAGAAATGCAAAGAATGGGAAAGTAAACTCATTCGAAATCGAGACAAATCCCTCTGAAAACTGAGCTGCCAAGCCTGAAGCTACCATCATCCCCATAATTCCAGCATAGAATGGAAATTGGATAATGATACCGCTTGCTCCTTTCACCGCATTACCTACTGATTCAAGGAATTCGCGCGGCGTTCCATGAAAAAGAATACCAAGAAAGAGAAATCCAAAATTCACGATATTTAAATTAAGTTCAAATCCAGCGTTAACAAAGTAATAAATGAGATAACTCAGACCAACAATCGAAATAATGAATGAAACGATTCTACTGTTCTCCAACCGTTCTGCAGGTGTCAACTCTCCTTCCTGTGCAGTCGCATGAAAGTTCCCTTCCTCAAGCAAGGAACGATCAATTTGAATGCTTTCCTCTTCGGAAGGAGACATGAAATAATTAATAACAGGCAAAGCGACAAATAAGGAAATCACAATTGTGATATTGAACACGGAGAAGATCGTTTCATTTGTAGAAACAACTCCGATTAGTTCTTCAGTAAAATGTCCAGGTGTAGCAATTGTAAGTGGAATGGATCCAGCCAAACCACCGTGCCAAACAAGAAAACCGCTATAGGCACTTGCGATAAGCAAACGATAGTCTACTTTTTCTACCTTTCTCGCTAGTTCTTTCGCATACAATGCACCTATTACGAGTCCAAACCCCCAGTTGATCCAGCTTGCTAATAGGGACACTAACGTAACATAAATAATGGCTTGTCCCGGTGTTTTCGCTCGGTCCGCAAGATAACTAAGACCCTTTTTAAAAAGAGGACTACTGGCCAAGACATATCCTGTCACAAGAACAAGAACCATTTGCATTGAGAATGCAAGTAAGCTCCAGAATCCTTCCCCAAAGAATTGGACCATTTGTACAGGAGAACTCTCTGTAAATATCAAACCAATCCCAAATACCACAAATGTTAATAAGATGACGAAAAGAAATGGGTCTGGTAAATAGCGCTGCATGATTCGATTGGACATGGCAATGGATGCCTTTAACATGACGACAACTCCTTCTTTAGATGACTCCATTACTACCCATTCGCTACATTATTTTATGAATCCTTCAAAATATTGAAAACGCTTACTAAAATAAGAAAAAAAGCCGCACAACTGCGACTTTAATTACTTTTATTTTTGTTAAGAAAATCCTGTACCTTATCTGTGTACTCATGAATTGGATAACGATTATAATGCACAGCCGAAAGACGAACCGGATCTCCGAAGAAAAAGCGTTCGAATTGTGTTTGACGTGAACCAAATGCACTCATTCCCATATCCCACGCCATTCGGAATAATCTTACCCGCTCTTTTGCTTCAATGTTAGCTCCTTGAAGGTACTTCGCTAGATCCTCATGAATTTCCGATTCAAAATCTTCCTCTGTCGGAATTGAAATCAAACCACTTGCCCCAAGTAATTGAATGATTTCAATTAGCCTTGGATAAACGCTTGGAAAATATTGAATAGCAGCTCCCAGCGGATAACTCTCAGGGATCCAGGTACCATATTGGTTCGACTTGCTATTTACTTCGGATGCTAATAGGAGTGCTTTCATAATTTCAAGAGTCATAATGATTTCACTCATTTTCTGTTTTACATGTTCGTACTCTTGAATCTGAATAGCGTCAACCATTAATTCACAAAGCCCTAATATATATTCCAGCTTTACGATTTGTCTTGAGACGGACTGAAATTGCAAGAAACTATACATACCTGTCGCATCATCAATATCTGCTACAATTTGGTTGTTTTTATATACAAAAACACACTCCCATGGTACAAGAACCTGGTCAAAGACAACAATCGAATCAATCTCCTCAAACTGAGAGGCTAGCGGGTGATCAAAGACAGAATCTTTGTAACAAAACGATTCCCTACATAGGAACTTCAGGCCCTTTGTATTGGAAGGAATCATAAAACCAAATACATAAGCATCATCGATCGTATGTCCTCCCGCAGGCAATACGAGTAGCTCATCCGTTAATCCACCCTGAGTCGCTAGTAATCTCGCCCCCTGGATCACGATGCCTTCTTCTCTCTCTTCAACAACTTTTGCTGCTGCAGGATCCGAATCATCAAAATACTGCGTAATCGATCGATTAACCTGGGGATTAATGAATGTATGAGTAATGGATAGGTCCTGATCTCTAGCTCGCTCGTAAAGTCTTCTAATGTTATCGCCAAATTCTGTTCGGTCTTGCGCAAAATGATCTGCAGAAGCACCTAAAGTCATGAGCAAGGTATTCATATAATCCGGAGCCCTTCCCATTAAACCTGCATTCATTCTTGCCCATTCTTGTGTAGCTTTTCGTCGTTTTGTTAAATCTTCTACAGATTTTGGCTGATGAAAGGAAAAACCATATTCACCTTTGGAGTCTGGAAGAGAATAACGAAATAACGCTTGATTTTCTGGCTTACACTGATAGTCATAAAGCTCAGCCTTGCTTTTCAAAATCCCCTTAAATGGAGTTAATTTCGATAACTGACTTGAACACTTCTTTCCTTCTATCCACACTTCATTATGGAGAGCATTTATTCTAGCGATATACTCAGTGCCATTAATCACATAGCTCCCCCCCTTTTTGTTTACTTTTTACTACGTTATGCATGACAGATGAAAAAAGGTAGTGCTCGAGTCTTGCTGCATAATGTTTGTAATAATAATATGTTTTTCCTCCCATACTTAATGATAGGGGTTTTCAACTCAGCTGTTTTGTGGAACAATAGACACAGCCTTTTGAAAGGAGCATGTGAATTGCGTAAATTAACCTATCTACTTATAACAGGTTTATTGCTAGTTGCACTGGCAGCCTGTGGAGGAAATGAAGACAGCAGTAATGACAAGAAAAAAGATGATACAAAGACAGAAGAACAAGCAGGGGACCAAAAGCAAAAGCAACCTGAAGTGGACAAAGTCGATGCTGATAAAGTTGTCGCAACCGTCAATGGAGAAGAAATCAAAGGGGAAGATTTCAACGCTCTTTATAGCCAGAGTCAAATGCAATACGTTCAAATGGGACAGGAAGTTCCAAAAGATCAGCTCGATCAAATGAAGAAACAAGTAGCTGAAAGCATGGTTGGACAGGAGCTTATCCTTCAAGCTGCACAGGAGGAAGGCATTAAAGCTTCTGACAAACAAGTAGAAGACGAGCTAGCAAATGTCAAAAAAGGCTTCGAGGATGAGAAAAAATTCGAAGAAGCTCTTAAAAAGAGTGACATGACAATGGAAGAGCTTAAGAAAGAAATCGAAAAAAACGTTCAATATACTCAGTATATCGACAAAGAAATTAAAGTTGATGAAGTAACTGAAAAAGAAATGAAAGAATACTATGATAAGGCAAAAGAACAGGGTAGTTCCGAAGAAATGCCTGCTTACGAAGATGTTAAGCCTCAGATTAAAGAAGGTTTAGAATCCGAGCAGAAAAAGAAGAAAACACAAGAATTAATCGATAAACTGAAAAAAGACGCAGATGTAAAAATTAACGTCTAAATCAGCAAAGCCGCTAGAGAATTTATTCTCTAGCGGCTTTTTCTTTGGAATAGAGATGTACCTCAAGTTGTTTCCGAATGTCATCAGGGATAGGGACGCTTTTTTTAAGATCAAAATAATAGTTCACATAGGTCGCCCGCCCTTTTACACAAAGAGCATTCTCCTGATGAATTTCCTCGTAGACCTCAAAGCTTTTTGTACCAATTCTGTTTATCCATGTACGTACTGATACGGGTTTCCCGTAATAAAGCTGAGAAACGTATTCTACATCCATTTTTAACAGAACACAATGCCAGTCATGGAAAGTTAAATCTGGGTTAAACATACGAAAGATATCATCCCTGCCTGACTCAAACCAGACGGGTATGACTGTGTTATTAATGTGCCCTGCTCCATCTGTTTCAGAAACACGTGGTTCCATTCTTTTCTCAAACATAACGTCACCCCTTCTTTATTAATTATTCGCTTAAGTCCCCCGTACTCCCTTTCTATCATTATCATAATGAATAACATCCAGGAATTTAATAGCATCACGAATAATGTACGGATTGTGTTTCTTCCAAATAGAATGTTTCTACATAATCACAAACAAACGTTCTTGTTTGTTACTCATTAGCCAGTTATACTATACGTATGCGGAAAAGCATCCTACTTATTTTAAAGGAGAGTGAAGAACATGAAGCATCAGGCAATTCCTTATTTCACATTTGAAGGCACTGCAAGAGAAGCTTTAAATTACTACAAGGAAGTATTTGAAGGGGAGATTACCGATGTACAAACGTTCGGTGAAGCAAACTTCGAAACTCCTCCTGAGCTTGATGATCGCATCATGCATGCTCGCTTCAAGAAGGACGATCTGTATTTCATGGTTTCAGATGTCTTCCTGAACCAAACAGTAGCTGTTGGAAGTAACATTTCACTCGCGCTTGAACTTGATAGTGAAGAGGAAATTCAAGCACTTTACTCCCGCCTTAAGGAAAAAGGAACGGTTTACATGGAGCTTCAAGATACTTTCTGGGGTGCGACGTTCGCAAAAGTAAAGGATGCATACGGTGTTATCTGGGATTTGAACTTTGAAAAAGCTCAATCCAGATGATTTTGAGGTCTGCCACGCTGGTGGCAGGCTTTTTTCTTGTGGGTTTTGGGTAGATTGGGGGTTGATCACTCAGATCCCTTCATTAGGCTGGAAATCAAGCTATTTCCGCGATTTTTGGCCAATATATTACGCTATATTGGCTAAAAAAGAAATTTATTCGCCAAACTCGATGATTTATTGTCGAAAATACGAAATTTATCGGCGAAACTTGCCGAAATCCGGACTTTCAAGCTAGTACTTTCTCCCTTTCTTGGTCACCTGTGTAGTCTCAAGATTCATATGATCGCAATATTTTTGAAGCAGCTCATACGGACGCCATCCTCAAAAACCGACGCAGCTCCTGGTTCGTAATTTCTCTAGACACGAGAAGCGCATAATCTTGGAGAGCTTGTAAGTGAGCATCTTTCGAAGAGATGCCACATCGCTCGCAGTACCACCTCCCATGCAGTCTTCTCATCGCAAGCCTAGAGCACTCGGGACAGGCGACACCAACCAACAACTCAGAAGGAGAAATTGAAAACCTCTTTAACACATCTCGATTCATTGGCTCATGCAATTTCACTAGCGACCGCCCTAGCTTTCGCACTTCTTTCATCGTCAAGCACTCGCCTGGATGATGTTTATCTAATGACATCACTTTCGTTGGTAAGTACTCACTCCGGATTACTTTAGAAGAGACAGCATTTATATCGTGTGTTGCCTTTAGTACTGTTCTCTGGTTACTAACAACGATTAAGGTTTCGATCGGCAAAACTGGAATTTTAAGTTTGTCTAATAACGATTTTAGCTGGGAACGCTGACGTTCCACCTGGGTGAGAGGATTTGGAAAAGCTTCTTCCCTCGTTTCAGAAAAACGAATCATCTGGTTAAAGGTGGGGTCAAACGTAAGAATACCTGAGATATTCTTTACTTCAAGAATCAGGAGATAATGCTGTGAGAGAACGAGCGTGTCTATTTGAAAATGATGGATGCCATCAGAAAGCCGCAGATCATGATAAACCATAAAACGCTTTTCTTCTAAAAAACTTAATGGGAAATCAAGTGATCTCTCACCCAAATGTCCCGCTTGCTGCATCGCTCTTTGCTCCTTCACTTCTTCATATCGCGGATGTTGTGGAGAAAGTCGAGTCATTAATACGCTTAATTTATGGAGGTATATCGGGGGATCATGCTTTTTACCAATCAAATGGTGAATCACTCCTTTAAAGCTAATAGTCGAACTAATAGACTCATTCTCCTTTCATCCAACAATTCCTTTTTCAAAAGCATTCAAACGAAAAAGCCAGCTCCTTCATTACAAGGAACTGGCTTTCGAATTAAAACTTATTCAATATCAAGATCCGTCACTGCACCTTTTGCAGATGATGAAACAAGTCTCGCATACTTGCCGAGAATCCCTGTCTTGTACCTTAACTCTGGTCGAACCCACTCTGCCTTGCGTCGTTCCAGTTCTTCAGCTGTCACATCGAAATTAATTTGTTGCTTATCGCTATCGATCGTGATCTGGTCACCTTCTTTTAATAATCCAATTGGTCCGCCAACAAATGCTTCTGGTGAAACGTGACCAATAACAAAGCCGTGCGAACCACCTGAGAAGCGACCGTCTGTCATCAGGGCAACTTTACCATTCAACCCTTTCCCAACAATCATAGATGTGATTGAAAGCATTTCTGGCATACCCGGTCCACCTTTCGGACCTACATTGCGAATAACGAGAACGTCACCTTCTTTGATATCATCTGCTTCAATCGCTGCCGTCGCTTCCGCTTCGTTATTATATACACGAGCTGGTCCTTCAAAGCGACTTATCTTTTGGCCGGACATTTTAGCTACGGATCCTTCTGGCGCTAGATTACCGCGCAGGACAACAAGAGGTCCGCTCGCTTTAATCGGATTGTTCAAGGAACGAATGATTTCCTGACCTTCTTTTAAAGATGGGGCTTCAGCCAAATTCTCTGCCACTGTTTTACCAGTTACAGTCAGGCAATCTCCATGAAGTAGACCGTGCTCATGTAGGAGCTTCATGACAGCAGGTACTCCGCCGATTTCGTAAAGATCCTGCATCACATATTTACCACTTGGTTTCATATCGGCAATGTACGGCACGCGTTCACGAACACGTTCGAAATCGTCAAGCGACAAGTCAACACCAGCTGAGTGAGCCATAGCGGTCAAATGAAGAAATGCATTCGTTGAACCACCGAGTGCCATGACGACCGTAATCGCATTCTCAAACGCTTCTTTCGTCATGATATCACGAGGATAAATATCTTTTTCGAGAAGTGTTACTACAAGCTCTCCTGCTTGACGACATTCAGACTCCTTATAATCATTCACCGCTGGAGTTGATGAAGACCCAGGAATACTCATCCCAAGCGCTTCTACAGCAGAAGCCATCGTGTTGGCGGTATACATGCCACCGCATGCTCCTGCTCCAGGACAAGCATGGCATTCGACTTTGTGAAGCTCTTCATCATCAATTTTTCCAGCTTGATATTGTCCAACCGCTTCAAAGGAAGAGACGATGTCAATATCGTTTCCGTTAAGCTTCCCTGGCTGAATCGTTCCACCGTATACGTATACAGACGGAATGTTCATTCGCCCAATCGCCATGACACAACCAGGGGTTGTTTTGTCACAGCCTCCAATCGCTACAATGCCATCTAGGCGTTCGGCATTCGTAACCGTTTCTATCGAGTCTGCAATGATTTCACGGCTTGGTAATGAATAGAACATTCCTTCATGCCCCATCGCAATCCCATCAGATACGGTAATCGTGTTAAATATCATTGGTGCACCGCCATTATCAGCAGCGCCTCCCTTCGCCTCGCGTGCGAGACGATCAATATGTACATTACACGGCGTAACTTCGCTCCAGGTGCTCGCTACACCGATCATAGGCTTTTTAAAATCTTCATCTGTAAATCCAACCGCTCGAAGCATGGAACGATTCGGCACTCGGTTTACGCCTTCACTGATTACTTTACTTCTGATACGTAAGTCTTTTTTCCCTTCCATTCTGATCACCCTTCCAACTCGCAAGTAAAATTAGATAATTTACTCAATTCAAAATTTATATTCTTTGATGATACTAGTTTTCGCACTTTAACGCAAACAATTAACAGAAATTAATTGTAAACATTTTGCTGAATCTCAATATTTCATAAATCCCCTACCGTTGCAATGATACAAGTAGACGAATTATCAATAGCTTATTCTTATAAAATAAAAAGGATGGCGATCATAAAAGCCTATGTCAACTTCAAAAGGATTCTGGTGGTATAAAGGAAAATAAGCCAGCCTCAAAGGAGACCGGCTTATTTTTAATGTTAAATTTTCAAAGGTATTAAAGGGTACCAGGCTCAAATGTTTTACAATCTGTTTCTTCACTGTTACTTGCTTTATTACCTTGATGACTGACAACATATATTTCGTCCGCTCCACACTTTTTTCCGTTACGATTGTGGACACAGTTCGCGACTTCACACAATACATCCATAGCCATTTCCCTTCACCTCCTTCTTTCTAGGATGAGCAGAAATGAATATAGACATACCGGTATCATTTATTTCCTCTTTATTTTTTAGGCTATGTTAGCTTATATTGTTGATTTCTCGATTTTTGGCTCATTCGAGTGAAACCTTCGTTTCACTCGCCTTTCAGCTTTTCTGAAAGGTCGCCCTGTGATGCCCAATCGCTTTGAGCAAATGAATTTGCTCGAAACGATTGGGCATCACAGGGCGTAAATGAGCCAAAAATCAATACCATTCATTAACATAGCCATTTTTTAAATTAAGGAAAAACTTATCTAATCTTGCTGCAAAGAATTTATGCTAATTTCGGGAGCATGGCCCATTACCGTAACAGCTGATTTCTTCTCAAAACATCATCCCTATAGAACACCTGAACCGTTGAATAGCAATGTTAATTCGGCTTACAAAGAATTACTGCTGATTGATTAACACGTTGATCCTTTTTGTATAGAATACTATAGGACGACTTTTAGAGAAGGGATTTTATGTTGGACAACGAGGTAAAAGGTGTATTCGGTTCTTGGGTACAGGCAATTGGAACTATTTTAGCCGCTATAGGAAGCACTCCTATTCAAGAAATCAATTCCAACATTCTTGATAGCCTGAATCTGATTGGTAATGTGATGCAGGGTACAGGTAACGCTCTTATTGCGGATACAATCGATCCACCATCATTAGATAAGCTGGGGAATCAAATACAAGCGATCGGTAACTCTACCGTTGTCACAGGTATCCTTATTGACTTTGATGATAAAGTAAAACAAATATTAGATATTGATGGAAATTGGCTTCAGGCACTTGGTGGAGGAGTTTCATTGGCAGATGCCATAGGCGGAGAACCGTCAGCTTCAGCACTCTATAGCATTTACGGCAACTTTCTTCAAGCTGTTGGAAATTCTCTTCAAGCTATATCTGGAATTAAAGAGCTTAACAATGAAGATGCAACGAGCATTAATGTTCTAGGAAGCTGGATTCAGGCGGTTGGATCCGTTATCTCAGCCATTGGTCAAACAAAATACCCTTCATCATAAGAAACCCTGATAGATCGTCTATCAGGGTTTTTTATATGATGAGATAGCTCCTCACTTATGTTAATAATCTTAGAAATTCTTTCATGAATCCCGGCAAATCTGGCCAAGCTTGTCCTGAGACAAGGTTACCGTTCGTATGAAGCTTTTCATCGATATAAGTAGCTCCACAAGCTGTTACGTCAGGTTTACAGGCAGGATAAGCAGTATATTCTCGTTCTCTCATAATTTCAGGGATGACATTTAATACCTGTGCTGCGTGGCAAATAGCACCAACTGGTTTGTTTTCTTCAAAAAAATGTCGCAGAATTCCAGGCACATTCTCATCCATACGGATATACTCCGGCGCTCTTCCCCCAGGAATAATGATACCGTCGAATTGAGATGGATCTACATCTGCAAAGGATGTATGCGCTTCAATACCATAAGCTGGTTTCTCAACATATGTCTCCATTTCATCAGTAAAATCATGGCAAACCGTTTGCAGCTTTTTAACAGAAGGAGAGGCAATCGTCACTTCAAATCCTTCCTCTAGACAGCGATAGTATGGATAGTAAATTTCAAGGGCTTCAACAGCATCTCCAGAAATGATTAATACGTTCTTACTCAAGATAAGCACCTCCATTAAATGAATCACACACCAAGCTATACCCCAAATTACATGCTTGTTAACAAAAAATATGGAAGATTCTCCAATAAATAATTTTGAAACCATGGTGAAGCTTTTTCTAGATTTACATGTGATATGGTAACGATTAGAATGAAAGGTAACAGATTCACTTCACTGCAAAGTGGAATAGACAGGAGCCTCTTTTATGGACATTAAACAGCTTGCTTACTTTATCGAAGTAGCGAGACAAAAAAGTTTCACGAAAGCCTCACACTCCCTCTTTATCTCTCAGCCTACATTAAGCAAAATGGTGAAAAGCCTGGAAACAGAGCTTGACGTCGAACTCCTCGATCGTTCAGCAAGGTCGAGTGAATTAACAGATGCCGGGAAGATCGTTTTTGCTGAAGGAGAGAAGATATTAAATATGGTAGATGATTTGTCGTCTCATTTATACGACATGATGCACCTCAAAAAAGGACATATCAAAATTGGACTTCCCCCACTGATTGGCGTTCTCTATTTTCCGACGATTATTAAAGGATTTCAGGAACGCTACCCCGAAATCACGATTGAACTCATGGAACATGGAGCAAATATTGCTCAGGAAAAAATTCTTGAGGGAGAATTAGATTTCGGAATCGGTCTTCTTCCAGTAAACGACCAGAAGTTTGATTCCCTTCCTTTTACTTCAGAAGAGTTAATGTTGTTCGTCCATCGCTCTCACCATCTAGCCGAAAGGAAATCCGTGACGATTGAAGATGTACGTGAGGAACGAATTATTCTTTTCAGCGAGGATTTCATGCTACATGATCAGATGATTAAACGCTGCCAGCAAGCAGGGTTTGAACCTCATATCTCATATGAAAGCTCCCAATGGGATTTCATCAGCGATATGGTGGCCAATAACCTAGGCGTTACTTTTTTCCCACGATCGATTCTCAGGAAAATCAATCAGGACAACGTCGTTCCTATCCCAATTGAAAAGCCGGCGATTCCATGGGATCTTGGAATAATTCTAAGAAAAGAACAATACATTTCATATGCATCAAGAGCGTTCATTGACTACATGAAATCTTCCATTTAGTCTCTCTTTATCTGCATTGTTCTTAGCCTACGTTTTGAGATGGGGTATACTTCCCCTAAAGGGTGGGATAAATTAAGTGACAACTCATTTGAAGATTTGAGATGATCTGGAGAATATCGCTCCGGGATGAGAGAAAGCAAATAGCTAAAATGATAAAAAAACCAGAGGCAAGTTGGGAGACTTATCTCTGGTTTTTAAGGTTTATCAGACTTTTTTCCAAATAAAAAACCACCAAATATGTATTTGGTGGAGACGGTGGGAGTCGAACCCACGTCCAGAGATATCGGCACTTAAGCTTCTACGAGTGTAGTCGTTATATTAGCGTTTCACTACAATTCAGCCCAACGACAGGCTTCCTTGTAGCTAGTCTGATTAATCTCTTCCAACTTTCCTCAGACGGTGGATTGTTGGCGTATCCCACTTAAGTTGAGTCCCTTACCCTACCACATGGGCGATGGAGGGAGGAACCGCAAAACAGCTTACGCTGCTAGTGCGAAGTTGTTGTTTTCTTTGCCAATTATAGGCGTGGCGTTTTTAACGTAGCTCGCCAACTCGACTCGCGACTTAAGCTCGACCTATCCCTGTCGAATCCGTAACGCCCCCATATAAGAAATGAGAACCGAAAACGGGTAAGCACTTAAGCTTTATATGTTGTTTCGGTACTAATTAGTATAACACAGATCAAATTCCAATCAAATGGAAACTACATCCGCTGACGCTCTTTCAACGCCTTATCTACTTCACGCTTCATCGTCTTATCTTTTAGGTCCTGACGCTTGTCGTACTTCTTCTTACCCTTCGCAAGACCAAGAAGTACTTTCGCATAACCATTCTTGATATAGACTTTAAGCGGAATGATCGTATAGCCCTGTTCTTTCGTTAGGCCAATAAGCTTATCAATCTCTTTACGCTTCATCAATAGCTTACGAGTACGGGTTGGATCGTGATTAAACCGATTTCCCTGCTCATACTCATTAATATGCATATTCAAGAGAAAGATTTCTCCTTTACGAATAATGGCGTGAGAGTCTTTCAGGTTTACGCGTCTTGCCCGGATGGATTTAATTTCAGTACCCTGTAACACCAATCCTGCTTCGTATGTTTCAATAACGGAATAATCATGTCTTGCTTTCTTGTTTTGTGCAATGAGTCCACCATCACCTTTTGGCATGACCGTACCTCCTCTCAAACGTCGAACTCCAGTATATCAATTTGGTCAGAATAAGTCAAGACGACTTACTCTGACCGTTATAACTGATATCCTGTTACTTAGGCATTATTATTTTTACGCTTTTTCTTTTTGTTTTTAGGTTTCTTCTTCGTTCCCTGACCATCTTTCGGTGGAGAGAACTTCCTTTTTTTCGAACCTGCATCCGTTGTTTTCTTAGAAGACTTACCACGCTTTTTGCGTTTTCCACCTTCGATGACTTTTGGACTTTCTCTTCTACGGCGTTCTCTCGGTGGCTTCATTCCAACAATTTCAAAGTCAATCGCGCGTTCATCAATGTTAACATTCAAGACGCGAATCGAAATCTCATCACCGATACGATAGACGTTACCAGTGCGTTCTCCGATCATCGCATAGGCACCTTCGTCGTAATGGTAGTAGTCATCTGTTAAATAACTAACGTGAACGAGGCCTTCAATCGTGTTCGGCAATTCCACAAACAAGCCAAAGTTTGTAACGCCGCTTATCACGCCTTCGAACTCTTCCCCTATTTTATCTTTCATAAACTCAGCTTTTTTCAGGTCGTCTGTTTCTCGTTCTGCATCCACTGCTCTTCTTTCCATTGCAGATGCATGCTGAGCTATGTCACCGAGTGCTTCGCTCCATTTGGAAATTGTCTGGTTATCCACCTTTTTCTCAAACAGATACGTGCGGATCAAGCGATGCACAATCAAGTCAGGATAACGACGAATCGGAGATGTAAAATGGGTATAGAAGTCTGTCGATAATCCGAAATGCCCTAGACTTTCAGGGAAGTATTTTGCCTGTTGCATCGAGCGGAGCATCACTTTACTGATGACTGCTTCCTCTGGCTCGCCTTTCACTTCTTCAAGAAGCTTCTGTAGAGCACGAGGATGAACCGTGTTGGCATTCCCTCGAACGACGTAACCGAAGTTCGTAATAAATTCAAAGAACGTATTCAGTTTGTCTGCATCCGGATCTTCGTGAATACGGTACATAAACGGTACTTCCATGAAATGAAAATGCTGTGCTACCGTCTCATTCGCTACTAGCATAAACTCTTCAATCAAGCGTTCAGCAACTGAGCGTTCACGCTGGACAATTTCCTGCGGAGCGCCCTCTTCATCAACAAGTACTTTAGCTTCAGCAAAGTCAAAATCGATTGCCCCTCGCTCAAAGCGACCTTTTCTTAGAATTTCTGCTAGTTCACCCATACCATCAAAAAACGGGATAAGAGATTTATAACGTTCAAGCACTTCGTCATCTTCACGTTGCAGGATTTTACGAACGTCTGTATACGTCATTCGCTCATTCGTTCTGATCACACTTGGGAAAATTTCATGATTCACTACTTCCCCTTGAGCGGAAATTTCCATTTCACAAGAAATCGTTAAACGATCGACCTGTGGATTTAAACTACAGATTCCATTCGAAAGACGATGTGGAATCATTGGAATTACGCGATCGACGAGGTACACACTCGTACCGCGATCAAGAGCTTCTTGATCGATCGGTGAATTTTCAGTAACATAGTACGTCACATCCGCAATATGGACACCTAGTTTGTAGTTCCCGTTCGGTAGCTTGACGACATTAACTGCATCATCCAAGTCCTTCGCATCAGCTCCATCAATCGTTACAATGGTATCTTCACGGAGATCCCGTCTTCCCTCAATTTCTTTCTCATCGATTTGATCCGGGGTATTATTTGCCTGCTGCATCGTCGCTTCAGGGAATTCTCCTGGTAGCTCATGTTTGTAAATGATTGAAAGAATATCAACGCCCGGATCATTTTTGTGCCCGAGAATTTCAGTTATTTTTCCTTCTGCACTCATGCGTCCTTCTGGATATTTCGTAATTTCAACTACTACTTTGTGTCCATCCACAGCTCCACCTGTAGATCCTTTTGGAATAAAGATATCGTGTGGGATCCGCTTATCATCTGCAATCACAAAACCGAAGTGTTTGCTATCGGAATACGTCCCAACTGTTCGTTTTATCCCACGCTCAATAATACGAATAACTGTGCCTTCAGGACGAGAACCGGATGATTTTTGATGAAGGCGAACAATAACGCGGTCTCCGTTCATCGCACCTTCCAAATCTCCCTGATTAATATATACATCCTTCTCACCAGTATCACTATCAGCGATCAAAAACGCAAAACCTTTAGCATGAACCTGAAGCTTCCCTCGAACCAGATTCATCTTTTCTGGAATTCCATAGCGATTGCTTCTCGTTCTAACGATTAATCCTTCATCTTCCATACCATTAAGGGTTTTGACAAACTCCTTAAATTCACTAGAGTCTTTGACGCCAAATACTTCCTCAAGCTCCTGAACAGTTAGAGGCTTATAAGCTTCGTCCTTCATGAAGCTCAATATCTTCTGGTAATGTTCTTCTGCCATTGCCTTCCACCTTCTTTCTAGTAAAATAAAACGCTATCTGCTACTCTGACCATTCCAATCCATCAAGAAAAGCATGAACATCCTTGTGAAGTTCTTCTTTTTCTTTCCCAAGCGTAATCGCATGCGTAGAGTTCTCATACCACTTTAAACTCTTCTCATCTGATTCTACGTTATCATGAATTACATTCGCACTTTCCGTATTGATCATTTCATCATGCCTTGCCTGTGCAACAAATGTTGGAGCATAAATCATGTCAATGTTATCACGTACATCATAGATGAGATCTCTTAGTTCTCCGAGCGTATTCATGGGGGTTTCTTTGAACGCTTCCATTTCTTTTTCAATTTCGTCAGGTGTTTTTCGTTCGAATTTCTTATACTCTCTTGCATAGGAGAGAACGCCTTGATACATCGTTTCCTCGTCTTTCATATCCATAGGAGCGCACATGGGCACGATTCCCTTTACAGGAACAGTATAACCGAGCTTTAAAGAAAATACGCCTCCGAGAGACAAGCCAACAACAGCAATCTCTTCATGTCCCATACTTTTAAGTTTTTCATAACCTTCTGTAACGTTCTTCCACCAATCGTTCGGTCCAGTATGTACTAATTCTTCAGGTGGAACGCCATGACCCTCATATTGAGGAGCGTGACAGGTATAACCTTGCTCCTGCAAATAACGTCCCATCATGCGTACATCCGCTGTATTTCCAGTAAACCCATGCAACATTAATACCGCCCGATTACCTCCTTCGAATGTGAATGGCTTTGGTGCTACTACTTTCATGATGTGATCCTCCTCCAAGTATTCCAGTCCTACTCTTTAGTTTGACCTTCTAAAAAACGCTTTATCCCGTCTATCAAGGTCGTTAGTTGTATTTTACCTTTTTCAACCGGAAGGCTAAAGAAATACGTTCTTTTAACGTCATTTCCCTCAACTATTCGACAAAAAACCAGCTTTTTTCTTAATCCAATGAAAAAAGCAGCAGGTGGATCATCACCTGCTGCTTTCTTAATCACGTTACACGAGATAGGCAACGAGAATTGAAAGAACAAAGAACAAGACGGCAAGTACTACCGTTACTCTATTTAAAACCGCTTCAAAACCGCGGGCCTTCTGCTTTCCGAATAATTGTTCAGCTCCACCGGTAATAGCTCCAGATAAACCGGCACTTTTACCTGACTGAAGCAATACGACAGTAATGAGTAAGATCGAAACGATAACTAAAGCAATTGTTGCTGCAAGATGCATAATTCCACCTCCCGGACTATAGCCTTTCCAATACTATAAATTTACCATAAATTTTTCAATAAAAGCAATCTATTTCGGTAATACATGACAATGTCATTACCTTCTTAACGTAGTGTTAACACAAGTGGTTGTTTTGTAGACATTGTAGCAATAAGAGTGGTGGCTGATTTCTGCTCCAGGTGCTCGCTTTCCGCGGGGCGGGCGGTGAGCCTCCTCGGCGCACAAAAACATTGCGCCTGTGGGGTCTCACCTGTCCCGCTAGTCCCGCAGGAGTCGAGCACCTTCCGCTCCAATCAGCTATGAAGGGTGGTTCTTCATACAAAATCAAAACAACTAGCAAAAAAAAGAAGTTTCAAGAAAGAATTAAGTGAATCCACAAAAAAAACCCGCGTTTTCACGCGGGGTTAGTTCATCACTTACTTCTTATCTAAGTTGTAGAAGCTCTTACGGCCACCGTAGACTGCAAGGTGCTCAAGTTCATCTTCGATACGAAGAAGCTGGTTGTATTTCGCAACGCGGTCCGTACGAGACGGTGCGCCTGTCTTAATTTGTCCAGCATTAGTCGCAACAGCGATGTCAGCGATCGTTGTATCTTCTGTTTCACCAGAACGGTGAGAGATAACAGCTGTGTAACCAGCACGCTTCGCCATTTCAACAGCATCGAACGTTTCAGTTAGTGTACCGATTTGGTTCACTTTGATCAGGATAGAGTTACCTACGCTACGCTCGATTCCTTCAGAAAGTTTGTTTGTGTTTGTAACGAAAAGATCGTCACCAACAAGCTGAACTTTCTCACCAAGAGCTTGAGTAAGTTTCTCCCATCCTTCCCAGTCGTTTTCGTCAAGACCATCTTCAATTGAGATGATTGGGTATTTTTCACATAGCTGGCTGTAGAATTCGATCATCTCTTCAGAAGTCTTCACTACGCCTTCACCAGCAAGGTTGTATTTACCGTCGCTGTAGATTTCAGAAGATGCTACGTCTAGAGCAAGCATTACTTCTTCACCAGGCTTGTAGCCAGCTTTTTCGATTGCTTCAATAATCGTCTGGATCGCTTCTTCGTTTGAACCAAGGTTAGGAGCGAATCCACCTTCGTCACCTACAGAAGTGTTAAGGCCTTTTTCTTTCAAAACACCTTTAAGACTGTGGAAAATTTCAGCGCCAGTGCGAAGTGCTTCTTTGAAAGAAGGTGCTCCAACAGGCATAACCATAAATTCTTGAATATCTACGTTGTTATCAGCGTGCTCTCCACCGTTAAGAATGTTCATCATTGGTGTTGGAAGAGTTTTCGCGTTGAATCCACCAAGGTAAACGTAAAGTGGAAGCTCAAGCTCTTCTGCAGCAGCGCGTGCAACAGCCATAGATACGCCTAGAATCGCGTTAGCGCCAAGTTTGCCTTTGTTGTCAGTACCATCAAGGTCGATCATCATGTGGTCGACTCCAAGCTGGTCATAAACGCTCATGCCTACTAGCTCTGGAGCGATTGTTTCGTTGATGTTTGCTACTGCTTTTTCTACACCTTTACCAAGGTAGCGATCTTTGTCACCGTCACGAAGTTCAACTGCTTCGTACTCACCAGTGGATGCACCAGATGGTACCATTGCACGTGCTTTAACACCTGCGTCTGTAAATACTTCTACTTCAACTGTTGGATTGCCGCGGGAGTCAAGGACCTCGCGTGCATAAACGTCAGTAATGATTGGCATAACGTGTCATCTCCTTTAAATGTAAATTATTTAATTAATGATTTCCCTGTCATTTCTTTCGGTTGCTTGCCGCCAAGCAAATCGAGAAGGGTTGGTGAAAGGTCCGCAAGAATTCCATCTGTGCGAAGCTCAGCACCTTCTTTTGTTACGATAACAGGTACAGGGTTCGTCGTATGAGCGGTCATCGCATCGCCATCAAGCGTGGTAACTTCATCCGAGTTCCCGTGGTCAGCGGTAATGATCGCATGACCGCCTTTTTCTTTGATTTTATCAACGATTTTTCCAAGACATTCGTCAACAGCTTCAATGGCTTTGACTGTCGGCTCAAGCATTCCGGAATGCCCAACCATGTCAGGGTTCGCAAAGTTCAAGATGATCGCATCGTGCTTATCGGCATCGAGTTCTTTCAGTAACGCGTCCGTCACTTCATAGGCACTCATCTCCGGCTTCAAGTCATAGGTTGCAACCTTCGGAGAGTCGATAAGGATACGTTCTTCACCAGGAAACTCTTCTTCGCGTCCACCGCTAAAGAAGAACGTCACATGTGGGTATTTCTCTGTCTCAGCAATACGCAGCTGCTTGTAGTCCTGCTGAGCTAATACTTCACCAAGCGTGTTATCAAGGTTCGCTGGTTTGAAAGCAACGTCGCCGCCAACTGTTTCACTAAAACGAGTCAGTGAGACAAAATGGATGTTTTTCGGACGTTCTTCTCCACGGTCGAAGCCGCGGAAATCATCATTTGTAAAGACTTGTGAAATCTGGATTGCTCGGTCAGGACGGAAGTTAAAGAAGATGACTGCATCCTCATCATCAACCGTCGCAATCGGTGAACCGTCTTCTTCCGTCATAACAGAAGGAAGGACGAATTCATCATAGATTTCATTCTTATAGTTATCATCAATCAATTCGTATGGATCAGTATAAGAAGGACCTTCACCGTATGCCAGGGCACGGTAAGACTTCTCTACGCGATCCCAACGCTTATCACGGTCCATGGAATAATAACGGCCTGAAACAGTCGCAAGACGACCAACACCGACTTCTTCCATTTTATCCTCTAACTGCTTAATGTAGGTTTTCGCAGATTGTTGGCCAACATCACGACCATCGAGGAAACCATGTACATACACATCCTTTAGTTCTTGCTTAGCTGCAAGCTCAAGAAGAGCGAAAAGATGTTTAATGTGGCTATGAATTCCACCATCAGAAAGAAGTCCGAACAAGTGTAGGCTTGTCCCTTTTTTCTTCGCATGGTCAATAGCCTCTAGAAATGTTTCGTTCTCAAAGAAGTCGCCTTCTTCAATTGCGAGGTTCACTCTTGTTAAGCTTTGATAGACGATGCGTCCTGCACCGATGTTCAAGTGGCCCACTTCAGAGTTACCCATTTGTCCTTCAGGAAGACCAACAGCTTTACCGCACGCTTGTAGGGTTGCGTGAGGGTATTGGTTCCAGTAACGGTCAAAGTTCGGTTTGTTTGCATGTGCTACGGCATTTCCTTTTTCTTCATCTCTAAGACCAAAACCGTCCAGGATGATTAACGCTTCTGGCTTTTTAGGCATTCTGACCAGCCTCCAAAAGCTGAAGGAAAGATTTTGCATCAAGGCTTGCGCCGCCGACTAAAGCACCATCGATGTCGGATTTACCCATAAGCTCGTCAATGTTACCAGGTTTCACACTGCCGCCATATTGGATACGAACCGCATTAGCTGTTTCGTCAGACGTTTCGTCTTTAAGGACGCCGCGGATAAACGAACAAACATCATTCGCTTGATCACTTGTTGCTGTTTTACCAGTTCCAATTGCCCAGATTGGCTCATATGCGATAACAGATTGAGCTACCTGTTCATTCGTTAAACCAGCGATTGCTTTTTGAACTTGTGCTTTTACAATATCTTCAGTTACGTCACTTTCACGCTGATCCAGCGTTTCACCAACACAGATGATAGGTGTTAAGTTATGTTTGAACGCTGCATGAGTTTTCTGGTTAACGATTTCGTCCGTTTCACCAAATAGCTCACGGCGTTCAGAGTGACCAAGGATCACATAGCTTACTCCAAGATCGTTAAGTGCTACAGGGCTGATTTCACCTGTAAACGCGCCGTTTTCTTCAAAGTGCATGTTTTGAGCACCTACTTGAAGTGCTGTTCCTTCTAGCTCATCCGTTAAATAATCAAGGAAAAGAGCAGGAGCACAGACAACGGAATCTACGCGATTGCCATCAGGAATAAGTCCTTTCACTTCATCAACAAAGCTCTTTGTCTCTGTAAGTGTTTTGTTCATCTTCCAGTTACCTGCGATGATTGGTTTGCGCATTTTCACTCACCATCCTTTATAGAATTCAAAACATAAGTATATTATTTATCGTTTAATGCTACGACACCAGGAAGTTCTTTACCTTCCATGAACTCAAGAGAGGCACCGCCACCAGTAGAAATGTGGCTCATTTGATCAGCATAGCCGAATTTTTCAACTGCTGCGGCAGAGTCACCGCCACCGATCACAGAATACGTATCTTTCGCATTTGCTAACGCTTCAGCTACTGCTTTTGTTCCGTTGGCGTACACATCTAGTTCGAATACACCCATTGGGCCATTCCAAATCACTAGCTTAGAATCCGCTACAACTTTGCTATACGTTTCTCGCGTTTTCGGTCCAATATCAAGCGCTTCCCAGTCAGAAGGAATCTCTTCAATGCTAACTACATGTGTGTTTGCATCATTAGAGAAATCGTCACCAATGATTACATCTTCAGGCATGTAGAAGTTAACGCCTTTTTCTTTTGCTTTGTCCATGAAGGACTTCGCAAGATCAATTTTATCTTCTTCAAGAAGGGATTTCCCAACTTCATATCCGAGTGCTTTTACGAACGTATAAGCTAAACCGCCGCCAATAATTAAATTGTCTACTTTATCAAGTAGATGATCAATGACACCGATTTTATCTTTTACTTTCGCTCCACCAATAATGGCAGTAAATGGGCGAGAAGGATCTGTCAATGCACTTCCAAGAACCTCAAGTTCTTTTTCCATTAGAAAACCAGCTACAGCAGGAATATGATGAGCAATGCCTTCAGTTGATGCGTGAGCACGGTGTGCTGCGCCAAAAGCATCGTTTACGTATAGATCTGCCATCGCGGCAAATTTCTTCGCAAGTTCTTCATCATTCTTCTCTTCTCCAGCTTCAAAACGAACATTTTCAATAAGAAGAAGGTCGCCATCTTGAAGATCTGCGATAGCACGGTCTACTTCATCGCCGTACACAGCGTCTGTTTTTGTAACAGTTTTACCAATAAGATCACTCAAGCGGTCTGCAACTGGATCAAGACGTAGCTCATCAACAGCCTCACCTTTAGGACGGCCAAGGTGGCTTGCAAGAATGACTTTCGCTCCTTGATCTGACAAATGCTTAATCGTTGGTAACGCAGCTCTGATGCGTGTTTCATCTGTTACCTTTCCATCTTTCATAGGTACGTTGAAATCAACACGACAAAATACTTTTTTGCCTTTTAAATCAACATCACGAATTGACTTTTTGTTCATAACGCATGTCCTCCTCTGCACAAAGTATTAAGAAGTTAAAAAACAAACCTCTTAAATATAGCTATACCCTTAAAAGTACAATGGAAAAGGAGGAAGGCTCAAGACTTCCTCCTCCTCTATTAACAATTCTTATTATAGCCCTTTTGCAGCAATGTAGTCGACAAGATCAACTACGCGGTTTGAATAGCCCCACTCATTGTCATACCAAGAGATAACTTTAACCATGTTACCATCAATGTTCATAGTAGAAAGACCATCTACGATTGAAGAATGAGGGTTACCATTGTAATCTTTTGATACTAGTGGCTCGTCGCTGTAACCAAGGTAACCTTTAAGATCGCCTTCAGCAGCTTCTTTAAGAGCAGCGTTCACTTCGTCAACAGATACGTCTGCATCAAGTTCAGCTACAAGGTCAACGATTGATACGTTTGGAGTAGGTACACGCATAGCCATACCATTCAACTTACCATCAAGCTCAGGAAGTACTAGAGATACTGCTTTTGCAGCTCCAGTTGAAGTTGGAATGATGTTTTCAGCTGCTGCGCGAGCACGACGGTAGTCTTTATGTGGAAGATCAAGAATTTGCTGATCGTTTGTATAAGAGTGAGTTGTTGTCATAAGACCGCGCTTAATACCGAACTTGTCGTTCAATACTTTAGCAACTGGTGCTAGACAGTTTGTTGTACAAGATGCGTTAGAGATAACGTGATGGCTACCTGCATCGTACTTATCTTCGTTAACACCTAAAACAACAGTGATGTCTTCGTTTTTAGCTGGTGCGGAGATGACAACTTTCTTAGCTCCTGCTTCAAGGTGCTTCGCAGCGTCTTCACGGTTTGTGAAACGTCCAGTGGATTCGATAACCACTTCAACACCAAGATCGCCCCATCCAAGTTGTGCTGGGTCGCGCTCAGAAAGAACTTTGATTTCAGTTCCGTTAACTACGAGGTTCTCGCCATTAACTTCTACTTCTACATTAAGCTCTCCGTGTACGGAATCGTATTTAAGAAGATGTGCAAGCATGTTTGCATCTGTAAGATCGTTTACAGCTACAATATCAACACCAGGGTTGTTTAATGCTGCACGGAATACGTTACGTCCAATACGTCCAAAACCGTTAATACCTACTTTTGTTGCCATTGTGTAGTTCCTCCTTGAATTTCCTCGTTTCCCGAGGTGTGTTTTATTTATAATAAAGGGAATTTCCCTCTAATAACGCTTTAGCGGCGCCTTCGTCAGTTACAAGGATACTTTGAATCCCTGTCTTTAGATAGGCTTCGATGGCGTTTGCTTTCGAACGGCCGCCGGCTACCGCAATGACTAGTTCACTACGCTCTAAATCTTCAAGCTGCAGTCCAATTGTCTTCACCTTGTGAACGACTTCTCCTAATTGATTGAAGTAATACCCAAACGCTTCAGCCACAGCATGCTCTCGCTCGATTTTTCCAACAACCTCAAGCGTCGACTTTCGCCTCTGTGCCATCGTTCTAGCTTCCCCAATCCCATGAACCACAATACCGGCTGACTTAATAATCTCAAGGATATCTTTGACGCCTGGTTCTTCTATAAGAGATTGGTACGCTTCTTCACTTAGCTGATCTGGAACATGTAGCAAACGATAGTCGGTATGGGCTTTTCTAGCCATCTTCGCACAGATTGTGTTCGCCTGATTTTCAACCTGTTCACCTAAACCTCCACGGGCCGGAACAAACAGTGTCCCTTCCATATCTGAGGAAGGAATCATCATATCGGCTACACCTGCGAGCGTGGTACCGCCCGTCACAGCAATCACTCTATCTCTTAGCTGAAACTTTTTCAAGCGTCCCACAGCGGCTCTGCCCATTTCTTTCTTTACCCAGGGGATATCATCACTATCACCAGGAACAATAAATACTTCCGGTATGCCGAGTTTATCCTTTAGGCGTTTTTCAAGGTTATCAAGACCTGAGACTTCATTCATAATTGGTTCCAGTTCCAATAGAAGCTGTTCACCTTCTTCAGTCAGGTGCATACCTTGTACAGACATATGTAGTAGCCCCTGATCTTTCAAGAATGTTACTTCGCTTCGAAGAACCCGCTCAGTTATATCCAGACTGTTGGCAAGACTTCGCCGGCCAATAGGCTGCATCAGTCTTAGCTGTCTCAATACCCGATAGCGCTTATTCATAACTTCTAGCATATCTGGCAATAATTTTTGTTGAAGTGACAATAATGAGCGCATAATTCGTCTCCCCTGTTGTTCTTTTATCTCCCGAGACGTATTATGTCCCACTTAGACATTTTTAGTCCCACCTGGATCATAAAAAGAACTTCTTACAATTTTCATTGTAGCAGTTGCCAAAAGCATGGGCAACTATGTTATACTGAAAATTTTAAAGTAAGCGTTTTCTTACCGTTTTTTTTGAAATTCGCCCATAATCCACGATTTCTCCATCAATTTCAACGACTGGAATCATCAGCATGAACTTCTCCAAAAGCTTCTCGTCTTGGTAGATATCAATCGTTTTTAAGGAAAAGTCTACATCATGCCCGATTTCCGCAAGAAGTCGGTAAGCCTCTTCACAAAGTGGGCATGTCTCCTTCGTGTATAAAATAACCGTTTTTTTCATTCGCTAAACCTCCACAATTATCTCAAAAAGTATACTCCATAAAGAATTAGGTTGCAAAAAAAATCAGCTGCTAGCGCAGCTGTTATGCAAACCGTTTTCTTTTTGATGAACTTAATATGTTTAATTCATCTCGATATTTTGCAATGGTTCGCCTTGATACTTCAACTCCTCTTTGAATATGAAGCGCTTCTACAATCTTTTGATCAGACAATGGCTTAAGCTTATTCTCATTCTCGATAAGCTCTTTAATAAATAATTTAACACTGGAAGAAGAAGTTCCTTCCGGAGACTCACCAGAAAGCTTTGATGTAAATAGATTTTTCAATGCAAACAATCCATGGGGGGATTGAACATATTTACCTTTAATCGCACGACTAACTGTTGATTCGTGCACGCCTGCTTCTATGGCCACTTCCTTTAAAGTAAGCGGTGATAATGCACTGATTCCCGATCTTAAAAACCCCTGTTGATGAACAATAAACACACTCATAATCGAACGAAGTGTTTGTTTTCGTTGTTCAATGCTTTTCAAAAGCCAGCTCACCTGCTGATATTTATCCTTTAAATAAGCAGCTGCTTCATTACTTTCAAAAGAGCGATAGGCATTGCTTACTTTCATAGCAGGTAAGTCGTCATCCAGTAACGCAATGATAAATGAACCATTTTTTTCTTCGATCCTTACATCCGGTACAATATAAGAAGGCTTTTCATGAATCCATTTCGCTCCCGGACGCGGATCCAGTGTAGTAATTAGGTCAGCTACCTGCTGAATTTTTTCAACAGTTATATTATATTTTCTAGAAAGCTCTTTATATTTCTTCTCTGCTAGCGCTTTCAAATCTACTTTCACAATCTCTCGCGCTACCTCATGTAGTGAGTTATTCTCATTTAACTGCAAATAAAGACATTCAGACAGCGAACGTGCTCCAATCCCCACAGGATCTAGCAGTTGGACATGCTTAATTGCTTCATCTATTTCAGCTTTCTGAACGTGAAGCAAGTTCATGACTTCAAATTCATTTATTTTCAGGTAACCTGTCTCGTCGATGTTATCAATGAGGTAATGAACAATTCGCGATATCCTCTTAGCAAGCTTCATACACCTTGCCTGGTCGTGAAGTTCGTCATGTAAACTTCTTCTTGTTTCTGCATATTCGAGCGGGTCTTTTCTGATCCCTCCATCAAATGAGCGCTTTGAAGAACGTACGCCACCTTCCCAGGCTGGTGATTGTAGTTCGATAAGAGGATTTTCAAGTGCTTGTTCTTTTACGTACTCCAGTAACTCAGCGGTTGAATATTGGAGTATCGAAATCGCTTGATGCAACTGGGTTGTCATGACTAATTTCGTCGTCTGCTTTTGTATCAATCCTAATTCCATCGCAATCCCTCCACCTTCATCATACTATAATGGTTCAGCATATGGTAAGGAAAAAAGATAATGACCAGAATTTTCTGTTTTTTTAAATGGTGACTTGACACTATTTTCAAAAAAATGATGAATAAGCCCGTCCCTCAATCACTATTCCACATAAACTGTGTTATAGAGAGAGAAAAGGAGGCAAATACCATGGATTTATCTGTATATGGCATTGCTTTGCTTCCAGTCATCATTGGAGTTGTACACCTCTTCAAAATGTTTGGTTTCCCGTCCAGGTTCATACCACTTCTTTCTATTGCAATAGGAATTGTGATGAGCCATGTTTATGTTGAACCGGGAGATTTCAAAAAAGCCTTCTTTATAGGATTATGGCTTGGATTATGCGCTACTGGAATGCACTCAGGCTTCAAACACACGATGAGTGGAGCAAACAGCAAAGGACATGACAATGATAAAAATAAACCCTGTTAGAAGGCACGACTGATAGCTGGAAGAGTGGACGAGTTCTACTCTTCTTTTTCATTGGCTATGTTAGCTTATCTTGTTGATTTCTCGATTATTGGCTCATTCGAATGAAAGGTCTGATGGCCAATCGCTTGAGCAGGACATAAATGTGCCAAAAATCAAAACCATCCATTAATATAGCCTTTTTTTGGAAATGCTGAATCGAATGAGGCATACTAAATCGTCATTATCTACAGCTCAAAGTCATCGATTCATTTGTTTATAACAAAAAATCCCTCTCGCTAGTGCGAAAGGGATTGGCATTATGTAGTTGGTGCGCCCGGAGGGATTCGAACCCCCGACTGACGCGGTACCGGAAACCACCGCTCTATCCGACTGAGCTACGGGCGCATATATTGAGCGCAAGAATCATTATACGTGATGCCCCCCTATATTGCAAGATGATTTTTCCATTCTATTACTCTCTAGGTTATGTTAGCTTACATTGTTGATTTCTCGATTTTTGACTCATTCGAGTGAACACTTAGTTTCACTCTCTAAAGAGCAAATATTTTTGTTTCTACTCCGTCTTGCACGAATTCCCTTCATCCATATTCTTGACGTCTCAAACGTCTCATAGTAAAGTAAAACCAAACACACGTTCTTATAGGCGGTGACTGATATGTTCCACTTAAGTACAGAAGAGGCAAAGGCTATCCGAAATTACCTCTTACTTCCCTTCCTCAAAAGAGTTTTGGAAATTGATACAAAATGGATAACCCATTCCAATATGAAACTCCCTCGACCTTATTTAGAGTTATTACGATCTGTCCATGCACTTGCTACATCTGACTTAAAACAAGCAAAAGCATTTCTTCACGAACAAAAGATTCGAGTATATATCGAAGACACCAAAGAAGATATCGTGATTTGTCAGGTATACTGCCGCGGTTATAACAAGACTTATCGTTATACTTCAATTCAAGTCAGAAATCAGGTCGAGAGAAGGATTGCAGCGTACTTTTTAGCAGACCACCGATTAAAAAAAAGCAACACTCGCTCCGTTTAAAATACAGGGATGCGGGGAAAATGGATGTAGGTGGACTTGGGGATTGATTTCTCTAAAAAACTTTATAAAAATTGCACAGCACTTTATTTGACCTATATTGACCTTTTAGGTATGATGAACTTACAGCTACTACATATTCAATGAAAATAAGGGAGGAATTTAGAATGGTTTTAATTCCAACGGTAATCGAACAAACAAACCGCGGTGAAAGAGCGTATGACATTTATTCTCGTCTTCTTAAGGACCGTATCATTATGCTTGGAACAGCAATTGACGATAACGTTTCTAACGCAGTCGTAGCTCAGCTTCTTTTCCTAGCAGCGGAAGATCCTGATAAAGACATTTCACTTTATATCAACAGCCCTGGTGGGTCAATCACAGCAGGTATGGCCATTTACGATACAATGCAGTTCATTAAACCAAAAGTTTCTACGATCTGTATTGGTATGGCAGCTTCAATGGGTGCATTTCTTCTTGCAGCTGGTGAACCCGGCAAACGCTACGCCCTTCCAAACAGTGAAGTAATGATTCACCAACCACTTGGTGGTACACAAGGTCAAGCATCAGATATTGAAATTCACGCAAAACGTATTATCCAAATGCGTGAGAAGCTAAACAAAATTCTTTCTGAACGCACTGGTCAACCACTTGAAACAATTGATCGTGACACAGATCGTGACCGTTTCATGGAAGCTACTGAAGCGAAAGAATATGGCTTGATCGATGAAGTAATGGAGAAAAAAGCATAAACGATGCTTCAAAAAAAGCCTTTCCCGTTTTGGGAAAGGCTTTTTATATGTACTATAAAATTTGCAAATGATAGTAAAGATAACACAAGAAAAACTTGGCCGTCAGCCAAGTTTTTCTAATCTTTTTGAACGAATTCGATTAATGATGAAATTGCATCTTCTTCATCATTGCCATCCACAGTTAATACGACTGAAGCACCTGTACCAACAGCAAGGCTCATAATCCCCATAATGCTCTTCGCATTTACCTTTTTTCCGTCTTTTTCAAGAAAAATATCTGAGTTGAAACGATTAGCCTCCTGCACAAAGAGTGCGGCAGGGCGAGCTTGCAATCCAGTATCCAATGTTACAACAACTTCTTTTTGAACCACTTGTCCATTCCTCCCTAATATAGAACAGTTGATCAGAAAAGCATATGAACCCGTTGTCCCCAACAAACGGAGATAAAGCGACTTGAAGACCAGAGGGCTATAGCCAGACATCACAGACTTCTGTATTCTCTAATTTTTAAAATAAGTAAGCGCTATCTCAAACACTGAAAAATTTAGAAAAACGAGATTCAAACACCATTCAGGTGGAAACGATCGTTTTTCTTATTTTTTGGCTCTTTTCTCAAAGATTGTTGTTTTTGAAAGAATTATTGTATAAAGAACCACACTTAGCTAATTGGAGCGGAAGGTGCTCGACTCCTGCGGGACTAGCGGGACAGGTGAGACCCCACAGGCGCAATGCTTTTGTGCGCCGAGGAGGCTCAGCGCCCGCCCCGCGGAAAGCGAGCATCCTGGAGCGGAAGTCCCCCCACTCTTATAGCAACAATGTTTACGAAAAGAGCCTACTTTTTCTAGCTTTACTATCACGATCTCACACAAGTAGAAAAAGTGACCTTCCACCGACATTTAGGTGGAAGTCTTTCTTTTTCTAAAAGGAACGAATCACCTATTATGATATAGGTTTACCAGTTCGAAGCTTATCAGCAATCTGATCAATTTTTCGCAATCGATGATTGATACCAGATTTACTTATCGCTCCACCAGTTACCATTTCACCAAGCTCCTTCAGCGTGACATCCTGATGTTTCACACGAAGTACAGCAATTTCTCTTAATTTATCCGGTAGAATTTCAAGCCCTACCTCGTTCTGGATAAAACGAATATTCTCAACCTGTCGAAATGCTGCGCCAACTGTTTTATTTAAATTGGCTGTTTCACAGTTCACAATCCGATTAACAGAATTACGCATATCTTTCATAATCCGTACATCTTCAAAATAGAGTAAGGCTTGGTGAGCACCAACTACACTAAGAAATTCTGTGATTTTCTCGCCTTCTTTAATATAAACAATGTAGCCTTTCTTTCGTTCAAGCATCTTTGCGTTCAGTCCAAATTCATTCATCAGATTACAAAGTGATTCCGTATGCTCTTCATACATAGAAAAAATCTCGAGGTGATAAGACGTTTCTGGATGGTTAATCGATCCACCTGCAAGAAATGCTCCTCTAAGATAAGAGCGTTTGCAACAAGCTTTTTTTGTGAAATCTGAAGAAATCTTGCGCGTAAAAGTGAACGCGTTATCCATAATTCCGAGATCTTCAAGTAATTCTCTCGCCTTGGCTGATACTCGAACAATGTAGACATTATTCTTCTTTAGCCTCATTTTTTTACGGACAAGCAGTTCAACATCATAATTATAAATCCGTTTAATAAGCGTATAGATTCTTCTTGCAATGGCAGCATGTTCAGTCGGAATGTTTAAAATCAATTGTCTGTTGCCAAACGATATCGATCCATTCATTCGAATGAGCGCTGCTAGCTCTGATCTTGCACAGCATGGCTTACTTTCTAACTGTGTTAATTCTTTCTTTGTATCAGCAGCAAATGACATTGCCATCCCCCCCTTTCCATGCAGGGGCCCCACTGACCCATCATCGTGTTTTATCGTCTAACAATGATAATAGAATTGATGATATTTTCTTCGCATCGTGGCGTACATACTTCTCATCGTATTGGATAATTTTATCACTGATTACATGAAAACCAAAGCTCTTTAGACGATTTTCGTCATATTGCACAACCTCTGCTCGTTCTTGTGCATAACGTTTTGCATAAAAAGATGGAATCATTTGTTCATTCACGATAATTGTGTCCATAAGTTTATAGCCGATGTGATCAATGAGTGCCTGCACGTGGTCACTCGCCGTATAGTTCTCCGTCTCCCCAAGCTGAGTCATCACATTACAAACGTATACTTTTCTTCCTTTAGCATGTTGAATTTCTTCAGCAATGCCTGGAACAAGTAAGTTTGGAAGAATGCTTGTATAAAGACTTCCAGGACCAAGTACAATCAAGTCTGCTTCACGAATCGCCTGCAGAGATTCTGGAAGAGCTTTAATACCAGGTGGGGAGAGAAATACCTTCTTAATGGTTTTGTTCACTTTTGGAATTTGAGACTCACCCTGCACAAATGTGCCATCGCGCATTTCTGCATGGAGAATGACACTGTGATTAGAAGCAGGAAGCACTTTACCGCGAACATTTAGAACCCGACACATTTCCCTTACTCCTTGAACAAAATCTCCTGTAATATCTGTCATAGCAGCAAGCATTAAGTTTCCTAGGGAATGACCAGATAGCCCATTCCCATTTTTAAAGCGATGTTGCATAAGTCCCTCTAGAAGAGGTTCTACTTCTGATAGCGCAGTGATTACATTACGTACATCACCGGGCGGAGGAATATCAAACTCGTCTCGCAACCGTCCTGAACTCCCACCGTCATCTGCGACCGTGACGATTGCAGTAATGTCGACGGGGAATTTTTTTAGTCCACGAAGAAGTACCGATAGGCCTGTTCCTCCGCCAATGACGACAGCCTTTGGCAGATTATTGTCATCCATATTAGTTGTGACCCTTTCCTTTTTCAATATCTCTGTGAGTAATATTGGTTCGGTACTCTGATTCAAAGTGATGGCCGATGTACTCAGCGAAAGCTACCGAACGATGCTTTCCACCTGTACATCCAATTCCAATAACAAGCTGACTCTTCCCTTCCCTCTTATATTGAGGAAGCATATAAGCAAGCATATCAATCAATTTAGCAAGAAACGTTTGTGTTTCTTTCCACTTAAATACATAGTTCGAGACTTCTTCTTCTACACCTGTTTTGGGACGTAAATGTTCCACATAGTGAGGGTTAGGAAGAAAACGAATATCAAAGACAAGGTCAGCATCAATAGGAATGCCGTATTTAAATCCAAATGACATCACATTAACTCCGAAATTTTCCTTTTCGTTGTTAGAGAAACGCTCCATAATCTTTTCTCGCAGCTGGACCGGCTTAATATCGCTCGTATCTATAATCTGTTGAGAACGTCCCTTCAGTTCCTCTAGCATTTCTCTCTCACGCTTAATTCCTTCTAGCGGTAATCCTTCTGGTGCAAGAGGATGAGAACGTCTTGTTTCTTTGTATCTCCGAACTAGAGTTGAATCTTTAGAATCTAGAAAAAGGATTTCCGCATCAAGACGCTCATGGGAATCAAGGTGATCAACTGCTTCAACTAAATGGTCAAAAAAGTCACCACCACGTAGGTCCATTACTAGAGCTATTTTGTTAAGTTTGCCTTCCGATCCGTCAACCATCTCGACGAACTTTGGTAATAGGGCCGGTGGCAGGTTATCAATACAGAAATAGCCGATGTCTTCAAAACATTGCATGGCAACCGTTTTACCAGCACCACTCATCCCTGTAATAATGACCATATGAATTCGTTTATCGATAGATTCGGTCATTTCCCCCACTCCATTTCTCAGTTTCTCTTCATCTCCCGCTTCTTGATCAGGACGGGTCAAGTCTATAAGAAAGCAGCTTAAAATCAGGTGTATAGGTGAATGTACCATAGATGATGCCATGGCCCTTCATCATATAATCTAGAATGTGATAATCTCCAGGCGCCATCGGAAGCTCACTAACATCTTCCGTTTTCACCCAGGATACTTTCCCTTCTTCTGATTTCTCAACTGGTTCGCCATCATACTCTGTTGCAAGGAACGTAAACATCATCCACTCGGATTTCGTTACTTCGTTTTCTTTAATGATAAATGTGAAAATACCTTTAAGTTTTGGATTTTTTAAATAAACACCAGTTTCTTCTCGAAACTCTCGAATCACCGAATCGCGAATCGATTCTTCCGATTCCATTTTTCCACCTGGTGCAACCCACCATCCGCGTCTTGGTTTTTGTAATAATAGTACTCGATCATTGGCTTCATCATTTAGAATGCAGTTTGTTACGCGTTGCACAATTGTCACCTCAATTCGGTCATCCGTTTTTTGTGTAGACGAGAGTCTGAATGAACGTCAGACTTCAAGATTTTCTATCCATAGTATACTATGATTATTTACCATGAACAATGAGAGCGGTTTGGAAGTGGATGATCTGAGTGGATAGATGGCTAGATACAAAAAAAGAGCACGGAGCTAATGCCCGTGCAAAAGAGTGAATATATTAAAGGGGGTTAAATCTACTTATAGTCTACCCCATTTTTATTTCACCGCTGTTACAGCTAAATTAAAAGAGAATGACGTGGTGACAGGCACCACTCGATTAAAATCGGACGATGTCGAAAGATCGTATGAGCTTGTTTTTCTCACTCAAAAAAGCAGGGAATCATTTAGATTCCCTGCTTTTATTAAATTAAACGAGTGCTTCTTTACCTGCGTCTTCCAGTGATTCGATATAATGCTGAACAGATTGTGCAGCGATACTACCGTCACCTGTTGCAGTTACAATCTGACGAAGCATTTTGTCACGGATGTCACCGGCTGCAAAAATTCCAGGAACCTTTGTTGCCATGTTTTCGTCCGTCACGATATAGCCTTCTTCATTCGTAATATCAAGATTGCTAACAGATTGATTTAACGGAAGCATTCCGATGTAGATGAATACTCCGTCAGCGCTAAATTCACGCTCTTCACCAGTCACTGTATTCACAAGTAGGGTTTTATTCACTTTACCATTTTCACCAAGAATTTCTTTTACTGTATGGTTCCAGATAAAATCAATTTTCTCATTATCAAATGCGCGCTGTTGAAGAATTTTCTGTGCACGAAGCTGTTCACGTCTGTGAACGATCGTTACTTTTGAAGCGAAACGTGTTAAATACACACCTTCTTCTACAGCTGAATCTCCTCCACCAACAACAACAAGCTCTTTATTTTTAAAGAAAGCACCGTCACAAACTGCGCAGTAAGATACACCACGTCCGCTGTACTCTGCTTCTCCAGGAACACCAATTTTCTTATATTCTGCACCGCTCGTTACGATGATCGCTTTGGCATGAAATTCTTGATTACCTGATACAACCGTTTTGTAATCACCATTATCACGAATTTCTTTGACATCACCATACTGATACTTAGCACCAAACTTCTTCGCGTGCTCGAACATTTTTGTTGAAAGATCTGGTCCTAGAATACTATCAAATCCTGGGTAGTTCTCTACGTCTTCTGTATTAGCCATTTGTCCGCCCGGAATCCCACGTTCAATCATTAGAACATCGAGATTTGCACGAGAAGTGTATACAGCTGCAGTCATACCTGCAGGTCCGGCACCGACAATAATGACATCATAAATTTTCTCACTCATCTGCTTCACTTCCTTCACGTTACTATCATTAAATTATATTGATTATTAAAAAGTAATTCTTCTTATTTAGAATCATAGCTGATTGTTATTAAGATGTCTATCAGTTTGCTCAAAACTCTTCTTTTTCAAGTAGCTGAGTTAACTTCTTGCGATATGAATAGACCGTTGAACCAGAAATTTCGAACAGATTAGCTGCGTCCATCTGCGTAACATCAGTATGATTCACTTTGTGCCACATATAGTACATGGCTGCTGCTGTGCCTTTTGCATTTTGGAATCCTTTGCCACTTTCTGAAAGTTTAACATAGCAAGGCAGCCAAATCATTGCAATTAGCTCATGCAAATCAGTGTCGCTGATGCTTGCTTGTTCAAGCTCAGCAACCACACGCATACCTGAAAGGACATGTTCAGGAAAGTCTGTATGCGTCTTGATCGTGTAATCCTCTCCCTCTCTAACGATATGAACAGGCTCACCCGAAAGTGTTAGCGCGATATATGCTGAGAGTTCTTTAATAATGGAAGGCTCGTCTTTTCTCTTGCAATACGATTGTAGGATCGATGCACCCTCCGGATCACGTCTCGTATAAAGAAGCATGAGATGCACCATTCGAGCATGATAATCATGTTTGTTTCCTTTTTCTTCATCAGGCCGTGCGTGTGCTCGATAGCTAACACGATCTTTATCGAGGGTTCCGCGTTCTAAATCGGCGAGATGGACCTCAGCAATGCTGCTTGCTGGATCTAACTGTTGAATTTTTTTCCAATATCGCTTTGCAAGTTCTGGACGATCTAGATGGAAAGCAGATACAGCAATCCAATGGTAGAAAGGGATGTCCCATCCTCCACGTTTGCCTTCCACTTTGCGAAGCCAGTGCAGGGCAAGCTTATGCTCCCCAAGAAAACCAAACGTACTTCCGAGTTTATACGCATGATCAGGATGAATGGGATATACATTCTTTAACCTTTCAAGCATCAAATCACGTTTCACATGCTGACCAAGAAAATCGTAGAATAAAGAAAGGTTACATACTGCGTTAAGGTTTCCTTCATTTCTCGTAAGAACAAGATCCAAAACCCCAATCGCTTTCTCGTATTGCTCACTATAGAAATAAGCAAGTGCTAGATTATTATAAGCAGGCCAAAATTCAGCATAGACATCAGTCATATGCTCAAGTAGTTCAACCGCTTCAGTAAAATCTCCAGACTCAATTGCTTTCCTGGCTTCTTCATGTTGTTGAATAAGCTGCTCTTCTTCACCGATCTCTTGAGGTAAATCCTCGGATTTCTCAAATAAAATGAGATCAACAAGTTCTTCTGCATCTTCAACAAACTCACCATCAGGTTCATGAGCAAGATACGTTTTTGCATTCAGTTCCGTTTGTTTAAAAAGACCCATATGTGCGTAATTGTTCGCAAGAAAAAAGTAGCAATCATAATATTCAGGATCAAGATCGTCGAGAACGAATGTGAGCCATTCGTTTGATGCTTCATATTCGCCTAATTCCGACAGGACCGCTGCAAGTTGACATATATAATCGACTTCTTCGGGGGCAAGTTTAACCGCACGTTCAAGATGCTGCCTTGCTTTATCCAGGTTCCGTTGCTGATAGGCTCTCATCGCCTTTTTGTAGAAATAATCCCCATTCTGTACGAACGGGATCAGTCGGCCTTTCAAATCCGAAGAAGCATGAAGTTCTTTCCTCATGTTTTCCTCCAATTGTTTCTATAAAATAATTCCAATACCAGTCATATCCGTTCAAAAGTATAACATACATCTGCGCCCATCCGTAAAAGAAAATAAATAGCAAAACTTGGCTCTCCCATAATAAAAACGAGCCCGTAAGCTCGTTTTTATTTCCACATATCTTTTCTACTTTTGACGATCTTCTGTGCAACAAAGCCAATCCCCATCCCGAGTAGAACACCAGGTCCAGGTTGACCAAGGAATAAGCCAATAGCTAGACCAATAAACATAAATCCTACGAACATCGCTTTACTTCCTCTCGTATTCGAATTTAGTTATTTCTACGAAACGGAAGAGAAAAAGGTTTCATTAGTTAGAAGCGTGTCGCTTCTTGAGTACATCAAGAACGTCATCAAGTGGACATTCTTGCTCTCTTAATAGAACCATCAGGTGGAACAAGAGATCAGCCGATTCCCACGTTAATTCCTCATGATCACGATTCTTAGCGGCAATAATAACCTCCGAAGCTTCTTCTCCAACTTTCTTCAGGATTTTATCAACGCCTTCAGTAAAGAGGTAAGTCGTGTAGGCTCCTTCGGGACGTTCGGCATCACGCTTCGCAATAATTTCCTCAAGCGTATTTAAAATACCGAATCGATTATCTTTTGGTGCTACTTCTTCCTCAAGCAACGATTCTGAAAAGCAGGAGTAGTCTCCTTTATGGCAGGCCGGCCCCGCTGGAGTCACAAGCACAAGCACGGCATCTTGATCACAATCGTACCGAATATCCGTGATCCTCTGTGTGTTGCCAGAAGTTTCCCCTTTGTGCCAAAGCTCTTCACGCGAGCGACTATAAAACCACGTTTCCTTTGTTTCGATTGTTTTAGTTAGAGATTCTTTGTTCATGTATGCCAGTGTTAGAACTTCTTTACTTACTGCGTCCTGTACAATCGCTGGAACAAGACCTTTATCGTCAAATTGAATTGTCTCTGTATTCATCGAATCGCCACCCCGTTTTGTTTTAAGTAATCTTTCACATGAGAGAGAGAGGTTTCTTTATAATGGAAAATCGACGCGGCGAGTGCAGCATCTGCTGAAGCATCTTCGAACACTTCAAGAAAATCTTCAGATGAGCCTGCCCCACCTGAAGCAATGACGGGAATAGAAACAGCTTCACCGATTGCTTTTGTTAATGGAACATCAAACCCATCTTTACTTCCATCTGCATTCATACTCGTTAGCAAGATTTCTCCCGCTCCCATTTCCTGCGCCTTGATCGCCCATTCAACAGCATCCCATTCCGTCGCCGTTCGACCGCCGTGCGTATAAACGCGCCATGATTTCGTCTCTACTTCCCACTTGGCATCAATAGCCACAACCATACACTGTGTGCCGAAATAATCGGCGCCTTCACGAATCAATTCCGGACGAAGAACAGCCGCAGTATTCATCGATACTTTATCAGCTCCTGCGCGAAGAACACGTTTCATATCCTCAAGCTTATTAATGCCTCCACCAACGGTAAAAGGAATGGCAAGCTCCGCTGCGACTTGACGTACGACATCTACCATGGTGTCTCTTCCTTCATGAGAAGCGGATATATCAAGAAATACGAGCTCATCAGCACCTTCTTCATCATAAACTCTCGCTAATTCAACTGGATCGCCGGCGTCTCTTAAGCCTACAAACTGAATTCCTTTCACAACGCGGCCATCTTTAACATCAAGGCATGGGATAATTCGCTTTGTTAGCATGATTAAACCTTCAGCGCCTGTTTTAAAGTGAATTGATTTGTATAGAGAGCCTTCCCGATAATTGCACCGCTAATTGAGTCACTTCTATGTTGAAGACTTTTCACATCATCAAGATTGCTAATACCACCTGAAGCGATAACTTCTTTGCCCGTTGCCTCACCAAGCTCGGCAATCGCTTCGACATTTGGACCAGATAACGTTCCATCTTTTGAAATATCGGTAAAAATGAACACTTCTGCACCATGCTGTGCGAGCTCTTTGCCAAGATCTACTGCTTTGATTTCAGAGGTTTTGAGCCAACCTTCCACCGCGACATAGCCATCTCTCGCATCGATTCCAATGGCGATTTTTTCTTTATACCGTTCGAGCATTCTTTTCACGAAGTCCGGATCTGAAATCGCGCTACTACCAAGGATGATACGATCCACACCATTTTCAAGGTAATAAGCAACATCTTCTTCTGAACGAATTCCTCCGCCAACCTGAACACGCGCTGATAATTGATTCGCGACTTCAAGTACGTGGCGATCGTTCACGCGTTTGCCCTCTCTCGCCCCGTCAAGATCGACCATATGAATCCACTTGGCCCCGTCCTCTGCAAATTGTTTTGCCATATCAAAAGGCGAATCCCCATAGACCGTTTCTTTGTTATAGTCACCTTGCAAAAGTCGTACACATTTGCCGCCTCTCATATCGATGGCAGGATAAATGGTAATTGGCATCTTATGCGTCATTCCTTTCCACGTATTGTGCATAGTTTTTCAAGATTGCTAGACCAGCGTGACTGCTTTTTTCTGGGTGGAATTGGGTACCGAACACGTTTCCCTTCCCGACAACAGCTGGCACCTCTTCTGCATAATTTGCTGTGGCAATTAACACATCACGATCGCTCGTATCAACAAAATGCGAATGAACAAAATACACATGCTCATCGCCGACTTCATCCATCAGAAAAGAGTCTGGCTGCTGAATGATAAGCTTATTCCATCCCATATGTGGGACTTTGTAGGAATTGCCTGTAGCATCCTCCCCCAAAAATTTCTTTACCCGACCTGGGAGAAAAGAAAAGCCCTTTGCATAACCGTTCTCATCGCTTTCTTCAAATAGAAGCTGCATGCCAAGACAAATACCAAGGAGGGGCTTTCCCGCTTCTACTTCTTTTTCAATAAATGTCTTTAATCCGGTTTCCGTTAAGATCGCCATCGCATCTCGAAAAGAACCCACGCCTGGAAGGAGTAGACCGGTCGCTTTCGAGAGTTCCAGTTCATCTTCCGAAACGAAATAATCATAACCGAGACGCTCAAGGGCCTTACTCACGCTGTATAAGTTCCCCATGCCATAATCAATAATACCGATCATTTACAGCATTCCTTTCGTAGATGGCACACCTTTGACACGAGGATCAATAAGAGTCGCTTCATCCAATGCGCGTCCTAACGCTTTAAAAATCGCTTCAATAATATGGTGAGTGTTATGCCCGTAATGAACGATCACGTGCAAGTTCATTCTTGCTTCAATCGCAAACTTCCATAAAAATTCATGAACCAACTCTGTATCAAATGTCCCTACACGATTTGATGGTAATTCAACACGATATTCGAGATGTGGTCGATTGCTTAGATCGACAACAACTTGCGCAAGCGCATCATCCATAGGAACAAAAGCATTTCCGTATCGTTTAATCCCTTCTTTTGTCCCAAGCGCTTGCTTCAGTGCTTCCCCAAGACATATACCAATGTCTTCTGTCGTGTGATGGTCATCAACCTCCGTATCTCCGTTTGCCGCGATCGCTAAATCAAACTTCCCATGCTTTGTGAACAGATCCAGCATATGGGTAAGGAAAGGGACCCCCGTTTGCAAATCTGTTTTCCCTGCGCCATCTACTCCAAATGAAAGGTTAATTGACGTTTCAGATGTTTCTCTTGTGATCGAACTTTTTCTTTCTTCACTCATTATAGATCCTCCAATCGAAGTTCAACGGCTCTCGCGTGAGCACTGAGTCCTTCAAGCTTAGCGAGCGCTGCGATGCTGTTACCATTTGTTCTCATCGCTTCTTTGCTATAAGAAATAACACTTGATTTTTTAATGAAATCATCCACAGATAAAGGGCTTGAAAAACGAGCTGTTCCATTCGTTGGTAGTACATGGTTTGGTCCAGCAAAATAATCCCCGACAGGCTCTGAGCTATAAGGACCAAGAAATATGGCACCTGCGTGACGGATCTTTCCAAGGAGCATCATAGGTTCTTCAACCATGATCTCAAGGTGCTCAGGAGCAAGCTCATTGACCGCATCAACCGCTGACACCAAATCATCAACGATATAGATCATTCCATAATCATCAATTGATTTTGAAGCTATTTCAGCTCGTGGAAGTGCGACTAACTGCTGCTTCACTTCTTCTTGAACACGCTCTGCTAGTAGTGACGACGTAGTGACAAGAACAGCACTAGCGCGTTCATCATGCTCTGCCTGGGATAAAAGATCAGCCGCAATATATGCAGGGTTTGCTTTTTCATCCGCAAGGACGACGATTTCGCTCGGCCCTGCAATCATATCGATGTCCACGATTCCAAATACTTCACGTTTGGCAAGTGCGACAAAAATATTTCCCGGTCCCACAATTTTATCGACAGAAGCAATCGATTCGGTACCATAGGCGAGCGCGCCAACTGCTTGCGCCCCGCCAACTTTAAAGATTTCGGTTATGCCAACTTCGTTTGCTGCGACAAGCACCCCGGAAGGGACGTTTCCATTGGAGTCAGGAGGTGTAACCATGGCAATTCTTTTCACTCCAGCCGCTATAGCAGGAATCACGTTCATCAGAACAGAAGAAGGATATGCTGCTTTTCCGCCGGGTACATAGACACCTACTGAATCAAGCGGCGTTACTTTTTGTCCTAGCATCGTTCCATCCTCAGATGTTGTAAACCACGATTGGCGTCGCTGCCGCTCATGAAAGGTTTGGATGTTTGTGGCTGCTTGTCTAATCGTTCCGATCAGTTCATCAGACAAATCGCGATAAGCTCGTTCGATTTCTTCCCTGGAAACACGGATCTCTTTCAAGTCAGCTCCATCAAACTTTTTCGTATTTGCCTTAACAGCATCATCACCAGTCGCTTTCACTTGTTCAAGAATGGAGAGAACTGCCTGACGCTGCTCTTCTGTTCCTTGTTCAATCGATCGTTTGATCGACACACCTTCATTCATCTTAACGATTTTCATCTTCGCTACCTCCTTCAACAACTGCAGAAAGGCGCTGGACCATATCGTCAATAACAGCATCCTTCGTTCGATAGCTGACGGGATTTACGATAAAACGAGATGTAATCGGCTCGATAAATGCTGTTTCCATCAATCCGTTTTCAGTTAGCGTTCGACCTGTAGAAACAATATCGACGATGCGATCAGCAAGTCCGATAAGTGGTGCAAGTTCGATTGATCCATTCAACTTAATAATCTCAACTTGCTCACCCTGTTGGCGAAAATAATTTGAAGCAACATTCGGATATTTCGTCGCGATCTTAGGTGCTACCCCTTTGATCGGTCCATCAGAAAGACCAGCAACAGCGAGGTAACACCCGCTAATTTTCAGATCAAGCACTTCGTACACATTTCGTTCCTCTTCCAGCATCACGTCTTTCCCTGCGATCCCCACATCTGCAACTCCGTGTTCCACGTATGTAGGGACATCCATTGGTTTCGCTAGAATGAAACGAAGATTTTCTTCTTCTATATCTAAAATCAATTTTCTTGAATCATCGAATTCAGGGGGAAGTTTATAGCCTGCGTCTCGCAGCAATTCCACGGCTTCTTCAAAAATACGCCCCTTCGGCATCGCCATCGTTAGCATTACAACATCCCCTTTCCATTCTTACCAATTAAATAGACAACATTTTCAAAGCGTTCAGAGTAAGTATCGAGGTTTGCCACACCGCTTAGTTCCTGCATGACCACTTTCTCTCCGACTGCTCTTCGTTCTGAAGCCTGTTGAATGGCTTCATCTCTGCGTTCAGGACTAAAGATAATTGCGTTTGGAAGCTTTTCCTCTCCTGTCACACCGAGCGCTTCGGCAAGGTGGTCAAGTCGAAGTCCAAAACCAGTCGCCTGTGCAGGGCGATCGAAACGCGACAATAGCTCATCGTATCGTCCACCGTTACTTAAAGGAACACCAAGGTTATTTGCATATCCTTCAAACACGACTCCTGTGTAATAACTCATATGGCTAACAAGTGTGAAATCAAATTTCACTTGGTCAGCGACGCCATATGCTTCAAGCGTATGTAGAAGCGTTCGAAGCTCTTCTAGAACGCGTTCACCTGCTTCAGTCGGTAGCAACTCTATGGCTTCTTCTAGCTTTGAGCCATCCCCTCTAAGCGTTAAAAGCCCCATCAGTCTTTTTTGATCAATGGTCGAAAGAGGCATTTCTCGTACATGCTGACGGTAACCGACGTAGTTTTTTTCATATAGGAAGCGACGAAGGACTGCAGCTCGTTCTTCATTTCCAACGATCGATAGAAACAGCTCTTGAATAAATCCAACATGCCCAATGGCGATTTGGAAATCTTCAAGACCAGCTTCTTTTAAAACAGCTGCCATTAAAGCAATCACTTCTGCATCGGCGCTCGTTGTTCTGTCACCGATTAGCTCAACACCAATTTGTTCGAATTCTGCAGGTTTCCCACCTTCGTCCTCTTGTGCACGAAAGACATTTGAATCATAAGCAAGGCGCAATGGAAATGGTTCTTTCTTCAAACTTGATGCGGCCACACGAGCAATCGGAGCTGTCATATCTGGCCGTAACACAAGTGTATTGCCTCGCTGGTCGAGTAGTTTAAAAAGCTGTTGATCAAGAATCGCCGAAGCTTCTCCCACCGTTTCATAATATTCAAGAGTAGGTGTATTCATAAACCGATAGCCCCATGATTCTGTTACATGCTGGATTTTTTCACGGATGCTTGTTTTCAGATCGTATAGTAAAGGCAGCGTATCTCGCATACCCAGTGGCTTTTCAAATACATATGGTCTAGTCATTTCTTTGCACCTCACATTTACTTTAGTTCGCTAATATACTAACAAGTTGAAGTTATTTGTAGTTTACACGCCTTTCTATTTTGCGTCAACCAATATGGGGCATTATACCCTTTACCCCTTTTCTGTACTCGTATTGTATTCCCCTTTATTTCAACCTATATTGAAATGAAATGAACTTTCTTTTCCAATAAATGAAATCTATAATGGAAAAAGGATATCTTAATGATAGGCTATGTTAATGAACGGTGTTGATTTTTGGCTCATTTACGCCCTGTGATGCCCAATCGTTTCGAGCAAAGCTGAAAGGCGAGTGAAACGAAGGTTTCACTCGAATGAGCCAAAAATCGAGAATTTAACAATATAAGCTTACATAGCCTAATGATAAAAGAGAGGATGTGCCAGGTGATAAACAAAGTTTTCTTTTTCCTGATTCTAATTGGCGTACCATTATCAGTCGCAGGAAGTCTTCTTCACTGGTCACAAGTACTGATGTTCATTGTCTATTGTTTAACGATTATCTCACTTGCCGCATATATGGGGAGGGCGACCGAAAGCCTCGCCGTCATTTCTGGACCCCGAGTAGGGGGACTATTAAACGCCACTTTCGGTAATGCAGTCGAACTGATTATTTCTATTTTCGCTTTGAAAGAAGGTTTGATTGAAATTGTACTCGCTTCTCTGACAGGTTCGGTGCTGGGGAATCTACTTCTCGTTGCCGGGTTATCCTTCTTTGTAGGCGGTGTCAAATATAAGCGCCAGAAATTCAATGTATATGACGCAAGACACAATTCTGGATTATTGATGTTCGGTGTAATTGTAGCTTTTGTCATCCCTGAAGTTTTCTCGATGAGCATGAGCGATAGCGAAGCCATTTCATTAAGCACCGGGATTTCCATTATTTTAATCGTGCTGTATCTTGCCGCACTTTTCTTTAAGCTTGTCACACACCGCGGCGTTTACCAGCATGTTACGGAAAAAGAAGAGGCACATGAAGAAGAGCCAGAATGGAGCAAGAAGAAAGCCATTCTTGTGTTAGCCTTATCGACAGCTGCTGTTGCTTATGTATCGGAAAGCCTTGTTCATACGTTTAAAACAGTTGGAGAAACGTTTGGATGGAGCGAATTATTTATCGGAGTCATTATTGTAGCAATTGTAGGAAATGCCGCCGAGCATGCATCTGCTATTATTATGGCATATAAAAACAAAATGGACGTTGCAGTCGAAATCGCAGTTGGATCGACACTACAAGTAGCCATGTTTGTTGCACCGCTGCTTGTTCTGATCTCACTCTTTTTCCCGGTCCAAATGCCACTTGTTTTCACCCTTCCAGAGCTTGTGACAATGGTGACCGCTGTCTTATTAACGATTGTGATAAGTAACGACGGAGAAACCAACTGGTTTGAAGGCGCTACTCTTTTAGCAGCTTACTTAATCATGGGGATTGGATTCTATTTACTTTAATCTCAAAGCCTGCAATTTGCGGGCTTTTTTGTTACAGTAACTTAGGGAAGATCTTCTGCATAACGTGTTAGAAAAATGCGCCTCGCTTCGTCTTAATAACAAGAGGATAAGTTTTTCTAATCGTTTATTATAGCGAAAATCTTAATGACTAACGCACTTCCAAACTATATAACGAAAATGAAGAAAGTAGGCGAAAACATGATTCATCGAAAAACAACCCGAGAAATTCAATTGATGAAAGAAGCAGGTCAGGTACTGGCCGACTGTCACAAGGAGCTGCGCAGCATTATTAAACCTGGTATGACAACGAAACAAATTGATGACTTTGTTGAACTCTTTTTAGAAGAACGCGGAGCAACACCCGAACAAAAAGGCTTTCAGGACTATCCTTTTGCAACATGCGCATCTGTCAATGATGTGATCTGCCACGGATTCCCAGGGCCAAGAAAATTAAAAGAAGGCGACATCGTTACGATCGATATGGTTGTAAACCTAAACGGTGCGCTCGCTGACTCAGCTTGGACTTATGCAGTCGGTGCGATTTCAGAAGAAAAGCAGCATCTACTTGAAGCAACGAAAAAGTCTCTCTATCTTGGAATCGAGCAGGCAGTTATTGGAAATCGCATTGGAGATATCGGTCATGCGATTCAACAATATGCGGAAGCAGAAGGGTTCGGGGTCGTCCGTGATTTCACTGGTCATGGCATTGGACCAACACTTCATGAAGAGCCAATGATTCCACACTTCGGCGAACCCGGAACAGGAATTCGTTTGAAAGAAGGCATGGTCATCACCATCGAGCCAATGTTGAACATCGGTGCCCCATTCAGTACCATCGACGAAGATGGCTGGACAGCTCGCACGGTCGATGGATCTACTTCTGCTCAGTATGAGCACACACTTGCGATTACAAAAGAAGGTCCCGTTATTTTGACACATCAAGGTGATGAATAAGTGAATCATATAGAAAACCCGCAGCCGTATGCTGCGGGTTTTCTATATCTCATGCTTTACACGCTCTTCTTTCGTATAAATCACCTGCATCGGATTTCCACCTACAAAAGCTCCCTCTGGTACACTTTTATGAACAAGAGTCCCAGCTGATACGATCGCACCATCACCGATTGTGATTCCCGGGAGAAGCGTACTGTTTGCTCCTATCATCACACCATCACCAATCACAACATCACCAAGGCGATATTCATCTATCAAATACTCATGAGCAAGAATGGTCGTATTGTAACCAATAATTGAATTCTTACCTACCGATATCTTTTCTGGAAACATAATATCAAGCATGACCATCAATGCAAATGCAGTCCGGTCACCAATTTTCACGCCAAGAAATGTTTTGTATAACCAGTTCTTAACGGGAATAAATGGCGTATAGCGAGCAAGCTGAATAATAATGAAGTTCTTAACTACTTTCCAAAAAGGAACGGTTTTATAAATTTGCCAGAGAGCGTTGCTACCGGTTACAGGATACCGCTCAGTGTTTCTCACTTTTCTACTCCAGAAATCGCAAGAAGCTCTTCCATATGGTCGATCAAGTAATCTGGCTTATAAGAAGCAAGGAAGTCACTTCCTTTAATCGTCCAGGAAACACCCACTGTTGCAACACCAGCGTTTTGTCCGGCAAGGATATCGTACTGACTATCACCGACCATAAGCGTCTGTTCAGGTACAGAACCTAGTTTCTTCATAGCCGTTTCCAACTGTTCTGGATGTGGCTTTGGATTTTCAACTTCATCCACCGTAATCACTACAGGGAAAAACTGATCAAGATTGGTCAATTCCAGCCCCATTTCAACCGTGTTTCTCATTTTTGATGTCACGATCGCAAGCTTGTAACCTTTCATAGATAACGTTTGAATCGTTTCAAACACGCCATCGAATTCAGTAACGAGGTTATCGTGATTTTCAACGTTATGCTTGCGATAGAAAGCGACCATCTCTTCTGCTCTATTTTCATCATGCTTTGCAAACGTGTGGTACAGTGGCTCACCAATAAAACCAATCAGTTCTTTGTCACTGTAACGTCCAGGATAATAGTGATCAAACGTATGTTTAAATGAAGCCATAATTAAGTCGTTCGTATTGATGAGAGTACCGTCTAAATCAAATAGAATTGTATCAATGTTCATAATATGGTTCCTTTCTTTCTGAAGCGCTTAGTTCACGACGCTTCCAAATGACTGAGATGATGAGGGTTAGAAGCACAGCAGTTACTAGCCTAACAACTAAAAGCCAGATAACCGGAATACCCAGTGGGATAAAGATGAGCGTATCTTCAATTACAGCATGACACGCTACAAGAAAAATAAACGCTAAATAGCGATCCTTCTTTCCCACACCATCCTCTTTCACCGCTTGAATCATAACGCCAGATCCATAGGCAAGACCAAAAATCAGGCCCGCTGCTAGTGTAGTTGACGTGTTCTCCTTCATTCCAAGACTCCGCGTCACCGGTCCCATCCAGCGTGAAAAAGTATGAAGCCAAGAGAAATCTTTCATCACTTGAATAAAAACCATGAGCGGAATGACAATGAGTGCTAGCTGAAGCACTCCGAATGATGCTTTTTCTAGTCCCTGTAGAATAATAGCTCCCCAGCCGTTAACTGTCTCACTCGATTGAGAGACAAAACCGTATGCAGCCTGCTCGCTGCCACCATGCCAGACGAGATTGATCACAATGCCCGATAAGAAAGCGAGTCCTATTCTTACAGCAAACATCACCCATAGCTTTACACCAACTCTTGCTGCTACGCTCGATTCAATTAATAAGTTATGCGAGAATGATAGCATAACAGCCAGAATAAAAACTTCCTTTACAGTAAGATCAAGTGTAAGAATCGCGCCAATACCTGCATACAGGTTCAAAAAATTCCCTAAAACAAGTGGAATTGCGGCTTCACCTGATAGCCCGAGCCATTTCATGACTGGGGCAATAAAATGAATGATCCACTCGAGTACTGGGGTATAGCGGAGGATCGTGACTGCAAGTGTAATCGGAAAGATAATTTTACCAAGCTCCCATGTTGTCTGAAGACCGGCTTTCAAACCGCGTTGCAACGTCCCCATGACTCCACCTCCACTTAACCTTTTTCGTTATAAAGTTTTGTCGAACTCTTAGTACGCCGATACACAATAATGGCGATAGCCACAATAACGAGGACGACAGAGATGACCTGTGCCATTCGAAGGGTTTCCGTTAACATAAGACTATCTGTCCGAAGTCCTTCTATAAAGAAGCGAGCCACGGAATACCAGATAACGTAGGAAAGAAAGACCTCACCGCGCTTCACAGCGGTCCTTTGAAGAAGCACTAGCAAAATGACTCCAGCAAAATTCCACAACGATTCATATAAGAATGTCGGGTGATAGTAAGTTCCGTCAATATACATCTGATTCACTATAAAATCAGGAAGCATTAAATTTTCTAGAAACTCTCTAGTTACCGGCCCACCGTGGGCCTCCTGGTTCATAAAATTACCCCAGCGCCCTATCGCCTGACCAAGGATAATACTTGGTGCAGCAATATCAGCAATTTTCCAAAACGAGAGTCCTCGTTTTCGAGTGAAAATAATGGCGGTAATCACAGAACCGATCAGAGCACCATGTATCGCGATTCCGCCTTCCCAGATGGCAAATATATCGCCCGGGTTGTCTTTATAATAACTCCACTCAAAAGTGACATAGTAAATACGTGCAGAAATGATGGCGATTGGAACGGCCCACAAAATCAAATCTACAAATGTTTCTTTCGGAAGCCCCTGACGCTGCGTTTCTCTAACGGCTAGTAGCAGACCAAGGTAGGCGCCAAATGCAATAATAATGCCATACCAATAGATTGAGATTGAGCCGAGCTGAAGGGCCACCCGATCAAGGGGTTGTATGGATGCTAGCATGTCGATGTCTCTCCTTTATCCATTAACTTAGTAGAATTAGATGCTGTCGTGTTCATCTCCGTCTTCAATTTCACGCGTTAATCGTTCGGAGAATTGCTTGGCTGCATTCATTCCCATGTTTTTAAGACGGAAATTCATAGCTGCCACTTCGATAATAATCGCCAGGTTACGGCCAGGACGAACGGGCACCACAAGTCTCGGAACGTTTGAATCAATAATTGTCATATATTCTTCTTCAAGACCAAGGCGATCATAGACTTTCTTTGAATCCCATAGCTCAAGATTCATGACGAGCGATATCTTCTTATAATTTCGAATGGCTCCAGCACCAAACAATGTCATGACGTTAATGATTCCTAATCCACGAATTTCCAGAAGATGTTGAATTAGTTCAGGAGCACTTCCTACAAGCGTATTTTCCGCTTCCTGTCTAATTTCGACGGAATCATCGGCTACAAGACGGTGACCGCGTTTTACAAGTTCTAGAGCTGTTTCACTTTTCCCTACACCACTTGAACCTGTAATCAGCACACCGACACCATAAATATCTACCAGAACCCCATGAATCGCAGTACTGGGAGCCAACTGGCTTTCGAGATAATTCGTTAGGCGACTGCTTAATCGAGTCGTTGTCATAGTTGAGCGTATGATCGGAACATTATTGTCCTGTGATGAACGAATCAGTTCATCCGGTACTTCCATATCTCTCGAAATGACAATCCCGGGCGTCTCATCTGTACAAAGTTTTTCCATACGCTCTTTCTTCTGCTCATCTGTAAGTCCATTAAAGAACGACATCTCTGTCTTTCCAAGCAACTGCAAGCGATCAGCAGGATAATAAGTAAAAAACCCGGCCATTTCTAGTCCAGGACGCGAAATATCACTCGTTGTAATGGGACGATGAATGCCTTCCTCACCACTAACAAGCTCAAGACCGAACTTCTCAATGACATCTTTCATACGAACTCTAACCATTCGTAAACCTCCTATGTAAGAACCTTAAACGACGGTTCAATTTCAACTATCCCCTATTGTACCATTTCCTATTTCAAAGAGCATAAAGAAATAGAGGTGGTGGGGTCAGGTGCACACCTGACCCCCTAAACACAAAGAAACCGAAGCTTCAGCTTCGGTTTCTTAAACTTATTTTACTTTAAGTGGCACTACAGCATCATGCATTTGTTTTTCTAGTTCTTGTATGTGCGCCTCTTTCAATTCATTGGACCAGTTCAAACGCTTAGCCATGTATTCAATCACAGGCTCTTTCCAACGACGGACCCAGTCGATGTCAAAGTAAAGCGCGCTTGTTCTTCTATTGAAGTAATCAAGAGGTGTTGCAACCATTTCTTCTTCAATACCGTAGATCAGCGTTGAGAATACTTCAAGACTCAAGTGATGGAAGTCTGCTTCACTTCCAACCGTTTCAATGATTTGGTAAATACGTTCAATATTCGATCCATATCGCTGAACGAGCGCTTCCGCTTCTTTAACACTCAAACCGAGAGTCGTTCCTTTTCGAACTTGATTTGTTGCATATTCTTTATATCCTTTGCTCCCACCTACATAGCCACCGGACAGCACCATGTTTTTCGTACTAGAAGCAGGGAACTTGTTATATTTTTCTTCTTTAAATTGATCCGCAATAAGATCGATCACCTTCTCAGCCATTTTTCGATAGCCAGTAAGCTTACCACCAGCAATTGTAATTAAGCCAGAATCTGAAAGGAAAATTTCATCTTTACGAGAAATTTCTGATGGATCTTTCCCTTCCTCATGAATCAACGGACGTACACCTGACCAGCTGGATTCAACATCATCTTTCGTAACATTAATTCCCGGGAACATGTAATTTGCAGCATCAACGATATAATCACGATCTTCAACAGTCATCTGCGGATGAACTGGATTTTTCGTATATTGCGTATCAGTTGTACCGATGTATGTTTTACCTGCACGAGGAATCGCAAACATCATGCGGCCATCTTCAAAAGGCGTATCGAAATAGACAGCTTGTTGCAACGGGAATTTAGACTGATCAAATACAAGGTGAACACCTTTTGTTAAGAACATGTGCTTCCCTTTTTTCGATTGATCAAGCTCACGAATTTCATCCACCCATGGGCCAGCAGCGTTAACGACTTTTTTCGCTCTGATTTCACGCGTTTCACCTGTAATAACATCTTTGGCACGCACACCAACTACTTTTCCATCTTCATATAACAGCTGTTCTGCTTTAACATAGTTAACTGCCTTACCACCACGGTGTACGGCCTCTTTCATAATTTCGAGAGTAAGTCGCGCATCATCAGTACGATACTCAACATAATAGCCGCCACCTTTTATATCACTTTTGCGAAGAAGGGGTTCTTTCTCTAACGTTTCTTTCTTAGAAAGCATGCTTCTTCTTTCTTTACGTTTCACACCAGCAAGTCTGTCATAAAGAGCAAGTCCTGCACCTGTCGAAAATTTACCGAACGTACCTCCTTTAATAATCGGAAGTAGCATCCATTCTGGTGTTGTCAAATGAGGGGCATTCTCATATACGATCGCCCGCTCTTTCCCAACTTCAGCAACAAGACCAACTTCGAAATTTTTCAAATAACGTAAACCACCGTGCACAAGCTTCGTTGAACGACTTGACGTACCAGCCGCAAAATCCTGCATCTCGATCACCGCAGCGTTCATTCCTCTTGCAGTAGAATCTAACAGGATACCAGCACCAGTAATCCCTCCACCAACAACAAGAACATCCAGCTCTTCAGATACGATTTGATCAAGAACAACACTTCTTTGTAATCCTGAAAATGGTTTAACCAAAATAATCACGCTCCCTTTTGTTATATGAACAAATACTTTTTAAATTAGTCTGGTAAATAACTCTCTTTTGTACTTTACCCCAAAATCATGGTGAACTAAGCATATGAATAGCAATACGTGTAAGGAATCTGATTTTTGCATACAAAAAGACCACAACACACCATTGTATAACGATCCATACATGGGCATTGTGGTCTTCTCCTATTCTCCGACCAGATCACTATTAACTTGTCATCATTGTACCATAACCGAAGAAGAATTGCCTATAGAAAAGAATTATTTAAACGCCATCGTTGCATGAACAGCCTTTTGCCAACCAGCGTATAATTCTTCTTTTTGTTCTTTTTCCATTTTCGGATCAAATGTACGATCGACCATCCATTGTTGCTTGATTTCATCACGATTCTTCCAATATCCTGTCGCAAGACCAGCGAGATAAGCAGCACCTAGCGCGGTCGTTTCACTCACAGTAGGACGTTCAACTGGAACACCGATAATATCGCTCTGGAATTGCATGAGGAAATTATTATTAACAACGCCACCATCAACGCGAAGTGTTTTAAGATCAATGCCTGAATCGGCGGTCATTGCATCAAGAACGTCTCTTGTTTGGTATGCGAGAGATTCAAGTGTTGCGCGAACGAAGTGCTCTTTGCTAGTACCACGAGTAATACCAAAAATAGATCCCTTCACATCACTATCCCAGTAGGGAGTTCCCAGCCCAACAAATGCTGGTACCATGTATACCCCTTCCGTTGATTCTACTCTCTCAGCATATCGTTCACTCTCAGGCGCCTCATTAAACATACGAAGCCCATCTCGAAGCCATTGAATTGCAGACCCGGCAACGAAAATACTACCCTCAAGTGCATATTCTACTTTGCCATCGACTCCCCAGGCAATCGTAGTTAATAATCCATTTTCAGACTTCACCGCTTTTTCACCAGTGTTCATCAACATGAAACACCCAGTACCGTACGTATTTTTCGCCATTCCTTTTTCGTAACAAGCCTGTCCGAATAGAGCTGCTTGTTGGTCTCCTGCTACACCAGCAATCGGAACATTTTGACCAAAGAAATGATAATCTACAGTCTTTGCGTAAACTTCAGAAGAAGGACGTACCTCAGGAAGCATCGACTTTGGAACATCTAACATTTCAAGCAACTCATCGTCCCACTTCAAGTCATAGATGTTATACATCAACGTTCGTGAAGCATTCGTGTAATCTGTTACGTGCGCTTCTCCACCTGAAAGCTTCCAAATTAACCAGGTATCGATCGTACCGAAGAGAAGATCTCCATTCTCAGCCTTTTCTCTTGCTCCATCTACATTATCAAGAATCCATTTCACTTTTGTTCCAGAGAAATAAGCATCGATGAGAAGGCCAGTTTTGTTTCTAACCATTTCCCCATGGCCCTGTTCTTTCAGTTCATTCACGATACCAGCTGTTTGACGGGACTGCCATACAATCGCATTATAAATAGGTTTACCCGTATTTTTATCCCATACAACTGTCGTTTCACGCTGATTCGTAATTCCGATTGCTTCAATGTTCTTTGCAGATAGGTCTGAAGCAGATGAGAGAACCTGAGCCATAACCGAAAGGATTGAACTCCAAATTTCCTGAGCATCGTGTTCTACCCATCCTGATTTTGGAAAATGCTGTTTGAATTCTTTTTGAGCTACGTTTACAATTTCGCCTTTCTTATTAAAAAGAATGGCACGAGAACTTGTTGTTCCTTGATCAAGTGATAGAATATACTTTTTTTCCATGGTGATTCCTCCCTATTATTAATTCTATTATTAATTTTTTGCTTCTGAACCAGCCTGAACTGTGTCCTGTAACTTACCACCAATTTGGTACAGTCCAAATAATAATATACCCACAACAATCGTAGAAACCCAAAACAACATGCTGTAGCTTGCTTCAGTCACAGCTCTAAATACAATGGCACCGTACATACCACCTGACGCCGGACCTACAACAGGAATCCATGCATACCGCCAGTTTGAATCCCCTTTGCCTGGAATCGGTAAGAAAAAGTGTGCAATTCGCGGTCCAAGATCTCGAGCAGGATTAATCGCATATCCGGTTGTACCCCCAAGAGATAAACCGATTGCTACAATTAGAAAACCGACAATGAATGGATTCAATCCATCCGTAAAATCATTGGAACCGATTGCAAGCAATCCCATTAAAAGCATTGCAGTTCCAATAAATTCACTCAAAAAGTTACTGAAAGTGTGCGGAATCGCAGGGTCAGTTGAAAAGACGGCCAATTTAAGCGCTTTATCCTTCTCTTTACGAAAATGCGGAAGGAAATGGAAGTACACGATACATCCACCGAGAAATGCACCAATCATTTGCGCCGTTATGTAACCGGGTACATCTCTCCATGGAAAATCGCCAACCGCTGCTAATCCAAGTGTAACTGCAGGATTTAGATGGGCACCGCTTACTTGACCAACGGCATACACCCCCATTGCTACACCAAGTCCCCACCCAAGAGCAACGACGATCCATCCGCCACCCTGAGCTTTTGAATCCTGAAGGTTAACGTTAGCTACAACGCCGCCTCCAAAAATAATTAAAATCATAGTTCCTAAAATTTCGCCAATAAAAGGAGTCAATTTGATCACCTTCCTATGAGTTTAGCTAAAACCCTTCTCTGAGTCTATTCCCTCTTTCTATTATTCTAAAAGGGAAAATAAAAAAACCACACGAATTCCTCCTATCTGTTGATAGGATTGTTGTGTGGTTCTCCTCATCTCAGGCCCGAGCTATTAACTTAATCTCTATTTAAACAGATGAATGTAAGCGATGTCAACTGGTTTAATTTGGTTGATAATGTTTCCAGATGTCTTTCTTGGAAGTGGTAACAGCTGCTGCCCCGCCACTTAACGCGGCCTCGACGTCCTCTACGGTTCGTATAAAACCGCCGGCAAAGATCGGAACTTTTATTTGTTCATGAAGCTCCTCAAACACCTGTGGAATAATTCCTGGCAGTACTTCTACACAGTCCGGTTGTGTGTTTCTAACCATACTGTAACTAGTATCCAGCGCCATTGAATCAAGCATAAACAATCGCTGTACGGATAGGATTCCCCTTCTTTTCGCAACAGAAAGTACGTTTGATCTTGTCGAAATCAAACCTGCTGGCTTCACTTCCTGACACAAAAATTCAGCACCATGTTCATCGTTTCTTAATCCCTGCACAAGGTCAGCGTGCAATAATAGTTTCTTCCCAGCACGATTTCCTTCTTTTATGACGGACTTTAATTGGCCAATATGCGTATCAAGAAGCACAATGTATGTATAAGAGCTGTTCAACAATGTCTCAAAATCGCGCATTTTTCTCACGGCAGGCAATATATTCTGATTGTGAAATGACATGAGGCTTCTCCCCCCTTTACTCCCTTAATCTTACCAGAAAAAACAAGTCCATACGCGACATAAAAAGCACGCTCTCTAAAAGAGCGTACTTTTACGATTTATGACGGATTGGTTCAATGATAATCTTGTCAATCATTAGATTCAAAAGGCCAATCACAAGTGATGCAAGAATGGCCATCCCAAATCCATCGATTACAAATGCATCTCCCATTAAAGAAGCGGTAATCATTAGCGTTATCGCATTGATAACAATTAGAAAGAGACCAAGCGTAACGATTGTGACAGGAAGAGTGAGCAATATCAAAATCGGTTTGATAAAAACATTGACGATTGCTAGAATAACGCTTGCTAGAATAGCCGAGCCAATACCTGCGAGGAAAAAGCTATCGAAGTATCCCGCTACAACCATTAAAACAACGCTATTTACAATTAAGCTGACAATCCCTTTCCTCATGATGCACTCCTCCTATACATTTACGACATCTCTCCATTAGGATGGCCCTTTCAAAATCATTCATTCTCTTTATAGATATGAAACCGAAATCGAACCAGCAGTGGAATTAGCTTCAATACGATAGCTATGTTCAGATTCTTCTTCCGTTCTAAACTTCTTCAACCGTTGAGAGATTTCTTTTTTCTCACGCAGAATACTCATATTGTCAAGATCTGTTGTAATCGCTCCGATAGTCGACTTCAAATCCCCTTTAATATTCATGCCTTTGGGTACAACAATCTGAATCGTTCCATTGACCGTTTTAAAATCAGCACTGCCACTTACGGGATTCAAAAGAGTGTGACGAATAGCCCCATTCATCGATTGAGCTTCTGTTTCTACAAATGTACCGTCAATCGTAATCGGCCCATTAGCGGTTTCAAGTTCACAAACCTCACCACTTGTGCCTTCAACTACAATTGCACCGTTTCCTGTTTCAGCTTCAAGAACCTTGACTGTCGATTTACGAATACCAATCTTACCATTCCCTGTTTTAAGTTTCGCCTTCGCTGAGCTTACATTCTCACCGGTCACATCTCCATTAAACGTTGTCAACCAGACTCCTTCATACTCCGAAGCAGGAACATAGATCACCAGACTCACTTTGACATCTGCACGTTCAGACTTGAACGTCATCTTTCCGTTATCAACAGAAAAGTACGTTTCTCGTAAAAGCTTATCTGTCGCTTCTTTCTGATTGGATACTCGATAAACATTTGCACGACAATCTATTTTCACTTCATCTTGATCCCAGGTTTGGAACGTAATATCACCATTTCGCACATGAACGTCAAGTGTACGGGGGTCAACATCTGTTGCTTCAAAAACATGTGAAACTTCTTCAAAAGATCCGAAGTTAAAATCCAGGTCCATATCTTTTACCTTTTGGATTAATGATTCAACGAATTGACCTACTTTGTACCCTGGTGCCGTTCGCTCAGATTGAGAGTCAGCCGCTTTCTCACGTTTTTGCTCCCCAGCCTCTTCATTTGTACCAAGTGCCTTCAATAGCTTTGCACCTTCATCAGCCGAAATTTTGCCGTCTTCGATCATTTTAAGAATCATTCTGCGTTCTTCATTCATTCAAAACATCTCCCTTAATCTATTTATTCTTGTGAAAATTCACTTGAACAACTACCATCGGAGAACCTGAATTCCTTTTACAATGTTCCAGATGAATACGATGACGTTTAGTAACCCAAACACAATAATGGCCAAAATGATGACAGAGCCCACATTCATTACAAACATCGCAACCAGTGCCATGACGAGCGTAATGAAGGGTAGCAGATGGGAAACAACTGCACGCTTTGCATGATAAGAAACTTCCTCATCCCTTAATACAAAAAACACAATGATAGGGAAGAGAAAAGGTGCGAAAAAAACACTGAAATAACACAGGGAGGACATTACTTTCTCTGCAGACATATTTCTTTCCCCTTTCAATATTCTCTCCTTATCTATACGATTCGTCAAAAAGAAAGTTTCAAAAGAGATAAAGAAATAATAGAAATGCTTTATTTTTTTGGGATTCAGATAAATGACGATTGACAATAGAATACGAAAAAGACAGCATGTATGCTGCCTTTTTCTGTTAGACAGACTGTGTCTGTTCTAATCTCCTCTTCATTCGATTTTTATCTCTTTCTAAGATCGGTGCTAGGTAGTGCCCCGTATAAGAGCGCTCTTCCTTCACGATTTTTTCAGGCGTTCCAGTTGCGATGATTTCACCACCGCCATCGCCACCTTCAGGCCCAAGGTCAATCAAGTAGTCAGCTGTTTTAATCACATCCAGGTTATGCTCAATAATAAGCACTGAATCTCCATTTTCCACAAGACGCTGCAGTACTTCAAGCAAACGAGAAATATCATCAACGTGTAACCCGGTAGTTGGCTCATCAAGAATATAGAGCGTCTTACCAGTCGATCTCTTGTAGAGCTGTGATGCAAGCTTCACACGCTGTGCTTCACCACCAGAAACAGTTGTCGCTGGTTGGCCAAGCTTAATGTAACTTAATCCTACATCAAATAAGGTTTGAAGTTTACGATTAATTTTCGGTATATTCTTAAAGAAATCGAGCCCATCTTCAACAGTCATCTCAAGGATATCCGCAATGTTCATGCCTTTGTATTCAATCTCAAGCGTCTCCCGATTGTACCGCTTCCCATGACAAACCTCACATGGCACATAGACGTCAGGAAGGAAATGCATCTCTATTTTAATAATCCCATCACCACGACATGCTTCACAACGTCCACCTTTCACATTAAAGCTGAATCGTCCTTTTTTATACCCACGGACTTTAGCTTCATTCGTCTGTGCAAACACATCACGAATATCATCAAACACACCCGTATAAGTAGCAGGATTTGAACGAGGCGTACGTCCAATTGGGGATTGATCAATGTCGATTACTTTATCAACATGCTCAAGTCCATTAATCTTTTTATGCTCACCTGGCTTATCTTTTGCTTTATGAAGTTTTTGAGCGAGTGCTTTATATAAGATTTCGTTTATTAACGTACTTTTCCCAGATCCTGAAACTCCTGTGACACACGTGAATAATCCAATTGGGATTTTAGCTTTTGTGTTTTTTAGATTATTCTCTTTTGCTCCAACGATTTCAATATAGCGACCATCAGGTTTTCTGCGTTCAGATGGTACTGGGATGAATTTCTTACCAGAAAGATATTCTCCAGTCAATGATTCATCATCATCCATGATCTCTGCAGGAGTCCCTTCGGATGTGATATAGCCGCCATGTGCCCCGGCGCCAGGTCCAATATCAATAATATGATCCGCCGCAAGCATCGTATCTTCATCATGTTCAACAACAATCAGTGTATTTCCAAGATCCCTCATATTTTGAAGCGTCGAGATCAAACGATCATTGTCACGCTGATGGAGACCAATTGAAGGTTCATCTAAAATATAGAGGACACCCATCAATCGTGATCCCACCTGGGTAGCCAGTCTGATCCTCTGAGCTTCTCCCCCTGATAGCGTTCCAGCAGAGCGATTCAACGTTAAATAATCTAACCCTACGTTCACGAGGAAGCCAAGACGATCTTGTATTTCTCGTAAAATCATTTTTCCAATTGTTGCTTCTTTTGCCGTTAACTCAAGCTGCTCGAAAAAACCTGCTGCATCTTTGATCGCATACTCTGTGGCTTCACCAATATGCTTGCCGTTAATTAATACTGATCGTGCTTCCTTTTTCAAGCGATACCCTTTACAGCTTGGACATGGCTTTTGTGCCATGTAAGCTTCCATTTGCTCACGTATATAATCTGAACTTGTTTCGCGATAACGGCGTTCGACATTTGGCACGACGCCTTCAAAAATAATATTGTTTTCACGGACTTGACCGAAGTCATTCTCATATCTGAAATAGACTTTCTCGCCATCACTTCCATATAACACTTTGTCAAGCTTAGCTCTTGGAATCTTACTAACCGGAGTATCCATGTCTATACCAAAGTGATTACAAACACTCTCAAGGAGTTGTGGATAGTAATTGGAGCTAACAGGCTCCCATGGTGCAAGCGCGTGCTCACGTAGGGACTTGTCCCAATCGGGGATGACCAGGTCAAGATCTACCTCAAGCTTGAGTCCCAGTCCGTCACAAGAAGGACAAGCACCGAAAGGACTATTAAAGGAAAATAACCTTGGTTCTAATTCTCCAATTGAAAATCCGCAGTATGGGCAGGAATGATGCTGGTTAAAGAGTAATTCTTCCTGACCCATCACATCAACAATCACCTGACCACCGCCAAGATTAAGTGCAGTTTCAAGAGAATCCGCAAGCCTCGATTGGACTCCATCTTTTACAACGATTCGATCGATCACTACTTCGATGGAGTGTTTTTTGTTTTTCTCGAGAGATATCTCATCAGCTACTTCCATCATTTCGCCATCGACCCTTACGCGAACGTATCCTTGCTTCTTTATATCTTCCAAAACCTTAACATGCTCCCCCTTACGACCTGAAACGACTGGGGATAGAATTTGCAGTTTGGTTCGTTCTTCGTAAGTCAAAATCCGATCAACCATTTGTTCAATCGTCTGTGATGTGATTTCCACACCATGCCTTGGACAAACCGGACGACCTATTCTTGCAAATAATAAGCGAAGATAGTCGTAAATTTCAGTAACGGTGCCTACGGTCGATCTAGGATTCCGACTTGTTGTTTTTTGATCAATGGAGATAGCTGGGGATAAACCTTCAATTGCATCGACATCAGGTTTATCCATTTGTCCGAGAAATTGTCTTGCATAGGCAGACAGCGATTCAACGTAGCGGCGCTGTCCTTCCGCATAAATCGTATCGAAAGCAAGAGAAGATTTCCCTGAACCAGATAAGCCAGTCACAACAACTAGCTTATCTCTCGGAATGGATACATCTATATTTTTTAAATTATGGGCTCTTGCCCCTTTGACGACGATCTCTTCGATTGCCATATGTTCGTCATCCTTCCGCTTTAAGCTCTAATAATAGATCACGAAGTTCCGCAGCGCGTTCAAAGTTAAGTTCACGTGCAGCTTCCTTCATTTCTTTTTCAACATTTTCAATTACTTTGCCACGTTCTTGCTTGGTCATTTTACCTTGTTGAGGAACGGTGTATGCTTCGCCATCTTCAGCTGCCACAGTAGCCCGAATACCTTCACGAACCTTTTTCTTAATGGTTGTTGGTGTAATATTGTACTTATCATTATACTCTTTCTGTATTTCCCTACGCCGGTTTGTTTCATTGATTGCAATATCCATTGATTTCGTGATTTTATCAGCATAAAGAATAACATGTCCGCTAGCGTTACGCGCGGCACGACCAATCGTTTGAATCAAGGAACGTTCAGATCTTAGGAATCCTTCCTTGTCAGCATCCAGAATCGTTACGAGTGACACTTCAGGTATATCAAGTCCCTCTCGAAGGAGATTGATTCCTACGAGTACATCAAATACACCCAGACGTAAATCACGAATAATTTCAATCCGTTCAAGCGTCTTGATTTCAGAATGTAGGTATCGTACCTTTACCCCCATTTCCAATAAATAATCCGTTAAGTCTTCAGACATTTTTTTGGTAAGTGTTGTTACAAGGACACGTTCATTACGCTCCGAACGTTTATTGATTTCATCAAGTAAATCATCGATTTGTCCTTCGATTGGACGGATTTCAATCGTAGGATCAAGAAGGCCTGTTGGACGAATGATCTGTTCAACTACTTTAGTCGAATGTTCTTCTTCATATGGTCCAGGAGTAGCAGAAACATAGACAAATTGATGAGCTTTCTCTTCGAACTCTTCAAATCGCAGTGGGCGATTATCTTTTGCTGAAGGGAGACGGAAGCCATGATCAACCAGAACTCCCTTTCTTGCCTGATCCCCATTGTACATTCCTCGAACTTGTGGCAGCGTCACATGCGACTCATCGACCATAATTAGAAAGTCATCAGGGAAATAGTCCATGAGTGTGTACGGTGTTGCACCTGCGTCACGTAACGTCAAATGCCTCGAGTAGTTCTCGATACCTGAACAGAATCCCATTTCAGCCATCATCTCAACATCATATCTCGTTCGTTGTTCCAGGCGTTGAGCTTCAAGTAGTTTCCCTTCGTTATTCAAAACCTTAAGTCTCTCTTCAAGTTCCGCTTCAATGCGCTTTATCGCTATTTTCAATTTCTCTTCTCGAGTTACGAAGTGGGATGCTGGAAAAATTGCAACGTGCTCACGTTCTCCTAGAATTTCACCTGTTAGTGAGTTCACTTCTGTAATCCGATCAATCTCGTCTCCAAAAAACTCGATTCGGATGCAATTTTCATCACGCGAAGCAGGAAAAATTTCCACCACATCTCCCCGAACTCGAAATGTTCCTCGTGTAAAATTGATATCGTTACGAGAATACTGGATATCTACCATATTTCTCAGTAATTGATCTCTGTCTTTCTCCATTCCTTTTCTTAGAGAGAGAACAAGACTTTTGTATTCCTCTGGATTACCTAGGCCATAAATACAAGATACACTGGCTACAATGATCACATCGTTACGTTCGAACAAACTGGAAGTGGCTGAGTGACGGAGCTTATCTATTTCATCGTTGATACTAGCATCCTTCTCAATGAACGTATCAGATTGAGGTATGTATGCTTCAGGCTGATAATAATCATAATAACTCACAAAGTATTCGACAGCGTTATTTGGAAAATACTCTTTAAATTCGCTGTACAACTGACCAGCAAGTGTCTTATTATGAGCAATGATAAGCGTTGGTTTATTCACTTCCTGTATCACGTTCGACATAGTAAAGGTTTTACCGGTTCCCGTGGCACCTAGAAGAGTTTGGTGACGTTCATTACTTCTCACACCATTCACAAGGTTTTTAATGGCTTCGGGCTGATCGCCCTGAGGCTCATAATCTGATACCAATTCAAACTTTCTCTCCACTATCTTCGCCTCCGTTCCTAACTTCTCTGTGACTTATTATAGCACAGAATATGGTCAAATCTTCAAATAAAGCGAACTGATATTCCCTTTTTTTCTATTCCTACCTCATCTCATGAATCTGGTATGCTTATAAGTGCGGTTAATTGAATTCATCAACTGACTAACTAAATCGACCTCTTAGGTATATCCACTCATGATTAAAAAGGAGTTTTCACATTGTTTGTTCTATGGGCTTTACCACTAGGGATCGCAATCGGAGCAATATCTGGTTTATTTGGTGTAGGTGGCGGCTTTCTTCTTACTCCAATTCTCTTATTACTTGGATATTCTCCACCAACAGCAATCACAATTAGTTTACTTTATAGTATGAGCACTTCCATTTCAGGAGCGGTGAAGTATCTCAAGCAAAAGCGCATACTATGGAGGCAAACACTATTACTAGCAATAAGTGGGATGATAAGCACCCAACTAGCAAAACCACTAGTCGTTTTGATGGAAAACAACGGAATAGATGAACTCGTTATTCCAATACTTTATATTTTGTTACTTGGTTATTTTTCGATTTCTATGCTAACGAAAGATCAATCGATCGAAGAGGTAAATCCTACTATCTCCACTTCCCCTCTTCGGACAATTTTAATCGGTTTAACTGGAGGCTTCGTTTCTTCCATTCTAGGTGTTGGGGGCGGTTTTGTCATGGTACCTTTGTTGATACGCGTTCTTCGCATCCCACCTCGTCTCGCGGTCGGAACATCCCTTGCAACAATTTTCTTGATTGTATCAACTGGTTTTTTAAACTACATTAATACGGTTAGTATCCCCGTTCCACTGGCAATCGTCCTAGTGATCGGTGCGCTAATTGGCTCTCAATTCGGAGCGGGAATGACAGATTTCTTCTCTGAGCGAAATCTTAAAAGATTACTCGGCATACTCTACATCTTCACACTTGCTAGTATCGTCTTAGAACTCTTTCATCAGTCTGAAATTGGAATAGCAATTTTAGGTGCCTATGTTATGGCATTAATGATTCTCTTTATTTATAAGTATAGAACGAAAAAGAAGCGCCTATTCTCTATAGAATAGACGCTATTTCATCTTTTTCCTATTTTGTTTTTGTGTTTTCTTTGAAAAATAAAATCCAGCTATTGCTGATAGAAGCGTTAGGATAATGAGATGGATGGGATGATCAATTCCACCAAACACTGCCCACATAAATAAAAGCGTTAACCCGAAGCTAACAAATGTATTATATGTTACGCGTGTAAACACTACTGTAATAATCGCTGGTACGAATAAAGCAATTAAAATTGCTTGCATACTAGTAAGTTCCCCTCTCTAAGTACAGACTCTCACTCCATCTTACAACAAAAAGGGGAGAGAAAGCTATGATGAGCGAGCAAATCTCGCTTCAAATCAGCACAAGAGGCTACTTAGAGAGAAGTGTTACCTTTTAAACGTGTGAGTATGAAGAGGCATCCCATGGCTTAGGTGTTCCAAACTCGCGAGCAAGTTTACGACTTTCACCTTTTCTTCCTTTGCGGAGCTCTTTCCGTTCAAACGCTGTTTCGTTTAAGAACTTCTCTTCCTCCGTTTCAGGATATACACCAGGAACTTCCACTGGATTTCCTTCTTCATCAAGAGCAACAAATGTTAGAAGAGCTGTTGCAGCGACATGACGTTCACCGGTGAACATTTTCTCAGCAATAGCTTTCACAAAAACCTCCATAGAAGTTTTATGTGTCCAAGTTACCATAGATTCAAGACATACAATGTCCCCTTGATTGATTGGATGAAGAAAGTCAACAGAATCCGTTGATGCAGTTACACAAGGTCTTCTTGAATGACGAGTTGCTGAAATTAGCGCAACATCATCTATAAAAGCCATCAATTGACCTCCAAATAACGTTCCATGCATATTCGTATGAGTAGGATTTACTACTGTTGCTTTCGCAGTTCTAGATTCATTCGTTGACTTCATATTTTCATTACCTATAGCATTAGTCATGATGCTCTCACCTTCTCTTTCTTTTTGAACCCCCTGTTCATCTAATAAACGTCAATAGATGAAACGAAGATTCATATTCACATAGATTCTTCGCTATATTTAAAGCCTCGTTCGCTAATACGATTGATTGGATAGTTCGTCGACTCTGAAAGCATTAAAAGAACATCAAAAAGGGAAGATTTCGAAATCGCTATTCCATAATGCTTCTCCAGAAGGTCTGACAAGTAGAGTGGTCCCATTCCAACTTTAGAACGTTTAAGGATTTCTACGATTTCGTTAGCTGGAGCTTTCGATACAACCGCCGAACTCCCGGAATGCATTTGACTCATAATTGTTTCACGCTCTATTTCAAAACTTTGAAGCAACTTCAATTCTCTCTCATTTAGATCGATCAATTGTTGCTGCAGCTGCTTTTCTCCAGTCATTTGACATGCTCCTTTATGTTAAGAATGACAAAATTGTAGCAAGAAGAATAAAGACAAACAAGAGCATCAAAATTCCTGTAAACGCAACCATGCAGTCTATTAAACCCTCTATCATATTCCATATTTTTCTTGAATAGAACCTATAACAAATTTGCATAGAAACCGATTCATGTTTTCACTAGGCTCTTTTCGTAAACATTGTTGCTATAAGAGTGGGGAATTTCCGCTCCAGGATGCTCGCTTTCCGCGGGGCGGGCGCTGAGCCTCCTCGGCGCACAAAAGCATTGCGCCTGTGGGGTCTCACCTGTCCCGCTAGTCCCGCAGGAGTCGAGCACCTTCCGCTCCAATCACCTAAGTGTGGTTCTTTATACAATAATTCTTTCAAAAACAACAATCTTTGAGAAAAGAGCCTTTCACTAAAAGAGGTTTAATCATTTTGTTCCGTTAGTTAATTAAAAAAAGCAGAAGGCCGATGCCTTCTGCTTACATACACTATTGAGCCTCTTCGACTTGAGTAAACCGACTTTCTTTCACAAACAATAACCCAAGTTCATGATGAGCATTATTATAAAGAGCTTTTTGTTCAAATCTTACTTCTCCATTAAAATCGAGCACTTCCATTTTACAGAAGGCGGCATTTCGTTGAAGGGCCGTATACAAACTGACACCCTTCCCCAATGAAACACCGTTTACCTTGGAAATCACTTCTCCAACCTTTAAATTCATTTGGTCAGCTGGTGAACCCGGGAGAATTCCGAGAATAACGAGCCCTTCATTACGTTCGTTAAAGTAAGCTGGTTTGTTCTTTCCGCGATGAAGCAGCAAAATACTTGCTCTTCCAATCACAGCTAAACCTAGCATGACTAGTGCAATCCAATGACTATTCATGAAAAAACTCACAAGGCCAACAATAACCGTTCCTCCCCCAAGTAGCGCCACTTGCCGACCATTGCTTTTCATCTCAGGCATAGGTAAAGCATGGTGGATGAGTTTTCTAAAACCAATCGGAAATGGTAACAGAATAAACGCGTAAGTCTGAGCGCCAAAATCTAGAAGCGGCCACCATGAGAGGGATTCGACATTACCAATTGGAAGGAAAAGAAACAATGGAACAAGCCAAAGCCTTTGTACTTCATGTGCTCCTACGATCTTTCCTCTCTTACTTTCTACTAGTCGTGGTGAAGTTTGTTTTCCAGCATTCATTGAAATAAGGATCCCTTCCATGAATACTAATAAACCTCCCAATAGGACAAGAGCGATCATTGAAACGGATCCAATCCCCTCCTGCATGGAATTAAGTATGTCACTTCCAAAGTCGATTGGAGTGTAAAAAAGCGCTGCTAGAACTGGTAAAATCATTACAAAAGCAGGAGACAGGAAACGGATTTGGCCAGTAATTAAAAGTAGAAATGCGCCAAGGGTCATCGCAATCGTCCCACTAAAAGGAATTGTAATGCCAAGAAAAAGGTTGAGTACCATAAAAGCTGCGCCAACGATTAAACCCGGAATCACTGCAAAAACAACGTCATCCAGTACATCATGCACGCGCGTATGAAAATCTCGTCTATCCCGCTTTACTCGTGAAACACCGAGTAGAAAGGCTGCAAATAGGGTGATATACGTAAGGGGGTGCATAAACAAGCTTAAAATCCCCTTAAGTATCGAAAGAATGAAAGTATCCATTATTTACTCCTCCATGCTCGTTAGGTAATCCTCTTAGAAAGGCATTCCGATTATTGTAAGATGCTTTTCTTTAAGTTATTTTTCAATCCCTAAAAATCCAATCTTAATAGAGTAAGAAAAAAATTCCGCAGGATTTCCTGCGGAATAGTTTCGACATCAACAGTTTATTTCCTTCTTTGAATTATTTAGCAAGAAGTTCCACAGCAGTATCTAGCTGTACATCGTTTTTAGGATCACGAATGGAATCGACGATTTTATCTTGAAGCTTCTGTGCAGTTTTCTCATCAACTTTTCCGGATATCGTTAAATCATTCGATCGTTGAAATGCTTTTACAGCTGTAACTGTTTTATCGCTAAAATACCCATCGGTTCGACCTGGTTCAAACCCTAGTCCCTTAAGCATCACCTGGGCCGATTCCACTTGCTCATTGTTCTGATCAAATTCAAGCGTTTTATCTGATGACAATGGGTTCACATAAAAGTAAGCAGGCTGCTTTGCTTCTACCGTAGGCTCAATACCTTTTTTATGAATCCAGTTGCCGTCAGGAGTTAACCACTTGTACATCGTGAGTTTAATGTTACTACCATCACCTAGATCAACCGTCGATTGAACTGTCCCCTTACCGAATGACTTTTCTCCAACTAGGTCATACCCTCCAGCTTCTTTAAGAGCACCAGCAAGAATTTCTGCTGCAGACGCGCTACCACGGTCAATGAGGCCAACAATTGGATAGTCTTTCTTCTCTTCTAATGAAGAAACTGAGCCTTGTTTTTCTCCTTGTCGATCCTCAATTTGAACATACGGCTTGCTGTTAGGGATAATTTCTTCAGCCATATCAGACACAACGTTCAATAGCCCGCCCGGATTGTTCCGAACATCAAGAATTAAACCATCTATTCCCTGATCCTCAAGTTTTCCAAGCTCTTTCGAGAAGCTTTTAGCCGTATCTTCTGAAAAAGAGGTAATTTGGAGCATTCCGATTTTCTTACCGTTTTTCTCAATTGTATCAGCATGCACGGTCTCAATTGGTATTTCATCGCGTGTCACTTTTACTTCCATCACATCAGAGACCCCCGGGCGTTGCACCCCAAGTTTAACAATTGTTCCTTTTTCACCACGTATCTTTAAGACGGCATCATACAAATCTAGCCCCTCTGTACTCTCACCATCTATCGTCATAATTTTATCATTTGGGCGAAGTCCAGCTTTTTCTGCAGGAGAGTCTTTGTACGGAGAAACAATAGTAACCCGACCATCACTCATATTTACCTCTGCGCCGATTCCTTCAAATGATGACCCGAGTGATTGACTGAACTGTTCAGCCGTCTTAGGGTCCATGTAGACAGAATAAGGATCTTCAAGAGTATCGATCATCCCTTTGATAGCTCCATCAAGAAGGTCCTTCTGATCCACATCACTAACGTAACGATCAGTAATCAATTCATAAGCCTTATTAATTTTCGTCAGTTCTTGTGTCTCTATTTCGTTACCTGACCCGAGTGAAATGGACTGTGCACTTCCTTCTGGCTCGTCCTGAAATAAAGCAAACGCCGCGTATGTACCACCTGAACCGATGAGTAAGGCGATCACTACGAGTAAAGCGACAACTTTCCCCTGTATTTTCATTGTACTCACCTCTTCTAATTTGAAGGAAAAGGCATCCCATCTTAACGATGCGATGCCTTTTCATCTTATTGTACTATATGATTCAGTTGTTTTCATTATGTTTCCATCTCAATGTATGAGGGGAGAAGCTTGTACAATTAACGCTTAAAACCTTATGGAAGGTAGTTCATTGGATTAACTGCATTTGACTTGCTAGCATTCCAGGCACCTTTGTGAACTTCAAAGTGCAAATGTTGGCCAGTAGAATGTCCAGTGTTACCCATTGTTCCAAGATAAGTCCCTGCACTAACCGTTTGACCAGTAGATACAGCACGATTTTGCATATGAGCATAAACCGTTGTATACATTTGCCCATTGATGCTATGTGTTAAGAATACGACATTTCCATATGAAGAAGATTTATATGACCTTAACACCGTACCATCTGCTGCCGCAGAGACGGGATTACTTCCACCTTGTGCAATGTCGATTCCTTCATGCATTTTGCCCCATCTTCCGCCGAATCCTGATGTTACAGGTCCAGCCGCTGGCCATTGTAACATGGCACTGCTAGATGGTGCTGGTGCGGGAGTAGGAGCTGGTGCTGAATTAGAACTGCTTGAGCTGGTAGAATTGGAACTCGCTGCTTTGGCTGCTTTCGCTTCTTTTTTCGCTTTTGCTTCCGCTGCTGCTTTTTCTTTAGCCGCCTTAGCCGCTGCTGCTTTACGTTCTTCTTCAGCTTTGCGAGCAGCTTCTTCTGCACGCTGAATCTCCTGCTTTACTGCCTTTTCTTGCGCTGCTAAAAGCTCAGCTGTTTCATTCAAGTTCATCATATGATTATGAAGCTCGCCTTCTTCTTCTTCAAGGGACTTCATGAGTTTATCTTTTTCAGCTTTCTTAGCATCTAGTTCATTCTTAAGTTCTTGAAGTTCAGCTTTGTTCTCTTCAAGCGACGCTAACTTATCTTCAACTTCTGCTTTCTTTTCTTCTACCGCCTGCTTGTCCGCTTTATGCTCTTCAAGAATTTTTTTGTCCTGATCAGCGATCGTATTAAGAGCTAGAACACGTTCTACCAAGTCCCCAAAATCCGTAGCTCCTAGTAGTACCTCCATGTAGTCTACTGTTCCACCACCGTTTTGTTGCATGGAACGAACGCGGTCTTTTAAAAGCTTATCGCGTTCAGCAATGCGATCTTCTAGTTCAGCAATATCTTTTTTAAGCTGGTCGATTTGAGCGTTTGTTTCATTGATTTCATTTTCTTTAGCGGAAATTTTATCATCTGTTTCAGCTACTTCCTTATCAAGACGCTCAATTTCAGAACGTACATCTTCCTGTTGTGACTTAACATCAGCAAGTTCAGATTCTTTTTTCTTTAATTCCTGCTCATTCGTTGTCTGCTTGTCTTTCACATCATTCAACTGATCATCTAGATTTGCTGCGTTAGCTGTTTGTGGTAGTGCAGCAGTTGATAATCCACTGATTCCCAGTGTTACTGTCAGTACCGTTGCTATTAATTTACTCTTCAATCTTTGTTCCTCCCCCAAAATAGATCAATCTATTTATCTGATATTCTATTTACTAAACCTTCAAGAACTTACGCATCGAGGTAAGACTTCCCCAAACTCCGATAATGACACCAAGAACTACAAGGAGCCCTGACAGCTGATAAACAAATGGTGTTACCGGAAGCAAGTCAATAATAAAAGTTGGAAAACGGTTAGCTATTAATTCAATGAGATAATAATAGCCATATATTAAAATGCCAATCGGAATAAGTGCTCCTAATATTCCAATCAAGATTCCTTCAATGAGAAACGGCCAGCGAATGAACCAATTTGTGGCACCTACTAGCTTCATAATTTCAATCTCATGACTTCTGGCAACAATTGTTAGTTTAATAGTGTTTGAAATAAGGAACATAGCTGTGAATAGTAATCCTATTACAAGTGCCAAACCTACATTTCTAGCTATTTCAAGTACTTTGAAGAGTCGGTTTACAGTATCTTCAGCAAACTCAACATCTTGTACATTATCTAGCTGCTTTACTTCTTCAGCAACCTTATTAACGTCTTGAGGATTTTGGGTTTTGATTAAAAAGGCATCGCTCAAAGGGTTTTCCTCTTTGAGAGACTCAAATACTTCACCTTCATCCCCAAGGTTTTCGATCAATTTATCCAGCCCTTCTTCTTTGGACTGGAATTTGGCTGATTCAACTTCGGGAATATTTTCAATTTGACTCTTTAACTCATCCTGCTGGTCTTGCTTAGCAGTTAAATCAATAAAAGCGCTTATTTCAACATCGCTTTCAAGCTGATCACCAAACGCGTTCAAGTTTAACAACAATGCAAGACAAACCCCAACAAGAAGTAGAGTAACGGTTACCGCTGAAATCGAAGCGAAAGTCATCCAGCCGTTTCGACCGAGATTCTTGAAACCTTCTTTTCCATGACGACCGAACGTTCTAATTTTCATACCCGTATTCACCTCTTGCTTCATCACGGGTTACCAAACCGCCATCAATTGCAATAACTCGTTTTCTGAATGTATTAACAATATCCTTATTATGAGTTGCCATAATAACAGTTGTACCGCGATTGTTGATTTGATCTAATAAATCCATAATACCCCAAGCTGTTTCTGGATCCAGATTACCAGTCGGTTCATCTGTCAGTAAAATATTGGGGTTATTGACGATCGCTCTTGCTATTGAAACCCTCTGCTGTTCCCCTCCAGAAAGTTCATCTGGCAGAAACCTTGCTTTGTTTTTCAAATTAACGAGACTAAGAACTTCCATGACTCGTTTCCGAGTAGCTGCTTTGCTTTCTTCAATGACTTCAAGAGCAAAAGCGACGTTTTCATAAACCGTTAACCTTGGAAGAAGTTTGAAATCCTGAAAAACAACGCCGATTTCACGACGTAGCTTCGGGACATGCTTATTCTTCATCTTTCCAACGTCTTTTCCGTTAATGACGATTGTTCCACTTGTAGGCTTTTCTTCCCGATACATCATTCTCATAAAAGTGGATTTACCTGCTCCACTTGGCCCAACTATGTAAACAAACTCGCCTTTGTCAATTTTAATGTCAATTCCATTTATGGCCTTAATGCCATTGTTGTATGTTTTCCAAATATCTTTCATTTCGATCAAAAGTACCACTTCCTACTTGCTTAAATTCTCGATGCAAATTCTTAGGAGTTAGGTTATTTAAATTAAGTTTGTTGTTGAATAGTTCCTTTACATCTGAAGATATTATAACAAAGAAATTCGCTATATTAAGACAAATTTTTATTACATTTTTGTTTCAAGGTCAACTTAATATGACATCTTCTGCAATAATGGCTTAATATTTTATGAAAAGTTACACAATCAAGAAAATTTATTTGATTTTCTTCCAGGTTATAGTAATAGATGGTGTTGATTTTCGGCTCATTTATTCCAACAATCCAGAAATCAACAAAACTAGCTAACATATCCTTCATCTAAAATATCTCTTTAACAAAGTCTTGTTTGTCTTTCGTTACGTATTTACAGAAGAGAGCACTCGCTTTGCGAGTGCTCTCTTCTCATTATTTCATATCCGCTAACCAATTCGCGACATTTTCTTCTTTTTCTTTGTCCCCGTTGAGAATGTTACTGGGCATTTGACCTTTACCATTCTGAATCGTTGTAAGGATTTCATCTTTTGAAAGACGAGACCCGATGTCCGCTAATTTCGGACCAACTTTTCCTTGTAGATTATCACCGTGACAGCTCAGACAATTTGCCTTATAGGTTGCCTTAGCTGCTTCAGCATCATACTCTCCTGCTGATTCGCTGTCACCATCTGACGACTCTTCGTTAGCCGTACTATTACTTTGATTTCCACTATTATTGCCAGTACCACACGCAGCTAGACTAAATAGAAGAAGCAATCCAAGCAAAATACTCATCCACTTTTTCATCATTTCACCTCTATTATTAATTGATCTATTCGTCGTTACTATTACCTGCTTATTCTCTTTTAAAACCTTCACCGAGCACTTCAGTGGCATTCGATACAATTACAAAGGCTGATGGGTCTACGCCTTTAACAAGCTCTTTTAATTTTGTAACTTCATTTTGCGCGACCACAACCATCAGAATCGGTCGTTTATCATTCGTGTAGCCTCCCTGACCGGATATCCTTGTAACACCCCGGTCAACGACGGTAATAATGCCTTCTCGTAATTCTTCTTCTTTGTCAGAGATAATTAGCGCCATTTTAGAATAGCCTAGCCCTAGCTGAACGACATCGATCGTCTTACCAGTTAGGTACATTGCAATTAGCGCATAGAGAGCTTCCTCAAGACTGAAAACAAAAGCTGAAGCTACTACAATAAATCCATCAATCATAAAGACACATGTTCCAAGAGAAATGCCACTATATTTATTTACTATTTGAGCGGCAAGGTCTGTCCCCCCAGTTGAAGCTTTTCCTCTAAATACAATTCCAAGGCCCAGTCCAACACCAAGTCCTCCAAATAAAGCACCTAATAAAGGATCTGTTGTAGCAGGTTCGACATTTTCGGTTATTTTAACAACAAAAGGTAGAAATAAAGTACCGACCAGTGTTTTAGGACCGTATTTTTTTCCAAGAAAAATTAATCCACTAATGAAAAGTGGAATATTAAATGCCCACTGAACGTAGGCCGGTTTCCAATCAAAAAGGCCTTTTGTTATGGTACTAATTCCACTTACCCCTCCAGATGCAATACTGTTTGGTAGAAGAAAGAGATTGAAAGCGATGGCTACTATAGCTGAGCCAATCATAACGCTTATGTACTCTAGCACCATGTGAGATGGTGAAACTTTTCTTGCTGTAAACTTCGCTAACGTTGCGATCATAATGGCATTCACTCACTTACTTCTATGATTTTCGTCACTGCCGGTTTTCCGGCAAAATCCTTCAGTAGTATATCACCGGTCCTAAAGGGTGTAAACCGCATTGTAGCAGCGCGTTATCATGTTGAAGTGCCCTGTTCCTACGCGTTTAATTTGCCCATTTTTATTTAAATCATGAATTTTGTCCTCCCCACTGTCCATCTTTTCGATCTCCTCTCGTAGATAACTCTATACTGTCAAATTTAAAAACCCTCCTATATTTCTAACGAATTTACTTCAGGGGTGCAAAACGTAAAATCAGAGCACAATTCACAGGCTAATTCATTTATGAAAGCACACAAAAATAGAGCTTGGGGGCGATATGCCATTCCAAGCTCTTTTAATTTTGTGGCTATGTTAATGAGCGGTGTTGATTTTTGGCTCATTTACGCCCTGTGATGGCCAATCGCCTGAGCAGGGTGAATGAGTCAAAAATCGAGAAATCAACAATGTAAGCTAACATAATCAATTTTGTTATTCCATTAAAGCTCCGATATAGATGAGGATCTAATTTCAAAACTCAACTATGATGGAGCTGATGACATAGGAGAAAAACGTTTTGATAGTAGTCTAAAAGTTACGTTGTCATCCATTTTCATCTAGAAAGTCACAAGAAAGATTTCGAGCGCCTACTTCGGCAAGGTCCCGAGGGGGATGGCGAGACTCCTGCGGGATGAGCATGATAGGTGAGACCCCGGAAGGCGGAGCCTGAGGAGGCTCAGCGCATGCCCCGCGGAAAGCGAGTCATCCCCCGGAGGACCTTATCTCCACACAAACATCTCGAAATATTGTAGATTTAAACCAGTGTGAATTAGCATGTGAGTTTCTCTGTGATTTATAATGTGAAATCATATGTGTTTTCCTATGTTGCACCTCTCAAGTAAACCCCCTCCTATAATTCAAGGAGGGGGTTTCGATTTAGTTATTTTCATTTAATCGGGAACGGAGATACGCATCAATAAACGGATCAAGGTCACCGTCCATGACGGATTGTGTATTACCAACTTCCATATTGGTTCGGTGATCTTTCACCATGCTATAAGGGTGGAAAACATAAGAACGAATTTGGCTGCCCCAACCAATTTCTTTCTGTTCGCCACGGATCTCATCGAGCTCTGCTTCTTGTTCTTCTATTCGTAATTGATATAGTTTAGCTTTCAACATTTTCATTGCCTGTTCGCGGTTTTTAATTTGCGACCGCTCTCCCTGACAACTTACAACTACTTTTGTAGGAAGGTGGGTGATTCGGACAGCCGAATCTGTCGTGTTAATATGCTGTCCACCAGCACCACTTGCACGATACGTATCGATTTTTAAATCTTCCGTTCGTATGTCAATTTCAATTTCCTCGTTAAATTCTGGCATTACTTCACAGGATACAAAAGAAGTATGACGACGACCACTTGAATCGAAAGGTGAGATACGAACGAGACGATGAACGCCTTTCTCAGCTTTTAGATATCCATATGCGTTATGTCCTTTGAAATTAAGCGTGACGCTTTTTACTCCAGCTTCATCACCAGGTAGATAATCAAGCGTTTCTACTTTAAATCCTTTTTTCTCGCCATAACGAGTATACATGCGAAGGAGCATGGACGCCCAGTCTTGGGACTCTGTACCGCCAGCACCTGGATGGAGCTCAAGAATAGCGTTGTTCTTATCATGTTCTTCACTAAGTAATAACGTTAATTCAAAGTTATTTAGTGCTTTTTTCAGCTCTTTAATTTCACTTTCTAGGTCTTCAAATAGTTCTTGATCATTTTCTTCTTTAACGAGCTCATATGACACTTCAAGGTTCTCGTAACTTTCATGAAGTGAATCAAATTCATTGACTGCATCCTTCAAAGCATTAGATTCATTAATTACTTTCTGCGCTGCATTCTGATCATTCCAGAAGTCTGGATCAGTCATTTGTATATCTAATTCATCAATGCGAGCTCTCTTATTTTCGAGGTCAAAGAGACCCCCTAAAGTCATTTAATCGTGTTTCTATCGTGTTCAATTCTGAGCGGATTTCATGCATTTCCATCGCTTACACCTCAACTTTGTTAGTTTACATAGAATAGGCAGGTGTTCGTCTTTGAACACCTGCCCGGCAGGCACATTATTCTCCTTTGCCGTGACAATTCTTATATTTCTTACCGCTTCCGCAAGGACAAGGATCGTTGCGACCAATATCCTGTTTCTTCTTCACAGGCTTTGGCTTGGTGCTACCTTCTTCTTTCGGATTTACCGCTTTTCCTTCAGCTACTTTTTCACGCTTCAGATTGCTTTCAATCTGTGCTTTCATAATGTAAGTCGCCACTTCTTCTTCGATCTCCGTTACCATATCCTCAAACATTTCAAAACCTTCAAATTGGTACTCACGAAGAGGATCGTTTTGACCGTATGCTCTCAAATGAATACCTTGACGAAGCTGATCCATCGCATCAATATGATCCATCCATTTGCGATCAACACTGCGGAGAAGAATAACTTTCTCAAACTCACGCATACGTTCAGGTTCAAAAGCAGCTTCTTTCTCATCGTAATTCACTGTCATTTTCTCAACAAGAAGCTCTACGATTTCCTCTTTATCAAGGCCTTTAATATCTTTAGCAGTTACCTGCCCCTCTTGAAGGAAGATTCCTTTCGCATGATCGATGATCGCTTGATGGTCCCATTCCTCTTGAATGTCTTCATCACCTGTATGCGCATCAACAATCCGCGTAATGACAGAAGTAATCATGGTTTCTACGATTTCACGTAAATTATCAGATTCAAGAACCTCAGCCCGTTGAGCATAAATAATTTCACGTTGCTGTCTCATGACGTCATCGTATTGAAGAAGCTGCTTACGAGCATCATAGTTGTTCCCTTCAACTCGTTTTTGCGCTGATTCGACCGCTCTTGAAACAAGCTTCGACTCAATCGGTTGATCTTCCTCCATTCCAAGACGATTCATCATGTTCATCATATTATCTGAACCAAATCGACGCATCAGTTCATCTTCCATCGAAATATAAAATCTTGATTCACCCGGATCTCCCTGACGTCCAGAACGACCACGGAGCTGATTGTCAATTCGTCTACTTTCATGACGTTCAGTCCCTAGAATGAAGAGTCCACCAAGGTCGATAACACCAGTCCCAAGCTTAATGTCCGTACCGCGACCGGCCATATTTGTAGCAATGGTAACGGCTCCTTTTTGACCAGCGGATTCAATAATTTCTGCTTCCCGAGCATGATTCTTTGCATTCAATATATTATGTGGAATTCCGCGTTTCTTTAGGAATTGGGAAATCAATTCAGATGTTTCTACAGCTACCGTACCGACTAGAATAGGTTGTCCATTCTTATGCCGCTCTTCGATTTCTTTTGCAAGAGCATGGAACTTACCGTTCGTGGATTTATAAACAAGATCTGGATAATCCATCCGTGCAATCGGTCTGTTCGTCGGAATCGCGATAACGTTCATGTTGTAAATGTTACGAAATTCTTCTTCTTCTGTTTTAGCCGTACCCGTCATACCTGAAAGCTTTTCGTACATTCTAAAATAGTTCTGGAATGTAATAGTAGCAAGGGTCATACTTTCTCTTTGAATGACGAGACCTTCTTTTGCTTCAATCGCCTGGTGAAGCCCATCACTATAACGACGCCCAGCCATCAAACGGCCTGTAAAGGAGTCAACGATAACAACTTCCTCTTCCTGGACGACATAATCCATATCAAGTTGCATAATGAAATTCGCTTTCATGGCCTGGTTAATGTGATGATTTAATTGAACGTGTTTATAATCATATAAGTTCTCAATGGAGAAAAAGCGTTCTGCTTTTGTAATCCCATCTTCTGTTAATTGAACGTTTTTAGTTTTAATATCTACGTTATAGTCTTCTTCCTCTTTTAACGTGCGAACAAACTGATTCGCCTGGATATATAGAGTAGTTGACTTCTCGGCACTTCCAGAAATGATAAGAGGTGTTCTCGCTTCATCAATCAACACGGAGTCAACTTCATCAATAATCGAATAGTGAAGTGGACGTTGGACCATTTCTTCCTTATAAAGGACCATGTTGTCACGCAAGTAATCAAAACCAAACTCATTATTCGTACCATACGTAATATCTGCTGCGTACGCCTCTGCTTTCTCTTCTTTTGACAGTCCACTAATGTTCAGTCCGACTGTTAAACCAAGAAACTGATAAAGTTCTCCCATTTCTTCTGCATCACGTTTAGCCAGGTATTCATTGACAGTAATAACGTGGACACCTTTACCAGTTAAAGCATTAAGATAAACAGGCATCGTCGCACTCAGGGTTTTACCTTCACCTGTTTTCATCTCAGCGATATTTCCTTCGTGAAGAGCAATCGCACCCATAATTTGCACAGGAAATGGGCGCATACCAAGAACACGCTCTGATGCTTCACGAGCCGTTGCATATACTTCCGGCAAAAGTTTGTCGAGCTTTTCACCCTTCTCAATTCGTTCTTTATATTCTTCTGACTTACCTCGAAGCTGGTCATCCGATAATTTCTTCATCTCATCAGCATATGATTCAACTTGATCTGCCATTTTCTGCAGACGGCTAACCTGCCGCTCGTTGCCATTTGGAATAATCTTACGTAATAAACCTTTCATAAAAACGCTCCTCTTTTGTTGTCAGTAGAGTGCTATATCATTTATCTAACTATACCTATTATTTTTCATACTATGTAGTTATTTTAACAATTACTTGCTGGAGGCACAAGAAAGTTAAAAAAAGCTCAGTCCTTATAAAGGGTGTTAATGAAGCGATACTCTTTTTGTTAACTTCATCAGGACTACTGTGAAATAAAATGAATCCCGCACAAAAAGGGCAAGGGTTTCCCCCTGCCCTCTTATATTTATTCTTTAATCCTGTTCAATTAGACCGTATTTGCCATCTTTACGACGGTAGACTACGCCAGTACTTCCAGTTACTGCATTTGAAAAAACGAAAAAGCTGTGACCAAGCATGTCCATCTGAAGAATAGCTTCCTCGACGTCCATTGGTTTGAATGTAAAGCGCTTTGTCTTCACTACTTCTAAATCGTCATCTTCATTCTCAGCTTCAGCAACGCTTGTAGTCGTTGGGTTTAGTTCATCGCGGAACATATATTTAACGCTGCCTTCCTGACGGAATTTGCGGTTAACTTTTGTCTTATGCTTGCGAATTTGTCGCTCAAGTTTTTCAACAACTAAATCAATTGCTGCATACATATCTTGGTGTTCCTCTTCAGCCCTAAGAAGAAGATTAGGCATCGGAATGGTTACTTCAATCATTTGCTGATCGTTGTATACCTTCATATTTACATGAACATCAGAATTAGGTGGAGTATCGAAATACCTTTCAAGCTTACTTACCTTCTTCTCAGTATATTCTCTCATTGCAGGTGTAACCTTAATGTTTTCACCACGGATGTTGAAATTCATCATGTGGCACTCCTCCTTCCATGCTATAACTATATTATTCGTTATACCCCACCCATTACCCTCTATAAACTTTAAAAAATCACAATTATTTTTACGTTTTTTTCACAAAACATCCTCAAATACGACATTTTTTTACATTTTCAGCGATGTAAGCTAATATTTTTGATTTCTTGATTTTATCTCTTTTTAGTGAAACCTTAATTTCACTCGCTTTTCAGCTATGCTTAATTCAATGCCGCACAATAACATTGCCTAGACACTCACGTACTCACCTGGTGCATTACATGATTGTTCCAGATCACTTTGTGATAGGCTCTTTTCTCAAAGATTGTTGTTTTTGAAAGAAATATTGTATAAAGAACCACACTTAGCTGATTGGAGCGGAAGGTGCTCGACTCCTGCGGGACTAGCGGGACAGGTGAGACCCCACAGGCGCAATGCTTTTGTGCGCCGAGGAGGCTCAGCGCCCGCCCCGCGGAAAGCGAGCATCCTGTAGCGGAAATCCCCCCACTCTTATAGCAACAATGTTTAAGAAAAGAGCCTTGTGATAAAATAAAAAGCCCTATCGAATGATAGGACTTTAGTGGTTGGATTTTAATTTAAGATACTTTTTCTACGTTAGCAGCCTGTGGACCACGAGCGCCTTCAACGATTTCAAATTCAACAGTTTGACCTTCTTCTAGAGACTTGAACCCTTCGCCGCTGATTGCAGAAAAGTGAACGAATACATCATCGCCATCTTCTCTTTCAATAAATCCAAAACCTTTTTCATTGTTAAACCATTTTACTTTTCCCTGCATCTTGTTCAACATTCCCTTCAAAAATCTTCATGGCTACACCATAAATTAACTATAAGCCTGCGCTAACGTACTGTCAAAGGGGTTTTTTTGTTGATATCACTCGAATGAAGGCGTTTTCACAATAGTTTTTCGACATAAGGATTTATCCTCGACAAAGTGTAAGAGAATATACTTCAGAAGCACCGGAATGTTTGAGAGCTTTGGCAGCATAATGTATGGTCGCTCCTGTCGTATACAAATCATCAATCAAGAGTATCTTTCCACCTCTTATGCCCGAGTGTAATGGGACTTCAAACATCTCTTCTGTCCGGTTCATTCGTTTATTTCTTGATTTTTTACTTTGTTTTTCTTCATTCTTAATACGGCGTAAGAAATGTTTCTGATCATATAAAGTTCCTTCGAGCCATACATGACATTGATTAAATCCTCTTTCATAAAGTCTCTCTTCGCTAGATGGGATTGGAATGACCATGTCAACGTTCCGATAGGCGTTTTTTATTTCATTCTGAAACTTGTTCGAAAAGACTCTCCCCGCTTCTACATCACCACGAAATTTATAGAGTGCTAGCACACGTTTCAAAAAATCATTGTACTCAAAAAATGACTTGTTATTCAAAAGAATATCTCCCCACCCGCTTGTTTTCCATCTCATACAATCAGAGCAATGATGATCCTTCACATAATTAACGTTAAGCTTAGCTAGGGGACGCCCACACTTCAAGCAAAGCTCCCCGGTTATGGGAACAAGACATGAATGGCATTCCTCACAAATATCCAGTTCATCCTTAATCCCTAGCATAATACGCCATGAAATCCTCATGCTTACATCTTCTCCACACCAGACGCACTTTTCCGAGTGAGCCATCCTTTTTCCTCCGCTTCTTTATTCATTTTTGTAATATGTCGGACTGAAGAAACCATTGCTTTCGTACGACCGAAATGAAAAAAGCAAATATCGCCATCAGGAAAAGCAGCACTTCTTCCTGCCCTTCCCGCAATTTGTACAAGCGCACTTTCAGTAAAAACATCATCTTCAGCACCCAGTACTCCTACAGAAATATTTTCAATCGTTATCCCTCTTTCAAGAATCGTTGAGGACAGTAACACAGGTATTTCCTTCCTTCGAAAACGAAGCACTTTGTCCGTACGGTCATGATCTTCAGAATGAACCGATTCACAGGGTATATTCTCTTCTAATAAAAGATTCTTTGCTTTATCAATCATTTTAATTGAGGGAAGAAAGAGTAGGACGGGTTTGGCCGCTCTCACTTGTTCATTTGTCCATTCCAGAAAGACCTTCGGGAGGCGTTTTTTCTTTATTCCTTTCCTCCAATTTCCTATCCACTTAAAAGAAGGCACTGGTAGCGGAAATCCATGAAATCGGGCAGGAATGCGAACATAATCTAACTCCTGACGTGTTGTTTGATTCAACATACTAGATGAAGGAGTAGCTGTTAGGTATACGAGGGAACTATTAATTTTTCTTGCTTTTTCAACCGCATATAGGAGTGAAGGATCATGGTTGAAAGGAAAGGCATCTACTTCATCAATGATCATTACATCAAAGTGTTCTTTAAACCGTATTAATTGATGTGTCGTTGATATAACAAAGCGTGAAGTTGGATGAGAATGCCCTCCATATAGAGAGGAAAGTTTAACATCTGGAAAAACTTTTTGAAGCCGAGGAGTCAATTCGTGGACGACGTCAGTTCTAGGTGTTGCAATGCAAATGGTTTTATTTTGTAAGAGCGCTTCTTCTAATCCTCTGAACAAGACTTCTGTTTTCCCACTTCCGCACACCGCCCATACTAGAAGGTTTCTATGATTTACGATGGCACTTTTGACAGCATGAGATGCTTCCAATTGTCCACTTGAGAGCGTCCCATTCCATGACAATGAGAAGTTAGGGGTCTCCTCTGGGTTTTGAATCGTTGCAGAGTAGAGCGGCGAACAAGAAGTAACCTTTCCCATCACAATACAATTTCTACAATAGCTACAATCACTACATTTACAACGAGCACAAGAGAAGAACGAGAGTGATTGGGCACTCCCACACCTGGTGCACGTCGATTTTCCATTGATAAATTGAATGCCCGCTTCCATATGAATATGACCATTTAGATAGTGCTCGTGAAGAGTAACGAGTGAATAAGGGATCTCATCGCGTAAAAGATGTCGTCCCTGGATGAACTGGATAAGTTTATCATCTGGTTGGAAATCAGCATTAAACGGGTGAATTGGGAAGGAGTTGAAATGACCAATAGGATAAAACGATGCCGAATGAGGGGGTATAGCGAATGGTTCGGGTGTATATACAACTCGATCGTTTACTAATTGAGAAGCAAACCTCATTGATTTGCTCCCCTTTCAAAAGGAATGATCATGGTCTGTACCATCCCAGGCCTAGTGCCCCTTCACCAAGGTGAGTTGCTATTACAGGACCGAAGTAGCTTACTATCACAGTAACATTTGAATATTTGTTTTCTAATTCTGCTTTAAGAGCTTCAGCCTCATCTTTATTAGTTGCATAAATCACCGTTGCGTTAATAGGTGCACCACTACTAGCAGCTTCATCGAAAAGTGACAAAATTTTGTTTAAAGCTTTCTTCCTCGTTCTAATTTTTTCATATGGGACAATTTTTTTGTCCTCAAACGTTAGGACTGGCTTGATTTGCAAAAGGTTTCCAACAACGAGCTGAGCTGCATTTAATCTCCCACCTCTATGCAGATGGCTCAAATCATTCACAAGAAAATATGCATTTGATCCCTGACCTTTTATCTCATTTAATCTATCTAATATTCGATCACTATTGTAACCATCCTGCGCCATGCGAGCGGCTTCCAAAACATAAAAACCTTGCATCATACAACTGATCTCGGAATCGAACACATAACAATTTACGCCTTCAATCATATTGCCGGCAGAATGAGCGGACTGATAAGTTCCGCTAATCCCACTTGAAAGGGTAATCGTAATAATCTCTTCATGAGTTTTTGCTAACTCTTCATATGCTTTAACAAAACTTCCTATAGAGGGCTGAGAGGTTTTAGGTAGTTCACTCTGTGTCTTCACCTTTTCAAAGAAGTCTTCTGCCTGGATCTCTTTTTCTTCTAAATATGCTTCATTTTCGAAAATCACACTTAGTGGAACCATTGTAACTTCATATTCATTTCGTAAGTTTCCAGGTATGTACGCTGTACTATCTGTCACAATAGCAACTCTTTTCATATAAACGCCTCTTTTCAATCAAATAGTGACATGTGCCATTTATCTATACTCAGTCAAGTTAATGATAGAGTATTTTAGTGATTGTGCCAACAAAAGCTTATAATATTTTTCACAAAAAATGTCAACCATTATCCCTCATATTTTTTAATATCTTTGTCGTAAAAAGCACCTTTTAGTAATTTAGACAGTTATTCTGTTACAAGATTGTAATGTTATGTTCATAGTCCTGTTATCTCAATCATGTAAACTAGCAATCGTGATAGAGAAAATAAAATGTTTAAACTTATAAATCAGGGGGAATTATAATATGTTTAAGAAAGTCGTGATCACTACTACACTCGCAGGTACTCTTTTATTAGCACCAAACGTAAGTGAAGCAGCATTAGGCGATCGTACTCTTTACAATGGCATGAGCAATTCTGACGTAACTGAACTTCAAAACGTACTAGACGATAAAGGATATTTTGACTACCATACAGCAACTGGATATTTCGGAAACATTACTGAAGATGGCGTACGTGATTTCCAACGCAAAGCAGGAATTAGCGTTGATGGAGTTGTAGGTCCACAAACAGTAAGCGCATTGAAAGGTTCCTCTTCATCTAAATCAAGCAGCTCTTCTAATACATACAGCAGCACACTTCGTTTCGGCGATCGTGGACAAAGTGTAACGAATCTTCAAAGTGAACTTAAATCAAAAGGATATTACAACTATTCTGTCGATGGAATCTACGGTTCAATTACAGTACAAGCAGTCCGTAACTTCCAAAGCGCAAATGGCTTGAGCGTTGACGGAATTGCTGGATCAAATACATTCGCTGCACTTTCAGGTTCATCTGTTAGCTCTTCTTCTTCACAAGTGAAGAGTGCATCAACTTCTAATTCATCCGTCGTATCAATTGCTAAACAATATATCGGTGTTCCATATGTATGGGCAGGAACAAGCCCATCAGGATTTGACTGCAGCGGTTTCCTACAATACGTATTTAACAAATCAGGTGATTCTATTCCACGTACTGTAGCAAGCATCTGGAATGCATCAGACAGTGTTTCTTCACCATCTGCTGGGGATATTGTTTTCTTTGAAACATATAAATCAGGACCATCGCACGCAGGAATTTACATCGGTAACGGTCAGTTCATCCACTGTTCTTCTTCTTACGGTGTAACGATCAGTGACATGGATAACACTTACTGGGCTCCACGTTACTTAGGCGCAAAGCGCGCATAAAGTGAAATTCGTTTCTAATGATTAGTTGAACCAACTTTGCCCATTAAGGGTAGATGAAATCTTCTGTCAAAAGAACCTCCAAAAAATATGGAGGTTCTTTTTTGTATTCCTTCCCATCAACAAAACTTCTAAAAAGGAAACGAAGTTAGCTTATATTGTTGATTTCTCGAATGACCTAAAAAAGAAGATGCGCATCAGCGCACCTTCACCCAACCTTTTTTGATTGCTTCAACAACCGCTTGAGTGCGATCATTTACATTCATCTTTTGAAGAATATTCGATACATGGTTTTTAACTGTCTTTTCGCTAATGAACAGATCCTCACCGATCGAGCGATTACTTTTCCCATCCGTTAGGAGTTGTAGTACTTCACACTCCCGACGGGTCAGAATGTGAAGTGGTTTGCGATACTCCACTTCTTTATAGCCAATCTGAGATGAAGGTCTTTTCCCTTCCGTTGCAAGTCGGCGATACTCATTGACAAGATTATGTGTAACTTTGGGATGGATGTAAGCACCACCAGAAGCAACCACCTTCACGGCTTCTACGAGAGAATTGGCATCCATTTCTTTAAGTAGATACCCTGCCGCACCCGTCTTGACTGCATGTGTAACATACGTTTCATCATCATGAATCGACAAAATAATGACCTTCGTTTCTGGAACTTGCTCAATAAGTTGTCTTGTTGCTTCCACACCATTCACGTGCGGCATATTAATATCCATTAATACAACATCTGGCTTATGATCTTCTACAAGGCGAAGTGCTTCATCTCCATCGTCACCTTCAGCGATTACTTCAAAATCATCTTCCATGTCTAAAATACGTTTAACTCCCTCGCGAAACAAGCGATGGTCATCTATTATAATAATTTTTGTTTTGGTTTTAGCTGCATACATCGTTTAAACGCCCTCCTGTTCATGTATCGGAATTCTAATTAATATATATGTACCCTTGTTCGGCGTTGATTGAACCTGAATCGTACCATTTAATAAACCGACGCGTTCTTTCATCCCGATTAATCCAAAAGACTGGTCTTTACGAACTTTCACGTCAAAACCAATTCCATTATCTTGAATCGCTACCACAATCTTATCACCATCAAGACTCAGGTCAACAGTTATTTCACTGGCCCGTGCATGCTTCAATGCATTTTGCACGGCTTCTTGTACAAGACGAAAGATCGCTGCCTCAAGTCGAACATGTAATCGTTGAATTCCTTCGTAATAATCAAAGAAGATTCGAGCATCCGATCGATCGTCAACTTTGTTTAAATATTTCAACAACGTAGGAACTAGTCCTAAATCATCCAGTGCCATTGGACGAAGATCGTAAATCAGTCGTCTTACTTCTTTTAAGGCATCCTCAATTAAGGTTCTCATATCCTTAATTTCCTTAAACGCCTCATCTTTGCCCTTCTTCTCATAAATTCGTTCGATTAACTGCGATCTTAATAAAACATTCGCAAGAACTTGAGCTGGACCATCATGAATTTCCCTGGATAGACGTTTTCTTTCCTCTTCTTGCGCTTCAATAATTCGAAGGCCATACTCCTGCTTTCTTTTAGCATCTTCAATAACTTCGCCATAGAGTCTAAGTTCACCGCCTAGATAGCTCAGGACGGTGGATATTTGGCTCATAAAAGACTCCGCTTTTTCAGATGTATTCTGAAGGGAACCAATACGCTGTTCAAGATCAGCAATTTGATCTTTCAAGCGAGTTTCCTTTTCCATACTTACAGAAAGCTGTATCTGGGCTTCTGAAGCTTGTTCATAGGCATTTCTTATCTCAGGCTCACCATAGTCATGAAAGTTCTTACTGATCTTCACAAGCGCTGCACGAGCAACTCGATCTTTTTGAAGTCGATCCTGTCTTTGGCTTTGTACGATTTCCAATTCTTCTCTCAGTAATTGAAGTTGATTATTAATCTTATGGCATTCATCATGCGAATGCTCTCCAATTTCGAACAATTTCGATTTGCTTGCGTTAATACTCTCCATTGTCCTGTCAAGAATGACATCTAATGAATTTGGATCCAGCTTTTGAAAATCCAAGCTAATTCCTCCATTCCTTCAAGGGACGGACGTCAATAAAAGATAGTCCAAAAGTACTTCTTTTACAAAATTCGTAACTGACCGTCAGTTTATGACTTGAGGATATATATTTGATGGATTAATTTAAGAAACTTATAATTAAGTATGATGCAAAGCAAGCTCATTCATATCCTTCTTATAAACAAGCTTTAATTATGTAGTATTCTATGAAGAGATACAAATCCCTTTCATTCTTTGAGGAAGTTCAAAAAGTCCGTTAAATTGGCAATCAAATTTTAGCGGCAGCTTATTTTATTGAAAGGCTCTTTTCTCAAAGATTGTTGTTTTTGAAAGAATTATTGTATAAAAAACCACACTTAGTTGATTGAAGCGGAAGGTGCTCGACTCCTGCGGGACTAGCGGGACAGGTGAGACCCCACAGGCGCAATGCTTTTGTGCGCCGAGGAGGCTCAGCGCCCGCCCCGCGGAAAGCGAGCATCCTGTAGCGGAAATCCCCCATTCTTATAGCAACAATGTTTACGAAAAGAGCCTATTGAAAATATCAACCGTTTTATCCGTTCCAAGGCTCACTCTTAGTAATGTTCAAGAAATAACTGGAGGTTTTAAGATGCTTACTTCATATTATACAGTCAAAGGCGATGGAGAAAACGAGATGGTGATACAAAAATCACGTTTTATCGCTCATGTTAAAAGAACGCCAACGGAAGAAGAAGCTCACGAATTTATTCAACACATTAAAAAGAAGCATCACAGCGCCACACACAATTGCTCAGCTTATTTAATTGGGGAACAGGATCTCATCCAGAAAGCAAACGATGATGGAGAACCGACAGGAACTGCCGGAGTACCAATGCTTGAAGTCTTAAAAAAACGTCACTTAAAAGATACTACGGTGGTAGTTACCCGTTATTTTGGAGGAGTTAAACTTGGTGCAGGGGGATTAATCCGTGCTTATGGACAAGCCGTCTCTGAAGGACTCAATGCCACTGGCATCGTTGAACGCAAACTAATGACGAAAGTCAGTACGAAAATCGACTATACTTTGCTTGGCAAAGTCGAAAACGAAATTCGCTCGTCGAACTATTTATTAGATCAGATTGACTACTTGGAGCAAGTTGACCTTCATACATTTGTAGAAAGTGGAGCTGAAGATGGGTTTAAAGATTGGATGACCAATATTACAAATGGACAGGCAGCCATTACTCTTAAAGACCATCTATATAAAGAATATGATGTCTAAAAAGGTTACTTTTTAAAATTAAAGGGTACTGGTAATTAAATGTACTCCCGTCTTTCAACATGAAAGACCTTTATTCGGGGAAACTAGAATTAAAACCAGGAATTCCCGAAAATAGCTCAATAAGAACCTCTTGCAAAACCCATTTATTTTGATATGATATGAAAGGAATGAATTACTATTCCTCAGTTAGAGGGGGATTTCATTGTATTCGTTAACAGAATATATTATAGCGTTTATTATCTCAATAAGCGTTACGTTAATTGCCACACCAATCGTTAAATATTTTTCACTCAAATTTAAAATAGCTGATAATCCGAATCAACGTAAGGTTCATAAAGGCCTTATGCCCTCTGCCGGCGGGCTTGCCATTTTTGCAGGTACTGTTGCAGGCTTCTTATATCTCATGCCTTATTCACCTTATATGACAGAAATCATCATTGCTGGCACACTCATCATCATCCTTGGCGTTTTCGATGATAAGTTTGCAGTTTCACCTAAAGTTAAACTTTTGGGTCAAATTATTGCTGCCGTTATCGTTGCATCATCCGGACTGCAAGTTGAATTCGTTTCTCTTCCTTTTGTAGGAAGAATCGAGTTCGGTTTTATGAGCTTTATCATCACCGTATTATGGATTGTTGGAGTAACCAATTCGATTAACTTAATCGATGGACTTGATGGACTTGCAGCTGGAGTATCAACAATTGCTTTAGGCTCAATTCTAACCATGGCAATACTCGATCATCAGCTTGTCGTTATTGCCCTTGCCGTTATCCTTATCGGTAGTACACTCGGTTTTCTATTCTTCAACTTTCATCCTGCAAGCATTTTTATGGGTGACACGGGAGCACTCTTTCTAGGTTTTGCTATATCAGTTATGTCGATGCTCGGCTTATTTAAGAGTGTAACGGTATTTAGTCTTATTATTCCAGTCATCATTCTCGCTGTCCCTATTTTTGACACCTTCTTCGCTATCATTAGAAGAATTTTAAGAAAACAAAAAATATCAACACCTGATAAGTTCCACATCCATCACTGCTTACTCGCTATCGGATTTACTCATCAGTCCACTGTTATCATTATTTACCTTCTAAGCTTTTTCTTTGGTATAACAGCGATCCTTTTCTCAGCATCTACCTTGTGGGGATCACTTTTCCTTCTAATCTTAGTACTCCTTGTGATTCAATTTACTGCAGAACTCATTGGTTTAATCGGTAATCAGCGTAAACCACTCATTAACACTTTGAAAAAGCTACTAATTTTCACCAGCACCATGAGACGATAAAAAGCATCCGCTCGCAGCGGATGCTTTTTCATTTCTCTTACTTAGACGAATCGAGAATTGAATTTAACTGTTGGCTCAAAGATGCAACACTTTCTTCATCAGGTTTGAAATAGTAGATGCCTTCAATTTTTTCATCCGTCCCATCGATTGTCAGGCTCTCTATATTTGATGAACTAACATCTGAATATGCTTTTTGTAGAGCAAATAATTCAGTTGGCTTAAGGTTCGTTTCAATGTTGTTTCCTATATGCTGAGCAATATCATCTAACTTCATTAACCCTTTTGCCGTTGATACTTCATCCATCGCTGCCTTAATCACTTGCTTTTGTCGATCACTTCTACCAAAATCACCACGAGGATCATCCTTGCGCATTCTTGCATAGGCAAGTGCTTCAGTGCCATCAAGCTCCATTGGCCCCTCTTTGAATGTTGCCCTTCCACCAGGAACATCTGTATGAGCAATAAAGTCGAACGGTACGTCAACCGTGATACCACCGATTTCATCGATCACATCTTTAAATCCTTCAAAGTTAACTTTCACGTAATAATCGATCGGAATGTTCAAAAAGTTCTCTACCGTATTAATCGTCATTTCGGTACCACCATAGGCATGAGCATGTGTTATTTTATCCTGAATACCTTTTCCAACGATCTCCACTCTTGAATCTCTTGGAATACTTAGTAACTTTACTTTTTTGGTATCAGGATCTATTGTTGCAACCATCAACGTATCGGTACGGCCATTTTCACCACCAGTTGAATAATCCTCAATCCCCATAATGAGAATCGTAATTGGATCTTTTGTTACGGCTACCTCCGCGTCTCTCAAGTCTGACTTTTCTCCTCGAGATAATCCCTGATATGAGCCTGAAGCTGCATCATAGGCGTTATAAGCAAGATAAGCACCGTATCCCACAAGAACAAGTACAACCAGCAATACGAACGTTAACATTCTGCGAAGAAAGCTTTTTTTTCGCCTTCTCCTTATTCTTGATTGCTTTTTCATTCTATTTCCCCGCTTCTTTCAAGCTTTTCATACTTCCCCGCTCATTTTGTAATAATTCACGGTAAAAGTTAAGCAGTTTTTTTTCTTCGCACGACCAATTATACTTATTTTCAAAGGCACTTCTAGCGTTCTCACCAAGATCTTCTGTTTTTTTAGGTGCATTTAATAGTTGTGTAATTTTTGCGGTAATATCATTAGGGTCCTCAGGATTAACAACCAAACCTCCACGACTATCTTCAATCACCTTTGCATAGTGAGGAAAATCCGAAGCAATGATCGCGTTGCTAGCTGCCATGTATTCAAATAACTTATTAGGCAATGCGACAAGATGATTAGGATAAGGTAAATAAGGAAGTATACCAATTGCTGAACGATCAACATAAGAAGATATTTGTTCGTAGGGTACCCTGCTTATAAAAGATACATTCTTACCTATTCCTAATTGGTCGATTAGGTTATACACCTCTTCTTTAAACGAATCCGATTCAAAACTCCCTAGAAAGAGCAACCTCGCTTCCGGTATCTGCTTTACGGCTTGACCAAAGCCATTAACGAGTTCAAGAACACCTCTAATTTTAGTAATTCCCCCTAAATAAATCATTTGATTCGGATCTTTTTCTCTATTACCTTCAGGGAACATTTCTTTTAGAGGGTAGTTCTCGATCTTACAGCCATTATACCGTGCATAACGACGTCCAATTTCTTCAGTTGTATAAATGACACCACTTATTTTCATAAGAGAGAGTTTCTCAATACCAATGTAAGCGAGCTTCATAGGGACTTTAATTGCAGATGGAATGTACTCTCTTCCCATAATCGTATTAGGGTAATGTTCATGAATGTCATAGATAACAGGTTTTTTGAGGAACATTTCAATCATGACACCTACGATCATTAACTCTGGATCATGAAAGTGATAGATATCAGCTTGGACCTTTTTAGCCATTCGATATAAATAAAGGATTGACTTAAGACGTTGCTTTACGCCTGAAGGCCGTTTAAACGTAATCAGTGGAATGTCCTCCGACTCAGCAACTTCTGGTTGAGGAGCAATTAACACAACGTCATAACCCGCATTTTTTAGACTTTTGCATTGCTTATGATAAATACGACCGTCATAAGGTGAATGGATTGACGTGATCACACACACTTTTTTCATTGAGACCAACCTTTTGCATCATGTAGTGTCGATTGTAATAATTGCGCTAAATCTTTAGACAGTTCCTGTCGATTATATTTTAATAACATTTTACTCCTTACATCCTTTTCAAGAAGGTCCATGATTTCAGGATTTGACGTTGCTTCTATCACGACATTCGCAAGGGATTCAGGATTTTCCGGTTCGAAAAAGAGACCTGCATTTAAACTTTCCACAATTTCTTTTGATTCCCCACCTAGCCCTAACAAAATAGGTTTATTCATTGCAAGACAATCAAATAATTTAGAAGGAATCGTAATTTCAAAAAGGGGGTGGTCTTTCAAAATGACGAGACAAAGGTCAGCAGCTGCATAGAAACCATTAAGTTCTTGTTTCGCTCGACTATCAAGGATAAGAACATTTTCAAGTTTCTTTTCTTTTTTGTAATTCTGCAAGCGTACTTTCTCTGCACCTTCTCCAATTAAAACAAATTTAATGGACGATGATTCTTTTAGAATTTCAGCCGCTTTTAAAACGGTATCGAGACCTTGGGCAATTCCCATATTACCGGCATATAGAATGATGAATTGATTCTGAAGTTCATATTCTTCTCGAATGATTCGTCCCTCTTCAGGTAGTAACTCGCCTGTCTCTGTTGGGTTCACACCATTCGTAATAACATCTATCTTATGTTCAGAAATCCCTTTTTCAACTAGATAACGTTTATAACCATGGGTAACAACAATAATGTGATCTGCTTGATTGAAGAGAAACCACTCGAGTTTTCTGGCGAATTTTAATACTTTCTTATTATTAATTTGATTTAGCACTTCTGCAAAATCTACCCATAAATCTCTTACTTCAATGACAAATTTCGCACGCTTCAATTTACTCAATATATAACCAGATAGACCCACAAAAAGCTGTGGGGTTGTTGCAAATACAACATCCGGCTTTTTAACAAATAGACCAGATATCACAGATGTCACCATAAACGAAAGATAATTCAACATTCTTTTGATCGTACTTTTCTTTGTATCCTGAACAACAAAAGAACGCATGACATCTAAACCCAGATGTTTACTGGATTCGATAAACTTATTTGAAGAAATATGATTAGGAAAAGCAGTGACTACAGTAACATCGCAGCCTTCTTCTACTAAATTCATCGACATATCATAGGCACGTGCTTGAGCAGCGCCTATTTCAGGGGGGAAATGTTGTGATATATATAGAACTTTCATATTAAATCCTTTCCCTCTTAACCAGAATACGACATAAAAACACTTCTTTCATTATACTTCGTTACGAATCGATTGAAAAGTTGATTAAGGAAAGCATCATATCTGTAAACAAAAATTTACACTTAATTCATAATTGAACTAGTATTAGTTTGTTCAATCCCCAGGATAATCAGCCATCGTACATAGACAAAAAGCCTGGTTCTTTTACCAGACTTTTTGTGAATTTGCTAACTGTTCTAAGAGTTCGTAATACTGTGTGACGACATGATCAATTGAGTAGTTTTGACGTACTTTTTCCAATCCGCTTGTAATTTGTTCTCGACGTTCTAGTTGGTTATCAAGCACACTAGTAACAATCGTTGCACAAGTAGCTAAGTCATGTAATTCGTATGTTAGACGTTGAAGGCTTCCAGTATAGATTTCAGGGATAGCCCCAACTTCAGGTGCGATAGCAGGGCAACCACAGGCCATAGCCTCTATTAAGCTCATACCAAATGATTCCCCTCTCGAAGTGCTGACTGTACAACCACCGCTTTGTGAGATCATTGAATAGAGCTCTGGCATCTCGTTATACTCCATCCGATCAATCCAATGAATACTAAGGTCTCGTTTGTTCGCCTCACTGAAAAAATGGTTTGTTGCTTTCACTGAGGCTGTTTCACCACCAACAAGCCAAAACACACAATCATTTCGAGTCATCGATATTTGCTCAGCTAGATCAAGAAAGCCCTGCCAATTCTTATGATCATTTAATTTGCCTACCCAACAAATAATCTTTTTATTTGTTATCGGTTCCGTTTCGACAGGTGCAAATAGATTGGTGTCCAAACAGTTTGGAATCACGAATGTTCGTTCATTTGGTGCATGATAATCTGCAACAATGCGCTCTTTGCTATAAGAAGATGGAACGATGTATCCCTCGAACTTATTCGAATCTTCTTCAACTAGATAGTTAAGTTTGTATGAAATGCCATGAACTTCTTGAACCATCGGTATGTCGCAATTGACCTCAATGAGATAATCTGTAATTTCCTTTGTATCGATCGCCACGATCAGATCAAACTCATGCTTTTTAATATACTCATAGATAGTAGAGGGCTCATCCATAACGTGCAGCTTTTCATAGTCACCAAACGCTGTTCTCCCTCCATGATTTGTTAAAAATATAAAATGAGGGTCGCTTACTGAGCTTAAATATCCTAATCTGTTCGCAAGCTGGGTTGTTACTCCTCCTAATAAAAGATACCGATAAATGTAAAGTATTCTCATCAATGTACCTCCTTACTATCAACTGGGAGATAGTCATCTAGAACTTCACTTAACGTTTTAGTTGTTCTTAATACGAAGACTTCATGCTCCTCAATTCGTGCACTCCAGTTCTTTACATCTAAAAACGGAACATCGAATGACACCAATGGATTCACAGACATCTTATTTGGATGACGCAAAGGTAGGATGGTTCCTGACCATCTATCGACCCTCTTTGCTACCTCGTCATACTGAGTATATTCTCTTATTAGAAGTCTTTTGGAACGAATCGGGTTAGTTTCGGGTACGTTATATCCGATCAACTCAATGACCAACCCTTGATTAGCAACAAGCATCTCTTTAATCGCCCTATAGTCTACTTTCTCTTCTCCAAGGTTTCCTATGAAACCAAGGGTATGTCTTGAAGAATCATTTCTAGTTGATTCTTCGAAGCAAATATTTTTCTCAGCAGTAAGAACAGGAAACTTACTTCCCATACGTGCAAGAAAATTCCCCGAATGAAGGGTATTTACTAGAAACGTATGAACATCTTTGTCAACTTCAGTTAAATGATCTGGAAAATAGAATATACTCCACTTCTTCCATTGGAATCGACCAACTCTTTTTGCCATTGAAAGACTTGGAAACGTTAGAAATAAGAAGGGTTCATTAAATATATGGGTCATTTCCTCAAATTCGTTATAAGTTAGTTGTATGAGACCCTTTACCCCGTTTTTAATTGGACGAATCCCTTCGTTCTCTTCCTTACAAATATAGACCACATTCATCCCTTTTTTCATTAATGCTTCCGTTAATTGATGAGAGAATTCCAGACTGTTCTCTCTATAATAGTCACGATCCCCCAATACGATCGACACGTTTCGTCCATTTGCGAATTGAGAGAGATGCTCCTCTTGTGAAATGGCTCTGGTCTGTATCACTAACTCTTCTGTTTCTTGAAGGATATGATTTTCTTCGTCAGTACTCAGTTTCATTTGATCAATTCGAGCGAGCTGCTTTTTCTTCATAAAGGGGATAGTCATCACAAGTTTTTTATTTTCTTCAAGAAAATCTAACTCTTGTTCCTTTTTTTGTTGAAGTGATTCTTCTAATTGTATGGCTTTCTTATTGTTCTTTTTATTTAAAGCATCCGTTATATCTTTAAACAAATTTTCCAGCGTACGATCCACATTGTTTTCTGAAGCTTTCTGTGTGTTTCGACCAACCCAACACACATAGTGTTCATCCACACGTTTATCAATCTCTTCAAAATTGGTAAGAAGTGTTTTCCACTGGTCCTTTTGGCCATTTACTTCTTCTAGTTTTACAGATACGATGACTTTCCCATTTGGCTTAAGAACCCGATGAACTTCATTGCTACTACTAAGAGGGAAGGTTTCCATCATCGTGTCCTCTATTATAATCGCATTATAATAATCGGTTGGAAATGGAATGTTGTTTACTAGGTTTCCTGACCAAAAAGTAGATTGACAGCACTTTTCAACTGGATGATCAATGATAATCGCATGTTGATTTGAGTGAAAGAAATTAACCACGTCTAATTCAGGATCTTCATTTATTAATGAAAGGATCCCGGGCGTCTGACTTATTTGTAAGATGTGGCGACCTGAAGCTCTCGAGCCACACCACTTCAACCTTGATAGCTGTGATTTAGGTAAAGAGAATTTTTCTTTTTGCAGGTGGTCCAATTGATTTTTTAACATGCCATTCTCCTGAATATACTGCAAATGCAGCTGTTTGATTGAATACCATTTATTTGAATTATATATGATTCTTCATGTTCAAAAAAGGATAGACATCCAATTTGTTCAATATTTATTTTAGAAATTGGCGATGTTCGCTTTCTTATTGATTCCTCCGTAACATACCAGAGATTAGTAAAAAAAGCTGTCGGAAAGAACCGACAGCTTTCTAATACATGTTTAACCCCAGAAATCCTTAAGAATTTGATTTTTCTCATTCTCATCCTCAATCAAACCATCGATATATCTATTTTCGAAAGATGTCGACATATTGTTGGAATGAATGACTTGTACGTAGTTTCTTGGCTCTAACAATTCATGATTTAAATTATGAACAGATAGATGACCTTTAACAGGATGACGCTTTCCATCTAAATACTCAGCTACATTATAAATCAATGTATAGAATGGAGGCGATTGAATCTTAGCCGTTGCCACTTTATCTGAATACTCATCATAGAAGTAGCCAAACTGATTAATAAGTGCTTCCGTATTTTCAGCAGGCTGATGATTTTTTAGAAATTCAAAGTAACCTTTGTGGTACATATCGTCTGAATCGATTCGTGCGAAGTACACTTCGTCGTAATCCTGGATTTCGCGTTCCAATGTTTTATTGTAAGCATTTTTCGGTACGAATTTAATATTTTCTGGAAGTGGATCATGTTGCTTCAGAGCGTTCAATACATGCTCTTCTGAGCGCTGATCGTATTGCAGTATCGTAGTGAAATCTTGATTTGTCTGGGCTTTAAGACTTTTACAAGTGTATTTCATAAAAATCTCCATACGATGATCGATCCATTCCTTCGTTAATCGATTTTCGTTCACATCCGTCAATGCCCAGTTATTAAATGCGATTGGCACCAAAATTTTTCGTTTCACCCTCATCACTCTCCCAAATAGATTTCTATTGATTTGCAGTTACATTCTGTACAATCATTTCAGCCATCTGCTGTGCGCCGTTCTCCTTCACAAGAGACAGAGCATTCTTTCTCATATTGCGATTATTTTCTTCATCTAATGCTTCTTCAATCGCTTTTTCAAAGTCAGCAGCTCCTGGATCTCTTAGCACGATAGCAGCACCAGCATTTCCCGCAATCATTCCCCTAGCTACTTGATCATCTGTTTTCGTGTTCTCATTTGGAATAAGAATAGATGGCACACCGAAGTACATGACTTCATGGAACGTATTGTATCCAGTAGCTGTCACGATCAAATCAAATGCATTGAAATAAATGGAGTTAGGATAATCCCGTAAGGTAAGGACACGATCCATTTTAAGGTCCATTCTGTTTCCAATAATTGATTCTCCGATCACAACGAAAACATCTTCTCGCTTTAATAACTCATTAAGCAAAATCGAAATCGTAGAATGGATGTCGTTAATTTTTCCAGCACCGAGCTGCACATACACCATTTTCATGCCTTCTGGAATATTCCATTGGCGACGAACACTTTCACGATCTTTCAACTCTTCCCGATCAAGGTACAAAACTGGCTCGCAGTATGTTTTAATTCCTTCTTTTCTCATACTGTTTTGCCCACCAGCTTCCCCTGGAACATACACTTCATCGAATTCATTTTCTTTTGATTCAACGAGTTCAGCTTTACCTTCTTTATGTTGACCACGTTTCACCCAGATCTTTCTCAAACCGTCTTTCTTACGCATGGAGGCAACAAGACCTGCATAAGGGAAAGCACCATCAAATACAATGGTTTCTGGTTGGTGAATACTTATGACCGTTTCGAGGTGGTCACGGAGCATGGCATTCCATTGCTTTGCGCTCATTTCCGGTGGGAAAAGCATTTTTGAAGGTAAATGATATCCAAGAAAACCTTCTTGCAGAATCAAATGCATGGCTGAACTAGTTGTATGGAAAATGATTTTTTTAGACGGATCAATCCGCTTTACGCGCCTTGCGATTGCAAGCAACCTTGTGAGGTGTCCAAGACCAGCTCCATTCGTCGGTACAAAAAGAATCGCGTTTCCATCATCGATCGGTTCGATTTCAAATGATCCTGAACCGTTTTTTATACGCCCTAACTTACCACTTTTGGCATCACGGTAAATTCGGATAAGTCGTTTCGGCAGACGAATAGCACGGCCGAATGATTTGGTTGAACCCATCATCGCATCACCAATTAAATACCTGGCTGATGCATTCGAATCCATATGGTTAACAATGTGCTGCGCACGATTGTATTTCTGAGTAACACGAGCCAGCTGCTTTTCTTTCTTTTTAGAATCATTTTTCAAATTTTTCAACTGTTCATTAAGCTTGCGAATTTGAAACTGCTGCTGAATCATTTGATCAAGATTTTGATTTGCGACCGCTCTAGCAATCGCATCTTCTTGCTCTACCACACCATCTTCTTTTTGTACGTCCTGCTGATTCTTATTCAGCTTTTGATATGCTTTTTCAAGTTTTAGAATGGCTGCCAACAGACCGCTTGAAATTTCCTGCTTAATCCGTCCTTCAGGAAGTACAGTCCTCGGTTCGCCCAGGAAGTAGAAAAACCCATCTTCAAACCCCATGGATGTTGCTACGAAAAACTGATTTAAACATAGTACCACTTCTGAAATATCCTCTGTAATTTCTACATTGATCGGTAACTTCACAGCAAGCGTTCCATTAGGCTCATCCGCCAATATAGCATGTACCGCTTCTAGAAATGCCTCCTCGAAAAATCGTTTCGTGAAGGCTCCTTCTAGAATGACCATGTCAGACTTGTATGAATGAAGTTCTTCCGAATGATAGAAATTAATTTGTTGAAGGTTTACCTTCTCCTGAAGCTCACGCGGTAGTGAACGATAAGCTTCATTCTTAAGTTGCAATTCCTCATCAAAACGAACAAGCTCAGTAACACGTTGATCAAGTCTTGCTAGTTCTAATGAAGCTTGTGTTTCCCCATTACCAGACAGAACAAGAAGGGAATTTGCTTTTCTTCCGTAGCCGATCAGTTTGTTTTCTAAGCAACCCTCATTAATAGAAACCTCAATATTTTCTGTATAAAATGGGCTAACATCAAAATTCATTTAGAATTCTCCTTTTACTTCAATTACTTAGGATTCACACTTGAATTCTCTTCAACATTCGTAGGTAAATCAAAATTCTGCTGTCCGCCGAGAAGCGTTACTTTACCTTTCGAATCTTTATAATTTTTCGTTACATTCCGCGTATCATAAATCAGCTTCGAACGATCGATCACATAATCATAGTCGACTGTCGTGTGGTTCGTTGCAATCACAACCAAATCAGCGTCATCTAGATTCTGGTCGTTCAACTCCACGGAATAAACCACTTCATCACCATTCTTAAAGCTAGAAACGAACGGGTCATGATAATACACATGAGCCCCTTTGTCTTCAAGAAGGCGATAAATTTCAAGCGCAGGAGATTCGCGAAGATCATCGATATCTTTCTTATAAGCCATACCGAGAATAAAGATCTTAGAGCCCTTTATGGATTTCTCATTATCATTCAATATATCTGCTGCCTGGTTAAGTGCATATCTTGGCATATTACCATTCACATCGCTTGCAAGCTCAATAAATCGATTGTAGAAGTTAAACATTTTTGCTTTCCAAGACAGATAAGCTGGATCAAGTGGAATGCAGTGTCCGCCAATCCCTGGTCCTGGATAGAAAGGCATATAGCCAAATGGCTTTGTAGCCGCTGCATCAATAACTTCCCAAGCATTTATTCCCATGCGATCACACATCATAGTAAGCTCATTAACAAGTCCGATGTTTACGCTACGGAATGTGTTTTCAAGTAGCTTAACCATTTCTGCTACGCTTGTTGAGCTAACAGGAACAATATTCTCGAGGAATGAGCTGTAAAGAGATACACCTAGTTCAAGACATGGCTTTGTTACGCCGCCAAGAACTTTTGGTGTGTTCTTCGTATTAAATTGCTGGTTACCTGGATCAACACGCTCTGGTGAGAAACAAAGGAAGAAATCTTCACCGGCACGGAATGAAGTTTGTTCTTCAATAACAGCTTTAATTAATTCATCAGTGGTTCCGGGATAGGTTGTACTTTCAAGAACAACAAGAGTACCTTCAGTCATATACTCAACTAACTTCTCTACAACAGCGTTGATATATGAAACGTCGGGTTCTTTTGTTTTCGCAAGTGGTGTAGGTACACAAATACTTACAGCATCAAGCTTAGAGATGACTGAAAAATCATCTCCAGGGAAAAAGTTTTTTCCGATGATCGCTTCAACCTGCTCATCAGAAATGTCCATCACATAACTCTTCCCGTTATTTAGAATGTCCATTTTTTCTGTAGATACATCGATTCCATATACTTCAAAACCTTTTTGAGCCATTTCAACAGCAAGCGGAAGTCCTACATACCCGAGTCCAATTACCCCAACACGTGCATTACCTGTTTCAAACTTATTTAACAAAGTTTCCTTCATCTCATTCACCCTTTATAAATGTAATAAATTCGTGTTGATTTGGGAGTTACCCACTTTTTCATAATGAAATCCAGCATTTTCTGCCTTCATTTTGTCAATCATATTCTTCGTGTCGTACAATAAAGTATTTCGCATCAATGGAGCCAAAGCTTCAAGGTTTAACTCTTTATACGCTTGATGGTCTGTCAAAACCACCAGACAATCAGCATTTTCAACAGTTTCCTCTACTGTTTCGAATTGGTTTTCTATTCGCTTATCCACAACAAAAGGATCATGAACTGCACAATCAATGCCCTTATCTTTTAAATGCTGCAATATGGAGAGCGAAGGACTTTCACGAGCATCACCTATATTGCCTTTATAAGCAAGTCCAAGTAAAGCTACTTTTGGTGTGCGAATGCCTTCAATTCGATCCTGAATTTGACTGGCGATCACTTCTGGTACACCGTCGTTGATCGACCTCGCTGTTCGAATGAGGGTAGCATCTTCAGGACTTGCTTCCACAAGGAACCATGGATCCACAGCAATACAATGTCCACCAACACCAGGACCAGGAGAATGAACGTTAACTCGAGGATGGCAATTGGCTAATTCGACAGCTTTCCAAATGTCACATCCGACATTTTCTGCAATCCTTGCTAGTTCATTGGCGAGCGCGATGTTTACATCTCGATACGTATTCTCCATTAATTTTACCATTTCTGCGGTTGTCGCATCAGTCTGGTGGATGAACCCTTTTACAAAGATTTTGTAAATCCGCTCTGTCATCCTACTTGATTCGTTGTTTACCCCGCCCACAATTCGATTATTATTGACAAGTTCCTCAAGTAACTTTCCTGGTAAAACGCGCTCTGGAGAATAAGCAACATGTAAATCTTTTCCTACCTTCAGTCCCGTTGTCTCAAGAAGAGGAGAAAGTACGTTCAGGGTTGTACCAGGTGGGCTTGTTGATTCTAAGACCACCAGATTCCCTTCTTTTAAAAATGGCTGAATCATTTCTGCTGCGGAACGAACATAATTTAAGTTTGCGCTTTTATCCGGATTTACAGGTGTTGGCACCGCTATGATAAATCCATCTGCAGACACAGGCGATGTTCCAAATGTTAAGTTGCCAGAATCAATCGCCTCAACAAGCATTTCGCCGAGACCAGGCTCTTCTATGTGCAGCGTCTTACTTTTCAACGTTTCGATGACTTGCTCATTTATATCGACGCCGTGGACTTGAACGCCATGCTTCGCAAACATGACTGCGGTAGGTAAACCAATATAACCAAGACCCATTACGACAAGTTTCATACTTACAACTCCTCACTTACGGTACTCAACCTCAGAAAAGCGAATCGCTCCATTTCATATCTAAGAGAGTAATTCATTGTACATGCGAACAAGCTTCCGTGATTCAATCGGCCAATTTAATACCTTACTTGCTTCTTCGCATTTTTGAACATAATAGTCATTCCTTTGGTGAATCGTTTCAATGGCTTTTACGATCGCTGTTTCGCTTTCTTCAACTGCTAAACCAAAGTCATATTCCTCTAGTAGATAAGCTTTCCCTGGATGGTTCGAAGATACTACAGGAAGTCCCATCAACATGTATTCAAAAATCTTGTTTGGCGTTGAGTAATAGTTATTTTCGCTAACATTTTCATACATGACGAGACCAATGTCGGCTTCTTTCGTCAGCGCAAGAATTTCTGAAGGAGATACTTTGGGATGAAAATGAACACGCGAGTCTAGGTGTTCGTCCCTCACTAAGTTTTCTAGTTCGCCTTTTATATCACCGTCTCCCAGAAGGACAAGTTCATACTTATCATCCAAGCTTTTCATTGCTCTAACACATAACTCAATGCCTCTATTCTTTGAAAAACCACCTTGATATAACAGCACAATCTTATCCGTGCTAAAGCCATAAAGATGATGAAAATAATGATCATTCTTCCGCTCTTTTTCAAGACGTAAAAGAGGAATGTTTTGCAAATAGATTGCCGGCTGCAACTGACCATATTGCTTCTCAAATTTGTCGAGCAGAAATGGATTAACGGAAATTAACCGATCGACATCTTTCAGTAATTTACCTTCGATAAAATAGCCATAGCGCCGGTCAAGCGCATTCCGTCCCGTCATTTCGTTAAATAGTTCATGTGAATCATAGACCAACTTACACTGAAAATGTTCAGCCAACCTCTTACCTGATGCCAATGTATTTAGATCATGGCAATGAACTGCATGAATCGTTTTAGAAGCTAGCAGCTGCTTAATCTTTTTATAAAATTCATATCCTGCATACTGATCTTTTGCAAGTTTAATCAGCGGGCTTCTCACTGCTCTAGCTAGCATGGAACGCTTCTTAGATGATCCATTTGCCATTCCTTTCTTTGCCTGCTTCGTTGATAGTGATAGCTTGTGTATCTGAATGGCCTCATGCAAAAATGGGGGGTCTGTATCATACTCGTTCAAGCAGCATATCAAAACCCTGTATCCACTCTCAGCAAGAGCAATGGCTTCACGTTGAACCCTCGCATCATAATCAATGTCTTTAAAGAGAATCATTAATATTTGCTTCATTTCCGTTTCGCCTTCATAAATTCATCGTACTGTTCGACAATTTCCTTTGTATCCCCAACTGCTTTCTGTTCCCCACGATGAATCCAAACGACTCGATCGCAAATTTGCTTCACAAGACCTGACGAATGTGTCACGAGAATAACGGTGCGGTCCTGTTGGATTTTCTCCAGGATGGCGTCTTTACATTTCTTTTGAAATGCAGAATCACCTACACCAAGGACTTCATCGATCAACAGTATTTCTGGATCCAGCATGATTGCGGTCGAAAAGGCAAGTCTTGCTCTCATTCCTGAAGAATAGGTCCTAACTGGTTTATAAATAAAATCGTCTAGCTCTGAAAATTCAATGATCGCTTCAAGATTGTCATCAATTTTTTTCTTGCGGTTACCTAAAAGAAGCGCGTTAAGGTAGATGTTTTCTATTCCAGATAGCTCTGGTTGAAAACCCGCTCCAAGAGAAAGGAGCATCGGACGCTTTCCTACGACATGATAATTACCTTTATCAGGTTCAATCAGACCGCTCATAAGCTTAAGGAGCGTACTTTTCCCAGATCCATTTCGCCCAATTATTCCGAGCACTTCACCTTTCTTAACAGTGAAGTCCAATCCTTTCAACGCCCAGAATTGCTTTTTATTCTTGCTAAACAATTGTTTCATTGGATTATCTGAGTGTTCAGGATACGAAACCCATAAATCCTTAACTTCAATGATGTCTTTTTTCAATTAAATCACCTTAGCGTATTGTTTGTCGTATTTGTTCAAAATGCGAAGCCCAATGAACAATAGTACTAATGAGCAAGCTAAAATTATGAAGAGGTTGTCCCAAAGTGGTTGTTGCTTGTAAAGAAAAATATTGCGATAGGAAACTAGAAAATCCGTAAATGGATTTAAGTATAGGAGCTCTCGTAGCCTTTCAGGAACACTGTCCATTCTGAAAAGTACCGGTGATAAATAGAGCAATGTTCGTGAGATGTATTGCATCATGTTTTTAATATCTTTTAGATACACTCCGATATGAGCCATAATGATCATGATCGGCAGTAATAAAAGGATATTAAATACGATCAGAATAAAGAAATTAAACGCATTGATCGTTAAATCTACCCCATTAAAGTAGAGGAATAACACCATAATGATTGAACTTACAAGAAACTTAAACGTATTAACACCAAGCCTTACAAGTATAAAGGTAATCTTTGGTACATACACTTGTTGAAGAATTCTCGCTTTTGAAGAAATCGCGGTTGTAGCATCGACCATACATGCCGTTCCCCATTTAAGAGGGATTAAGCCAGTAAAGAGATAAACTGCGTAATCGTCTCCACCTCTATTCAAAACGATTCCAACAAGGAAATAATAAATAGCCATATACAGAATTGGATCCACAATCCACCATAAAGTCCCAAGATATGTTCTAGCTGTATTCGATTTCAGTTCAGATACTGTCAAATGATAAAGCAAATCTTTGTTGTTTCGCCAATCATTGAGTAATTTTTTCAACATTCGTTTTTTAACTCCTAATCTAACTACATTTATATTTACAAACGTCTTAATATATTTTATATAATTCCGCTTCAGTCGTCTACCAAAATCAGAAGCAAGTGATTTCAAACGAAATGCCTTGATATATCGACATTTCTCCACAATATTTCGCTAATCCACCTCCTTATTCAACCGTAATTTACAAAATCTTAACGTTTCTTATCATTAGCAATTACCAACTTATTCTTTCATAATTCCACCTGAATTACCATCTTTTGCAGAATGTCCTGTTTATACACCCATCCAATATAAAAAGCAACCATCAAGGTTGCTTTTTAATTGGCTCTTTTTCTCAAAGATTGTTGTTTTTGAAAGAATTATTGTATAAAGAACCACACTTAGCTGATTGGAGCGGAAGGTGCTCGACTCCTGCGGGACTAGCGGGACAGGTGAGACCCCACAGGCGCAATGCTTTTGTGCGCCGAGGAGGCTCAGCGCCCGCCCCGCGGAAAGCGAGCATCCTGGAGCGGAAATCCCCCCACTCTTATAGCAACAATGTTTACGAAAAGAGCCTTTTTATTAATTACTCAATTGAGGTAAGAACTGCTATTTCTTGAGCTGGATGGTCTCCAGTTAACTCAAACACCTGTTTGATCAGGCCTACATCAGGAGCATAAAATGTTGTGATTAACATTTCTTCTTCACTTTGATTCTTAATGACTTTAATTACATCATCAAACGTTCCAAAAGGGACCTCTATTCCATCCACCTTTGTAATCTCTAATTTCCCTTGCTTTTGAGGCTGAGCTAGAATCGTATCTACTTCTTCTACCGCTTCAAATCCATCAAGAATACTCTCTTTTTCACCTGACTCACTTTCTTCAGAAACAATAGCTACTTGATCAGGTGCCCATTTCAATACTTGGTTTGTTTCCATATCACCAAGAGTAATGACTCTTTGAAGGTATTTGTCATTTTGATCAATAATAGATTCAGTAAACATCGATTTATCCTCAGAAGTGAATGTTTTCGTAACACCCGTTTTAGGTCTGTACGATGTTAAATCGATTTTTGATTCCGTTTCAGTTTGATCGACTTTTCCACTCACCTCGTTTTGTTGCTTAGACTCGTCATTTTTCGTATTGTTATCGATCGATGCTGTTCCACAACCTGCCATGATAAGAAGGAGCAAAACCAACAATCCAACTGATTTTTTCATAAAAACCTCCAAACTCATTATTACGTTCAATTTGCTTTTTAGTACAGGCGGTTGACTACTTGTTTTGTTGGCTTTTCTTCGACTCTTCCTCCAACTGTTAATAAGGAAGTAACACGATTCTCAATTCCATAGTCCCATAGCACATCTTGTACGGAAGAATTCAACTCGTTTCTAACCAGAACAAGTGGTGCTCCGGTTTTCACAGATAAAGCAGATGATACAAGTGCATCAGGGAAATCCTGTCCGATAGAAAGTAACACAGTGTCTGACTTCATTTCTCCACTGAATTCTCTCAAAATCGCTGCAAGCGTTTCATATCTGTTTTCTCCTGATAAACGTTCCACACTTTTTGAACCATTTAAGTTTGAAAGCTGTCTGTCGATATTGGTAGACATAACATCTTGTCCACCTAGGATCTTCGTCTTCTTTCCATCCAAGTATTCGAGTGCTTCATCTGATAATTCATCTTTATCGGTTAGTAATATGGACCAGTTAGAGGAAGAAGCTATAGGCGCACTTGCGAGTGCGTCAGCATAACTATATCCATTCGTAACAAAAACACCTTCAACATGATTGTTGAGCTTTTTATTAATCAATAGATTCGTTTCGTACCGGTTTTCTCCACCGATCCGTTCAACATTCACACCCAATTCTTTGACTGTGTTCTCCACAGTTGGTGAGATGGCATTGGGTCCTCCAATCAAAATCACATTATCAGCTTTTAATCGCTTGATTTCTTTTTCAGAAAAAGGATCAAGTGAGGCATCTCTTGTCAGAAGGATCGGTGCATTACCGTATTGTGCAGCCAGCGGTCCAACTGACAAAGCATCAGCATAACCATAACCGTTGGTTAGGATAACTGTCTTCTCTTCCTTACTATTACTAAACCCTTCAGGATAGACTTTATTTGAAATTTTCACTGCTGTTTCAAATCGATTGATTCCAGATAGAGCTTGGGTGTCTACAGACTTTGTCACACTCTCACCTGAACGATTTGTCCAAACAATATCCTGTGATGAACGTTTGATAATTTTTACATTCTGCATTGAATCCGCAGCTGCAATTGCCTGACTTAATTCATAATAGTTCCCTTGACTCGTTCCGTTAGCGTTTTGAATCTGGTAAGGTCGTTGTAAATAATTGGACCATTCGACCGTTCCTCTCTCTTTATCCATTACTTTGGAATTGCTACGTGCACTTGCATACGTAATCGCATCTGAAAGATCAGTAAACTTTTCTACTTCGTCATTACCTTTAATAAACACTTCATATCTAGCGTTAATTGAATCATAGATTGTCTCTTGTTTATCTTTGTCGAATACCGTAACGTTTTTCAAAGTCTTTGCATACGTAATGGCATCAGTACGAGAGGTAAATTGTTTAATTTCATTTCCTTTACTATCTTTCACTTCAAACACTTTAAAGAATTTGATAGCGGACTGTGCCAACGCATCTGCTGCATCGTTTTGAAAACGGCTAGTCTTAATTAGACTTTCTTCTGAAGGGTTTGACATATATCCTAATTCAACAAGGACAGAAGGCATCTGAGCATTTCGAATCACAAAAAAGGCTTGATCGTTTTGGATCCCTTTATCAAGTAACCCGGTCTTGTTAAGTATGGATGGGTGAACGATATTTGCTAGACGTCGACTTTCCGATTCAAATTGAACTTGAACTGGATCAGGAGGATACTCTTCGTCCCATGCAGCTGCTTTACTATAATAATAGGTTTCATATCCTCTAACGAGCGTACTGAACGGATAAGCATTGTGGTGAATGGAAATAAACAGCGAATTGTCATTATTGCCTTTCACGTAATTGTTCGCGATCTTCATTCTTTCAATTAAATCTTCTTTAGAATCATTCGCAAAGTCGCGATCCGTTTGTCTTGTCATAAAGACTTTAATATCTGTTCCTTTCAATTTTTCTTTAAGCTTTAATCCGATTTCAAGCGTACCGACCTTTTCATAGAATCCCGTCTTATCTCCTGAGTAACCCGAGGTCCCTGTAAAGCTCCCTCCGTGTCCTGGATCAATGACTATGTATTTTTCTGCAGAAGCAAATGATGGCATTAGAAAAAACATAAGAATCAATATAAACCCGTAATAAAAACTTTTTTTCATATTTCACTCTCCCAACATAATATTCTATTACATTTTATTACAGCAAACCCATAAGTTCTATGATAGTTTAAGAAATTATTTAAAATAAGCGAATTCTACTAAGAATAAAATAGTTTTTCATTACTTTAGGCACATCCTTGAACCATAGACATTGTTGCTATAAGAGTAGGGGTGATTTCCGCTCCAGGATGCTCGCTTTCCGCGGGGCGGGCGGTGAGCCTCCTCGGCGCGCCTGTGGGGTCTCACCTGTCCCGCTAATCCCACAGGAGTCGAGCACCTTCCGCTCCAATCACCTTTGAAGTGTGGCTTTTATACATAAACCCCTTCAAAAACAACAATCTTTTAGAAAAGTGCCTTTTAGTTAGAAGATGTTAGCTACTATTGTTGAATTCTCGATTTGGGGTTCGACAGGGTATAAATGAGCCAAACATCAAAACAGCCAACTAAAAAAACCTTCCTGCGTCATTAGGCAAAAAGGTTCATCGATACGTATTATTCAATAAATGGATCTGGTTTTGAAGTACTCTCTCCAAAATAATATAAAATCGCTTCTACAATTCGCTTGGATGCTTGCCCATCTCCATATGGATTTGAGGCTTTAGACATCTGGTTATATTCTTCATTACTCGTCAAAAGCAACGATGCAGTATCGTATATATTATCTTCATTTGTTCCAATGAGCTTAAGAGTTCCAGCGGATACCCCTTCTGGCCTCTCTGTATTTTCCCTTAAGACGAGCACTGGTACCCCTAGAGAAGGTGCTTCTTCTTGCACACCTCCTGAATCTGTTAAGATCAATGAGGCTCGTGAAGCAAAATTATGAAAGTCAATCACATCTAAAGGTTCTGTTAAATGAACGCGCGAATGTCCACCCAGTACTTCATCTGCTAATTTACGAATCAATGGGTTTAAATGAACTGGAAACACCACATGAACATCTTCATAATCATTTACAATTCGTTTAACTGCCCGGAAAATATTTTCCATTGGTTCTCCGTGATTTTCACGTCTGTGTGAGGTTAATAAAATCATTCTCTTACCAGCAATTTGATCTAAAAGCGGATGAGAATAATCTGACCGCACAGTATTCTTTAAAGCATCGATCGCTGTATTTCCAGTGACATAAATACTTTCTGGGTTCTTTCCTTCATTTGATAAATTTTCATATGCCCGAACGGTTGGTGCAAAATTAAGGTCAGCTAGAACGCCTGTTAGCATGCGATTCATTTCCTCTGGAAATGGTGACATTTTATTGTGAGAACGAAGACCAGCTTCCACATGTCCAACTGCTACTTGATTATAGAAAGCTGAGAGACTCGCCGCAAAAGTAGTCGTTGTATCTCCATGAACAAGGACAAGGTCGGGTTTTTCTTTTTTCATGATTTCATCAAGTCCGTTTAACGCTCTGGTCGTAATATCAGCTAGTGACTGCTTACTTTTCATTATATTCAAATCATAGTCTGGATTTATCTCGAAAATAGATAGAACTTGATCCAACATTTCTCGGTGTTGTGCTGTAACTGCAACGAGAGGTGTGATGCTTTCTGGATACTTTTTCAATTCGTTCACTAGTGGCGCCATTTTTATCGCTTCAGGCCTTGTCCCAAACACACTCATTACTTTCACAGGTGGCATGTTGATTCTCCTTTTATCCGTATGATGATCGCTTTCCACTCCATCTTATAAAACCATTATCAAAAAAGCAAAAAACCTTCCTCTTCTAAAGGAAGGCTTTCACTTATTTCCCGCTCAAATAATCTACAATATATTCTCCCCAGACATCAAATCCCTTATCATTTGGTCTTGAGTCTGTTAAATAATCATCAATTTCTTCTCCATCTACCGACGGCCACTCTTCCCAATGATTTAGATATATATAATCATTTCTCTCTGCATATTCTCCAAGTTCATTAATTTGAAGCGCATAATACCCTGGATCAGGGATTGGATTTGAAGGCATTAGCATGACACTCACGCCAGGCAGGGCATCTTTGATTTCTGAAATGGTTGTAGAGATATTCTGTTGCCCCTCTTCAATAACCACCATTCCATTGTCATTAAGAGTGAATGCTTCTAGTAAAACGACATCTGGCTTTTTTTCAATTATTTTATTATACAATTCATCGTCAACAATCGTATCAGTTGTTGCTTCTTCAAAGGTTAATTGCGTAACGGTAAAAGCCCCTTTCCAATAGGATTCTTCCAATCCTTTTTCAACAATTGGCTGAAGTCCATCTTCCTTTGTACCGATCGATTCAGAACCGGCAATAACGACTGAAATTGGATCATTCGAAGCCATCATTTTTTCTTGTAGCTGTTCAGGAAAATTAGCAACGAGCTTTTTAAGTTCTTTATCACTTACCGGCTTCTTATCTTGTTCCCCATCTTGCTTTGCAACTTTAGAATCAGGATCGACTGCAGCACTTACCGTCTCGCCTGTCTGTTCAATCTTATCATCCCAATGAAACTTTCCAGCAATCACAAGTGAAAGACACCCTATGAGAGCTATTATAAAAACGACGTTCTTCATACTCTTCTCCCCCTGAAAATCTGTCGAATAATGGTATCTAATAGTATTATTGTAATAAACGGAAAATGATTGCAAGTAAAAATTAAAAAGCCGCTCAATTTAGAGCGGCTTTTAAGTAAAAACTAGTTATTCAACCATTTGTTAAACTGATCTCTTACATTTTTGTTAACGACGTTATCTCCACCAAGCACTGTCGCCTCTGTTACATCAGTTGTTGTAAAGTACTTAACAAGATACGACTCTATTTCTTTTGGAACCTCATCGTTTTCAACAAGGAACATGCTACCCTGTTCTTTTACAACTAATGGAGAAGCTGCAAGAGCATCAGGGAAATTACGTCCGTTTGCTATAAACAGTTTATCCGAATTTGAACCAAGTTCTTTATGAATCGCTACAAGCGTTCCATATCGGTTAGCACCTGCAAGACGTTTTGTTGGCGCGATGTTTTTAGCCATGTCCACTACTTCATCAGAAATGACTTCATCTCCACCTAGTACGTATACCTCTTTACCTGCCATAAGCTTTTTAGCATCATCCGTTAGTGACTTTCCATCCGTTAAGATGATCGGCATATCTTTTACTCCAGCAATGGAAGCAGCACTAAGGGCATCAGCAAAATTCTTACCTGTTGCAAGGAACACGGCATTGCTGGCGATTCCTTTTTCAGCAAGCTTATTGATGATTTGTACGTTTGTATCATAACGGGTCTCACCACTGAGGCGTGTAATATCCGCTGTACTTACGCCAATGTTAGCAAGCTGAGTATTTACTTTCTTAGAAATAACTTCTTCACCGCCAAGAATCATAACTTTCTTCGCTTTCAAACGGGAAATTTCATTAAGTACTTCGTCAGATAGCATTCCCTTACTTCCTGCGAGAAGAATCGGTGCATCATAAGCACTTGCAAGTGGTCCGGCAGATAATGCATCCGGGAAGTTATAACCTGTTGCGATAAAGACAGTATCTGAAGTTGTTCCTTCTGGGTACATTTCTTTCGACACTTCAATCGCTGTTTCAATTCGATTTTCACCAGCCACTACATCGACCATTTCTCCATCTGTTTCTACCGGAATAATGGAAAGCACTTCGCCAGTTGTTTTGTCCTTTAAGAATACGCCCGCTGTATATTTACCACTCTCTTTTGGAGTTGTAATTTTCACATCAGTTGTCGCCTTTTTACCTACTCCCAAATCAAAGCTAGATTTACCAGTCACTTCAATACTACCAGCACCTTCTTCTCCAGCTTCTAATACCTTCGCTTCTGTTACAGATAGATCGAAATCTGTCGTAGGGTCAACAGTGGAATATCCATCTACTCGGATTGTATATTCCCCATCTGGAAGGTTTTTAAGAGAAATAGATTCCTCAGAATCGCCATCTGCATCGATCGCTATATAGTCTCCAACCGGATTACCATCTTTAGAACGATAGATATATAGATCAAGGTCATCTCCCGCATTACTTGTATTACCGATTGCTACATCGAAGGAAATGTTGTTCTTAAGTGTGACTGTCTTATCATAAACACCGCCACCTGTCACCGTTTCACGGCTTTTCGCTGTTTCAGGCTTACTAAATGCGCCGCCAACGACTTCAACTGAACGTTTAGTAGATAGATAGTTTTCAAACGTCACAGATTTAGACACTTCACTACCAGGCATCTTGCTTCCAAGAGAAATTCTCCCTGGATTTGAAACGATGTCCTGAACAAATGCTTCAAGTTTAAACTTATTCATATCGTAGCCATCTTTTGGAGCTGCATGTTCCATATACAGCGACTTCCCAAACACCTGATTTCGGACTTTTAGCAACATAGTCCTCTACTCCAAGACCATCATAACCAGCATATCCCTGGAATGCATTAACCTGGTCTCCATCAGGATTCATAACAAGCATACGAACCCTACCTTGGAAGTCGTTATTTTCCTTGAGAGCTTCCAGTGCAAATCGGACTTCTTGTGCACCCTCTTCTACATTAAAGAAGTAACTTTTCGTCTTCGAAGACTTGTACTTCATCTTCATGTGTTAAACGGAAACGATCTTCTGATGTGAATTCTTCACCAAGAATGATTGTCTGGAAAGAACGTGCTTCTGCATAGGCAGTATCAGGATCATCGATCAATAACGTACCAGCGTTAACACCAACATCCATCTTGCTCTTATCATACTTCACTGTCATTTCTTTATATTCTCCAGGTGCAAGTTTGATGCTACTAACAGAAGGAGTGAACCAATTGGAGTCTGAAGAAATCTTAAGATTCTTCGTTTCATCCGTTGGGTTTTCCACCATGACGGTTACTTCTTCAGGAACCTCTTTATTACGTACATAAAGACCAGGTCCACCGGAGACTTTTTCACCGTGGTAAACAGTCACATTCACTTCTTTCACTTCGTTAATGAATGTTTGCGAATATACTCATAAGCAGCTGGAACATCTATTAGACCAGCTCCCTCTTGAACACGAGTGTATCCATCAACGTGTACCGCAGTTTGAATCAATGCTTCACGAGCAAGCTCATAATCGAATGGAATTCGATCCTTCAGCGCTGCTTGTTTTAGTGTCGCTACAGCACCCGCTACGTATGGAGAAGACATACTTGTTCCTTGAAGCACTTCGTAATTACCTAAATGTACTGGGAAAGAAGCATAAGCTGATCCTGGGGCCACGAAGTCAGGTTTTTGCTGCCCGTCTTCAGTTGGACCATTTGCAGAGAAGTACCATAGCCCTTCACCCTGCACTGGAGTTCCATCAGCATTTTTACCATATGGATAGTAACCATACTCAGTAGCCCACATTTTACTGTTAATGTAAGCTCCAATTGAGAGAGCCTTCATTCCATCGCCAGGCGCACCAACTGAATCAACTCCTGGGCCATCATTACCAGCAGAAGTTACATAGATGGTTCGAATAATTCACCCATATCTTCGATGATTTTTGCATAAGCGCCAGATCCATCGTTAAGGTCAGGTGAAGAACCTAGACTCATATTTACAACGTCTGTTCCAAAGCCACCTAACTCTTCAGGAACAGCTGCCAGATACATCGCGTTCGCAATACTCCAGCCGCAAGTTCTACCAGCAGAGTCAAATACTTTCAGACCATAAAGATCTGCTCCTGGTGCTACACCTCCAGCCGCAACAGCCCCTGTTTCATTTTCTCGTTCAGGACCATTGGCAGCGTGCTTCCTGATACGTGAGTACCGTGCCCATCTCCATCAAAGAACACTGGTTTACAGCTGATGGAAACGGCATAATTTGTCCATCTCCGTCGGAGAAAATTGATGGCCTTGGATAATCGTCTGGAACTAGGACTTGCTACTCTAAAGTTAGCACCCGCTACGTCATCTTCCGGATTAAGATCCATGTTATCAATATCGCCTACCATATGCTTTCTCATCAGTGAAATCTTTGTCCTGGTCTAAGTCAATATAAACTTCATCGTCAACGAGTAAGAACATCAAAATTCGAATCTCCTGTTCCATCTCCATTTAAGTCTCTGTACAACTACTTGCCTTTTCCATCTTCATCATAAGATGCTGGATTCAACGTACCGAAATAATATGTATCATCTTCAGCATCGATGCCTTCTGTATTGTATGTGCCTTCATTTTACAGTGATAGGAGGCGCCTTCTTTCGCTCCCTCCTGGAACCAAACATCTCCTTCACCAACCGTATCAACTACTCCCTTGATTTTAGAAGAAACGATTTCTCCCTCATCATTGTACTGCGTAAAGGCTTCATGACCTGGATCGATACCTGTATCGATGATACCGACTTTAACTCCTGTTCCATCGTACTTATCGTGAAACTCATCAACACCGGTTGCTGAATGGGTTTCTTCAGTTGCAGGCTTTACAATATCTTCAGGGTTATTCACTTTCGGTTTAAGATCCGTATCTTCTTGTTGCACCTTCATCAAGAACTATTTCACTATTCGCTCCAAGCATTCCAACAGAATCTAATCGGTAAACTTGAAGAACTTTATGCGTTGGAACCTCAGCAAGATACAAATAGTTATTTGTATTTTTCTTTACCTTAACACCAAGACTTTCAAGTTCTTTTGTTAGGTCAGGTCCACCATGTTCGTTTGCAACAATAATCAGTTCCTGTTTCGCCTGTTCACTTGCAGCAAGCGAAGCAATTTCCTGGGTAACTGGAAGCTTGAATTTCTTCGTTTCAGATAAAGCCGCTTCAGCTTTGTCTGGATTGTAAGTCATTCCCGCGAATGAAGAAGCAACGAGTGAAGCGCCTGCAACAATTGTCAGGACTTTTTTCTTAAACGTCATCTAATAAAATCCCCCTTGTAATTTGTAAAATCCTACTAAACTATCCTCCTTGCGCGATGAATTATTGGAATAATTCGCTATTTTCAGTTTAATTATAAAAAGAATAAGAGTCAATCTTTAACTGTTAAAATTGTGAAAATTTTTGATATTTTGTAGATAATTTAGGACTTTTGTCCATAAAAGCGTAATAGTGATGTAATCAATAATCCACTTTCGTAGACAAAAAGTTGGAGAAATCAACAATTAATTAACCTCTCTACAAAAAAATACACGAAGCGCAAATAGTCATTACTCACGCTTCGTGTCATTTATTGAGCTAATAACTGATCAATACTCCAGGCTTTTTCCTGAGGAATCGCTTCAGGACCTCCTAGAATACGATAGTTGTCTATTCCTTGATTATTCAAATAGTAATTTGACTTCACTAATGCTTCATTTTCTCTTAGTGGATGAATCAGAATAATAGTGTCACCTGACCTTGCTGCCGCAGCGCCACCAGTTAAAGCATCTGGAAATTTAAGACCAGTAGCAAAATAAGCCATATTGCTGCTTTCTGCTAGTCCAAACCTCAGCAAAACTTTAAAGTTCGTATCATAGCGGTCGTCTCCACCTATACGTTCCTTATCCTTAGCATGGATATTAGAAAAGACATCATCTTTGATTACTTCTTTACCTCCGATCACGTACGCATGATCTAGCTCCTGATTTTTCAAATAAACTTCTGTTTCCTCAGGTAAAGACTTTTCTTTTGTAAAAAGAACAGGTGCTTCAAACCTCGAAGCGTATGACGAAATAGATAAAGCGTCTGGAAACTTTTCACCCGACACAATGAACGTCTGATTTGTATCTTCGCTGTCCATAATACCTGCAATTTCAGTTGCAGTTTCATAACGATTTTCACCAGCTATTCTGGTAGTTGTAATACCATCCGCTTTAAGCTGATCAGAAATTGACTCAGGTATAGCATTTAAACCACCGATGAGTAATACCTGATTCGCATCTAATCTATGTAATTCAGTTAACACTTTTTCAGAAAGTCCATTTTTCTTTGTTAACAAAATTGGGCTTTCAAGCATAGATGCAAGTGGAGAAGCTGCTAAACTATCTGGAAATTCATCTGAACGTGCGAGCACAACAAATTTACCTTTCTTACTTTCTCCTGCAATCGATAGCGTTTGCTCCTCTAATGTACTCCAATTATTTTTGGATATTTCAACTGCAGTATCAATCGCAGTATCTCCATAAATACGGTTATACGCTGTTACACCGTTAACGGCAGCTTCAACATTTAACAATCCATTGCCGAGAGAGTTACTGCTACTTAAGGGGGTAGCTGTCTCTTTCAAAAGCTTGAATGTTTGTTTGTTTGTTAAATATGGTGCATATTCTTTAAGCAATACAGCAGACGAAGTGACAATTGGCGCTGACATACTCGTTCCTTTGTCAAAACCATAACTCCCATTCAGGCTAGTACTATAAATGTCCGTTCCTGGAGCAGCAATATCAACAAGCGATCCGTAATTTGAGAAAGAAGCTTTCTCTTCAGTACCTGTTTTAACCGATGCCACCGCTAACACATCTGGATATGCTGCTGGAAAGACCACAGCTGAATCGTTATCGTTTCCGGCAGCACCAACTATGAGAATATTCTTGGAAATGGCTTCTTCAATCACTGTTCGTAAAGCAAAAGAATTATTATAGTTTCCAAGACTTAGATTGATCACATTTGCATCGTGATCAATTGCATATCGAATTCCTTGAACAACAGTTGAAAGGTTACCAGTCCCATTCTCAGTCACTTTTATTGGTATGATAGAGACTCCGCGAGAAGGAGAAATAACACCAAGACGATTGTTTGTTTCAGCTCCAATAAGTCCAGCTACTTTCGTGCCATGACCGTCAATGTCTTGAACAGATTTTTCTTCGTCGACCAGATTAATCCCATCTAGTAAATTCATTTTTAAATCCGGGTGCGATAGATCAACTCCTGAATCAATAACAGCTACCTTTAACGTGCTATCCGTATTCGGTACAACCTTCCATGCGTTTGGTAGATGAATTTGGTCAACCCAAGACTTTTGATAAGACCATAACGAGTCATTGGGCATTTGTTCATCCATCAAATAGATCGGTTGATCCTTTTCAACATGCTTCACTTCTTTATTCAATTCAAGTCGGTTGATCGTTTCATTTACTTCAGTGGAAGGTACTTCGATGACGTCAATTTTCGTAGGTTGTTCAGTTTGTTTTGATGGGCTCTTCGTATGTTCATATGTAACAAGGATTCGCTCAGTCTCTTTCCCTTCATCAGCTTTAGACACATGAGGATTAAATGAAAATAGCAAACTACTTACAAATAAAAAAAGAATCGTTTTCGACTTCAGTTGTGACACCTCTTCCGTGATTGGTAATGTTTCTTCTTATCGATAGTCTATAACGAATTTTTCGACAAATCACTAGAATAGTATCACAATGAGTGCTAGAAAAAAATGGTTAATTGGTTTGGTGTGGATTTGTAAAAAAAGAAAATTGGGTGAATTGGCTTATATACGTTCATGAAGGAGAGTTTGGTTTTGTTGCTGAAGGGTTTGAAGTTTTTCTTCGAGGTTGTGCTGCTCTTTGCGCATACTACCAATGATCTGAATTAAATTTGTAATAATATTTTCTACTCGTTCCAGGCGTTCTTCCTGCATGTTCGACACCTCCTTTTCATTTTCATCATTTTACCATATAATGGTCAGTATAGTTCGAAAATTCATTCGACAAAATCGTATTGGGAAAACCGCTTCAAAATATAGCGTTTAAAGGACAGAAAATAGTTCATATTTCCCAACCTCAAAACTATTCTCTTTTCTGAGAATTTTTAGTAAACTATAATCAAATAGTTCTAGGAGAAAGGAAGCAAAGAATGATTGGCGCAAAAATCCGCTACTTCAGACAAATGAAAGGCATCACGCAGGAACAACTTGCTTCCGGTATCTGTTCTATTCCATATTTAAGTAAAATTGAACACGGTCTTGCCCAGCCAAGCGAAGAGCTTGTCGAACACTTATGTAATGAGTTAGGCGTTTCACTTGATCAGGTTGATGATGAGGATAAAATGAAAAGATTGCACAATGATCTCGATTCCTGGTACAAAGAAATGCGCCTTCGAAATTTTGAGGAAGTTGTAAGTTATAAAAAGCGTATTGATGAGGAGATTGACGGTGTTGAAGATCCAGATATGCTCTAACAAAGTATCTTCTTCTAACTTTCCGATATCATATTCTTATTCAGAGAATCAGATAAAGCAAACGATATTTTAGAAAGACTTTATCATGTTCAGGAAAGACTTTCGGAGAACCTCGAATACTATTACTTTTACTTTCTTGGGTTTATATTATTACCAAAATCGTAAATTTAGGGAAGCTGGTGAAAAGTACAAAAAAGCAAACAAGCTATTAACCTCTATGAAGTCGAATAATGCAGAATGGGCTGAATTTTATTATCAACAAGCATTAGTGCATAATCGACTTAGTCAAATTACTCTATCAAACAACCTTGCTATTAAATGCTTAGATTTATTTAATAAGGAATATAATTTTAAGAGAGCTGCAGATACTGAAATTTTACTTGGTGTAAACAATAGGGTGATCTTAAATTATGGAGAAGCTGAACATCATTTTCAAAATGCTTTAAAATACGCTGAATCTTTCAATGACAAACGACTAAAAAGTATTATTTATCATGATCTTGGGTATGTTTACTCATGTCAAAATGATTCCGAATAAGCATTAGAATACTATCATTCTGGTCTTCAGAATAATGAAGATCATGAAATTGAAGACCGAGCTAAAACAATTTATCTCATTGCTTCTGAATATATTAAGGTAAATGATAAATCGAACTTGCCAAACATTGGATTGAAGAGGGAATGAGAATAGTTACTAAAACTGAATTCCTTGAATATATTTATCACTTCAATGTTCTTGAGTTAAAACTTCACTAAGCATTGAAGATGAACAATACAGAAAGATCTTTAAAAGAATGCTGTTAAATATTTTGAAGAAAAAAATCATTGGAATTATGTTTCTGAATATGGGGAAATGCTGGCAGACCACTATTTTAATAGTGGTCAATATAAAAACTCCAGTTTTTACTTTAAACTAGCGAATGATGCCAGAAAAAAAATCATGAATTAGAAAGGGAGAATGAATATGAAGAAGTTTCTAGTAAATATACTATTAATTACAGGTTTAGTTGGTATTGATCGTTGTTCCAAATCACGACAAAGTTCCTGACTCTCATGATAAAGTTCCTGATTCTAGCCCAGCAAAAGCTGAACTTCACATTTAGTAAAACTAACCCGATTCAGTCTATACTGTGTCGGGTTTTTATTTGCCCTTTCACATCCTTGAACGCTATACTAGTCATAGTTTAAACAGAATAGGAGCGTGCAGAAATGGCTATTTATATGTTTGATGTGGATGGTGTCCTCACGGATGAGAATGCAAAACCCGATCAGGATGCTGTAAATATGATTGAAAAGCTTGCTAAAGAGGGGCACATTCTTTCCTTTGTAACAGGACGCTCCAGAGGATGGCTCGGAGATAACCTCTTCCCACTATTCGATCGTGACATCGATTGGTCTTCACTCTATTGTGTATCAGAACATGGAGCGATTAAAGGACGAGGCACTGATATCTCTTCATGGGAACTTGATGAAGAGTATGTGATTTCTGATGAGGTTAAAGAAAAATTGCATGAAGTTAGTCAAAAAGAAAACTATGACGGTTTGATTGAATGGGACCATACGAAAGAATCGATGGGAACCGTTGAAGCCGTTCATGGAGACCCAGGTGATAAAGAACATTTAAACAAGACACGAAAAGCTCTTCGTGAATATGCAGATGATGTTGAAACAATTTCTTCAGAGTCTGGAAACAAAACTGTCGTATCTACTTATGGTGTAGATGTGATCCATCCCGATTTATCCAAAAAAATTGGGGCTGAGTGGATTATTGAAGAAATTAACTCTGCAGACGAAGTTTTTGTTTTTGGAGATAGCAGTGGAGATATCGTCATGGCAGTTACAGCGCGTGATAAAGGGTTAGAAAACATTACGTTCCACTGGGTAGGAGAAGGAGAAACACCGGAAGAAAACAACATTACATCTGTTTCAAGTTCTCATTCCTATTCAGAAGGTACAAAGGAAATTTTAGAAAAGCACATTGGGTAACCAATGTGCTTTTCTACATTAGATCAATTCAAATGGGCTATTTGTTTCAATCGACTGATAACAAGCTTCAATCGCTTTCAAGTTGTTTACAGTGGCTTCACCTGAATATGATGGGGTCTCGTTCTTTTCCACGCATTGAGCGAAATGATCAATCATCAGGGTATATTGCTCTCCATCTGCATATTCTTCTCTTGTCGTGCCTTCGCTATTTGTAATTTGAATGATTCCACTTGCGCCTGGTGCATCTGGACGATAAGCAAAAGGAACTTTAATGCTGCCCTTTGTGCCAATGACTTCATACGAATGACTCATCTGACGCTCAAAACTGCAATCGAAGGTAGCTGTAACTCCGTTTGCAAACGTAAAGACACCGACTGCAGACATGTCTACACCAACTTCAGGGGGTACATTTGCTTCAACGTAAACCTTTTTAGGTTCGTTACCTAGAATAAAGCGAGATGAATGGATGCAATAACACCCAACGTCCCAGATACTTCCTCCCCCAAGTTCGCGGTTCAAACGAATATTTTCTGGTCGATCACCGAGGTAAAAAGAAAAGTTGGACCGCATATGTCTGACATCCCCAATTTCCCCAGAAGCAATGACTTCTCTTACTACGTCATGCTGTGGATGAAATTGATACATGAACGCTTCCATGAAGATAACACCATGATCATCACAAGCCTGCACCATTTCCATGGCATCTCGTGCTTTAATTGCAGCAGGCTTTTCACATAACACATGTTTACCTTTTTTAGCCGCTTCAATCGTCCATTTTTTGTGGAGCGTATTCGGAAGTGGAATATAGACAGCATCGATTGAATCGTCATCCAACATCGCCTCATAACTATCATGATACCGATCAATTCTCATTTCTTCTGCAAACTCTTTCGCACGTCCACTCCCACTTGCTACACTAACAACTTGTGCGTTTTTAGAATTTAAAATCGCTGGAATAACGGCTTTTCTAGCAATATTTGCAGTTCCCATAATTCCAAATTTAAGGCTCATTGCAAAATCTCCCTTCCCTTTTTTTCAGTTAATTTTAACATAATCACCAAGTTGATCGGTTCATTTTGCTTGTTCACTCACTCTCTCCTTCTACCCCCAACACCTGATTCAATACACCGAAACATTAAGTAATCCCTTTAATCCCCCCTTTTGATTATAAGGAAATAAGAGCCGACCTCGATATCGAGGTCGGCTCTTTTCATTATTTAACAAAGCGACGAATGACTTCAATTAACTCAGGACGTATATGATTCTCTAAATCCTTAATTTGTCCTTCATTCCGATACTTTTTTTCGATAATATCTCGCTGTTTACTATTTTCAAGCATCCAGTGCAACCATTTTTGATCTTCAGTTTCTGTGAATGCTTCACTTTGTTCATATTTATCATGCAGATCCTTTAATAAATCCCCAAGGTTTTTCTCGGGATGTTCATTCCAATAAGTTCGTAAGGCATCGCATAGAATTTCAATTTCCTTTTTCTCGTGCACTACACCACATCCTTATCTGCTAAGATTAGTTCTCTGAATAACCACCATTATTCAATTCAGAAAGTAAGCATAGCATTTTTAACGTTTTTTTCATAATAACATATTAGTACCTCCCAAATTGTCATTTGGGAGGTATCACTTTCCTATTCCGCTAATTTATTGACTGTTGACTCGAGAGGTTTACTTATTGCGGCTTCTCCACCGAGGAAATAGTATTCTCTACTTATCGCTTGCTTAAGATACTGCTCAACTTCATTCGTAAAAGTGTTGTGCTTGGTCAAAATGACTGGTGCACCCATTGCAGCAGCAAACGGTGATCCAGGAAGCGCATCAATAAACACTTCCCCATTCGCAAAGAACACACTATTATTCTCAAAATCAAACGTTTGAGCGATCTTCACGCTTGTTTCATAACGGTTTTCTCCTGCTACTCGGTCTACTGTTGGTACTGGACCAAGAGCTTCTGCTACGGATTTGGATACAGCATTTACTCCACCGATGATCGTTGCTTTAACTGGACGTGCTGCATTTATATACGAAGAAGTGGCTTCGCTTAATTTCTCTCCGTCTGTTAAAACAATTGGAATTTGTTTGGATGCTGCATAAGGAGCGATTGAAAGAGCATCTGGAGATTTCTCATCCCCTGTTGTCACGATCACCTGATTACTGTTTCCAATTTCATTGGCGACTGCAATAGAGGTTTCATACCGATTCTCTCCACTGATCCGCTCGATATCAGAAATGTAACCTTTTGTAGATAGTTGCTTGATTACAACTTCTGATATCGCTGCTGGTCCACCAAGGATATAAACCTTCTTTGGTTGTAGGCGATCTAATTCTGATTCCACTACAGTTGGAAGTTCTTTATTTTTAGTTAATAATAACGGTGCATTATATTTCTTAGCGAGGACACTTCCAGTAAGCGCATCTACTGACAGATCTCCTCTACCTAGTACGACGACATCTGATGACTGTTTCCAGCCATCTTGTGAGATCGCCACGCTCGTTTCGTAACGATCGATACCTGCTAATCGCTTAATCGTATCGGCTGGTTTAGACTCTTTTAATAGATCCGTCCCTGGATAATAGAATGATAGGATCTGCTCATAAGTCCGTCCCTCTTTTGATTGCTGATAAGCGCCATATTGGCTCATTCCGATTCCATGCCCGTATCCACTTCCGGAAACGACAAATGAATCATCATCCTCTTCAATGTGCTTTACATAAGGACTCTTCATAATTGTCGTTCCGATCATAAAACGAAGGTTGTAGGAAGTATCCTTAATTTCCATTGTCTTTTCTTCCAACTCACCTTTTGAGTTCATCACAAATCCGTCTTTATTTTTAAGGAAGTAATGGATTTCCATGCTTCCTTTTAAAACCTCGTCTGATGTAAACGGTGGTTGAGTAAACGATAGCTTCGTGATATCTGTGATTTTGATTTCATCACTTGAGCTCAAATATTTTTCAGAAATAAGCCATGATTTCATATGTTTAATTTCTGTTGCATCCGTGTCTAGTTCAGAAGTTGTTGACCACCAGGAGGCAGGGTTTTTAAGATCTAAATTCTCCTTGTCGATCTGCTTCTTACCTAGCGTATAGCCCCAATAATCATAATTTGTTTTTATTTTCGCATCATATGGATCAGCTTTTGCCTGTAGATATGGTACCAGTTGACTTCCCCAGGAATTTTTATTCGACATCACCATACCGCCATTAGTTGATGAATAGAAGGCACCTATGTAATTGCCACCATACTTTAATACCTTTCCAGCTGTTTCATCCACCGCTGCATTAGTTGTTGGATACCAATTATATCCTTTGTAGACTTGACTTCCTTGTGAATCGGTTAGCTCCTTATCGGAAGGCGCTAGCGCAAATGTCCTCGCGGCTACAGATTGAGCTTTTAATGCTTCCATTCCGCCATTCCGCTCTTCCCCCCATGAAGCAGGCATTTCACTTGGAACCAGCCCTTTAAGATATTCTTCCATCTGTAAACTGTTGATAGGACGAATATACTTACCTTCTGTAGTGAAAGCCATTTCACCGAGGTATCGCTTATCGCCAATCTCAACAAAGCTGTCCATTGCATTCGTAATCGTAGGTACAAGCTTCATCGAACTACCGAAGTTCTTGAGTTTGGAATTTCCTCTGTAAAGAACAACATCTCCCGCTTCAGCTTTAACACTGTACGTGTTTTGTCGAGCGCTATCTATGACGACATTGCTACCTTCAATTTGATAACTGCCATATACGTTAAATGACAAAGTTGTTTTGTCTTTAACATAGTTTACTAGTTTGACAGAAACCGTCTCCCCCGCAGCCTGAACGCCTTGCATCGACAAAGAAAATGCTAAAATGCCAATCAAAAGTGACGTAAGAAATTTCAAATCTTTTTCCCCCTAAGATTTTTTAAGAAAATATTAGAACTATTCTCCCTTTTTAACACTTTAGCATAAATTTGCCATAAAAATATCAAGGAAATGACAAATGTTACAAAAATAACATAGAAGACCTACGAATCCTGTCGGTTTCATAGGATGTTTTTACTATAAAAGTTTCGATGAATTTTGATATAAACAAGATAGGTGAATGCATGGGTTAATTTTTGGCGCATACATACCATCATTAATATTAAGCAAGCATATCCAAAAACAAAAAGCCCTCTTCTCAGAGCGCTCTTAATTAATGACATTTTTTCTATAAAAAATACAAAAACAAGCTATGTAAACCTCCTTCTATATTCAGCTATTTTCAGCCATCTTCTTTAATTGCACAGCTCTCTTTTCAAGAAGCTCTCTCATATATTTTTTTAAAAATAGAACATTTGCAATCGACCCTAATATTCCGAGAGGAGCTTTATAGATAAATTGATCGATCATCAGGGTGACATTTCCAATTTCCTCGAACCGATGTGTATGTACAAAAGATTTAAAAGCACCTGAGATCATTTCATCGATAAACCACTCAGGCTCATGCATGCCAGTAATCTGAGCTGTCAGACGCTGCTTTACTCCAAAGTGGGTCGCTTCCCATGTAACGACATCTCCGTTCTCCAACAGCCCCTCTGTCACACCCCCGACTGCTCGCTCCTTTGTTTCTTTCGTGCTTTGCATATGTGCCTCTACACTTCTTGCATAGTTAAAACATGTTTCGATAGGCGCTTCTATCAATGTCTCCAGATAAATAACAGGCATTTTCCCACACTCCCATGTCATATGACCCCTATTATTACCATTAAATTGAATAAAAACAGGCCATAAAGATTATTTCTTATTTTTCGACAAATTCCCTTAAAATTTAACTTCTGTTGAGCCGATAATAAAATAAAAAGCGTTTTTCTCTTCACTGCGCGGTTTCAGTAATTGCGGTGAGTTAGAAGTATACTTTTTAATATAGGATGGGGTCAAATGAAAAGAAACTGGAAAACACCTGAACAAATACAATTTCAAAAAAACCGAAGAAAAAGACTTCTTTACCTTTTGCTACCCCTATTCTCCATCTTATTAGGTGTATTAATTGCTGTTATTTCCAATCAGGGCATCTAACGCTCAAATTTTGGAGCGGTTACTTCTTTATGTTTACTTCGTTTGTATTCAGCTTCTGGGTTCGGAAGACTTTCTTTAGGAGTCTGATTATTTGTTATGGCTGCATTTGGTTGTGCTTTACGTTTTTTCATGACGATGCCTCCTTTCAACAATTAGTTTTTACGTTTTTCTTCCATTCATGTGTAAATTTAAAATTTCTGATTTTTCAAACTTATACACCCTTAAAAAATAATTAGTACACGAATTATCTTTGTTACTAATTGTAAGCGGTATTTCATTCATGAATACAAGGGGGAAGTTCCATGAAAGAATCGTTCATTCACCTTGCACTAGTTTCTGAGAAGCGTTATAAGGAATTGGTTAATGAATTTGAGGTAAACCTCGGCCGCAATCTTGAAGAAAAAGAACGGAATTTCATTGAATTTATGATTGAACAGGAGTTGGCAGTTCAGGAAATAGAACCTTCCTACTAACTGTGTGATTCATTGACTGCTTATATTATTAATTGGCTATGTTAATGAGTGGTGTTGATTTTTGGCTCATTTACGGCCTGTGATGGCCAATCGCTTAGAGCAAATTCATTTGCTCAGGCGATTGGCCATCACAGGGCGACCTTTCAGCAAAGCTGAAAGGCGAGTGAAAAATCGAGAAATCAACAATGTAAGCTAACATAGCCTATTAAATAAAAGGAGAGAAGCTACGATTGCGTGCTTCTCTCCTTTTGTTTTCGATCCCAATATCCTGAAAGAAAGCTTAGCATCACTAGAACACCGGCTTTGACCGTTATTTCTCGAAGATCTCGCCCAGGATCGAGACATACAAGATCCATTGCAACAGCCTTCGAAGCTTGACCAGCATGAAAAACAGCTTCAAACAGCTCTTCTGTACTCATTCCTCCTGGCGCTCCAGCTAGCATACCTGGGGCAAGGCTTGCATCCAATACCTCCATATCAACGGTGACATAGATGACATCCACAGATTCACTTAAAACATCAATTGATTCTTTTACCGTTTTAGAAATGCCGTTCCTTCTCATTTCCATCATAGTTTTATAAGTAAGTCCAACTTCGTCAGCATACTCCTTCAGGGACCTACTATTAAAGAAACCATGAACTCCAAGTGTGTGAATATGCTTCCCTTCTAAAATCTTTTTTTCAATAAGGAAGCGCATAGGGTCTTCATTGGTTGGGCCAAGCCCTTTAAGTGATCGTAAATTAAAATGAGTATCGAACTGCAAAATACCGATCGTTTGGTTTGGATGCGCTTGCTTCCATCCCTGCACAAGTCTAGCTGTAACAGAATGGTCACCTCCCATGCAGATCGGTAGCATATGAGGATGAGTTACTCTCATCATATACATCGCTTTAGTTATTGCATCATGTGTAGCAGTAATATCAGTTACCGATTGCCTGACGTCTCCCAAATCAATGACTCCCATGTCTTCAAGGTCAATGTTCGTTTCAATATGGTACGTAGAAAAATACTTCCATGCGCTTCTTAATGCGTTCGGTGCTTCACTGGTTGCACATGCCCTTTTGGAAGAGCAGGAGAAGGGAATGCCAAGAATAACAGCATCATAATTATTCCACTGATATTCTCCCGATAAAGGCAATGATTGAATCCATTCGCTCACTGTCCTATCGGTTTCCCCTTCCCCTTTCCTAAATATAGCAAAAGGTTTTTCAAGCATTGGATAAGGATACTTATTCATGTAAGACTCCCTTCCTCCTCTAACACATAACCGTTATTAAAAAATAGATCGCTTTACCTTTCTCAAAATGGTTCATCTCAACCTCAATTCAACCATTACGAAAAGGACATTGGGAAACAACGTTTACAAAACCTTCATATGTTTAAGAATATTAAAAGCATTTTCCCAATATACACAATCATCGGAATGCGCTATACTAATAATTGAAGTCATTTTTCGACAATTTCAATTGTGAAATGACATCATTTACGAGCTTACATTATGCGAATCGTACGAGAATGGCAAAATCATTGAAAAATGATGACGCAAAGCTAAAGGGACTTCGCGGTCTGATTTCCGACAGTCAGCCAGCTGCCGAATACGGCCTCCACTGCGATTCATGCATTACCGGGGGGATATTGAATATGAAAGAATCATGGTTAACACCTGAAGAAATCCAATATAGGAGAGAGCGCAAAGAGAAGATGATTTATCTTCTGCTACCTGTTTCAGCGATCATCATTGGAGCAGCCATTGCTTTTCTTACACAAATGACTTATTAATGAGAAACAAATGGAGAGCCAAAATGCTCTCCATTTTTAATATCCATAATCAAATACAGATCTATCTGATAACCTGACTGAGTATCTTCTTCGTCGTAACCTTCAAGTCATCCTTTTTCCTCCACTTTTCATTTATCAAAAGAGAAGAATCCGCATCAAAAAACAAGGCTCTTTTGTTGCTATAAGAGTGGGGGATTTCCGCTACAGGATGCTCGCTTTCCGCGGGGCGGGCGCTGAGCCTCCTCGGCGCACAAAAGCATTGCGCCTGTGGGGTCTCACCTGTCCCGCTAGTCCCGCAGGAGTCGAGCACCTTCCGCTCCAATCAGCTAAGTGTGGTTCTTTATACAATAATTCTTTCAAAAACAACAATCTTTGAGAAAAGAGCCAAAAACAAAAAAAGAAGACCAAAACTGGCCTCCTCTCATGATTGATTCTACTTCGTATAGCTTTGTTTAGCATAAGACTTATATAATCTCTTTATTCCAATTAACAAGAAGCGAAATGCCAAATACACGAGGAACAACACCAGAAACCCCTGTAGTCCGATCACAGCATCTGCAAACTCCATATTGCCTCGTCCAGTAATCTTTTGCTGAATTTCAATCGCAAATACGATTACAAGCAACACAGTTAATGTATAAATGAACGATATAACTGTGATACTCCACTTGGAGAGGATACGGAATAAAAATTGAACAACAACGAATCCTCCCATTCCTATCAAACCGATTACCCAGAAATGTAGTTCCTTATCCGTCACTGTAAAACCGAGACCGTACATAATATCAATCAACACGTCATGTAACTCATTGACAATGGCAACGATCAACTTAATAAACTCTCCCATATACACGTTCCTTTTCATTCGAATAACTCCATTTTAGACAGATAAAGGAAAGGTGACAAGCATTATTAGAAATGAAGGCTTTCCAAATTATCAAATCCATATCAAAACGAAAGAAAATCAACATGCACCATGAGCAACGTTATTTCTTAATGGACGTATTCTTATTCCCATAGTCCTGGTTGTTTACCGGAACTTTAGTCATATCTATCCCACAGTATGGACAGATCCATTCTCCCTGATAATTGCTACTATAGGAAGGTTTCTTGCAATTTACACATGTTTTTTCTACCATTTCCCCACTCCATTCGGTGGCATTCATTCGTGATATTCTCTATATTAGAATGCTATTTAATACCCTTACCCTAATGCTAATAAACATATTTTACCAAAGTAAACGATTATTTCAAGTATAAATATTCTGAATTAGTGGGTACAAAAGACTACTTCCACTAAATTTCATTCAACTCATCCTAAAAAACACATACAAATTCCTTATAAAATAACCCTCTAAACAGCATTTTACCTGCTTAGTGGGTTATTTTCTAAAGTACGCTTTGAAAGGTTGTTCACGGTTGGACGCCCCATTGAACAATAGTAAAGGTCATATTGAGACACTTCTTCTAGTTTATAACAATTTCTACCATCAATCACTACGGGGGTACGCATTGTTTTTACATATTCATCTAAATCAAGCGATTTAATTTCGTCCCATTCCGTTACGATTAAAGCGGCTTCTGCACCTAACAGGGCTTCTTGGACCGTCTCCTTAAAACCAACTGCCTCTGGTAGAAAAGCTTTTGCGTTTGCTATCGCAACTGGATCAAATGCAACAACGTTAGCACCTTCGTCTACTAGTGTTTGCGCAATAGGAATAGATGCTGCTTCACGCATATCATCCGTTTCTGGTTTAAATGAAAGGCCAAGCAAAGCAATCCTTTTCCCTTTTATGTCGCCAACTGCTTCTCTCGTTTTCTGAATCAACTTGCGCTGCTGTGCGTTATTCACTTCAATAACTGACTTAAGTAACCTGAAATCATGTTGGTTGGTACCTGCAATTTGAACTAATGCATTCGTATCCTTAGGGAAGCATGAACCACCGTACCCGATTCCTGCTTTAAGGAACTTATCGCCGATTCGTTTATCTTTCCCCATCCCACTAGCCACATCATCAATATTCGCTCCTACTTTCTCGCATATGGAGGAAATTTCATTAATGAAACTTATTTTTGTTGCAAGAAAGGCATTGGAAGCGTATTTAATCAATTCTGCACTTCTAAGATCCGTATGATAGATAGGGATTCCAAAAGGAGCATTAATCTCTTCTAAAACAGAAGCAGCTTGAGTGTTTTCAGATCCAATCACAATTCGGTCACCATTGAATGTATCATGAACAGCCGATCCTTCTCTTAGAAATTCAGGGTTTGAAACAACATCAATTTTCAATGATGGTGATGCTTTATTTACAAGTATCGATTTAATCGTGTCGTTTGTTCCAACAGGTACCGTGCTTTTCGTAACAACAATGGTATCGTGCTGAATGGAGGAAGCAATATCATGCGCAGCCTTTTCAATGTACTGTAGATCTGACGTTCCATCAGGAAGTTGCGGTGTTCCTACTGCGATATAGATAACGTCGGATGAAGCAAATCCTTGCATGTGTGAGGTTGTAAAAGACAGTGTTCCTGATTGAAGATTTTTCTTCATCAGCTTCTCCAAATTCGGTTCATAGATTGGTGAAATTCCTTGGTTCATGATTGAAACCTTCTGTTTATCAATATCAATACACGTAACATGATGTCCAATCTCAGCAAGGCTCACACCAGTCACTAGCCCTACGTATCCAGTACCAATCACAGAAATATTCATCACAGTTCTCCCTTCTCCATCGTCTCTTTTCTATTATAAGTGAGCTAAAATCAATTAAGAGCTCTTTCACTGTTTCAAAACAATACATTAACAATTCTAAAATAAACCCTTCCCTATTATGCACGAAATTCGGTATGATTGTGACGAAACTGCTTAAGATAGAAAGTGTGGAATTCGATGTTTATTGCCCGATGGAAATGGTCTATTCTAACCATCGTTATGATGGGAATTCTTTTTATCTCTTCCAATACGCCTTATCAAGAACAAGACATGAAACCATTCTTTAAAGACTTCGTTACGATTACTGAAACAAATTTACCACCAATTGAGTTTACTTACGATGGCTCTCTCGTTACGCCTACCAAACCTTACGAGTATGTGGAATTTTTTATTAGGAAATCCGCTCATGTCGCTTCGTTTGGTATCCTAGCATTAGTCAGTATATTAGCATTTAAAGAAAACAAGCGAACCAGATCGATTCTTCTAGGCTCGGCCATTGCTTTTTCTTATGCCTTATTTGATGAATTTCATCAAAGCTTGATTCAAGGGAGAACAGGTCACCTCATTGATGTTTTTGTGCCGGATACATTAGGTATTCTTCTAACCCTACTTGGGTTCAAAATGATCGATTCCATTCGTCTATCCAAATCTAAGAAACCCCGCTAATTAGCGGGGTTTCTTAGTGGATAGCTATAAATTAAATATCCTGTCTACTTTCTGATGCACGGGACTTGTCATTCACTTGTTCTTCATGATCTGTGTCCTTGCCCATCCCCTTTAAAAAGGTAATGAGAATCGTTAAGGAACGATTCACTTCCGGGTCTTTCAAGGTGCGAAGCAAATCAAGGTAGCTCGTCTTCTTATCATCTTCTGAATGCTCCGCAACATTTTCAATACCAGCATTCACTTTTAAAAGAAGGGGCTCAAGATCCTCCACATTGATTTTTCCAGCTGCTCCAAACAAAAGCATAAGATTTTTTAGCGCCGTGGTATTTTCTGGAACATTAAGCAAATCAACAATGACTTTCAGAACGCGATCTCCTTCACCAAAAAGACCATTGAGAAGAGTAAGGATACCTCTCTCCTTCATACCTCCAACGACATTTAGCGTCTCAAGAAGAGCTTCTTTGTTATCAATAAGCGCATCTTCAATTTCTTTTAAATCATTTGCTCGTTTTTCTTCCTCTGAGAGCTCAATTCGCCTGATCTGCTTAATGGCTTTTGCCATAATTGATCCCCTCCTTTGTAACCATGTCTCCAGGGAACATATAGTCTTTTCTTGCCCATTTACGTTCTACCATAACACCTTTCTGTGGCTGTGGATTTCCGTAACGATGATTGATCTTAGGCAGTGGAGAAGTCCCTTTATCTTTCAAGATTTCCATCTTTGCTTTTACTTCTTTATATACTGGAGTATCTGTGTCCTTATCTGCTTTACTACTAGTAAGTAAATTAACTGCTGCTTCATTCGTATCATTAAGCGGAATGTAGATCTCTTTACCCTGTACACGATCGGTTACGATACATTTGATCTTAACTGCACCATATGGAGAAGAGAGTCTGACTAATGTTCCATCTGTTAAACCTCTTTCTTCCGCTAGCTCAGGTGATACTTCAACAAATGTACTCGGTGTTTTTGATTTAATCCCTTCATTTCGATAGGTCAGATTGCCTTCATGGAAATGTTCCAATAAACGTCCATTGTTAACATGGAGGTCGTATTGATCGTCATATTGCAAAGGCTCCGTCCACTCAACCGGGAAGAGACGAGCTTTTCCATCTGGGAATGGAAAATCCTCTGTGAACAATAATGGAGAATCTGTTCCGTCCGCTGCAACTGGCCACTGTTGACTATTGTATCCTTCAAGTCGTTCATAAGAGACACCTGCAAACATGTCAGCTAGTTGAACCGCTTCTGTCATGATTTCGCTCGGATGTGTGTAATCCCATCCTGCACCCATCTCATTTGCGATTTCCATAATGATTTTCCAGTCTGGTTTGGAATCACCAAGCGGTTCGAGTGCTTGATAGAGACGCTGGAAGCGACGCTCTGTGTTTGTGAATGTTCCTTCTTTCTCAAGACTTGGACTTGCCGGTAGAACGACGTCAGCATACTCAGCTGTCTTTGTTAGGAAAAGATCTTGTACAACGAAAAAGTCAAGTTTTTCAAAAGCTGCATGAACGTGGTTCATATTGGAATCAACAATTCCCATATCTTCACCTTTTAAGTACATCGCTTTTAATTTACCTTCATGGATATGCTCGACCATTTCATGGTTGTTTAATCCAACTTCCTCTGGAAGAGGTGTTCCCCACGCCTTCTCGTACTTGTCACGAACTTTCTCATCCGTTACATTTTCATACCCAGGCATTTTATCAGGCATACTTCCAAAATCACTTGCACCCTGTACATTATTATGACCTCGAAGTGGATAAGCTCCTGTTCCTGGTTTACCATAGTTGCCTGTGACAAGAAGCAAGTTCGAAATAGCTGTACTCGTATCAGCACCACCGCTATGTTGCGTTACACCCATTGCCCACAGTGCAACAGTAGTTTTCGCTTCATGAATCATTTCAGCAATTTGAATCAATCTCGCTTCTTCGATCCCAGTGACCTCTGCTGCATAGCTCATCGTGTACTTCTCAAGACTTGCGATATAGTCATCGAGACCATTCACTCGATCTTTCAAGAATGCTTCGTCAGCCCAGCCCTGGTCAATGATGTATTTCGTCACAGCTGATAGCCAGACAAGATCTGTACCTGATGAAGGACGAATGAATAAATCCGAACGTTCCGCCATCTCATGCTTCCTCAAATCCGATACGATCAGTTTCTGACCGTTAAGTTTGTTTGATCTTTTCACTCGTGTGGAAAGCACTGGATGAGATTCTGATGTATTGGATCCGATAACGATAACGAGCTCAGACATCTCGATATCTTTGATCGATCCAGCATCTCCCCCATGACCTACTGTTCTAAACAAACCTACCGTTGCAGGTGTTTGGCAATAGCGTGAACAGTTATCGATGTTATTCGTGCCGATAATGCTACGTCCAAGTTTTTGCATTAAATATGATTCTTCATTTGTACATTTCGACGAACTGATGAAGGAGAGTGCATTTGAACCATGGTCTTGTTTAATTTCCGCAAACTTGCTACTGATTAACTTAAGCGCTTCCTCCCACTCCGCTTCTCTGAAGGAATCTCCTTCTCGAATCAACGGTTTTGTTAAACGCTCTTCACTGTTGACGAAATCCCAACCGAACTTTCCTTTCACACACGTTGAGATACCATTTGCTGGTGCCTCTACTTGGGGCTCTACCTTAAGGATATCGCGACCCTTTGTCCAAACATCAAAGCTACATCCAACACCACAATACGTACAAACGGTTTTCGTTTTCTTGATTTCGTTTTCGCGCATAGCCGATTCCATATCAGAAATGGCAAGAATTGAATTATACCCAGTTTCAACGTTTTTTGTTAACTCAATCATCGGACGCAGGGTATCTTGCTGAATCCCAGTTAGTAAGCCTGTTTCACCCTCCATGCCTTTTTCCATCATTGCATTACAAGGGCACACTGTTGAGCAGTGTCCACAAGACACACAAGATGACTCATTGATATCAACATTGTTGTCCCAAATCACGCGTGGACGCTCCCGTTCCCAATCAATCGTCAGAGTTTCCGTTACCTGTACATCCTGACAAGCTTCTACGCAGCGACCGCATAGAATACACTGGTCAGGGTCATAGCGATACCAGGGATTAGAATTATCAACAGGATCAGGTTTTGTCTCAAAAGGAATGCTTTGATGATTCATTTTCATCTGTTTAACTGTGTTATGTACTTCGCAGGTGCCATTGTTGTAATCACATACTGTGCAGTAAAGCTCGTGATTATAAAGAATTCGGTCCATGGCAATATTTTGCGCTTCTTTCACGTGAGAAGCGGTCGTATTAATACTATCTCCATTTGATAATTTTGTTGAACAACCTCTGACAATTTCTCCATTGACTTCCACCATACATGTATCACACGTCTCAATCGCGCCTAGACTCGGATGGTAACAAACGCTAGGTAAATCAAGATCATGTTCATTTAACGCTTGAAGAACACTTTTATCTTGATTGACAGCCATACTCCTGCCATTAATCGTTACTTGAATGGAATCCGACAAATTACATCACCCTTTTCTCATTTTCAAACATACTACTTTTTTCATACCCTACTTTCGAATGCTTTAGACATTATCTCAGAAAAAAATAGATGCTAAGTTTTATTTTTCCAAAGGCAGGTTCGTTGTGTCTGCACAAAAAATGGTCAGCTTTCTTACCCGCTGACCCTTTCTTCTAAATTTTTGACACCTACACTTACGTTCAGCGTATGTGTTCCACCAATGTATACACCTTTTAAAGGCGAGATATCACGATAATCACGGCCGACTGCAATACGAATATGCTGCTCTGCTGCTAGCACATTGTTCGTAGGATCAAGTCCTAGCCATGGTAATCCAGGGAATTTCACTTCAACCCATGCATGAGTAGCCGCATCGCCACGGAATGCTGAATTCTCATCGATATAAATATAGCCACTTACATAGCGAGCAGGAATACCACGATACCTGCAAAGAGCAAGCATTAAATGGGTATAATCCTGACAAACCCCTGTCCTGTGGCTTAAAATTTTCTCAGCTGTCGTTTCAACATTTGTAGCACCCGATACGTAATCCATTGTATTATAAATATGCTCGTTCAATTTAACTGCAAACTCAAGCTCATCTCGGGCATTCTTCCAAAGACTTTCTGTTTCTGCCTCCATCACATGGTTTGAGATGGTTGTATAATCCGTTTCGATCATGAACTCGGTATGAGCTTGTTTGAATGAATGCGAATGGAGTTCCTTACGCTGTTCATCAGTGAGCGGTAAGGTAACATCGACATCAAGCGGCTGAATTTCTACCTTCGATACAGTTTCAATTTCAAGATCTTGATGCTCACCCCATAAATAGAATGTTTCCACATAATTGCCCCAGTAGTCCGTATGGCCATACGTTTGACTAGCTGGATTAATCAGTACGTTATAGGAATGAAGCTTTTGCTGCTGATCGTCAAGCGGCCTTAACCTAAACTGATTGATGCTTTGCCTCACTGGCAACTTATAATGGTAAGTGTTCGTTTGGGTAACTTCGTATTTCATGGTATCACAACTTCCCCCAGATAATAGGTTTTAGTAATATGCATGCCGATTGTCATACACCTGTGTTGAAAGCTCTGAAGAAACGCATGTGCTCCTTGGTTCAGAATTTCTTCAATGGAGAAATCATAAAGGTCATTTGCAAGGTGTTCCAGTTCCTGAGCAAGTGATTCTGAGTAATGTTCAACATGTCCATCTTCAAGTGCTACAAAAGCATTACGTACTTTCTGGATACAGTACATCATCGACCGAGGAAACTCAGCGTTTAGAATGAAAAACTCAGCTACATTTCGACTCTTAATGAGCGGCCTATATGTTTTAATATAAGCTTCATGACCACTCACTGACTGCAGTACAGACCACCAGTGGTGATACTCAACGATATCCTTGTTCTGGAAGCTCTCTAGATTTTTATGATAATAGACATCCAATATGCGAGCTGCTTTCTCAGCTCTTTCCAGATGTTTACCCATTTCCATGAAAAGGTAAGCATCTCCTCGTGGCATTGTTGCTTCGACAATGCCTTGAAATAGGAGACAGTCCTTCTTCACGAACTCGCATATGTCACTGATTTCTTCCATTGTCCATGGTGTTTGACTATAGTGTTTCAGTTTTAGATAAAAGGAATTGATGCTTTCCCACAATTCATTAGGAATAATTTCACGAACAGCTCGGGCGTTTTCTCTTCCGATCGTAATGGTATTAATGACCGAGTTAGGATTTTTCATAGAAAAGAGCAGAAATTCCATAACGTTGCGGTCACTTGCTCGTTCATACTCCTGATCGAATAAATCCTCAAAGCCGCTTATTTCAATAAGCTCATACCAGTTTTGATTCATTTCCTCGATCGGGTTCGCATTTTCTAGTCGACTTGTTAACTTAACTGCTATTAAACGCGCATTATTTTCCGCTCGTTCTACATTTCGTGTTAACCAATATAGTGAATCAGCAACTCGACTGAGCATACTCGTCACTCCTCTCCTTTTTACACATGAATTGGATTCTCTTCAAGCACCCACGTATCTTTTGCACCGCCACCCTGAGATGAATTTACTACGAGCGAGCCTTCTTTTAGGGCAACACGTGTTAATCCACCTGGAAATACGTGCGTCTTCTCTCCCCCAAAAATAAAGACACGAAGATCAACGTGACATGCTGCAAATCGATTTTCTTTAAATGCTGGTAGACGAGATAGCTTAATCGTTGGTTGGGCAATAAATTCGGATGGATTTTTCAAGATTTGCGCTCGATATGCTTCGATCTCTTCTTCAGAAGCATGCGGGCCAATTAACATATTGTAGCCACCTGAGGCGTTCGTATGTTTCACAACTAATTCAGAAAGGTGGTCGAGTACATACTCCAACTGATCTTCATATCTCAGAAGGTATGTATCAACATTCTTAACCAAAGGTTCTTCATTCAAATAATATCGAATCATATCCGGAACGAAATGATAAATGGCTTTATCATCAGCTACACCATTTCCAATCCCATTAAGAATAGATACATTTCCTGCACGGTAGACATCTATAAGTCCCGGAACCCCAAGAAGTGAATCCTCACGAAATTCCAGTGGATCAAGAAATTCATCATCTATCCGGCGGTAGATAACATCAACCTTTTTCAATCCACGAGCTGTTTTCATAAACACCTGACGCTCCCGTATAACGAGATCTCTCCCCTCAACTAGTTCAATCCCAGTTCGCTGAGCTATGAAAGAATGATCATAGTAGGCAGAATTATGCACGCCTGGTGTTAACAAAACGATTGTAGGATTTTTATTACTTTGTGGCGCGAGTGATGCCATAGCTGAATGAAGATAAGAAAATTGCTGTTCTAGTGATTGAACAGAATATTGATTGAAAAATTCCGGATAAACTTTTCTCATCACATATCGATTTTGAAACACATAGGAGAGTCCAGAGGGATTACGAAGATTATCTTCAAGGACACGATATTCTCCGTTGTCATCTCGAATTAAGTCGATGCCCGCCATAAAAATGTGCTGCCTTCTAGGAAGATCAATACCGGCAACCTGCTGGAAAAAATGCTGGCAATTGACAACAAGATCACGTGGAATAACGCCATCTTTTAAAATGTTTTGTTCGTGATAGACATCATCAAGAAAAGCATTGAGCGCATCAAATCGCTGCATGAGCCCTCTTTCAAGCTCCTGCCATTCGTCTGGTGGAATAATTTTCGGAACAAAATCGAACGGCATCGTCCGCTCGGTTCCTTCATTGTCGCTATAGACAGTAAAGGTGATGCCCTGACGAAGAAAATCGCTTTGAGCAAGCTCATACCTCGACTGTAATTCTTCTGGTGATACCTCGATTAACTTCTCATGGAATGGTTTGCAATGTCCCCTTGGCTGTTGACCTTTTTCAAGCATTTCATCAAAATATCCTTCGAGCTTGTACGAATTAAACACTGGCACTCCCCCTCCACTTTTATCACTACACGTATTAATTTTAACATTTTTCTAACTATTCTAACAAATTTCAAGATAGAACCGCGAAATTCCTCTATTTAGATAAGAAAATTGGCGTTTTACTGTTCCTTTTATACCACCAATCCTCATTTCTTTTATGACTATTACTTAATTAAAGTGAAGGCATCCCAAGTTATTTAAGCGCATGGATATTTTTTTTGTGGTAAGGTTCACTTTCTTGTGGTTATCCTCATACGCTAGTACAAGTCAATTAAAGGAAGGTTCTTCCTATGTGGAGGGAGAATCATATGAAAAAGAAGCATTTACGTCCTAATGAGGTGAAAGCGAAATGAGGTTATCTGAATTAAATCCGGACAATCTTTCAATAGATCAGATTACAGCATTTATATTTGATGACACTGTCGATGATAACAAAAACGGAGATTGCATTTTTGTATTCGGTGCGAAGACAATTCACCGTGTTATAAAGGCAGCAAAACTATACCATGATAAGCGAGCTCCGAAAGTTCTCGTATCCGGATCAGCCGCCAGGTGGGGAGAAAAGGAAGAAACTGAGGGCATGTGGATGAAAAATCGATTAATGGAGCTTGGGGTCCCAGAACATGATATTCTGCTTGAGCTTGAAGCCGCAAATACGACAGAGAACGTAATCGCATCCCTTATGGTGTTGCAACGCTCCTTCGGTCTAAATCAGATCAAACGACTTCTGATCGTGAGCTCGCCCTATCATATGAAAAGATGTCACATTACCCTTAAAACCTATATGCCTGATTGGATTTCCTATAGTCTTTGTCCAGATGATCGAGAATCCGGACAGCGCAACAATTGGTGGAAAGATGAACAAGAAACTGCAAGAGTGATGAAAGAACTTCGCTCGATTCGGTCCTATGTGAGGAAGGGCATCTTAAAAGATCAATAGGGGTCAGGTACGCACCTGACCCCCAAAAAAGACAATTGTCCTCCCTCACAAGACTCTCAAACCTTTGCGTATCGAACTAGTCCCATAGTATCAACTTGTTTTTTGTTTTAAGATTGATAGAAAAGAAAAAAAGCTGTCTCTTGCAGGCGGGATTAAGACCTGCTCTTAGAGACAGCTTTCGTTCTTTACCGCCACTGCTTCCATCTCGCAAGAAGCTGCTGTTTCTTTACTTGTAACAGCGTATTTCCTTCATCGTTTTTGTTCTGCTTTTGCCACTCGTAGAAACTTGCAACAGAAATGAGTGTTGCGCCCGCAATTAATAGATAGGCCCACCACGGCATGTTTCCCCAGTAAGGTCTTGTTTGCAGAAGAAGATTTAGAAGAAGCACACTACATCCGATTATGAAATAGGATTTGATTCGATAGAAAAATCCTGCAAGAACTGAAGCAAGGGAAAGCCCTCCGGCAATGATCGCATCATAAATCGTATTACTTATCAGCGCATCTCCTACCAGAATAGCCGCTACGACTGATAGAACGCCCCATTCAATGAAACTCATCACTTGTTTTGTCTGATTCCATGTACGCTTGGATAAATAAATACTCAGTGCAATCCACGGCAATACATACACTTCTGTCACAATGTATTCGTTAATATCAATGTGATCGAGTAGCGTGTAATAAGGTACCAGTAGCGAGAGCGCCGTTACGCTTTTCAATACTTTTTCAGGAACACCGGCGGGAACCCTCCTTACTTGTAAAGCGAAAAATCCAAAGATAAAGAGCGCTCTTAGCTCATCTGCCCAAAAGGAAGGGAGTGTGAGGTCTTGATAAAGATTGAGAACGATTAAAAAAGCAATAACAGCATACCAATCAACGTGCTTTTCAGTCATCCGCTTAGATTTTAAGGAATAAAATGGCCCATGAATCAGAATCCCTGCTGTTAGCATAACTACAGCGACTCCAATGTACGTAACCGTCTTTACCTCAATCGTCTCAATCGGCAGAAGGGATACCATTATTTGAACAAAAAATAGAGGAACAAACGTAATTAGCTGCCATCCTGATTGATGAAGCACGTAAAGTAGTAGAGTTGCATACAAAAGCCCAACACTAAATGGCAACAAATTGATTTCGTTATATTCGATTATAAAAGGTATAAGTCCGCCAACGGCAAATGGAACGGCATACCATCTAATCCGCTCTTTCCATTTTGCATCAAGAACGAACCAGAGACCAAACATGACCATACTCGCTACAAACCCTGTGTACGTATACACTTCACCTTGTAACGCGAACGTATCGACCAACGCAATGTAAAGAAAAGGAAGGTGTGTAAATCCCACATATAGAAACGTGCGAATCTCCCATTCGATTGTTCTTGTCAATACAGAATAAACATAAACGAAAAGGGCTATGACATATAAGATAGGCTCATTTCCCTGCTCAAAAATCGTATAAATGAGAGCGAGCGGCAAGTAAATATGAGCCAGATAGAAATACGAACGTTGAACCACAGCATCTTTTTTTCCAAGCGTATCTGCTATAAGAATAAGTAGGACCGCTCCAGGAATCCATTGAAACATCCCTTCGACAGGAAATGCCTCTGCAATTGAAAGATAAGCCCCTAATGTAAACGTACTGATTAAAGGCCATAACGTCTCTTCCGCTGTACGCTTGAAGATTAGATAAAGCACTCCAATAGCGCCTATCAAAAGTCCCGAACGGACAAACAGTTCATCTACCGTCGCCGCAAGTAAAAGAAGTAAAGCTAAACCGTAAAAGCTCACACCTGTCCAAAAAGCCATCTTTTCAAGTACGTGCGCACCTTTTTTCTTCCATAACAAATGAATGATCAGGATCACTATCGCTACGATCGCTGTGTGAAACGGCGCTGCAAAGATCTCTTCATACAAATCATTTCTCGCAAATAGTGGATAAAGGGCAAGCAATCCCAATCCCCATGTTACCGGACTGAGCAATGCCCCTGTATGACGAAGCCACTTCCATTTCCCTTTCTGATAGATCGATAGATGAACCATACCAAGTACGACTAACAAACTACTTTCAAGCCACCATTCCTCGTTGAGAAGTCCAAGCAATAGTGAGAGAATCATAGGTCCAAAAGAAACAACGAGTGATCCGGTTTGAATCCTTTTTGTCACTCTCCATGTATTCCAGTAATAGCCGGCCGCATACAAAAGTAATCCTGTCGCAAACAAATGAATCATCACGGTTTCAGCTGATGGATTCGTATAAAGTAAGCTCATAGAATACAGTCCTGCAGCCGCTAGAAAGAACGGAGCTAAAAACCCAAAGATCTGATAGCGTGATAGATTCGCAAGGTAAATATAGTTGACGCTAATCAGCAAATAACCGAGCACAAGAAGCCATGACGGATCATCATATCGAAGGATTAACCCTTTGTACGTAATAAAGATGAACGCACACAGCGAGACAGCCCCGCTCGTTAGTTGAAACACTTTTCTCATATATGGATTCTGAAGACGATCCACCGATTGTAACCCTATGAAAATAAAGCCGACGAGCGCGTAGAGCATGACATCTGCCGACTCAAGGAATGAGTGCTCAATAAGCTGATAAATACCATATATGATTAAAAGCGTAAACACAAAGTGATATTCTTTTCGTTCGCCAATATAAATCATGGCAAGATAAAGGCATGCCGTCACAATGACATTAAAACTATAAAAAACTTCACTTTGATAGAAGAACAGCAGAAATAGTGTTGAGAGGATGAGATTCCCCTGCGCATAGATTGGAAGTTCTTTTGTGAAAAGAACGAATCCCTTCACGCTTTTCGTTCGAGCATAAATGAGTAACAGCAACCCATTGAAAATCACGATACCGAGATAAAAAAGGTCTACTTTCGGATTGAACACTTGAATGAAAAATGCCGCACCGATACTTAACGTAATAAACGAAAACCAAACAAATAACCGCGAATGCTGGCGCTTAGCTTGAATGACATAAAGCGGTAGACAAATTAATACACCAATAAGTCCAAGCACTTCATTACCAGCGCCGCTCACTGAAAGCCATTCACCAAATAGCTGAAAATAGCCTGCTGAAAAAACGACGATCGGGAGAAAAAGACTGCCGAGAACTAAAAAAGAAAAAGCCGTTTTTTCGATTCGGAGCTTGTGCCCACTAACCCAGCTAATCCCAAAAAATACAGCAGCAATCCCTCCAATGAGTGCGGTCTTCAAGATCGACGTCATCACATCCCACGTACTTGTCGCGAGGACAAGTGCCCCAAGTAACAGAAACACTACGCCTATGATTAAAATCCACGTTAAATTTCGATCCCTAAGTTCCTGTGTCGATTTCACTTTCTTCTCTTTTACAGGTTTCGGTGCTGGCGGCGTAGCATCGACACTTTCTTGTCGAGCAATCACTTCCTCGTGCTCTTCCTTCACTTCAACAGAGTGATGAATCATCTTTTGATAAGCGCTCGACACACTGTCATAAATCTGTTCAGATATGTAATCTTTCAACCTGAGTCGCTTTAGCTCAGAGCGAAAAGCCTCTTCCCTTTCTTGCTCATTCACGTTGTACACCCCCAGTAATTAACAACATTTTCCTTATAGCCTTGCTCTTAGTTTACTCATACTCGTTTGAACGTTGCAATATGATTTCTTTAATTTTCTGTTTATTAAAAAAACAAAGTGATTGTCCGCCTGAGGTGGACAATCACTTTGTTTTGTCTTTGAGGGGGGTCAGGTACCGACCTGACCCCACAAATATCCTTTTTGTTCTAACAACTCCTCATGTGTGCCCTTTTCGATGATTTCGCCTTGATCGAGCGCGATAATCTGATCGGCACGTTGAATTGTATTTAAGCGGTGAGCGATAATAAAGCTTGTTCTTCCCTCCATTAGCGTCCACAGCGCTTGTTGAATTTGGATTTCGGTTCGTGTATCAATGCTGCTCGTCGCTTCATCGAGAATCAAAATAGCCGGATCGGCAAGTACTGCTCTTGCAATAGAGAGAAGCTGTCTTTGACCGTGACTAATTCCTCCCCCATCCTGGTTCAGTACTGTGTCATATCCTTCTGATAACCTTGAAATAAATGCATGAGCATTAGCTACTCGCGCCGCCTTTTCTACTTCTTCATCGGTAGCTTCAAGTCGCCCGTATCGAATATTCTCGCGAACGGTCCCTTGAAATAGAAAAGTATCTTGAAGGACGAATCCCATATTTTGTCGCAAGCTTTCCCTTTTTACTTTCGTAACATCATGATCATCCACTTCAATCGTGCCACCATTCAGTTCGTAAAAGCGCATCAACAGGTTTACGATTGTGGTTTTCCCTGCTCCGGTTGGTCCAATGATGGCAACAGCTTCACCGGGCTTAGCTTCAAAAGAGATATTCGTAAGTGTCGAACCGTCTTTATCGTAACCAAACGAAACATTACGAAACGCCACTTTTCCCTTCACCTTTTCAAGCGTTACTGCATCCGACTCATCCGGGCGCTCTTCATTCTCATTCAAAATGGTAAAAACGCGTTCTGCACCAGCCACAGCGGACAAAATAGTGTTAAATTGGTTCGCAAGATCGTTCAGTGGTCTTGTGAAAAGTCGCGAATACTGAATAAAAGCCACAATCACACCGATCGATACCATGCCTTTCAACGACAGCCAGCCACCAGCCGCCGCTATGAGTAAGAAGCTAAGATTATTCAGAACATTCATCAACTTTGGTATAAAACCAGAATAAGTCATCGCCCAAAAACCCGACGTTCGCAGTGCTTCATTTTTCTGATCCAGTTGCTTCAGCACTGTCTTTTCTTGAGAAAACGATTTGATGATTTGCTGGCCTGATAGCGTCTCTTCAATCACACTGTTCATTTCCCCAAGGTTTCGCTGCTGCTCTTTAAAGTAATGGCCAGTCCGATTAGTAATCCACTTCATTCCCAGAAACATCAAAGGAATAATTGTAAATGTGATCAGGGTAAGGATAGGACTTAAATAAAGCATCAATCCCACTGTCCCGACAAGCGTCAGAACACTTGAAAAGATCTGGATCACAGAACTATTTAACGTTCGACTAACATTCTCAATATCATTTGTTAATCGACTCATCAGTTCACCGTGCGTCTTTTTATCGAAAAATGGAATTGGCAAACGGTGCAGATGATGAAACAAATCTTTCCTCATCTGATAAACCGTTTTCTGCGCGATGCCAATCATCCAAAAGTTCTGTAGAAAAGTAGCCGCAGATTGAAACACGTACACACCGATCAGAAGACCCAGTATGAGCGGAAGTCCGTTTAGCTTACCAGGTACGAGGTATTCATCGATCGCTACGCTCGTTAAGTAAGGTCCAAGGAGGCTAAACCCAGAGCTAAGCAGCACCATGAAGATCACGAGCCCAAGCAAACCTTTTTGGATCGATAAATAACGCCAAATACGAGCGATCGTTCCCTTCAGATCATCCGGTCTCTTTCTCGCTTGCTTTTTAGAGGGTTTTTTCTTTGAGCTCATTAGCGGCCTCCTCTCCGTACTGTGAAACATAAATCTCGCGATAGACTGCATTGTTCTGAAGAAGATCATCATGGGTCCCTTTCCCTATGATTGCGCCATCTTCAAGTAGAATAATTTGATCGGCATCTTTAATGGAACTGATTTTCTGAGCAATTAATAAAATCATACTGTCACGGTGCTTCAGTGCTTTTTGTAACTCTGCTTCTGTTTTAAGATCAAGCGCACTAGTACTATCATCAAGAATGAGAATTTCCGGGTTGCGTATCAGGGCACGTGCGATCGATAAACGCTGCTTTTGGCCACCAGACAGATTGATCCCTTTTTGTCCTAGAACCGTGTCATATTGATTTGGAAGCGTCAAAATGAAGGAATGAATTTGGGCAGCTTTCGCCGCTGCTTCAACCTCTTCTGTGCTAGCGTTTTCTTTTCCCCAGCGTATATTATCGCGAATCGTCCCACTGAATAGCACGACTTCTTGAGGAACAACTCCAATACGACTCCTTAATTCATCGAGGTGAATCGCTGTTTCGTCATAACCATTGAACGAAAGATGTCCTTCCGATGGTTCATACAACCTTGGAATAAGTTGCACCATGGAAGACTTCCCGGACCCGGTAGCTCCCATCACACCAATCAGCTGCCCTTTCTCTGCATTAAAATTGATGTCTCGAAGTACATCGTCTTCTGAATCAGGATAGCGGAAGCTCACATGATGAAACTGAAGTTTTTCTAACGGAGGTGGTTTAACTCCTGATTCACCTTCAGAATAAGTATCCGTATCTAACACTTCTTGCATCCGATAAGCAGAAGCTCTTGCTCGCGAAAGGAGCATCAAAATAAATGAGAACATTGTGAGCGCTACTGTAATCCGCGTGCCATATGTGATGATGGCCGAAATTTCACCAACCTGCGCTGTTCCACCGACGACTTTCACGCCTCCAAACCAGATTACAGCGACAATCGCCACATTCATGAGAATAAGTAGTACGGGCGTAGCGAGTTCGATCAAGCGAAGGGATGTCACTGTTTGGCTCATTAAATTCGTATTCACGTTCTTAAATCTCTGCTGTTCATGCTTACTTCTAAGATATGCCTTTATCAGCCGAACACCTACAAGATTTTCCCTCATCACACCATTAACTCGATCAAGCTTTTCCTGTACTGAGCTAAAAAGTGGAACACCTTTTTTCATCACAAAATAAAGAAATAGGATAACAAGGGGAATAGCAGCCGTTAAAAGAAGGGCAAGTTGCACATCGACAACAAAAGCCATTACGACCCCACCAACGACGAGCAATGGCGCTCGAACCATAATGCGGAGCCCCATAAAAACCACGAGCTGCACTTGATTCACATCATTCGTTAATCTGGTCAAAAGAGATGAAGTTGGAAAACGATTAAAGTCCGCAAAAGCGAACGACTGTACCTTTTCAAAAAGTGCCTTTCTTAAATCAAATCCAAAATACTGACTTACGTAGGAAGCAAGATACGTGTTAATAATCGAGGCCACAAAAGAAATGACCGTTAATACTAGCATCCAAATCCCCAATTCTGTAATCACATTGAGGTTTTCTTTCGCAATCCCGTTATCAATAATATCCGCCATGAATAACGGAAGCCAGAGTTCAACGGCCAATTCAACAAGCATCAAAGTGGCCGCTACAATCGCCGCCATCTTGTATGGTTTTATAAAGGTTAGTACTTTGTGCATGGCATCCTCCCTCATCCTACTACCTTACTTTTTTCTTATTTTTACATTATACAGGATATTTAGGGACACGAACAAAAATGTGTTTTTTCATTCTTCAGCTTTGAAAATCAACTAAACTTAAAGAGCCAGCTCATCTGAGCTGGCTCCCGTTTATGCTTTATTGCTTTTAGAAACGATCATTTCAAGATCACCTTCTAGTTTACATTCTTTCATTGTAGTCGGGATGATAAGATGGTCTCCCTGATTAATGGGATAAGAAGATTCTAGAGAGGTAATCAATCCTTCACCACTTAGTACACTCACTAGCAAGTAGGGATGATCTTGCTTAAGAGCGTACTCCCCATCAAGCTCCCACCGATATACAGTGAAATATTCTGAGGAAACAAGCTGCACCTGCTTCAAGCCTTCTTCTTCGGTAACGACAGGCGAAAATGGCGGATCTTCATGTGGGATCGTCGAAACTTCAATCGACCGATCAATATGCAAATCTCGTGTGTTCCCACTTGCATCTGTACGGTCATAATCATACACCCGGTAAGTTGTATCAGAACTCTGTTGTGTCTCCAGAATCATCGTTCCTGCCCCGATCGCATGGATCGTCCCACTCGGAACGAAGTAGAATTCACCTGGCTCGATTGGTACACGACGCAGCAGACTGCCCCATTCTCCCTCTGCAACCATTTGTTCAAAAGATTCCTTCGATTCGGCATGGTGTCCAAAGATTAATTCTGAACCTGGGTCACAATCAATAATATACCAGCACTCAGTTTTGCCATAAGCTTCTCCCTCGATTTCTCTCGCGAACGAATCATCTGGATGTACCTGCACAGATAGATCACGATTCGCGTCGAGGATCTTAACTAACAATGGGAAATGCTCTCCCTCTTCATTACCAAATAATTCACGATTACTTTCCCAAACCTCATTCAGCTTTTTGCCTGCCATTGGACCATTTCTCACTTCACTAGGTCCGTTCTGATGAGCAGAAATTCCCCAACACTCTCCTGTCGTTTCAGTCGGAATCGTATAACCAAATACATCTCTGAGCTTCGTACCACCCCAGAGACGATCTTTAAATTCAGGATTCAAAAAAAGTGGTTCATGTTGATACATGGTTATTCCTCCTATCATTTCCATCTTACTTATGATTCTTCTTTATCGCTTTCTATCTTCTGGCGACCATGCATAGCAGCCCCAACAATACCAGCTCGATCTCGAAGAAGGACTGGTTCAATTTCGATTTTTTCACGCAAACCTTCATACACATATCCTTTAACCTTTTTCCGAAGGAGTGGTAGAATCATATCCTTCTCTTCCATAACGCCCCCACCAAGGATAAATACTGCTGGATCGATCGAATGAGCAAGATTAGCAATGGCAATCGCTAGAGCATCGATCGCATCGTCTATGATAGCCAAAGCAGTTTGATCGCCTTCTTTAGCTAGATGAAATACTTCTTCCGCTCCTCCGGTAGTGCCGAGCTTTTCTCTACCTTCTCTAGCAATGGATGTGCCTGAAGCAAGTGCTTCAAGAGATCCTGCATTCATATTGGCATGTTTCGGACCACCTGGTTTGATGATCATATTACCAATCTCAGCACTGTAACCATGCTCTCCCTGAATCAGGCGATTATTTAGTACATATCCGCCCCCAACTCCAGTACTTACTGTTATGTAATACGAGCTATTTTTTCCTTTTCCACTACCATACATTGCTTCACCAAGCGCTGCAGCATCTGCATCGTTCACGAGAAAGCACGGTATGCCAATTTCCTCTTCGACAAGAGCTGTAATGGGGACGTCTTTCCATCCTGGTAGATTAGGAGGCGACACCACAATACCTTCAAAGGGATTTAAAGGACCGGGTGATCCAATTCCGATCGAAACAGCAGAGTACGCCTTTTTCACTTCCTTGATCAAAGCAATCATTCGATGAATAATAGATTGATAACCGGATTCTGCATCTGTTGGAATTTGTTTAACCTGTAGCATCTGCCCATTTTGATCAACGAGGCCGACCCGAAGATTAGTTCCTCCAAGATCAACTCCAATGTATACGTTCTCCACGGATTTACCCCCTCAGAATTCTTTTCTCTTATATTATCATGAATTTCTTAATGAAATGGACTTGTGCTTCAAATGAGATTCAAACTCCTATTTTCAACATAAAGTGACAAGAAAAAGCATTATAAAAGGAATGCTTTCCAATTAGCAAATAAACTAGCAAATCCCATGATATAGGCTCGTTTTTATATTGACAGGATTGTAATCGTTCATTTCTTCTAAATCGATTTATGTATGATAGCTGTTAAGAGCCCATTACCACATAGGCTCTTCACGATCCGTTATTTCATAAAAGAATGGAAGAAGGACAATTGCACCAAACGACATGACAAGCTCGATCAGTATGATTACTGAAGAAGGGACGCCAAATGCGATCAGTGGTAACCAAAATAACGCTATAATACTTGGAAGCAAAGCCAAATTGTTCCTTGCACGTCGTGTGACAGTTTGCTTGCTTCCACAATACGGGCAGGTATCGAATTTCCTAAACGTTAACATAGCAGAAAACGTCTCTTTCCACGTCCATTTTGTGTAACATTGTTTACAGGTAGCCATCTTTATTCCCCCTTGCTTTTTATACGAGTTAAGCAGGGTGTTCGTTTCAAAATGGCAAAAAGCTGACCGGCTAGATCAGCTTTTTGGGAGAGGCATTGACGGCTTAGTCCTGTTCTAAATCAGAAAGGGTATGAATCATGATTTTCATGGCGTCTCGAATACTCTCAAAAGGGAAACCGGTATGCGCTGAATGATGAAGCGTCATTTCAAACGTCGGTGGTACGTGAACAAAACCCGCCGGAATATCGATCCCTTTCTGTTCAAGCGCATACAGAACGCTATACATCACATTGTTGCATAAATACGTTCCTGCCGTATTTGATATTTCTGCTGGAATTCCATTTTGAACAAGAGCATCCGTCATTTTCTTAATCGGAAGGGTTGAAAAATATGCAGCAGGACCGCCTTCAACGATCGGTTGATCGACAGGAGCATGTCCTGAATTATCTTCCACACTATCATTAACGTTAATAGCAATTCGCTCAGGTGTCACTTTCGTTCGATCAGCCGCAAGTCCAAGCATCAGGATCGCAATCGGCTCACATTGTTCAACATATTCAATCAGCATTTCTGATGCCCGTTCATAATCAACTGGAAGGACGCGAGAAATAATCTCAAATCCCCCGATCACTTCTTCATCAAACTCCTTCACAATCTGTTCAGTGGGGTTGTGACGATGCTCGAGAAAAGGCTCAAAACCAGTTAAGAGTAACGTGCTCATTCTTTTCTCCCCTTTCGCTTCAGATAAAATCACTTTCAATCACATTACAGTTCTATTTCCTAAAACAGAGGTATTTAACCATCATAACATAGTAAATATTTACCACATCATCACGACGGGGTCAGTCCCCCGTCACGGTAAAGCAGGTATCCACTAATAAAACAGAGAATCTTTGAAGTATAGGAAATCAGTGTTTTATTAATAGGAGGAATCCGCATGACATTTTCAAAGCTAGTCTTTACCCCGCTAAGTTACACTGGGTGGGGATCTCTTCAGCAGCTTCTGCCTGAAGTGGAGAAGTACACACCACAACGAATTCTCGTTGTAACAGACCCAGTACTTGAGGATATTGGAATTGTCGAAAAGGTGAGACAGCCATTAGAACATGCTGGCTATTCAGTCGATGTTTATACAGATATCCTTCCGGAGCCTCCCCTTGCCACGGGTGAAAAGCTAGTAACCTATACAAAAGAACAGGGATTTGACCTCGTCATTGGCTTAGGCGGCGGAAGTGCACTTGACCTTGCAAAATTAACCGCGGTTCTTTCAAGTCATGATGGATCAGTTGCAGACTACCTAAATCTATCTGGTAGCAAGCAGGTGACAGAGAAAGGCCTTCCCAAAATATTAGTTCCGACAACTGCTGGCACTGGTTCCGAGGTTACCAATATTTCCGTGCTATCCCTCGACCGTACAAAAGATGTCGTCACTCACGATTACTTACTTGCTGATGCCGCCATCGTTGACCCGGAATTGACGATTTCCGTTCCAGCTAAAGTAACCGCAGCAACCGGAATCGATGCTCTGACTCATGCGATCGAAGCCTATGTATCTGTTAACGCCAGCCCCACAACAGATGGCCTGGCCCTGCAGGCCATTCGATTGATCAGCCGCTCCATTAGACGAGCCGTTGCCAACGGGGAAGACCGTGAAGCGCGAATCGATCTGAGCAACGGCAGCTATATGGCAGGACTCGCTTTCTTTAATGCCGGAGTCGCTGGCGTCCATGCGCTTGCCTATCCTCTTGGAGGGCAATTTCACATTGCCCATGGCGATTCGAATGCAGTTCTTCTTCCTTATGTCATGGGCTATATTCGAAAAAGCTGCACGAAACGAATGAATGACATTCTTAACGCACTTGGCGGAAACTCACACTTTTTATCTGAAGAAGAAGGCTCTTATGAGTGCGTCCTTCAGCTTGAAAGACTTGTCCAGGACGTCGGCATACCTGGAACACTAGGAGGGTTCGACATCCCTCTATCCGCTCTCGATTCTTTAACAGAAGACGGCGTTAAACAAAAAAGATTACTAGCTCGAAGTCCACTCACTCTCACTAAAGCAGATATTCAAGCCATTTATCAGTCTGCCTTCGATGGGAAAATTATTGAACAGACTTACTCTAACATTCATCATCCATAAGAATGATTGATTCCTAACTTCACAGGGAACAACATTAGTAAAACAAAACTGGTGGTGTGTCCCTTGGGTTATTTCTTACTTCTAATTCTTTCACTCGCCATTCTTATTTTTCTTATCCGAGTGCCGTTAACCGATCGCTTTCCTCCTCCGATTCGAAAAATGGGCATTGTATTCCTGATAGGGTTATCTATACTCTTTCTAGTCCTACTCATCGGATCCTTTCAATGAGATCCCATTTAAAAGCAAGGGGTACCCCTTGCTTTTTATTTCTTTAAGTCCGTTCATTAACGTAGACATTTCTTTTTAACTTTCCAAAAGATAAGGGATTCCTTTACCATCAACACATTTTAAAAGTCTTTCCTTAAATCGTTCAACTTTGATTTTACTCAGTGATTCTTTCAGCGTAAAATAACCAACATCTCGCGTTTCGTCCGATAAACAAAGCTTGCCGGTAACTGGCCTTCCTTTAAAAACAAATACATTCGTTCTCTTTAAACTATTCTGTTCGACACCTAATAGCTCCATTACCTCTACTTCAATTCCTGACTCTTCCTTTACCTCTCGGATTGCACCATCCTTTAAGGTCTCCTCTTTATCAACATATCCACCAGGAAACTCCCATCCTCTATAGGGGTTTCTTACCAGTAACAACTTATCCTCTTCATTAACTACCATCACAACGACGGCTATTTTATATAAAACCATTTTGTTCACTCCCTTCAATCATTAAGATAATAATCAAGAAGAGTGACAAAACACTCCATGTCTTTATGAGTGATATCTCCAATATTTGCAACTCGAAACGTATTTAACTTATCAAGTTTGCCAGGATATATCGTAAATCCTCGCTCGTATAAAAAATCGTGCAAGTGGTTAAAATCGTACTTTTTAAGTGAAGGTTCAACAATTGAAGTAATGATCTTGGAATGATGAGATTCAGGAATGAGATGCGTTAATCCCAACATCTTAATCCCATCGATCAATGTTCTCCAGGAATGAGAATATCTCGTATACCTCTTCTCTATTCCTTCCCATTGTGTTTCCAATATGGCTTGTCGAAGAGCATAAAGTGTCTGAACAGGTGGCGTGAATCTCATTTGTTTGGTTTGAACGAAGTGCTGAAATTGATCAACTAGATTCAAATATAAATTTCTAGGTTTAATCCCTTGTATGGTTTCTAACTGCTCATTATTTGCTATAACAAACGATACACCAGCCATTCCCTGAAGGTTCTTATTAGAACTTGCCGCAAGATAGCTTATGTTCATCCTTTTCATATCGATTGGAATTGCACCGTATGAGCTCATCGCGTCAACGATCATCGCAATCTGGTATTTCTTACATAAATCACCTACTGCTTTAATGTTATTCAATAGCCCAGTAGTTGTTTCACAATGGACGATGGCAAGATGCGAAATAGCGGTCTTAGCATTCTGAATAAAAATTTCTAACTGAGATAGATCAATAGCACGGTCGATCGGAGAGTTGTATTCAAGAACACTCAGCCCATAAACCGTTGCAATTTTGAGCATTCGCTTCCCGTACGCACCATTGTTTATGATTACAATCGCTTCTTCATCTACGACCGAACTCAAAATGGATTCAACGGCTGCTGTACCTGATCCACCAAACAAAATAGTCGAATACTCAGTAGAGTTTCCAACAAAATCAGTGAGCGCATTTGAAATGAAGGTCATCGTCTCTCCAAATTCATTTTCTCGCGGACAGATGTCAGCCACGACCTGAGCATATTTCACAGTATCTGTTGTTGTTGCCGGTCCTGGATTCAATAAGATTTTTCGTTCGACTGGCTGACAGAATTGTCTTGACTGAATAAGTGGTGCAATCAGATCGACAGCCCTTTTCCAGTGTTCTTCATCATCCACTTCGCACCATACTAAGTTGCTAACGCTCTGAACAAATAAGCTTACGTCTTTTGTAATGTGAACAAGGCCATCCTCATAATGAACGTTCTTGCTTGTTTGAAATAACGTGCTCGCTTTCTTACATAGAATTTTAAAAGTAGACAACGAGAGCTTTGAGATCCCCACCAGTTCAGCATAGACCGAATTCAATTCATCAATCTTCTTTGACATCATGGTCAGGTTGTTATTCTTATCCACTTCAATAAAAACTTCATCGCCAGAGTCAGTCAATTCACTTGCCAGGATCACATCTGGACGCTTGTTCTCCAACAAAAGGGTGATGGCTTTTTTTTCGTAAAGTAAATCAGATTCCAGTAGTAAGAAATCCTCTTTAAGGTAAGGTTCTAATTGGTAAAGCGTAAACAAACTTCCACTTGCCCGATACTCTGGATTCTCGATGCATTTGATTTGCGGATACTGTGAAGACAAGCTTTCGTACGCTGCCTTTTGATATCCCGTTCCGATATAGATCGTCTCGATTCCAGCTTCTAACAGCTTTTCAATCGAATGTTCGATGAGAGGTTTCCCCTCAATTGTTAAGAAGCCTTTTGGACGTCCTTCGCTTCGATCTCGAATTCGAGTCCCCATACCTGCCGCCAAAATAACAGCTGTCTTAATCACTTAGGAACACCTGCAATCTATCTTTAACTTCAAAAGGCTTAAGCGTTGGACGTCCGAGCGGTGACTTGCTTCCACCTGAAATTCTCATATAAAGAAATGTCAGTTTCTGATCTTTCTTCCAATTTTCTATGCACGATTTCAATTCTTGTAAATTGTGAACATAGATTGCCCGTTCATAACCACAAGCTGAAGCAACTTCAACAAAATCAACATTACCTGATACCGTTCGTTGCCCTCCCGTTGAGTCATGCATATGGTTGTCGAGGAGAATGTGCAGCAAATTAGGCGGAGACCAATAACCGTTTGTTGGAAGATTCCCAAGTCTCATCAGTAAGGCGCCGTCCCCATCTATCGCGATAACGGATTTCTCCTTTCTCGTTAACGCAAGACCGAGCCCTATCGAACTAACACAACCCATCGATCCAACCATATAGAGATTATTGGGTGCGTCTTCAATGTCATAGAGCTCTCTCCCCGTTTTTCCAGTAGTTGCTAGTTGAATCGTTTGATCGTCTTTTAACGAATTGATTTCACGTAAAGCATCGTACCGTCGGGGAAGCTGGTCCTTATGATTTTTGAGAAGAGCGATAGAATTTGTTTCTTTCTCCTGCTCATCTTGAAGCACAACTGGGTGAAAAGTTCCTTTTTTTACAATAAAAAAATATGGTTTATTTTGCTCGATCTTCCCATTTGCTTTGTTCAATTGTTGCTTGGCTTCTTCTAGATCAGTTGATAAGTACTCCCAATCGATCTTAAGGAGATCGAGGGTACGAGGAGTGATCTCCCCCATCAATTCATGCTGTGGTTCATCTGGAACACCAGGTTCTCCTCGCAAACTGACAAATCCGAGAATTGGAATTTGGAAAGGTTGTATGAGAGAGACAAGTGGAGAAATTGCATTCGTTAATCCTGAATTTTGCATTAACACGACTGATTTCTTCTTGCCTAATGTAGCTCCAGCAGCAATGCCTACTGCTTCTCCTTCATTCGTAGCTGATACATATTCACATTCATTGATTGCAAAGTTTATTAAATGCTTTAAATAAGAACATGGGACGCCACTATAAAAATCGAAACCTAGCCTTTTTAATTCAGCGCCAAACTCAGGAAGTGGAATCATACCTCTTCAACCCTTTCCCTGAATATCTAAATAGGTTTTTCGATCTAACCATGATCCATTAATATAGATAACGGCTATACGATGAGAGTTTTTCATGTGATTTAAGAGATCTGCAAAAGTAAGTTGATCGAAATCCTTTCTTTTTGCCATTACCTCAAGAGAGTTCCTGAGAATCTCTGCTCCCTGTTGATTCACTTTCCACAAACCAAAAAACTGTCCATGTATGTTGGATTCACTTGAATTCGTGACAACTTCAACAAGATTAACAGACTGGTCATACAGTTCACGAGAATATGGAATGTCAGATTTTATAAAATATCCTGCCTCTTTGTTCTCATCGTAATCCACATCAACCACAATAGTGATGTCGTTATTGTCTGCCAGTAATTCTGTTAAGACGTGAGGTTTATACATCATATCGCTATGACTTATAATGAGATCGCCTGTGATTTTTTCTTTTGCACGATTTAGTAAGGCTAACTCTCCAGCATCATGAACACCATCGTCCCCGTTCAACTTTTGACCGGTGAATCCAATGACTGATACATGATGGATGTTGTGAGATTTGAGCTGCTCTATTTGATCAGTTAAAGCTTCTTGATCGCCTAAACTTTTCATAGCGATGATCGAACTTGTGTTGGCTGAGGAAGTCTTTAAATATTTGGTTTCAGCTTGAGCAAGCTCATCCGCACCTTGGAGTTGAAAGATTTCCTCGACGGAAGTTACGTTAGCTTCTACATTGATCAAGCTTTCTTCCAAGTAAATTTGACTAGAAGTCTCTTGCATCGCTTTAATGGATGCTCTTAGATTGTGATTGGCCCAAATCGCAACACTGATGCCTAGTTCTCGAAATCGTTCAGTCGGGACGGAGTAGTATTTGGTTGGTACAATCACAACGGGTAGTCGATCTCCCCACTCTTTCATGAAGGTTTCAATTTCAAGACTATCAGACCGCTTGCTATGCATGAGGATGGCATCACTGCCCGCTTGTCTGTATGCCTCAGCACGTTTTAATGCTTCTTGAAGCCCCCATCCTGCAATCAAGGCTTCAACACGAGATACAATAACAAAATCATCGTCTAATTGACTATCTTTCATCGCTTTGATTTTGCCACAGAATTCATCGATATCTGCAAGCGGTTGCGCTTCACCTTTAATAAAAGAATTTGTCTTCGGAAAAATCTTATCTTCAATACAGACTCCTGCAATGTCACGCTGCTCTAACTTTTTTACAAGTCTTCTAGCATTATTAAAATTCCCATAACCGGTATCTCCATCAAGAAGAATGGGGATAGATGTAGCATCACTCATAAACTCTATGACATCTAATATCTGTGTCCATGAAGCTTCGTTATTGTCTCTGACCCCTAACGATGCAGAGATCGACAAACCGCTCCCCCATATGCTTTTAAAACCTGCCTCTTCTACAATCTTAGCGGAAAGGGCATGATGCGCCTCCATCATGTACTCTAGCGATGGACTGGTTATGATGTTTCGAAGTTGTGTTGTTTTTTTCATATCGGTCACCTCAATTTGGACTCCCTAAAGAATGAGCTTCTTTCTCAATTCTTGAAAAGACGGTTGTTTCATAACGCGGTGCGTCACTTTCAGCAGAATGGTAGCATCTTCATTCAGGTGAGGTTGTAACACATCGAATACCTCATCACCTGTTTCACAAAAGTGGACGTTCTCTTGATTCATCCCGGCTTTAATCGCTGCATAACCAATCTCTTTTGCTTTCTCTCCAACGATTACCAACATATCAATTTGACATTCTGCTGCTTTTTGCCCCATTTGTTCATACTGTTCAGTAGCATATTTACCTTTTCCTAACTGAGGCATATATCCTAATAGACCAATAGATTTCTTTCCATCCGTTACCGCTGACAGCACTTGAAGAGCAGTAGCCATCGAAAGAGGAGCCGAATTCCACGTGTCATCGATAATGGTCGATCCATTAGCTCCTTGTTTGAATTCGAGATGCTCCTTCACTTGCTTAAATGAAGCCAGTCGATTAAGCGAAGTCGGAATATCAACGCCAACTGAAGACACTGCAGCGATGGCTGCAAGTGCATTGTATATATTGTGCTCGCCATATCCAGGAACAAATGCATCATACCTTTTTCCATGATGGACGAGAGTAAACGCCATCCCACCAGAACCATATTGAGCGTCGGTCGCTCGATAATCACATTGATCGTTCATACCGATGTAGATAGCGTTTGGAAAGTGACTGAGATCAATGACCTTTGGAATATTTTCGTCATCTGAATTTAGAATCAACGTTTCATTGTCAGGATCTAATCCTTCCACGATTTCTCCTTTTGCTCTCATGTACTCTTCTGGCGTTTCACAATCGGCTAAATGGTGAACACCTATGTTTAATAAAACACGTATTTGTGGTTTAAAGTATCGACAGGCAACTCGTAAATAGCCTGGATATGCAACCGGCATCTCAAACACAGCTACTTCTGTATCATCATCTAATTTATTTAAATAGCGCAGATTTACAGACATCGAATTCATACTCATCCAGGTTGCTTTTACTTTGAAATCTTCTCGAAGAATGTGACGGACCATTTCTTTCGTCGTCGTTTTCCCACAAGTTCCTGTGATCCCGATAACAGGAATATCAAAAAGGTTACGATAATACTCGACGTACTTCCAATAAGCATCTTTCAAATGATCTGTTTCAATCAGAATGATGTTTTCCCCTAAATCGATACATTTATCTGGGCGATCCGTTATGATGACAACGGACTCGTAATCACTCCAATATTTCCCTTTGATCCGTTCATGATCAAGATGGAACAATAGGGTGTGATCTTCTATTTCTTTCTTAGTGCGGTTCATCACATTTTTGATGAGCGGATTTCCTGAACCTTGAATGACCTTGCCGTCAATCAGCTTGAGGATTGTGCTTAACCTTATATTTCTCACCTTTCATCACCTACCAATCCTTTTTCATAACCCCTCGTATCCTGCTAATAAACTTGCATAATTCAAAAGACGGTGGCCTGCTAAATTACGTAGCTTATACGCTTTAATCTGTGAAAATAAGTTATCGGGTTTTGCATTGATTTCTAGTATTTTGATGGAATCGTACTGGTCTATACATAGATCAACTGCAATTTCTCCGAAAGACCCTACCTCTTCCTGTACGGTTGTAACGATTTGCCTGGAAAGCTCACCAAGCTTTCTGGTAATGACTCGTTTCTCCGAAGGATCTGGATAAAGATGATTTAAGACTTTACTGACACGATAGTTGATCTCAGACTCCTCCGTCAGCACATCATCGTTTGATAACCTAGCTACCATACCTGTTCTTAACCAGCGATCCTTCATCCCTTTTTGCATATAAACCCGTATTTCTACATTTTTACCATTGTATTGTTTACGTCGTATGCCTTCTTGAACGACATAGTTCGTTTGTTTTATAAAGGGGGACATGTGCAACAGTAACTCTTCAATCGTCGTAAATTCATGACGTGTATCTTGCTTTGGTCCTGTCATCACGATGTTCGTTGGTTTACGAAGAATTCGGATGATCCCCATACTTAGTGCACCGCGTAAGGGCTTTACAAATACTTCACCATATTTATTTAGCATACTAACTAAAGTGTCGTGAGTCTTAAGTGATCTTGTGTCAGGTAAATAGGGAGTATAATGACTCGAAAGTAGTTCATGAGTCCTCCACTTATCACCTGTTAATTTGAATAAGGAGGGTGAATTTACAAAAGGGATATTATATGTGAATTGAAATTTCAATCGGACATCTTTTATATCACTATTTTTATCACGAACAAGTAAATAACGATCATAGATCACTGCTGGGAAGGGAAAGATGCCATCACCATCGTAGGACGTACCTTTAATTGTCCGATTGTTCCAATCGATATCCTCCGGTTCAAAGACATAAACAAACATCTGCTTTTCTTTTGCGAGTTGAAACAAGTGTTGAAAATAGGTTGTTTGCCTGTCAAAAGGCCTGCTTGCTAGTATCCCAATAATAGGACCCAGTGTTAGTACATTACCTGCAGAGGAAATAGTTGGGCACCATCCCTCAGGCAAGCATAGCTGGTCACGTAACGCTTTCGATAATTGGACTTGATTTGAATTTCGAAACGCAAAAGGGTAAGGTTTGATCGTTGCTGAAACAAGATTAATTCCTGCTCGGACGTGGGTTTCCTCCCCTTCAGTAAGGTGGTATTTCATTCTTAGTTTTTTAGGGATTTGAATAATCGAGCCTTGATCATACAGGTTAGATGTTTTCTTCAATCCCCAGTTCACGCGAAAATCGCATTCTTCTTCAACAGGGCATCCACGTTCGATCGCATCAAATAAAACCATCAACTCTGTTTCGTACGTTGCAAAACTAGAAGTATCTTGAATTGTTTTCTTTATGTGTTTCCATAGTTGTTTTAGAACAGGGTAATTCCCCTGATAGTAGGCCCGCTGAATGATTGGAGAAAATATGAACTCACCTTTAAGTTCATGGTGGTGATGAGCCACAAGCTTAGCAAGGCAAAGGATCGATAAGGATATTTCTGGGTCTATAATCCACGAACTGAGGGATAGATACTCCATCCCATATGGTTTTACACGATAGCGCCCTAACCCGCCATGGTTTGTTTTTCTTCTTCTCTTTGCTGTCCTGGGATTTTCAATCATTGCAATTGGAATGGCCAGGTATTGGTCTAAAGCCTTTAACAAGGACACTGAACAAGGAACTCCGAAATGCAAGTGCCCGCCACATTGATATCCCCAAAACGGCATGCTCCCTGCACGAAACTCGACATTTTCGTAAGGAACCAATTCAGATGCTTGTTGAACCAGGTTTTTCAAATTATTAAATAAGTCATGCGGTGTTTCGGCTTCGACTGGCCTCATTTCTGCTAATGCATACTGACCACTATCTTTCTCAATCTGTCTCTCATCACAGCCCACGGTGCCCTGAATCGGGAAAAAAGTAGAAGCTGGTAATAACTCATTATCGCAGCTCAACATGAACTCGATATCTGCACCGATTGTAAAAGGGGTATCTGTTTTGGTGATCGGTTCTTGCTTCATATCAGACGACGCATTGATATCCAATACCATGTGAGATTCGTTGGAAAGAACTCCAATTTTAACTACCCCTTGAGACAGACCTACTACATAAAGGGCACGCGTCGCAGTTTTAATCCACTCATCTGGAATGCTATCCACTTCAACCTGGTTGAACGTCCACCCATAAGGTTGTGTCCTTACAGGTAATTCGTGATAAATAACTTTGTCTTCCTCAGCAACACAAACTTTTTCCACCTTAAGACCTTGAATATGAAACAGATATTCTTTCTCAACGACACATAATTTCGTAAAAAAATCATATCCTTCTTCAATCGCCTCACTCAGTGTATGAATGATTCCGATATCCTTTCCTTGAAATTGGCCATACTTACGCCCAACGATTGGATACGTGCACGTTTTTGGATCCACTAATTCCACAGATCGAATGTTATTCAGTACTAAAGTTTGAAGTATTAGTTCTTTATCTGAACTAATACTAAATTCCTCTTTCATCAGGTCCATATTTTATAACCCTCCATCGTGGAAGTTAACCTTTCCACCTACCTCTTCAAAAGGTCGTATCGCATTTAATATATTGACATTTTTTCACTTTGTTCCTGTACATCTGTACACAAATGATTTATGAGTAGAGATAAAGAGGCCTCAAATCAAGCTTTCAAGGCATCTATACGCATTCACCAAATTCATTATTTTTACATGGTTTAGTAATACATCACGTCTAACTAAACAAAGGAGCACGTCAAATGGCGGTGAAGTTCATACAAAAAAAGTTCGTAAAATATCACCTTGGCAAGGGCTATATTTGTTGTCATGTAGAAGCTTTACATGCTACACCACCCGCTGCGGACCTCTATACCGACGTAATTGTAACCAAATTAATTCAAAAAACAGGATGCGCTGGGATTATTAGCACCGTTTCAAGAAAAGAAATTGATCTCAATCGACTACCAAACGAGGATAATCAGGATGCAATAACTGAATACAGAGCGTCGATTAAAGACATTGTGACTCAATTAGGGATATTCGAAGGAGCAACCGATCAACTAAACATCCCTTATTTACATCTTTCATTTCATGGAATGAAGGATGACCATTACGGACCGCTTGCGATAGAAGTTGGAACGTTAAAAGGCAGGTCTTGCTCTAAGGAAATTAAGAATTGGTTTGAAGAGGAGCTAACGAAGAACATTCAGACGTTTCTCCCTCAGGCTACTGTCGTTTTTGACAAGAAGTTCATCGGAAATAAATCGATTCATCTTCATAGAGTGGGCGATGGAGGAGAGTACAAAGGTTATCAAGAAAATTTCCACTCCTTTCAAATCGAGTTATCAAAAACGATTCGTAAAAAACATCGTTCCAATATGGTACAAATTTTCTCCAAAATAATTCAGGATTTTCAGTCAACATTTATACTAGATTCGTAATGAGGATACTTCGGCGTTCATACGTCTTAGCAAAATTCGAGAAATAAACACTATTAATTAAAAGATTCAAATAAGCAATGAAAAAAGGGAGGAATGGATCCTCCCTTTTTGAAAACTTGAATCGCTGATTTAAAGCAATTCTTTAATATATGTCGGCAGTGAAAAAGAAGAAAGAAAGATTTCGGGATTAATATATTTCGTATCGTTACACATCAATTTCGTTAAATCTGCTTGCAATGGGTCTGCTTTTTTCGAAGCAATCGTAAAACTCCATATTCCGCATGGAAAAAGTGGAATGGATACGATATACGTTCGGACGATCGGGAATAATTTTTTTAACTGCTGTCCCGTTTTCTCCAGTATTGAAACATTATAGAATGGGGAACCCGATTGGAATGTAACCACTCCATCGTCTGACAGCGCATCATAAACATATTGATAGAAATCTGAGTTAAATAGCTTTTTCCCTGGCCCTACCGGATCAGGTCGATCAATCATTAGAACGTCATAAGCATTCTTTTGATTTTGAATCCATTCATACCCATCTTCATGAAGCACCTGGAATTGTTTATCGGTTTCAAACTCTGTTTCAGGTGTTAACCATGTTCGACATACGGAAGTAACTCTTTCATCAATTTCGACTACGTCAATTTTTTCGATGCTTTTATATTTCATCGCTTCACGAGCGTGTCCGCAATCTCCTCCCCCTATCATCGCTATGTTCCTTGGATCAGGATGTGTAACGATAGGGATATGACTAATCATTTCGTTATAAATAAATCCTTCGTTCGTGGAAACTTGCGGAATTCCATCTAAAACTAGCATTTTACCGAACCCTTTTGTCTCAACGATACTTATTTCTTGAAAAGCGGATTGCTCATAATACAAAAGCGATTTAATTTTGTAAGAAACTTTCATTCTTGCTTTTCCTACATAGTTCTCAATCCAAAGCACATGGTTGGAATCCTTACGAAACCCATGAAATGTTCCATTATCCGACAAACTAACCACCATCCATATTCTAATTTCACTTAGTATTCATCTTATGTAATGGAGATTGTGCTTGTCACAGTAAAATAAAAGAAGTGTGTGGGGGTCAGGCTCGCGCCTGACCCCCACTTCACTACCACGTTAATACACAACAGCATTGGTTAAGTCGACGTTATCTATTTCTTCTCTGCTATCGATCAACCATCTACCGGCACTTTTCACTAGCTTGTAGTGAAATGCGCTTGAAGTGACTTCCGTCTCCACACTTTGGTCCCCCGGCTCATGATCTGCTGAATCCATTGTTACGAGAACATCGACTTCCGCTCGTTTCCCTGAAGAATCAATAGAGATGCTATCCATATCAAAGGCTGCTTCTACGATTTCCCCAGTAAATGCTCCATTATTTTGTCTCACCGAAACGAAGCGATCTTCGAAGTAAGAATAAAGCTCAGGCGTTAGATTCGTGAAATACCCTGTATCAAGATGCTCGTAAGCGTCAATCCAATCGCTTAAATAAGTGTTGACCGCTCGAATGATCGGTTCTCCTTGATCGTGATTTACCTGAGAATCCTCAGCTTCAACTTCTTTCTCAATGACAACAGGTTCAGGCTCGCTATAATCAATCAATAGGGACACCTTTTCTCCTTCGATACTTACCGATGGACTTTTAACAACTCCTGCTTCAAACGTTTTCTCAGCGTGCATGACGACAGATCCATCAGTTGGAAACGGTCCCAATTTACCCGAATCCCCAACAGTAATCCCTGTGTCTTTTCCATTAATAAACAAAACGGCATCCCCATAATTGGATTCAGGTATCACAAATGTCCCATTTACCGGGAGATCCACTTGTAGTGTTTTTTTCGAATCAACTAACTCTACATCCGCTTCCCCGCGCATCGTATAGCTTTCATTTGTTAGTTCTGTTTCAAAGTGATAGTCACCAGGGAGAAATGGCCCGATTTCCTTTCCACCATCAGTAAACTTTCCACCCTCTTCTTTGTTGATGAAAAGAGTCGTTTTAGGAAATTGCGTGTAGACCTCAACATAAATCCCAGAAGGTGAAAAAGCATAATTATTAAAGATAAAGAAGACTTTCTTCTTTTCAATTAATTCCATATGGATTAAGAGGTTTTCATCTCGATTTACTAACTTACGATCCGCTAACGACTTTGCTTGACGTTCCAAATCTTGAAGTAGAAGAACTCGCTGTTCTGGATGATTTTTTAATAAAGTTACGAAACTCTCTATTTCTGATTCATGTGAAAGAAACGGATTTACTTCCGGCACTAGCTCTGCTATTGTCTTGTAGTCCTCTTGATAAAGAGCCTCTCGAAAACGATCAACCGTCCGTTCGGGAGACGACAGCCATCGTAACGTAAAGAAACAACTAGCCAATACGACTAAAACCGCGCCCACTATTGTTCCCCAGAACAGCCATCTTTTTTTCCGCACAGGCTCTGATCTCGCAACCTTGCGTCCACATTTTACACAAAACGCCCCTGCTTCTTCCCTATTACAGTGATTGCACCAGTTCATCTTTCCACCTCCTGCCATTATTTCAAATCATATGGCAGGCATTTTTATTTATGAATTCTTTCCGATTCTATTTTCCTATGTACCTTTTTTTAACATGATTCAGGACTTTTTACATAACTATGAAAAAGTACACGCTAAAAAGGGGGGACGGTTATGTCAGATCTGCAGACCAAAATCGGTGGAGGGATATCAAAAATTCAGGATGGACTTCAACAAGGAAAAAACAAGCTTCAAACAGCTCAAGAAGTGTCTCAATTAAGAAAAACGGCAAGTGATGCCGCTACAAATCGTGCAAAAATCATCAAGCAACTCGGTGAAATGGCTTATCGTCTTGTGCGTAAAGGCGAAGTTCAACATACCGAACTAAATGAGCAGGCTGAGAGGGTTATACAGTATGATCTGGAACTCTACCACGCTAACAGAGAACTAGAAATTCAATTGCGAAAGGAATCGAGCGGACAAACTTGTGAATGCGGCGCAGCGATCAGCGAAGAGGACACTTTTTGTGGAAGCTGTGGAAATAAGGTGCAAGTTCCTGAAACACCTTCACTTCCAACCATTCCTTGCGCAAAGTGTCAGGAAGATATTCCCGAAGGGGCGCAGTTCTGCGGGTGCTGCGGTACTAAAAACGGGTAGGAGGTGTGGGGAAACATGTATTGTACAACCTGCGGTAACGAGGTGCCTTTCGGGAATAGTTATTGTCCGTATGATGGCACATTTCAGCACCAGGACCAGCAGCCCCTTGTCACGTCTGGCGCAACGCCTAAGTTCTGCTCGGATTGTGGGATCTCAAATAGCGGCGAGCACTTATACTGTGTTCAGTGCGGTTCGTTCCAGCTAAATCTTATACCTTTTAAAATGGAGCGAGCGAAAGAAAAAGTGGCAGCACCCGCTCGGTCGCTACCTGACCTTACAGGCATTAATCAAAAACTGGCCATCCTATGCGCCTTTTTGGCCTTTTTACTAGTGGGAATTATGTCTTTTATGGTATCCGAGGGTTTTCAACAGCAGGCCATCACGTTGCAGCAATCACTAGAGGACTCGACTGGAATTGGACCAACAGAAGTGATCAATGATTTTTATTACTACTTTGGCAACGACAACTCGCAGCTAAACATCGACCCTTTCTTCGGAATGACAGACTATTGGATGTCAGCTCACCTCCTTAATTCAACTCTTTCCTTCAATACGAAAGGGACACAGAACTTTTTTAATGGAGACATTGAGCTTCAGTCAGGGATGCTTATCCTACTTCTCCTTCCTCTCACTGCACTACTGCTTGCTGGTTACATTTACGGACGAAGAACAAAGATATCCATCCAGCAATACTGGCTATCTTCTCTTCTAATCGGACTAGTTTACGGTGTGCTTACAGCGATTATCGCCTTGTTTGCTGGATTTAACTTCGACGCTTCTGCTCAAGAAAGCGGAATGGTTGCGAGTTTGTCGATTGAAAACAATTACCCATTCTTCAAAGCTTTGTTTGTTGGCTTGTTTCTTGGCACAATCATGTCGTTCATCGGAAGTTTGTACGGAAGTGGTACGTTGAGAGAATTGACTTCCTCCCCACTAAAAGAGGGATTACGTACGATCACACTCGGAATCTCTATCTCAGTCGTCATCACCATTCTCTTACTCTATCGATTCATGTTCGACGATAACTATCTCATTAGCTTTGAAGACATACCGGCAACTTATTTCCTTATCACCGCTATTCAAGGAGGATTTCTCCTCTGGAACACGCTGAATCTTTCTTCCCTTTCTTTGGATATGAACCTGATGGGGGAGAAACTTCAAGTGATCTACTCTACATTTGGTGGGATCAATGTCACAACAACAGATCCTTATTCCATGTTCGCCTCATTATCTAGCGATCCAGGAAACCTGAAGCTCTTCATGATGATTGGATTATTGATACCAATATGTCTTTTCGTTTGGGCGGGGTATCGAATGTATCAAGGTGGAGCGATTCAGTTTCATCGCATCGTGATGTATGGATTGCTTTACGCCTTATTGATGGGGTTATTAGCGGCAGGCGTTAATACAGGCTTCACCTTTAATTTGGAGAGCTTCTCAGAAGAGATTAATGACTTCCGGGACATCCCTTCCCTTTTTCTTGGCTTCTCCGCCGTCGCGACATTTTTCAAATGCTTCATCTTCTCCACCCTCCTTGCAACCTGCGGCGCTTATTGGAAGAAGCATCGTACAGAATGAAGGAAGGGGGGTCAGGCTCGCGCCTGACCCCCTTCCTTCATTTCAGCCTTAAGACTGATAAAGAACCATCCCTCCGCTCGGTTTCTTAAAACACAAATGATCGTAAACTATAAGTAAGAAAAGAAAACAAAAACAATTGAGTCTAGAAAGGAGAAATAACACATGGAAAACCTCTACGTTTTGGAGCAAGACATCATCAACCGTCGCTAAGGTCATCAACCAACTAATGAAAAGGAGAGGATTACTTTGAGAAAATCCATAAAACAATTCTTCAAGCTAAGCGCTACTCAGCAGCAGGCAATTAAGCAGCATCGTGACAGACAACTTGACCGCCAAGCCGGAATCAATTTTCACTACTAACACCCTACTCCAGTTAATTTGGATAGGGTGTTTTTTTCTTTATCCCTTTAACAGAGCGGGGGTCAGGCTCGCGCCTGACCCCCACCTCTTACCCCACCTCTCATCACCGCTCCAACACCGCATTCCGCAAAAATAGTTCTCCCTCGACTTCAACTTCCTGATACACCCACTCACCTGTGTACGTCATGAACTCCAATCCTTCTTCTGTTAAAAGCACCGTGTCCTCACACTTTACGCCAGGTAATGAAGGGTTCCAAGCGTAGGCCTGATTCACCACTACTTTGTACGGCGTTTCTGGATTAGCTAGAAATTCGCGAGAGTTGTACCCCGTTAATCCTCCTTGATGTAGAAGTTTCCAATCATCAGGGAACCCTTGATTCACGTATTCCGCGATTCCTGCTTTGATCACTGCCCCAGCCGTAGTACCTGGTTTTGTTGCGTGATTCATCACGCTATCGATCCTTGCAACAGCAGCGCTGTGCAGGCGAAGCTCTTCAGGGAGCTCACCGAAATAAACGAGGCGCGTCACATTTGCGACTAAGCCACCTTCTTCTGCACAAAGAACAAGCATCGCATGACGTTCTAGCTTCTTCTCTGTTGGAATCGGATGACGATAGCGATAAATTCGATCATCAGTCGCTACGAGTAACACTTGTAGCGACATACCAGCCTTTAAGACCTTTGAAGCAAGATGAGCTTCAATTTCATTCTCCGTTTGGCCAGGCTCAATTTCCCTACACGTCTCTTCCACCGCTTTTGCTGCTTTTTGACACAGATTTCGATAGCGATCACGCTCATCCGCTGTCAAAATGGAGCGATATTTTCCAAGCTCCTCATCAACAACATCCCAACCTTCATATGGCATATCAGTCGCCATCCGTTTTCCAGCCGTTACACTCTTGATTAACTGCTCAGCAGGTTTGTACCAATCATCTGATAACACCTCGAAGGAGAAAGGCAAATCAGCACATTCTTCCTCCACAATCCGGCGTTCCTCCATTTTAGACGTCACAAGATATGCTTGCTCCCGTGTAATGATCCAATCCGCTACGCCAGCTTCCATCGTCTGTACGATGTAATTCGTTTTCCCGCCCGTTATCCACGAGAAATTATTCCGTCTTCTAAGCAAAACACCATCATAATTTTTTTCTTTTAAAAACAAACGCACCTTTTCAATACTCATGACTAACCTCCGTACCCTTGAGGATTATTTTGATGCCAGTTCCAGGCGTGAGCCACAATTTGCGAAAGCTCTGGATAAACTGGTTTCCAACCTAGTTCATTCATCGCTTTGGAAGAGGAGGCGATAAGCGTTGCTGGATCTCCGGCACGGCGTGGAGCTACTTCTGCCTCAATCGTTTTTTCTGTTACGTTTCGACACGTATCAATCACTTCTTTTACTGTAAACCCTTTGCCGTTACCAAGATTATAAACGCCGCTTTCATTCGTTTCTTTCATTTTCTTCAACGCAAGATAATGAGCCTGTGCAAGGTCAAGAACATGAATATAATCACGTACGCATGTGCCATCCTTCGTATCATAATCATCTCCGAAAATGGACACCTTCTCACGCTGATCAAGCGCCGCCTGCAATACGATCGGAATGAGATGCGATTCCGGATGATGGTCTTCCCCAATTCTTCCTTCGGGATCTGCACCAGCGGCATTAAAGTAACGAAGGGAAGTTGATTTTAATCCATACGCATCATCACACCAGCGAAGCATTTTCTCAATCGCTAGCTTTGTCTCGCCGTAGGGATTGGTTGGATTTGTCTCATCGCTTTCTTCGATTGGCGTACGTTCTGGATTTCCGTAAGTTGCAGCCGTGGACGAGAAGACAATGTACGTCACATCGTGCTCAACTAACTTTGAAACAAGTGCCTGTGAACCCGCTACGTTATTTCGGTAATATTCAAGGGGATTTGAGACACTTTCGCCAACAAGTGAGCTTGCAGCAAAGTGAATCACAGAATCAATATCATAATCTGCAAAGATCTGGTCGATCACTTTTCCATCTGTTAAATCTCCTTTGTAAAAAGGAACCTCAAGCACCGCCTGTTCATGACCTTTTGTTAAATTATCAAGTACGACAACGTCTTCATTTTGCTCTCGTAAGTACTGAACCGTATGGCTTCCGATATATCCGGCACCACCAGTGACTAAAATCGCCATGTTTTTCCCTCCAATTAATAAAAAGTACGTCGAAAATCATCGTTATTTCCCGGAAAATACTAGTTATGTTTGAGCACATGCGAGCCAAGCGGTGCAACTGCCATTTCCCCGCTAAATTTGTCATGTGACACCGCATCTACCCACGTTCCTTCCGGTAGCGTTAGCGAGCCTTTTTCTTCCGTCGAATGATTGACAACGCATAGGAAAATCGACCCATCAAGTCCTGTTCGTGTGACAGCCTCCACATTCTCACTTGAATCCAACGTCCTTACATCGTTATCTTGGAAAACCTCTGCGTAAAGAGCATCCATTATTTCCTCTTCGAGTGCAGAACCAATGTAGTACACTGTTCCTTTTCCATACTGATTCTTCGTAATAGCAGCCGTTTTCTCATAAAAGCAGCTTCGATATTCAGCAAGCACTTCCGCTGTTTTCGGCTCAACGAGATCACACCAGATAGAAGCAACGGAATTCATTCCTTTGATCGCACCTTTAACGCCTTCAACTGCATTGCTTTGGCCTAACTGAAGCGATTCATACTCATTGATTTCCACACCTGCAAGCTCACGTAATGCTCCTGGAAGCGTATCTTCTACAACAAAGTTATTCTGTTCCTTCACTCCTGCACGATAAGAGAGAATCACTGTTCCACCCTGCTCTGCAAAGCGTGAAATCTTCTCATTAACTGCTGGATCGGTTAGGAAATAAACCGGTACAACAAGCACTTTGTATCCGTCAAGATTGCTTTCTTTCGTTACGATATCGGTCTTGGCGTTCATTCGATGAGCTGGACGATAGAAGCGTAGAAACTCACGCTTGTATTCAAACGCATTGCTTTGCGGCTGGATCCCCCACGCCCACGCATTCTCAACATCATAATAAACGGCCACATCCGCTTGATACTTCGATGCAATCCAGTCATCACCAAACACACGAAGGGAATCAATAACCTCTTTGACTTCATTGTATTTGCGCTTCGGCTTGCCATCATGATCCAGGACACCGTGACAAAACTCTTCTGTTCCAAAGCGGGCAGCACGCCAGCGGAAGTACACAATCGCTTCAGCTCCGCGAGCAATCGCCTGATACGTCCAAAGTTTAATATGACCTGGACGAGGCAAGTAACCGATGCGGCTCCACCCTTGTGCTCCGGAAAGCTCCTCCATGACCCAAAACCCTTTTCCATCTTTAGAGGAACGACAAAGGTCATGCTGATGAGCAATCGCAGCCGGCGCAATTGGCTCAGGTAAGCCACCCCACACAGGGTAGTTATCGAATGAAATAAAATCAAGTTCTTTCGACATATCCCACTGATTAATCGCTTGATCGGTATATACAAAATTATGCGTAATCCACTGATCCGAGCGGATGTGTTGTCGAAGAATGTCTGTTTGAAGCTTGTTATAAGATGTATACGCATCTGCGCAGAAACGATCAAAATCTAGAAGCAAGCTTGGATTATGCTCCTGGAATACTTTACGTGGCACAGGAATTTGTGACCACGACGTATACGTTTGACTCCAGAAAACGGTGCCCCATGATTCGTTTAACGCATCTAACGTTTCATATTTTTGCTGTAACCAGATATGAAAAGCCTGCTGATCGACATCCCCATAGCTACGATCCGATTTTTCATGACCGTATTCATTATCCACTTGCCAGCCAATAATCCCTTCGTTCTGGCCATAGTGTCTCGCCATTTTCTCGACAATCTTAGCTGAAAAATCACGGTAGACTTCGCTGTTCACCGTATAGTGACGTCTTGCCCCAAATGAAATCACCGTTCCATTCGGATCTACTGGCAAAATCTCAGGATACTTTTCCGCCATCCACGCAGGTGGTGTCGCAGTTGGTGTGCCAAGAACCACCTTAATACCGTTCTTTGTCATTAAGTCAATCACTTCATCATACAGCGAGAAATCATATGTGCCTTCCTCTGGTTCCATCAGCTGCCAACCGAATTCAGCGATGCGTACAACATTTACGCCAAGTTCTTTCATCAATCGTACATCTTCTGACCAACGCTCTTTCGGCCACTGTTCCGGGTAATAATCAACACCTACATACATTGTGTTAGCTCCTTTTACCGTTTTTGTGATTTAAATTCAAATGAGAAAAGAAGCTCGCCAGAATCGGCAAGCTCTTATTGGTTTAGATGGATGTTAAGCGCGTGCGTAAAGCGATCAAATGCTTCCTGACCTGATGCTGTTCGTTTAAAGACACCAGCATGGCTTAAAATATCAGAGAAGATAAGCCCAACTTCATCACGCAACCGGCCCTGTACATTTGATGAATCCATGTCTGAATATTTTTCAAGAAGTGATTCTGCCCAGACAACATGCTTCTTAACCTTCTCATCACGCTCGATTTGTTCTAACGGATTTTCACTAATAAGAGACTCACCAAGCAATTGAAGTTCTTCTTGTAATCTACCAGGAAGGACAGCTAGTCCCATCACTTCAATTAAGCCGATATTCTCTTTCTTAATATGATGCACTTCCGAATGGGGATGAAAAAGACCCATCGGATGCTCATTCGTAGTGCGATTGTTACGTAGCACAAGATCAAGCTCATAGCGTTCGCCGTTCCGACGAGCAATCGGCGTAATCGTGTTATGCGGCTCTTCTCCTGTAGATGCATGAATCTCAGCAGCCTCGTCGCTATATCTCTTCCAAAACTGAAGAATTGCATCAGCCAGTTCTCCAAGCTCTTCTCGATTATCACTCTGAAGACGGAGAACAGACATTGGCCACTTCACAACGCCAGCTTTTACATTCGGATAAGCGGATAGGACAAAAGATCGCTCCATCTGTGCTTTTGCCATCGGGAAATCATGCTTTCCTCCCTGGAAATGATCATGACTTAAAATCGAGCCGCCAACGATTGGCAGGTCTGCGTTCGAGCCAATAAAATAGTGGGGAAACTTCCCTACGAATTCGAGCAGACGATCAAACGTGCCACGAGAGATTTTCATCGGTTCGTGTTCGCCGTACAACACAATCGCATGTTCGTTGTAATAAACGTATGGAGAGTACTGTAAATACCACTGTTTCTCTTCAAGCGTCACAGGGATCATCCGAAGATTTTGTCGCGCTGGATGATTTAAATGGCCAGAATAACCAACGTTCTCCTTACAAAGCAAGCACTCAGGATAGCCGCTTGACTTCATTTTTTTGGCAGCCGCAATCGCTTTCGGATCTTTCTCCGGTTTGGACAAATTGATCGTGATTTCCATCTCACCATAGTCCGTCTTGGTTAGCCAATCCTCATTTTTCGCAATGCGATCGGTACGAATGTAGTGAACGTCTTTAGAGAATTGATAGAAATCAGCCGTTGCTGCTTCAGGCCCGACATGTTCATAAGTCATTCCAAACTTCTCAACCACGCCTGAAGGTCGCTCGGTTAAGCATCCCATAATCTTTGTATCGAGCAGATCACGATAAGTCACAGTATTTTCTACTAATCTATCATTTTCATACGCCCAATCTAGGATGTTATCTAAAATCGCAACGGGACTGTCTGGAATGTTCGTAGGAACGTCACTTGAATCGATTGCTTCAAGCTTGAGAACCTCAAGAATTTGATTCCGCGCATAAGATAGATCCCACTCACAAATAAGATTCTTGTTTAATCCATATTGGAGGAGACGGTTAATCTCTTGGTCGATTCTTATCATGGTTTCTCTCCACCCCTATCCAGATTTACAGCGCTTCAGAAAACTGGTTTATTTCTCTTGCTCCTGCACCTATTTCCACAACGTAAAATTCAGGCGTTAATCCTGTTTTCTCTTTATATGTTTTAGCTACGTTTGTTTGAAAGGATGCTAAAAATTGATTTTCAACGATGCTGATCGTACAACCACCGAAACCAGCCCCTGTCATACGGGAGCCGATCACGCCCTCCTCTGACCACGCTGCTTCTACTAATCCATCAAGCTCAAGACCTGTTACTTCATAGTCATCCCGTAAGGAAACGTGTGATTCGTTCATTAGCTGACCGAATGCTTCGATCTCTCCAGCCTTTAGACGTTTGGCTGCTTCAATCGTACGAACGTTTTCATAGACCGCATGTTTTGCACGTTTCTGATCAATTGGATTTGTAATGTGATGTTTATTCGCTTCAAACGCATCGATCGTTAAATCACCTAGCGATTGAATTTTGAGATGTTCTTGGAGTTGCGCCAGTGCGCGCTCACATTCAGAACGGCGCTCGTTGTATTTCGAATCAGCTAGTCCTCTTCGTTTATTCGTATTGGCGATTACAAGAGAAGCATTCTCCAGAACAACTGGGCTATAGCTATAATTAAGCGTGTTGCAATCTAGAAGAACAGCCGCTTCTTCTTTCCCCATTCCAATTGCAAACTGATCCATAATGCCGCAGTTCACACCTACGAATTCATTTTCCGCACGTTGGCTCATTTTCACCATTTCAACCATCTCAACTTGGAGGTCATTCAATTCATTTAATAAGACCGCCGTCGCAAGTTCGATGGATGCCGAGGAAGAGAGCCCTGCTCCGTTCGGAATGTTACCAAAATAAAGCACGTCAAATCCCTCAACAGAATAACCAGACTTTTGGAAGACCGAGACAACCCCTTTTGGATAATTTGCCCAGTCATGCGCAGAATCGAAGGCAAGGTTCTTGGAATCCACCGTTATGACACCTTGAGACTCAAAGTTCATCGAATAAAAACGAATCAAGTTGTCTTTTCTTTTTCTAGCGACAGCATAGGTACCAATGCTAAGCGAGCACGGAAAAACGTGTCCACCATTATAATCCGTATGTTCGCCAATTAAATTGACGCGTCCTGGCGAAAAGAAGCTTCTCAATTCGCCACCTTCTCCATACAAATTTTGAAATTGTTCGTATAGCGATTTCATTTTTTTCACCCGGCCTTGTTTATTTACTGCTCTTTCGCAGCTTCAATTTTGTAGACATTGTCACTTTCTTAGCTACTTTCCTTCTCAGAAGACGTTCCATTAAAAGACCAACAGCCGTTTCGCCCATAAGTTCTGTGTACACTTTGACCGTACTCAATGCAGGATACACATATTTCGAAACGCTAATGTCATTCACACCAATCAAGCTAACGCGTTCAGGAACAGCTACACCGTTTTCATGAAGGGCGCGTAGACACCCAATCGCCATGGTGTCATTTCCAACAAAAAAAGCGGTTGGAAGCTGGTCACCAAGCTCTTCAATCGCACGATTCATAAGCGAAAACCCATCTTCCACCGTAAACGATCCTGTGTAGACGTAAGACTCATTATCCTGATCGCGTTCAGACATATAACGTTTGAACGTAAGCTCACGTTCATCAACGATTTCAGCGCTTGCATCACGGAAGGTTTCTCTCCCACCAATGTAACCAATTCGCTCATGACCCTTGCTCGTAAAATAATCGAGTACTTTCCTCGTTGCCTTTTCAAAATCAACAACAACGGCATCGTACCTTTCGTTATCTGGATCATAGTCGACGAATACAATATTCGGGGTCACTTTATTTAAAGAAGCAATCTCTTGACTACTAAATTTCCCAACAGCGATCATTCCCTGAATGTTCTCTTTTTCTAACTCATCATAGTCATCTTTAAAAATTTTCACGAGTTCAAGTCGCTCTTCCTGGCAGCGTTGTTCAACACCTAGTCGAATCGACATATAATATAGGTCATTTAATTCCTCTTTTTCTGTATACCAATGAATGATCGCAATTTTCGGGGTCAGTGACTTTTTCCCACGTTTCTTACTGTAGGAAAGCTCTTCTGCCACTTCAAAAATACGTTTCTTTGTATCATCCGAAACAGATAACGTTTCATCATAATTGAGGACGCGTGAAACGGTCGATGGAGAACATTTCACCTTTTGCGCGATGTCCTTAATCGTTGCCATGGCCATCATCCTTTTTTATTGACTTAGTCTGCTTTTAAGTAAAAAACCTTCGATTGAAAGTCACCACCGCGCTCAGCTTGCTCCCCATTCGCTCCATTAAACTCAATCGGAAGCGGAAGGCCGTTCTGCATCAGTTCATCTCCGAAATACCTCTCTCCTTCGACCTGATAGCCGCAATCAGGAGCTAAACCTTTTAACTTCACAAACTGATTCGTACGTGGGTTCGGTGTGCTTGTCGCTTTATACCAGCCCACAAGTGCCTCTTTTTGATCCGATGAAACGATCATCCAAGCCGTTTCATTGCTTTCAAACGGACTTTGCAATCGGATGAAATTCCCATCACGAATCAGGTGGCGTTGTGACTGATACCATTTGATTTGTGCTTTTACAATATCTTTTTCCTCTTCTGAAAGACTGGAAGGATCCAGCTCATAACCAAAGGTGCCAAAATACGCAACATCGGCTCGCATCGACAGCGGTGTTGAACGAAGCGTTTGGTGATTTGGAACCGCTGAGACATGAGAACCAATGCTATAAATCGGATAGGCCATGGATGTTCCATACTGGATTTTCAGACGTTCAACCGCATCCGTATCATCACTTGCCCACGCTTGTGGTGCGTAGAAGAGGAGAGCGGGATCAAAACGTCCGCCACCACCCGCACAAGATTCAAACAGTACATTTGGAAACTCTGATGTTAATCGTTCATAAAGATCATAGACACCGAGAATATAGCGATGGAAAAACTCACCCTGGTGCTCTAAACCTGCAGAGTAGGCCTCCGTAATGTTCCGATTCATATCCCATTTAATATAATCCAGGTTCGTCGACTCAATGATTGCTTTCATTCGTTCGAAAATGTAGTCAACGACTTCCTTGCGCGTATAATCAAGCACGCGCTGATTGCGTCCTAACGTAAAATGCTCACCTGGAATTCCTACCGCCCATTCAGGATGCTCTCTATAGAGCTCACTGTCGGGACTAATCATTTCAGGCTCAAACCATAATCCAAACTGCAATCCCGTTTGCTTCACTTTTTCAGCGAGAGAAGCAATGCCATCTGGAAGCTTTTCACGGTCAACCGTCCAATCACCTAATGATGATCGGTCATCGTTGCGCTTCCCAAACCACCCATCATCAAGAACGAACAATTCCACTCCAAGCTCTTTTGCTTCCTTCGCAAAATGAAGTAGCTTCTCTTCATTAAAATCAAAATAAGTAGCTTCCCAGTTATTGATTAAAACAGGACGTTCTTTCTTCTTCCATTGCTCACTGATGAGCTGATCGCGATAAAGGTTATGGAACGTTTGACTCATGCCATTCATTCCTTGATCTGAAAAAACTAGGACCGCTTCAGGAGTTTGGAACGACTCTCCTGGTGCTAGTTTCCACTGAAAACCAAGAGGATGAATACCAAGCTGCACGCGTGCCGCGCCGTAGTGATCCACTTCTGTTTGCGCAAGAAAATTCCCGCTATAGACGAACTGGAATCCAAGTACTTCTCCGGTATGTTCTGTTGCATCCATCGTTTTTAATGCCAGAAATGGATTGTGATGATGTGAACTTGCCCCGCGAATACTCGATATTGACTGGATTCCCTGCTCTAACCTTCGGGATTTCACATGACGCTCACGTGCCCAAGTTCCTGAGAGATGCACCATTTCCATGTCAGCATGTGGAAGATCAACAGACAGTGACATCAAGCGATCAAGAGATAGCTCCGATTCAGTTTCATTCACAAGACGAGCATTCCGAGCAATAACCGATTCATTTGTAAAAATCGTGTAGCTAAGCTCGAGCTCTACCTGCTGATACGTATCTTCTAACACAATGAGGAGCGTCTCCGCTTCCTCCGCATTTGCATAAGTTGCCGGCAAATCTTTCAAACGAGGTTTCCCTTTCACGATTTCATGCGATTTGTAAACAAAGTTTGCTACCGGCTTTTGATCCGCTATCACCATAAAAGCGGGCTCTCTAAAATCTCCTTTACCATAAACAGGATACTCCTGCCGAATCGTTTCAAGCGAAAAGGCCGCATCGTCCTCATAGGAATGACAGCTAGCCGGTGTTGGGTTGTTCGTATTCTGAAAATGGCCATAATCACGATCAGGATGAAGCGCTTTACCAAAATACAAATGACCAAGGTGCCCATTTTTCAAAACTTGAAAGATGTAGCTTATTTTTCCATTTGTGAGATGAAACTGCTTTTTATTAACCAGAATGTTCATTGCCATCGTTCCTTTACCCTAGTTTAGGTTCATTCACTAATGTGACACTGTTTGCTGTATGTCCTTCTAATTCCAGAACAACAACTTCATTTATACCTTCATTCAAAAGTGGACCTGGCAAATAAAGACGTTGCTGCGGGCCCATCGTTTGCCAGTAGCGACCAAGGTTAAATCCGTTAATATACACGTTCCCTTTTGTAAATCCTTCCAAATCCACAAAAGTATCATAACATTGATCAATCGTGAATGTGCCTTTGAGATACTTAGGATAACGTTCTCCTGATGAATACGTCTTCGGTAGACGATCACCTTCAATTTTAATCATTTCCCAATCAAACCAATACTGGTTGTTTAGCCAGAGATTCTGCACAATCCCCTTCTGATCAGATAGATGCTTTCCATAGTTCACTCTTCCAAGGTTTTCAACAAGGATTTCAAGCGCGTTTACTTCATTCGGAAACGGAAGCATAATAGATTTTGACTCATCATTCACTGAAACCGTCGCTTCATGCTTCCCATTGACGTAAATGAAGGCTCGATCACGAATTGGCGTTGTATCAAGCTCTAACGTTCCTCTCTCGTTAATCGACGTCCGATAAAGCGTGTAGCCGAAGTTCTGATTAAGCTTCTCCATACTACGTGGTGCAACGTGCTCTACCTTGGTCCCTACTTCTTGAAAAACATCGAATAGGCTTGCACTCTCCGTTAGCTTCACTTCGCCATACCTTTCCATCTCGACTTTAGAAACGTCTTCAATCGAAACGTCTGCTACGCTTTTCAGTACGTCTGCCATCGCAAGATACTTGTCAGTCACGTCGCCCCATTCTGTTAAAAGCGAATCATAGTCATAGCTTGTAATCGTCGGAGCATATTTTTCATAATGATTCGCACCGTTATAGAAACCAAAGTTCGTTCCACCGTGGAACATGTAGAAATTAACCGATGCTCCCATGTCCATTAGCTGCTGGAAAACCTCAGCTGCTTCCTTTGCGTCACGCGTATGATGCTCGCCACTCCAATGATCAAACCAGCCAATCCAGAATTCCGCGACCATTTTAGGTGAATCAGGCTTCAGGGCTTCAAGTGCCGCAAAGGCTTCTTCTGGTCTTGAACCAAAATTCAGTGTCGTGACGACGTTTTCCATTGAACCTTGCTTAATGAAATCTGGTCCGTCTGAGGTGAAGTAAAACGTCTCAATGCCATGTTTCTCGTATTGTTCTTTATGAAAATTGAGATAGTTCTGGTCATTGCCATAGGCGCCATATTCATTTTCAATTTGAAATGCAATGACCGGGCCGCCGTTCTTTTGTAAGAAAGGCTTAAGGCGTGGAAGAAGCTCATTAAAGTACGCTTCTACATGATGTAAAAAAGCAGGATGACTACAGCGAAGCGCCATATCATCCTCTTTTAGTAACCAGGAAGGGAGTCCTCCCATTTCCCACTCTGCGCAAATATATGGAGACGGGCGAAGAATTACGTAAAGTCCAACGTCCTGTGCTTCAGCTATGAACCGTTCCACGTCAGCCATTCCTTCAAAATGAAATTGACCTTTCTTCGGTTCATGAAAGTTCCATGGTATATACGTTTCCACTGTATTCAAACCGAGGGCCTTCAGCTTTTGAAGGCGATCTCTCCAGTACTCGGGGACAACCCTGAAGTAATGAAGACCTCCTGAAAGGATTTGAAAAGGTTCGTCGTTTAAGTAAAAGTGGTTCTTTCTCGCTTCCAGCATAAGTGCCTCCCCCTATTTCAAGGCGCTTCCGAGCATACCTGAAATAAATTGTTTTTGCAGTGTTAAGAAGAATGCGATGATCGGTACAGTTGCTAGCGTAACGCCCATCATCACTTGACCGTAGTCGATATAAGAGAGTCCCATTAAGCTAGATAGCGCAACAGGGAATGTGTACATGTCATTCGTATTCAACACAACGAGCGGCCACATAAAGTTGTTCCACTGTGTCATGAAAAGGAAGATCGATGCAGCTGCTAGAGCTGGGCGCATCGAAGGAATCACGATCGAGATGAAGATTCGTGTTTCGCTTGCGCCATCAAGACGTGCTGATTCCATTAACTCTGTTGGAAAAGCCAGGAAGTTCTGTCTTAAAAGGAAAATCGCAAATGGGAAACACAATTGCGGTGCAATTACCGCGAAATACGTGTTCAATAGATTAAAATCAGACATCATTTGGAAAAGCGGAATCAACGTCGCCTGGTAAGGAATCATCATCGAAAGCAAGAATGCAGTAAAAATGAATTTTTTCCCTTTGAAATTGTATTTCGCTAAAACGTAGGCAGCGCTCGCACAGACTGCAAGAGCAATCACAACGTATAGTCCAGAGACGAAAAGAGAGTTAAACAACACTCTGAAAATCCCAATCGACTCATTTAAATTCGTTAAGTTCGTCATAAACTGATCGCCAGGTAAAAGCGTCGGCGGGTTCGTAAACATTTTACTAGAGTCATTTGTTGCTCCAATGAACATCCAGTAGAACGGGAAGATCGAGACAATAAGGAAAATACCAAGAAGCGTATACATCCAGGCTGCTTTTAATTTATTCTTCTTTTTCTTCGGTTTCTTTTGCTGCCTTTCAGCGAGGGTGAGTTTATTCGACGACTGTTCAATAACATCAAGGTTCTTAGCCATTATTCATCACCTGCTATCTTGAATTGGATAATGGAGAGAATACCTACCATGACAACAACTGCATATGCAATTGCTGAAGCGTAGCCAAAATCAAAGTATTCAAATCCACTCTGGTAAATATAAAGTCCAAGGGTCATCGTTGCATCTGCCGGTCCACCGCCTGTTAAGTTGAACGGCTCGTCGAAAAGCTGAAGCGTTCCGATTGTGGATAGGATACCTGCAAAAAGAATGACCGGTTTTAGCTGAGGAACAGTAATATAGAAAAATTGCTTAAACTTATTCGCCCCATCAAGTGAAGCAGCTTCATATAAATCTTCTGGAATGTTTTGAAGGGCTGCAAGGAAAATAACCATGTTATACCCGGTCCATCTCCATGTCATCGCGATGATGATCGAAGCTTTTGCCCAAAACGGATCGGATAGCCACGGGATGGCTGTAATTCCGATGTAGCTCAATGCCGTGTTAATAATTCCTTCTTCTTGAAGCATAATTGAGAACAAGATCGAGTACGCTACAAGCGATGTAACGGCTGGAAGGAAAAAGGATACACGGAAAAATCCTTTTAGCTTTAACAGCTGGTTGTTCAATACATTGGCTAGTACCATTGCAAGAATGATCATAACTGGGACTTGAACAACAAAAATGATGAATGTGTTCTGCATCGCCGTCCAGAAAATATCATCGTTCCAGAGACGCGTATAGTTTTTTAATCCTGCAAAAACGTATTCTCCATTCACACGTTCCTGAAAACTTAATACAAAGGAAGCGATGATTGGATAGACGGTAAATGCAAGAAACAGTAGAATGGCCGGAGCTGCGAATAAATAAGGAAATCGTTTCGCTCGATTCATGAATATCCCACCTTAACATGACAGGGGTTGAACTGGTTCAACCCCTGATAATTTCTGAAGCTTATTGAATACGGTTTTTCAAACGATCTTCTGATGCTTTTAGTGCCTTATCAATGGCTTTCCCGTTTGCGATTTCAGATTGTGCTTTAACAGCTTCATCTTTCGCTACAGCATAGTCTCCTGTGTAATTTACTGAAGGAATGCTATCCATTTCCCCAGCAAGAAGACTCCAGATTGGCTGATTGTTGAAGAACTCAACCTCTTTCGTAAATGCTTCGTTATCATAAATCGTGTTAAGTGAAGGGAACAGGCCGCCTTCCATCGCTGTTAGTTGAACATCTTTGTTCGTAGAGAAGAATTCCATGAAGTCATAAGCAAGATCCTGGTTGTCGCTCGCACTTGGAATCATGTAGTTACTTCCACCAAGGTTAGAAGCTCGATTTCCACCTTCTTCAAATGCTGGTAGCTCAATTAGCCCCCATTTACCTGAAGTATCCTTGCCTTGCTGGGTGATTGAGCCGTATAACCATGCACCCGATGGAGCTGTCGCAACATCTCCGCTAGTCATAGCACTGATCCATGCGTCCCAACCAACTGTTTCTTTTACAAGTCCTTCTTCATTAAGCGTCTGCTGCACTTCCATTGCCTTCTTCGACTCTTTTGAAGTGAGTGCTAAATTCTTCTCATCGTCAAAGTAGAATGTGCCCTGCTGATTTAGCATCATACGGTAAAGGCCATCATCACCATTCAGGTCAAGACCGATCATCGCTTTATCTGTTTTTTCTTTAATGGTTTTACCTGCTTCAATGTAATCATCCCATGTTTTGATATCTTCAGCATTTACTCCTGCTTCTTCAAAAATATCCGTGCGGTAGAACACGCCTGTCGGTCCACCATCGAACGGGAAGCCGTACATTGCACCGTCTTTGGAAACAAGCTCCGTCTTATAAGATGGGAAGCTGTCTTTCATATCGTCAAAACCTTTATCAGAAACGTTTACAAAAGCATCCGGAAACGCATTCATATAACCCTGTACGCGATCATCTTCAACAAGGACGATATCTGGTAAACCTTTACCACCCGCTTGAAGACCTGTCGTTAGTTTCGAGTAAACATCATCTGTACCCATTTCCACAACTTCCAGTTCAAAGTCAGGGTTTTCTTCTTTAAATTTCTCAGCAGCCTTTTCAAGGACAGGTACGTTAATGTTCCATGCCCACGCTGTTACTTTATTGCTATCGCTTTCTCCTCCGCTCTCGCTGTCGCTATTTCCACAAGCTGCAAGAAATAAGCTCAAAACGAGCATCATACTTATACTAACTAGACCCGTTACCTTTTTCATCGACTACCCCTCCAATTAATTACTGAAAACTTTCAATATTCCTAATGAAAGCGTCTACATCTATTAGAATAGTCGATGAGGTAAACATAGTCAAGTAAATGTTTACTAAAAGTTTACTAGTTTATTTACTTACCAATTAATGGAGGTGTTAAGTGGAGGTCCACTCCATCTACGACTCCCTATCTACAAAGAGGAAAGTGTCCATCTATGACGGACACTTTCCTCTTTGTTGTCTTTTTAGGGGGTCAGGTTCGTACCTGACCCCCTACCTTCATCACTGAATTCGATTCTTTAAGCGATCTTCCGCCGCTTTATAAGCATCTTCAATGGATTTCTTTCCGTTCATAATTTCAGATTGAGCTTTGATTGACTCATCGCTCCCAATCGCATAGTTACCAGTGTAGTTCACAGAAGGAATATCATTCATCTCACTTGCAAACAGCTCCCAGATCGGCTGATTGCTAAAGAATTCAACATCTTTCGTAAAAGCATCATTTTCATAAATGGTGTTCAACGTTGGGAACAAACCATTGTCCATCGCCGTTAACTGTACGTCATCACTTGTAGAGAAGAATTTCATGAAATCATAAGCGATATCCTGCTTCTTGCTCGCACTTGTAATCACGTAGTTACTTCCGCCAAGGTTCGCTGCACGGTTACCGTCCTCTTCAAATGCAGGAAGCTTGAATACCCCCCATTTTCCTTCTGTATCTTTCGCCTGTTGCGTAATTGAACCGCTCAACCATGCGCCAGATGGTGCGGTTGCTACATCTCCCTGGGCCATCGCGCTAATCCACGCATCCCAACCAACCGTATCTTTTACAAGTCCTGCTTCTTTCATCATTTTCACTTTTTCTGCCGCCATTTTAGATTCTTCAGAAGTGAAGTTCACATTCTTTTCATCATCGAAGTAGAATGTTCCCTGTTGTGTCATCATCATGCGGTAAAGTCCATCATCCCCATTCAAATCGAGACCAAGCATCTCTTTACCTGTTGCTTTTTTGATCTTTTTCCCTGCATCAATAAAATCATCCCATGTCTTGATATCATCCGGATTCACACCGGCTTCTTCAAAATAATCCGTACGGTAGAATACGCCAGTTGGTCCGCCATCAAACGGGAAGCCATACATTGCTCCGTCTTTTGATAGTAATTCTGTTTTATAAGTAGGGAAGCTATCTTTGCTATCGTCAAAGCCCATATCGGATAAATTTACAAACGCATCTGGGAAAGTTTCCATATATCCCTGGATCCGATCGTCTTCAACGAGTACGATGTCTGGTAAACCTTTACCACCCGCTTGAAGACCAGTCGTCAATTTCGAATAGACATCTTCACGCCCAAGTTCCACAACCTCTAGTTCAAAATCTGGGTTTTCTTCTTTAAACTTTTCTGCCGCTTCTTTAAGTACGGGCACATTAATATTCCACGCCCATGCCGTTACCTTCTTACTACTGTCTCCGTCTCCTGCTGATCCTTCATTAGAGCTAGAGCTGCTGTTACTTGAACATGCACCAAGAACCAACATAAGGATAAGTAAGAAACTAACTCGACCAATTACTTTCTTCAATTTAACCCCTCCTGTTTGTTTACTACACAACACCGATAATTCAAAATGAAAGCGTATACATAAATTAAGATTAAGTGACAATTGCACTACAGTCAAGTAAATGTTTACTGATTTATTTACTTTTTTTGAATAATCAATGTTATTTTATTTTAGGCTATGTTAATGAACGTTGTTGATTTTTGGCTCATTTACGCCCTATGATGACCAATCGTCTGAGCAAATGAATTTGCTCGAAGCGATTGGTCATCACAGGGCGAGCCAAAAATCGAGAAATATACAATATAAGCTAACATAGCCTTATTTTAAAGTAATGCGTACTTCTAGCTATGAATGTCAAAAAGGAAAAACCTTCCACGGGCATAAGAAAAGCTTCTTCTCGCAAAAGTAGCGAAAAGAAGCTTCCTCTCAAATTCTAGCTGAAACGCCATAAATACTATCATGAAAAGAATGCAGTTCTGGTTCTAGGCCATTCTCTTCGAAAATACGCATCATTTCATCAGACGAGATACGTTCATGCACTGGTGGTCCCATATCCATGTCAATCGCTTCCCATTCAAGTGCAAGAAGAATTTGACCAGGTTTAATAATACGCTTAAACTGCTGGAATGCTTGCTTCAGATTTGGCACTTCATGAAGGACAAACGCCGCTACTCCGCTATCCACCGATCGATCAGGTAAACGAATCTCTTCCAGATTACTGACAACATATTCAATGTTATCTCCTACATTGTTTTCTAGCGCCCGTTTCTGAAGAAGATCAAGCATTTGTTTCTCAATATCAACAGCATATACCCTCTGAACTCGTTCAGATAAGGGTAAAGTAAAATACCCATTCCCTGCTCCAAAGTCCGCAACCTCATCTGTTGCTTTGCATTGAAGCACATCGATCACCTGTTCAGGTGCTATCATTTCTCTTCGCTTCGGATCAAGAAGTCGATCTGCTTTACTTGGTTTAAACCGTTTACCAGCCACAACGAAGACCTCCTTAGATTTTCACAAGTTCTATATACGACTATAGGTATTATAACAGGAAGCCTCTATTTAAACATTAAACCCGCTCTTTAATAGAGCGGGTTTAAAAGCGTCCTCCGTGGAGAGACAGTTGTGTTTTGTAGGGGTCAGGTACGTACCTGACCCCTCTTAACATATCCATCAGGATTGCCAGACTGCCAGCGCCATGTATCTCGACACATATCCTCAATGCCTTTCTCAGCTTTCCAGCCTAGTTCCGCCTCTGCCTTGGTTGGATCAGCATAGCATTCGCCGATGTCACCCGCACGACGTGGTCCGATCGAATACTTCACTTCTTTACCAGTTACTTCTTCAAATGCCTTTACCATCTGAAGAACGCTATATCCATTTCCAGTGCCTAGATTGTAAGCATCGACACCAGTTGTTCCAAGAACATGATCGAGAGCTTTTAAATGACCATTCGCAAGATCCACCACATGAATATAGTCACGCACGCCAGTACCATCAGCCGTATCGTAATCATCACCAAACACGCTAAGCTGTTCAAGCTTCCCTACAGCAACCTGACTAATATACGGCATCAGGTTGTTCGGGATACCGTTCGGATCTTCCCCAATTCGCCCGCTCACATGCGCACCGATTGGATTGAAATAACGAAGAAGCGCAATGCTCCAGTTAGAGTCTGCAACATGAAGATCTCGAAGGATCTGTTCGATCATAAGCTTCGTCTGACCATATGGATTCGTCGCGCTAAGAGGCGCTTCTTCCGTAATCGGCATCACATCAGGCATGCCATATACGGTGGCAGACGAACTGAAGACGATATTTCTCACATTATACTTTTCCATTACTTCACAAAGAACAAACGTCCCAGTCAAGTTGTTATGATAGTAATGAAGCGGCATCGATACAGACTCACCAACCGCTTTCAATCCCGCGAAATGAATGACAGCTTCAATGTGATTTTCCTCAAACACACGCTCAAGAGAGGCACGATCAAGCAAATCCACCTCATAAAAAGGAAAATCTCTCTCCGTTAATTCACGCACACGATCGAGCGACTCCATTTTACTATTTGAAAAGTTATCCACTACTACGATCTCGGACCCATGATCAAGCAGCTGTACACATGTGTGACTGCCTATGTACCCAGCACCGCCGGTTACCAAAATAGCCATTTAAATTCCCCCTGTTACCAATATTCGAACACCAAAAAATTCCTTATTATCATACCATACATAAGCGCTTCTTATCATTAGATAGTAATAAAACCGCCCTACTGGAGGACGGTTTTATTACTTAAAAAATGAACGCTGTTGATCGCTCTTTATTAAAATAAAATCCAGGATTTCTTCCGCTTTTCTTTCTCTTCATTACTTGTTTTATCATCGGCGAGAAGACCTTCCTGTTTCTTAATACCTTCTTCTTTAAAACGGCGCTTCTCTTCTTTAGACCATGATTTGTATTCTTTAATAAACGCTTCATACTGTGGCATCACTTCAGACATCGGACCATATTCACGAATGGTTCCGTGCTCAAGCCATAGGGCTTTATTACAAAATTTCTTCATCTGATGGTTCGAATGACTGACAAAGAAAATTGTTTTTCCTCGTTCTTTAAACTCTTCCATCTTCACAAGACATTTATCGGCAAACGTCTTGTCTCCAACTGATAGCGCCTCGTCCACAATAAGAACGTCAGGATCGACGCTAATCGATATCGAGAAGCCCAGTCGTGATTTCATTCCGCTTGAGTATTTTTTCACAGGCATATCAATGAATTTACCAATATCAGCAAAATCGATAATATCAGGCTTCATCTCTTCGATGACATTTTTCTTATATCCCATCATGAGAAGCTTTAACTCGATGTTCTCTCGTCCGGTCAGCTCTTTGTTTAAACCAGCCGAAACCGCAATCAGAGAAACATCGCCCTTCACTTCAATCTCACCGCTTGTTGGTGGTGTGATATTTGCGACAAGGTTCGAGAAAGTGGATTTACCAGAGCCGTTCACTCCGATGATCCCAACAACATCACCTTTTCCTGCTTCGAAAGTCAGGTCTCGAATGGCATAGAAATCTTCTCCATAGCCACCGGGTAGGATAATGTCCTTCAGCTTGTCAGAATTCTGCCTGTGCATTTTGTATTTTTTTGTAATACCGTTTAATCTAACTGAATAACTCATAAACGACAGTCCTTATTAGATATAGTCTACAAAGTGACTTTTGAACTTCATGTGCAGATACGAACCAATCATCAATAGCAGCACAACGACAACCCAGTAATACAGGGTATACTGAAGCGACTGATGAATCCAGCCCATGCCAAGAAGCGCATCTCTGTAGCCCTCCACTATATAGTATAGCGGATTAAGTTTCATTCCTATCTGAAGAAAATGGGGAAGTCTGTCCATCGTCCAGAGAATAGGAGTTAGATATAGGAACATACGAATAAACGACTGCAACATTTTGTGCACATCTCTTACAATCGTTGATAACGTGGATGTAATGAGTGAGATGGCAAAGATTAATATCATTAAAGCAAACATATAGTATGGAAGCTGAATGATGTGCCAGGAAACTCCTTGGCCCGTAACCAGTACAGCAATAAAGTAGATTCCAAGTAAAATCATATGTTGATAAAACACTGACATAATTACAAAACTTGGAATCGTGCTCATCGGGAAATTCATTTTCGAGACCATCGATAATCTTGTATAGATTGACTTTGATCCCTGGATGACAGCTGGATTAAAGAAAAACCACACGACAAGACCTGCAGACATCCATAGAACGAATGGAACGCCATCGACTGGCGTACCATTTCGAATACCGAAACCAAACACAAACCAGTAGATACTCATCTGAAAGAGCGGGTTCAGAATTTCCCAAACCATGCCAAGATAGTTGTTACTATTTGTACTCTTCACCTGATAAACCGACAGCCGATTAATCAAGTAAAAGTTACTTACCTGTTCTTTTAAAACTGCAATCATAGAATTCATGCTTATTTTGCCTCACTAACAAAAATTTGGTCAACAACCTTTTTGGTAGTAGACCCTCCTTCGAGGTAACAATAAGTGTTATAGAAATCGTTGTACTTTTCCTCGAATGCGCCAAATCCTTCGTTATCAAACGTTTGAATGGCTTTTAAGACTTCTTGAGACGTTGTTACGACCGGACCAGGCGCTTCTTCTTCCAGGTCAAAGTAAAAACCGCGTAATTTGTCTCGGTAGGACGCTAAATCGTAAGCGAAGAAAATGATCGGTCTTCTCAAGTTTGCAAAATCGAAAAAAACCGATGAATAATCTGTAATCAGTATATCTGAAAGTAAATACAAATCGTTCACATCCACACCTACAGATAGATCATACACAAACCCCTCATAAGGTGAAAGATCAAATTGCTCCGCTATTAAATAATGCATCCTTAATACAATAACATAATCATCGCCAATTTCACGTCTGAGCATATCCAGATCTAATTTCAGCTCATGCTTATACTTCCCTGGTTGATAAAATTCATCATCTCTCCAGGTTGGAGCATACAAAATAACCTTTTTATCTACAGGAATGGTGTAATGCTGCTTTAACGCATTAATTTTTTCCGTATTATTATCTAAATGTAAACGATCATTTCGAGGGTATCCTGATTCAATCATATTTTCCTTAAAACCAAACGCTCGTTGAAAGATTTCAGTCGAATAACGATTCGGTGAGATCAGATAGTCCCATTTCGCAGCTTCCTTATAGAAATTCTCTTTATAAGAGAGTGTATTCGTACCAGGCATATGGACTTCATCCATATCTCCTGCAAGCTTCTTAAGTGGCGTACCATGCCATGTCTGAACATAAATCGTGTGCGCTGGTTTCGGCATCCAGAGCGACATTCGACTATTCGTCACCCAATATCGTGCACGAGCCATCAAATAGAACCACCTGAGCGAAAACCGCCTTACTGTTGGTATACCCTTCTTTTTAAAAGATTCGGCATAAGTCTCCTCTACACTCCAAATCATTTCAAGGTCGTACTCATTCTCGACAAGGTATTCATAGATCGCTCTCGGATTACAGCTGTACTGTTTCCCTGAAAAGCTCTCAAAAATAACAAGTTGTTTGTTAGCTGGAAAGCGTCCAAGCGTAACAAACAAAAATCGACTGAACGCCTTCATAAGCGGATATATCTTTAAGATTTTTAATAGCCTTCTCATGAAATTGACACCTTACTCCCAATTAAATTGCTAATTTCTTTACAACTGTTGTGAAAAAACAGGATAGTGCCATATCGCCTTCACCGCGGCAGTACCCTGTCTCTAAAAAACGTTACTCTTTCTCTGGTTCGAACACCCTATCGATGACTTTTCTAGCTGCCTTGCCATCATCCAGATGACAATATTTATCATAAAAAGCATTGAATTTAGCTTCATATTCAGTCTCGATTCGCCCAAGGTTTTGAATAGCATCAAGGACACCATCCGATGTTTTCAGGAGGGGACCAGGTGCCTCATTCTCAAAATCCATATAAAAGCCTCGAAGCGAGTCACGGTATTTTGCAATATCATAAGTGAAAAATAAAATCGGACGCCGTAAATTCGCAAAATCAAAAAACACGGAAGAATAATCAGTTATTAGTACATCTGATAATAAGTAAAGCTCTGCAATATCGCCATAATCAGATAGGTTATAAACAAAGTCACTCATTCCGGTCGTATCGATGTGTTCTGCGATTAAATAGTGCATGCGCAGTCCGATGACATACTCATCACCAAGTCGCTCCTGCATTTTACTAAGATCTAGTTTTAAATCGAACTTGTATTTCCCTTTACCATGAAATTCATCGTCTCTCCATGTTGGAGCATACAAAATCACTTTCTTATCTAAAGGGATGCCAAGACTAGCTTTAATTTCCTGCTGTCTGCGAGCTTTTTCCTCGTCTTCAAGATAAAGAATATCATTCCGAGGATATCCTACATCAAGCATTTCTTTACCGAATTTGAACGCTCTTCTAAAAATCTTAGTCGAATAATCATTCGGCGAAACAAGGTAGTCCCATTTCTGTGCTTCGTTATAGAAATTCCGCTTGTATTTCTCAGTCGTCGTTCCTGGCATGCGCACTTCTTTCATGTCACCAGCCAGTTTCTTCAATGGCGTTCCGTGCCACGTTTGTAAATACACGGTTTCAGGCCGCTTGATCGCAAAATTTGGCATCCTAGCATTCGACACCCAGTATTTCGCTGTAGCCAAATGATAATAATAGATCGGACTTAAACGCCGAACCTGCTTCGGATTTCCAGGTATATCTTTTTTCTGCTTATCATAGACCCACAAGTAATCATATTTCTGATCACTTTTCAATAATTCCTCATAAATGTAGCGAGGGCTATCAGAATATCCCTTGCCACCAAAGCTTTCAAGTAAAACCTTACGCTTCTTAACCGGCATCTTCACAAGAAACGTGCGATAAATTTGACGCATAAACAGCTGTTTTTTCCTCAATGCCCTGCGCCACTGCCTTAAACTTTTACGGAATGCCATCGATTTCAAGACAGCTTCTCTTTTACCCTTTTGAAGAAGGCGATGCTCTCTTCTTTCGATGATATTCCTTCTCTTCACTCTTCCGGGCGCTACTAGAGAAAGGCTATTTTTCAAAGCAGTAAAATGATCGAATAAGACATCAGGTTCTTTTGTTGCTTTATTTGTGATACTTCTTGAATAGTAGTTCAACAGGAAAAGATCCAAATAGCGACTGATACTCTTTGTATCACCATGAGACATCTTCATCTTATGATAGATATAGAATAAGTCAGGTAGTTTTTCCTCCACGCTATGAAGCATGAGGGAAGGCTGATCGATTGGATCATAGCACTCCCCTTTTAAATAAGTAGGCAGTCCTGTAATCATCGGAATAATTTCGGTATTACTAATAGCCGGAATCGAAAACGATAAATCTGTATAGAACGAAGCCTGCTCATCAAAACGAAGTTGAAATTCTTCAATATAATCCTTACGAATCAGTAAATTGACAGAACTTCTTCTGCGAAGTGCTTTTACTTTCCTACGTCCCATTAATTCACGTAAATTGTAAGAGTCCGGTCCGATTTCAAGTGGAAGCTCCACTTTTCCACCTTTGAAAATAGAAGCACCAATCATTGGATAGTCTTCTATATGACGACTCAATAGCTCCAGGGTATATGGTGCAAGGTAATCGTCACCGTCCATAAAATAGATATATTTCCCCGTAGCGTAGTGAACGCCAGTATTGCGCGCTTTCGCTACGCCAACTATTTGCTTCAAGACGAAAGTAATGAAGCCTCGGGTCATTATATCCCTCAATAATCTCTCTGCTTGCATCTGTAGAAGCATCATCTATCAGGATAATTTCAATATCCTGATAGGACTGCTGCAGCAAAGAATCAAGGCATCTTTCAATATAATCTTCTTTATTATAAACGGTTAAAATTACGCTGATTTGTCCCATAACAATCCCTAGCACCCCAAATATTTATTCTCAACTAGCACGTTGCTTAGCCGTTAGATACAAGTAGTTCTTTCTTGATTTTCGTTGTTGAAATCCCAGCAGTACGCGGAAGATAAATCACTTCACAATGATCTTTCAAGAAGTCAAACTTCCCTTCCCAATCATCGCCCATTACAAAAATATCAACATCGTGGTTTTTCACATCGTCAACTTTTTGCTCCCAATGTTCTTCAGGGATCACTTCATCTACATAACGAATAGCTTCAAGAATTAGTTTGCGGTTCTCATAGCTGTGATAAGCCTTTTTATTTTTAATTTCATTAAATTCGTCAGTCGAAATCGCTACGACGAGGTAGTCGCCTAAATCTTTCGCTCTTTTTAATAGATTAATATGTCCCCAATGCAATAAATCAAACGTACCGTAAGTCAAAACCTTCTTCATTTCGACCCCTCCAGTTATTATTAGTTTAAATATTTTTCCAACGAGACATGAATTAACATACAATTTACAATCTTTAATAACACTTAACACCATTCAAGTTCATTATGTTTTATAATGGATTTACATCGAAATCTAGCTTTGATCAAATGAACGCGATGTTATGAATACTCGCAAGCTTGTCTTTAGCACAAGCATAGCAAGGAAAAACGTAATGTAGTAAAGTAATAGTTCTAGCCCTGTTATCTGCTCAATGATCGCAATTGCAACCACCGCAACAAAAAATCCAGGTAGACCAAGTAGAACAGCTACAATATCAAAAAACAGCGAACCATCTCGGATCGAATTAACGGGATCCTGTGTGGTTGATTGCGACATCGTTAATTTTGTTAATTGATACGCAATCGGCACGAGCAGCGCCATAATAATCGCAACAAACGTCACATACACAAGTGTCATTTCTAGCAAATCAACATCCAACATACCACTCTTTCTTAACACGGTGAGGACCATCGATAGAAATACAGGTAGAGCTGCAGCTTGTATAATGATGTCAATATAATATCCTTTTGAAGATGTTTGCTTGGTGATCCTTGCAAGTTCACCATCTACACAATCCATCAAGTACCCGATGTTATAGAACAATGCGGCTAATACAATGGATAATGGTGTGGCGATGACAAGGGATAAGCCCGATAATAGTATAAAAAATACACTCATCCAGCTTACTGTATTCGGTGTCAAACTCAACTTTCGAAACAATAAAGTAATATAAATCGAAATTCTACGTAAGACGTACCATGACCAAAGATCTTCTTTATAACTTAATGATTGAGACTGCTTTCGATAGGAAAGAATCGTCTCATTATCAAGAAATGTGGTCGGTAGTAATTCTTGCCCATTTTTCATGACCGGTCTTCACCTTCCAGTATTGTTTGCTAAAGTATCCGGCAATCAGCCCAAGTCCTCTTGAGAAGTGAAGCAGAAAGAACTGCATCACAGTTGGAAAATATGCTCGGAAACCATGTTTGTTAATAATGCCGAGTGAAGAAATACCGATCATCATCAGATAGACAGCTATTAGGGTCAACAAGCCAATGAAAAACGCATCATTAAATAATGCACCGACTCCGAGGCCAGCCCCAGTCATAAACGCCATCAATGGTGCCAGCTGGCGGAACCTCATTACGCCCCGTGTACTTCTCGAAGCAATGATTCCCCATTTTCCATCAGCAAAAGATTTCTGAACAAATGCCTTCAGGCTATCCCTTGCGTAATAAGTTGATTCAATTTCACTGGATAAGTAAAATTGACCACCTTGATTTCTGACTCTAGCATGAAACTCTATATCTTCACTTCTTCTTAAGTTTTCGTTAAACAATCCTGCTTTTTGGAACACTTCACGTTTGTAAGCACCATATGGCACCGTGTCAACAGGTCCTTCCCACTTACTCGAACTTGAGGTAATGCGGAACATTGAATTTCCTACTCCCATCGGATGCGAGTAAACATAAGCGTTGATCGATCCCCAAAATCCTTTTCCTTCGGTTCTAATCACACCACCAACACAGTCCATGTTCGGTTTGCGTTGGATCAGATCATAATACCCCTTCAAAAAGCCCTGCGGAATCATCGTATGTCCATCCACTCTCAGAATATAACGTCCTTTAGCGTTTTGTATGGCTAAATTCCATCCTGGTGGCAACGTTTCTTTCGGATTATCAAACAACCGTATTTTTCCCGGGTTCTTTTGACTGACATCTTCTACGATATCCTTCGTTCGATCGGATGACATTCCATCAACTACTAGAATTTCATATGAATCTTGAGGAAACTCCTGTTGCAAGACGCCTTCTAGCAACTTACGAATATACCTCTCTTCATTCTTCACGACGAGAAGCACGGAAAAGAACAAGTCTTTCATTTCTTTTCATCCCTTCACAACTTCGCCTTATTTCTTTATCTCTCTATGAAACTGTTCTTTTTAGATAAACCTTTTCAATCTAATACTTAAGTATACATGAAATCAATCGGATTATCATTGTAAAAATAAGGTAAATATAGTTTTTTAGACCGATTTGTAAACATTCTTTTCATTGGAAAGAATACTACTATTCACAACTTAACGAACTACGACATCATTCGTCACAAAATTCTTCCTTATGGGCTTAGATTGAATGTCAAAAAGCACCATCTTCTTTCAAAAGCGTTGGTAGTAACTGATCTCTAGAGACCGAAACTCCCAACTGGTAAACAAGCAGACTCGCAATCCCTCACAACGTAGAATAGGAAAAAAACCACGAAATCTTTAAGGACATTTACCCCAACACCTACACTTCTTTTAGGAGGTATGGAGGTTTTATTGCCTCTCAAGAGTGGAAATAATAGAACCGAACGCAATTACTATCCATTACCCTTGATTAAATAATTAAAACAGCTTGGAGTATCACCTTTTAATAGGATGTCTTTTAATCATTCAGTATTAAGAATTATTTTAATCTGAATAATAAGAATATTTAAGCCGGGTTTTCCCTCTAACCATCACGATGGAATACAGTAACTTTTTTACAATAAAGAAATGAACAGAATGATGAAAAGCAAATCAAGTTGTTCCATAGTAGATGATTCTTCGCCACTATTCGAACTAAAGATCTTAGTAAGACTTAATCACAGTAAATAATTAAATTTCATAATAACATTACAAAAATGAGAAGGAAACCAACATTTCCTGTCGAAAAATCTGTTAACAGGTCTATATAAAAGAAAGGTTTGACCGAATTCAAAATCACCACTATCACCACTAATCCCGCTCAAACACTGAAAAAGCAGGAAAAAAGTCGGGTCATATGTTAATATTAGTAAGCGATTATTTATAATGTAAAATCAATTAGTTACTGGGAGGATTCAACATGAGAGTTAGAAAGGCGATTATACCCGCTGCTGGTCTTGGGACAAGGTTCTTACCAGCAACTAAAGCACAGCCTAAAGAGATGTTACCAATCGTGGACAAGCCAACGATTCAATATATTGTAGAAGAAGCGGTAGCAGCTGGCATTGAAGATATTATTATCGTCAGTGGCCGTGGAAAGCGTGCTATTGAAGATCACTTTGATAAATCTTATGAGCTTGAAGAAACACTTATCAAGAAACAGAAAAACAACATGCTAAAAGAAGTACAACAAATTTCAAACCTTGCAAACATCCACTACATTCGTCAAAAAGAACCGAAAGGACTTGGACACGCAATTAATTGCGCAAGCCGTTTTATAGGGAATGAACCTTTTGCTGTCCTTCTTGGTGATGATATCGTTAAATCAGAACAGCCGTGTATCGGGCAACTAATGGATAGCTACAATCGCTATCGCACCTCGATCGTTGGTGTTCAACAAGTAGCAGATGATGCTGTATCAAAATACGGAATTATCGCACCAAAAGGAGAGCAAATCGACAACGGAATCATCCCGATAAAGTCACTTGTCGAAAAACCTTCTCTTGAAGATGCACCTTCCAACTACGCCATTCTTGGACGTTACATTCTCACACCTGAAATTTTCTCTATTCTAGAGAATCTTCCTAAAGGAGCTGGCGGCGAAATTCAACTTACTGACGCAATCAAAGTTCTTAATGAGCAGCAAGCTGTCTTTGCTCATGAGTTTGAAGGAGACCGTTACGATGTTGGCGATAAATTTGGCTTTATTAAAGCCACAATAGATTTCGCGCTTAATCGTCCTGACCTACAGCAAGATGTCATGAACTATTTAAAGCAAGTCGTTGATCAAGAACTAACTACGAAGCAATAAAGCAAAACCGCATTTCTCCTCACGGGGAAATGCGGTTTTATTTTATGGTAGCCTCTCGAGCTGTTTTTCAGAGAAATCCCCCGCTATCGGAAGTTTATACATCTTGCCTTGATAAGCTTTCACCATTAATACTATCCAGACAATGAGACTTAAAGGGGGCAAGATGAACACAGATACGAGTGTTCCAATGACTGGAATGACATTCAATACAAGACTTGCCACGAATAGCGCACCAAAGACAACGATCGATTGCATCGCATGGAAACGTACGAACCTGTTTTCCTTTTCAATAAGTAGAAAAATAATACCTGTGATGAACCCAAGAACATAGGTCAACAGTCCTGCTACATTTTCCTCCATCCCACTTGAAGTCTTTCTAGGCGTGGGATTCATTTTTTCAGGCTGACTTCCGCCTGGTTCCATTGCTACCCCTCCCTTATTCTGTTAATTCTGAACATTATTTAAATTTATTTTATCAAAAGCAGGAATCGCAAGGTAGTATACGAAAGTATACTACTTATACAAATTCATGTAATTTTATTCATTGGAGAGTGATATGGATCATGCTTCCAGATTCTTCAGCAAATAATCATTCAAAACCATTCCCATTTAATATTACAAGAGAACAGGAAATAAACACATTTACTGATTTGATCGATCAAAACAGAAGTGGGATATTGTCCATATGTGGTCAGCCTGGGACAGGAAAAAGTGAATTATTGGTCCATTACCAAAAGGAAGCAACGAGGAAAGGTGTCGTCTTCTACCTTATAAACGCCCAGTATTCCAAGGCAGAACCTTCTTCCTTTCTACAAGCATTACTTGAACAAATGGGAGCTACAAATCTGTATGTTTCCCCTCTCGAAGCAATTAACATGCACATTCATAAACTTGAACAAAAAGGGGTTCGTTTTGTCATTGCGATTGATTCCTATGAGCGCTTCGAAGGTCTCGATGAGTGGTTTAGACAGTCCTTCCTCCCCACGCTACCATCCACAAGCATTCTCATCTTCTGCGGTCGTAAACCTTTAAACGCTTCATGGAAGGCTTCAATCTGGTATCCATTTATTACTTCGATTGAATTAAAGGGATTCACTACCGGACAATTTGATTCTGCTTTTCAAACGTTGGATGAACCTCTTATTAAAAAAGCATGGCAATTCTCAACAGGGAACCCATACGCCCTATCCCTGTGCGTGCAAAAACTACAGCTGACGAAGGAATGGAATGAGATTGATGAACAAACAATCTATCGGACTGTCGTAAAGGAATGGCTGAGTGAATTGCAGGATGACAGCTTAATTCCCTATATAGAAGTCGCTTCAATTGGTCGATATATTCAACAGGAGAAACTTGAAGTGATGCTTGACCGTCCGATAGCGCGCAAAGATTTCGAAGCGCTTGTTTCACTTTCCTTTTTTGAAGAGACAGAATCGGGTTGGAAGCTGAACCTTCTATTCCAGCGAGCAATGAGAGATGATCTTCGAAGACGTAAGCCTGCCTATTATCATCAGCTATGGAAACGCGCACTCATGTATTGTCGTACGTTCTTCCAGGATGATCGCTTAATGGAATCAGCTGAAATCAGTGAATTTTTCTATTTGCTTAGTGAGCCAATGATGCGAGCGACATTATTCGACCATGAATCACTTTCTACATACACGATGACTTCCGCTAGCTCAGAAGATTGGCCGGAGGTGCTTTCCTATTTATCGGGACCACCTGACGTTACCAAAAAAATTGAAATGTCTTCAGTCGATGAACAATCAGGTGAGATGCTTTACCTTCAAGCACCAGAAAAACACACTCAGCAGGAGTCTTCTTTTGTGACGAAGGAAATGATTGAAACCGTCGGCATCCAGCACGTGAAATTACTTCGACACCATGATGAAGGCATTGCTGGAATCGCCTTTCTTATCCCAATCAACACTTCTACTCTGCCTTATTTAAGAAAAAGCCCTGTGACAAGAAGTTATTTCAAACGTCTAACAACTGTTGAAGAGAAACGACTGATGACTGAAGAGGCTCCAGCCGGTTGGGTCATTCGCTACCTCGGTGTAAAGAACGTAGAGCAAATGGCAGATCGCAAGGCGCTACTGTATCACCTTCTTCCTCTTGTTCTCACCGAAGGGCTTCTGATCACTTCCACACCGCTCCCTTTCTATCAGGAATTATTGGAACAGTTTCGATTTGAGGAAGTGCCGGAAGCGATGCACTTTGACTATGGACCTTCAAAACCTTCGAAGACCTATGAGTTAGATTTACGAAACTCCAGGTTGCCACTCTATCTCGAAACCTTTGCTACAGCACTCGGAGTAAACCTGGCCGATAAACCGCTCGACCACTTCAAGTTCACCCCAAGGGAAAAAGAAGTTGTTTCGTTAGTCATTCGAGGGTACTCGAACGCAAAGCTCGCAAAGGAACTCTCACTGAGTGAAGTAACAATCAAGAAGCATCTCAGCCGCGTCTATGAAAAAACAGGCGTTAAAAACAGAACCCAGTTAACTAGAGTGATTTTAGAAAGGCAATAGCGATAGAGGGGGGACAGGCACGTGCCTGTCCCCCACTACACTAAAGAGGTGAAGCGCGGAATGAAAACAACAAACAAAACCACTGTTTATCTTGTTCGACATGCTCATTCAGTTTATACACCAGATGAATACGGACGTGGCCTTTCAGAGGATGGGTGGACAGATCAAGAGAGTTTAACGGAACTAATGAAGAACGAACATGTAGACGTCGTTCTTTCGAGCCCCTATATGCGAGCGATTCAAACCGTTGAAGGGATCGCTCAACACATCAACAGTCAAGTGCATGTCATTGAAGCGTTCAAAGAGCGAACCCTTGCAAGTGAACCCGTTGAAGATTTTAATGAAGCAATTGATTCTGTCTGGAACAATGAATCCCTTCACTTACCTGGAGGAGAATCCAATGAGGTTGCAAGAGAAAGAGGAGCACAAGCACTGATAAACATCTTACATACATACGAAGGTAAGAGCGTTGTGATCGGCACTCATGGCAACATCCTGGTTCTCATGATGAGCTACTTTAATCGACGCTATGATGTGAGCTTTTGGAGAAGCCTCGATATGCCAGACGTTTACCGCTTAACGTTTGATGGAGAATTTTTATGTGAAGTAGAACGAATTTGGCGTAGAGCAAAAACGAAGGCGCATAAATAACAGCGCCTTCGTTTTTGTATGTCTCACCAACGTTTCATGAAATTGCTACGCACCTCATTTCTAGTAAAACAACGTTACTGAATTAACCCCTCTTCCTTTAACTTCCCTTCTACCTTTGCAGCTATATTTCGATCGTTCTGATTCTGAGGACCGCTATTATAAAATTTGTCGCTACATTCGGTTTTCGTTAAATAGTAAGCATTATACAGGAGGCGCCGATCCGCGATCGTAACACCACTGTTCGGAAACAAATACGCACAATTTCGTTCGATCGGGGTACGCTTGTCTTTTTTGTCGACGTAATAGAATTCATCCGTGACTGCTCCATACTCCATGTCTTCTGTTGACGTTAAATAAGTGCCATCATCCTGATAAGGTATAACCGTATATCCTTTTTCCTTTTTTAACTTAGGAGCACCTTCGACGTTATAAATAACAATCAACGGACCCTCAAAACCTTTAGGAACAAGATGAAGGGTATCCGTCTTGTCATGATGAACAGTAGTAGCCTGTGAGGAACATGAAGCAGTCATAATGATTACTAGACCTATAATAAGAAGCCTGAGCCAATACATACGCTTCCCCCCTGATCAGTTATACCCCTTTCCTTTTCGACGGTAAGTGCCGCACTTCCTTCAATTTAAGTATTTTACAAAATGGAATGAAAGTCAGTCACATATATATGAGATAAAAACTTCTTGCCTATGGTCTAATAAAACAAAGCTTGCGCGTGACGACGATCACCCAAATTGATCATGAATAGAACTTAATAATCATGACATACAAAATCCCGCTTCCTAATCGAAGCGGGATCACTCTTTCTTTATACAGCAATATCTTTCTCAATCGCCTTAGAATCGTTAAACTTATCATGATTTAACTTGCCAAGAATACGGGATGTTAACGTACCGGATGTCATGGCACCATTTACGTTAAGCGCGGTCCGTCCCATATCGATGAGTGGCTCAACTGAAATAAGAAGTCCCGCTAAATAAACCGGTAAGTTCATCGAAGAGAGCACAATTAACGCTGCAAAAGTAGCCCCTCCACCAACACCAGCTACGCCAAACGAACTAATTCCAACGATTAGCACAAGCTGAATTAAAAACCCTGGACTAAGCGGATCAATCCCTACTGTTGGCGCGATCATAACCGCTAGCATAGCGGGATAAATGCCTGCACATCCATTTTGACCGATTGTAGCACCAAACGAAGCTGACATGTTCGCTGTACCTTCATCAACGCCCAGGCTATTTTTCTGAGCAGAAATGTTCAACGGAATCGTCCCAGCACTTGATCGTGAAGTAAAAGCAAATGTGAGAACAGGCAATACCTTTTTCAAATACATAAGTGGATTTAATCCACCTGTCGCAATCAAAATCAAATGAATGATGAACATCACTAGTAGCGCGAGATAAGATGCGAGAACAAATTTCCCCAGCTCAAGAATACCAGCAACGTTCGTTTGCGCCACCGTCGTTGCAATTAATGCCATAATACCAAAAGGAGTTAAGCGAAGGACAAGCGTAACGATTCGCATCACAATCGCGTAAACAGCATTTACACCCTTCGTGAATATGGCCGCTTGATCTGGATTTTTCCTCCGCACTCCAAGAGCTGCAATTCCTACGATCGCTGAGAAAATAACCACAGCAATGGTGGAGGTTGGACGAGCCCCTGTCATATCTTCAAACGGATTGGCAGGAATGAAAGCTAGAATCTTATCTGGCGTACTCATATCCTGCACGCCACCAAGCGTTTCTTCAAGATAACTACCACGATCTTGCTCCGCCTGACCCGCTTCAATTTGCTCGGCATTCAAATCAAAAATAAGCGAGCTTGCCACACCTACAATCGCTGCAACCATAGCTGTTGAAACAAGAATACCAATAATCCAGCCTGACATCTTCCCAAGCTCCGATGTCTTTTCAAGATTTGTAATCGATTGAATGATCGAAACCATTACAAGTGGAATGACGATCATCATGAGCAAGCGAACATACCCGCTTCCTACAATCCCATACCAATCGGAAGTTTGACTAACAATCTCCGAACTAGCACCGAACGCAATTTGCAAGTATACACCAATCGCTACACCGAAACCTAATCCAGCAAAAACCCGCTTACTAAACGACACATGCTTTTGTTGCATCTTAATTAAAACACCAATAAGAACAAATAAAATGGCAATATTCACAACCACTAAAAATATATCCATCCTCTATTCCCCCATTCACATTTCATTTTTAGGACAAACTATATAATCCTTATAAGTTTAGTCGGCATTAACTTAAAATACTACCAATTTGTGGTACTGTCAAGGCATAATCGTGCCTGTCACCACCCGGTATTTGTCGAATGAATAGAGGCTGAGAAAATCTCCTTCTTAAGGAGGAGATAAAAACCGAACCAGTGGCTGGTTTATTTCCTTTCGTAGCGGCGTAGAATGAAAGTAACAAAAGAAACGAAGGAGGTGCTCAACTTGGAAAACATTTACGTTCTAGAACAAGAAATTATTAACCGACGCTAGGCTAAACCACAAGGAGGAAGTATAATGACCATCTTATTGCTTATAAAAAATATCTTTCATACAAACGGTCACGAGCAACAGCACTTACGTGATCACCATAATCGTCATCTTGATCTTCTCTCAAGACCTTTGTATTATAGCTAACCCCCTGGTTGTTAAATGTAAACAGCCAGGGGACTTTTTTTGCCTCTATTCATGATCAGCTGATCAGCTTAACGTCACTTGCAAAGCTTCTAATCCAAGGATTGCTTCAACGACATCCCTTTTCGGAACGAGTGAAGACGTCGGAAAATGAATGGATTCTCCTTTTTTAGTGGCGTATTCGGCAACCAACTGACCGGCATCTTCCACATCTCCAGCCGCTACCCCAAGGGATTCTAACGAGATCGGCAAACCAATTTGCTCATAGAAAGAAAACAATCCTCTTACTTCCTCCCACTCTCCTTCCAGTACAAGCTGCACTAAAATACCATACGCTACCTTTTCGCCATGAAGAAAGGAATGCGCTTCTTCAATATGCGTTAACCCGTTATGAATCGAATGTGCGCAAGCAATGCGACCATAGCGATCACCTAGACCGCCTACCATTCCTCCTGATAAAAGATTCGTTTCAATGACCCGAACAAATGCATCGCTCAAACGACCGTTTTGCTGATCTTGAACTGCTTTTTCACCATCCTTCACAAGTACATCCCGGCAGCTCCTGGCGACCTCGTAAGCTAATCGAACAGAGACAGGAGTTGAAGGTAGCCTTTCAATTAACGCTCTCGCTTCATACCATTTGGCAAGCGTATCACCAATTCCCGCTCGGAAATAAGCAATTGGGGAACGCAAAAGAATTTCTGGCTCTACAAGAACAAGATATGTACTTCTTGGAAAAATAGTATACGTAATAAACTCGCCATCATCTGAATATTTTACACTAAGTGGTGTGGTCGCTGCGCAAGTAGCAGCTAGCGTTGGTACGAGAGCCACGTCTTTATTGATTTCATGACCAACCGCTTTTGCGACATCAAGAACTTTCCCCCCTCCAACCCCTACTACCAAATCCGCACCGTGAATACGCGCTAATTCCGCTTGTCTTGCAATTTCTGTTTCTGAACATTCCCCATGATACGTGGAGTATGCGGTATGAAAAGAAGACAAATCCGGAAAATATTCTTGCGCGGCTTCCCAGGAGCGGCGCCCTGAAATAACAAAGACTTTTTGAAAATGGCCTTCCTGAAGCAGCCGCGGTAATTCCTGAAGAACGCCAGGTCGACATTCATAATGCCCCGGGGTCGCTCTTACTTGTATTGGTCCCATCTGTCATTCCTCCTAAGCTCGTTGAACCCATTCTTTATTGAGTTCATTTAATGTAGACACACCTGCTAATGATAACGAGATAAACAGATCTTCCTTCAACTGCCTCAACACATGCTGAACACCACGTTCACCATCTGCCGCTAATCCATAAAGATAGGGACGGCCGACAAATACAGCGTCAGCTCCAAGCGCAATTGCCTTAACGATGTCAGATCCTCTTCTAATGCCACTATCAAATAATATGGTTAGCTCATCTCCTACTTCCTTTTTAATAGAAGGAAGGGCATCAAGAGAAGCAAGACAGCCATCAAGTTGACGCCCTCCATGATTAGAAACGACGATCCCCGCCATTCCATAATCAGCAGCTAGCCGTGCATCTTCTTTCCTTAGTATTCCTTTCAAATAAATCGGAAGAGACGTTACGCTTCTCAAATACGCAATGTCCTCCCAACAAAGCGATGGTTTATAGAAGACCTTCTTCATTTCATCTAAAATGGAAGCACTCTCCGACTGACTCATTCGTTCATTGAATACTGGATCAGCTTCATAGTTTGAAATTCCCTTCCCAAGAAGAAAAGGAGAATAACGATTGGATCGATCTCGCTCACGATAACCTAGCATCGCTGTATCAACCGTAATCACAATCGCAGAATATCCAGCAGCCTCGGCACGCTTCACTAAACTTTTCACGAGTGAAGGATCATCGGGATAATACAGTTGAAACCATTTAGCTCCATTACGCTCAGCAGCAATCTCTTCCATTGAAAAAGAAGAAACAGTGCTTGAAACAAACGGGAGATTTTCTTTCGCTGCTGCTCTGGCGGTTGCAAGCTCTCCTTCTTTATGAACGATGCCTTGCATCCCAATTGGTGCCAGCATAATCGGAGCATCGCAATCAGTGCCGTTTACCTTCACGTTCGTTGAAAGATCCGATACATCTTTTAAAAAACGAGGAACGATCTTCCACTTATCAAACACCTGCCGATTCGAACGTAGCGTTTCCTCAGCACCAGCTCCACTTTGTACATAATCAAAGACGTTTTTAGACATCTTCTGTTTCGCCAATTCCTCCAGCTGCTCAAACTGAACCGGAAAAGGTTTATCAGCGATTGCTTGCATGATCATCCTCCCCCTTCCACTTAATCCTTTTTCAAACGTGCTGAGAGAATATTTCCAAACGATTGCAACCCTTGAACAAGGACGATTAGGAGAAAGACGGTTACGTACATCACATCAACTTCATAGCGCAAATGACCATATCGATAGGCGAGATCGCCAAGACCACCAGCTCCAACAAGACCTGCCATCGCTGTTGCTCCAATCAGTCCGATTGTCGCGATCGTCAGTCCAAGAACAATGGAAGAACGAGATTCCCTTACAAGAACGTGCCAGATAATGTGCCTTGTTTTCACACCCATCGCTTCATAAGCTTCAACGACACCGCGATCCACTTCAAGAAGCGCAGATTCCATCAATCTTGCAATATAAGGCGCCGTAAAGACAACGAGCGGCACGATAACCCCTTGCACACCAATCGTAGTCCCGGCGATCATTTTTGTGAAAGGTAAGATAAAAAATAATAAGATGATGAACGGGATCGACCTGATAATGTTAATAACAGTATTCAATAAGCGAAAAAGAAACTTATTCTCAAGCGCCTTTTCTGGTCTTGTTAAAACAAGGAGCACACCTAACGGAAGTCCAATCAATACGGAAATGAAGAGTGAAATCCCGACCATTTCAAATGTTTCAATAATCGCTTTCCAGATATCTAGTCCCCATACATCGATGAATTCCGATATTTTAGCTGACATGCGCGTTCACCTCCTGAACATATCCTTCAACAACCACACCGTTTTCTTCCAAGAAGGCAACTGCCCGAGCCGTTTCATCCGCTTCCCCATCCAAATGCACGACAAGTCTACCAAACGGCTGATCTTTCAACTGCGTAATATTCCCTGCTAAAATCGACGGATACACATCAAAATGCTTACTCACAAGTGCAAGAGCAGGACTTCCTGAGCTTTCTCCAATAAAAGAAAGATTCACGATCTGACCTTTCTCCTTCAAACGCGACACCAGCGATTCTGGCAGCTCATCCTGAAATAACGATTGAACGAACCGCTTCGAAGTAACAGTAGCCGGTTTACTAAAGATATCAACCACACGTCCCTGCTCAATGACCTTCCCATTTTCCATTACAGCCACTTCATGACAGATTTTCTGCACAACATGCATTTCGTGAGTAATCAATAAGATCGTGATTCCAAAATCACGGTTAATTTGTTCTAACAGGGATAGAATGGACTCTGTCGTATCAGGGTCAAGCGCACTTGTTGCCTCATCACATAAAAGCACTTCTGGCTCATGAGCAAGAGCACGTGCAATCGCCACGCGCTGCTTCTGCCCTCCTGATAGCTGGGATGGATAAGCATCACGCTTATCTGATAACCCGACGATTTCCAAATATTTATCCACTCGCGCTTCAATTTCTTTTTTCGGAACGCCCGTCAGCTTAAGGGGAATAGCAATGTTTTGATGGACAGTGCCCGTTTTCAATAGGTTAAAAGATTGAAAGATCATCCCAATTCGCTGCCTCGTTTTCTGAAGCTTTCCATTGGATAAGGAAGTGAGCTCAACATCGTTCATATACACTTTTCCTTCTGTTGGCCGCTCGAGAAGGTTCACCATGCGGACGAGCGTGCTTTTCCCAGCGCCACTATAGCCGATTACGCCATAGATGCTCCCTTTTTCAACCTGCAATGAAACATCATCGACCGCCTTCGTAATGGTAGCCCCGCTCTTATACGTTTTCGTAATATTTTCTAATCGAATCATTTCGCTCACTCCTCCTCCAAATTACCAGGATGCGACGACAGAGCCGTTAAATTCATCCTGGATAAACTGCTTCACTTCATCCGATTGATAGTAGTCCACTAGCTTTTGAATACGCTCGTCATCTTTGTTTTCCGTTTTCGTCGCAATCACGTTCACCCATGGAGAGTCCTCTGCCTCCATTTCAAGAGAGTCTTCTTTCGGTACACGTCCACTTTCCATCGCGAAGTTTGTATTGATTGCCGCAATTCCAAGCTCGCCAAGCTGTCTTGGAATCTGAGAAGCTTCTAATGGTACAAACTCAAGGTTATGAGGGTTCTTTTCAATATCTTTAATCGTCGCTTCAACTCCGACTCCATCCTTCAACTCAATAATCCCAGCTTTCTCAAACAGCATGAGCGCTCTTGGCTCACCAGTCGAATGGTTCGGCAGACCAACTTTGTCTCCATCCTGAAGCTCATCAAGACTCTTATATTTATCAGAATAAATACCCATCGGAAAATTGATCGTTGTCGCCACTTTCGAAAGCTCAAGGCCTCTTTCTTCCACAAAGTCGTCTAAATAAGGTTCGTGTTGAAACACATTCGCATCCAGTTCCCCTTCATCAAGAGCAGTGTTCGGCATTACGTAGTCATTAAAAGCAATCACTTCAATTTCAAATCCATCTTCCGCTGCAACTTCCTTCACTTTGTTCATCACATCTTCATGCGGCCCCGCTGTAACCCCAACTTTCAATGGCCCCTCTTCTGAGTCTCCTGAAGCCTCGTTCCCTGAACAACCTGCAAGAATAACTAAAATAAGTGCACCTAATAAATATAATGATTTCTTCATCTAACAATCCCCTCTCAAATTATCTAGTAATGCAAAGCGTTTTAGCACTAAAACATAAAAGCAAAAAAGATCCTTTAACTAGTGAAAATCCCCTCCCAATAAAAAAACTCCCTCTGTAAAGTACAGAGAGAGTTGAGTGATTTCGAAGTAATCAGTCATTCGTGCTTGAACTCCCTCTCATCTTTCAAACGATTGCTCGTTTGCTGGAATTAGCACCTTTCTCACGAACTGAGATGGTTGCCGGGCGTCATAGGGCCAGTCCCTCTGCCACTCTTGATAAGAGTTTTCAATATTATTTAACTATTTTTAATAGTATAGTATCTTTCGAGGAGAGCGTCAAGTGCCTGTCACCGCCCGCTATTTGTCGAATCGCATCCTCCACGTTGATTAAACCAGTTTACGAGATGCTTTAGCCTTTGCACTCGTAGCTCTGGATGGCCACTGCGAGATAAATTGTGATCCGAATCTGGGAATCTCACAAACATCGTTTCCTTTCCACGATGTTTTAGCGCGATATACAACTGCTCACTCTGCTCGATCGGACAGCGGTAATCATTTTCGCTATGAAGGATCAGAAGTGGCGTTTGAATTTGATCGACATATTTCAATGGCGAGTGATGCCATAGCTTATCTGGATTTTCATCCAGATCACTTCCCACCTCCCACTTCGTGAAAAAATAACCGATGTCGCTAACACCATAAAAGCTCTGCCAGTTCGAAATCGACCTCTGCGTGACAGCTGCTTTAAAGCGATCCGTTTTCCCCACAATCCAGTTCGTCATGAAACCACCATAACTTCCACCTGTGACGAAAAGTCTTTCTTTATCACTAAAAGAATATCTCTCAATAACAGCATCTACACCTGCCATGAGATCCTGATAATCACCACCGCCATAATCGCCTCTACATCCATTCACGAAATCCTGGCCATATCCATGACTCCCTCTTGGGTTTGTGTAGACGACAACATATCCTTTCGCTGCAAGAAGCTGAAATTCATGCATGAAGGAATTCCCATACATCATGTGAGGGCCACCGTGAATTTCTAGAATCATCGGATATTTCTTACCTTCTTCATATCCTTCAGGTTTCAACAGCCAGCCTTGAATTTCCAAACCATCCTGTCCGGAGTATGTAAATGCTTCAGGTGTGGAAAACTCCTGACTTTGAAGGACTTCTTGATTACAATTCGATACGCGAACCTCATGCACTTGCTCTTCCTGAATTTTAAGTGTATAAATATCCCCAACATTCAATGGGTCACTAATCGCAACCGCCGCTTCCTCAACCTTTGCAACGTAGTGAAGTGCGTAGAAGTGCCTGTCACCCCCCGCTATTTGTCGAACTGTGCTGTCCATTCCAACATAATAAACACCTGTGTTGCCCTTTTCACTTGCTAAGAAGTAGAGTCCTGAACCATCTCCGTTCCACATTGCACCAGGTGAGGCACCTCCCCAATGCATATCAGAAATTAAAACATCGGTACATTCCAGGTCAACTGATTCTGTTAAACACGTAAACTTCTTTGTAGCTACCTCCACCATCCAGATCTTATTCAACGTGGCTCCTTCATGCTGAAAATGGTGACCAATGAATGAGAGGCTCTCGCCATCCGGTGACCATTTCGGTGCAATAAAGCTTCCACCATCACTGTTTAATTGTTCTGGCTCCACATCTGATCCCAGTGACTGGATAAATAGATCTGATCGCATATAAGACCCCTGTTCTTCATAACGGGTCCTAACATAAGTAATCATCTTTCCATCAGGCGACCAGCTTGGATCGGAATGATTATGTGGAGCTTCCGTTAACCAGTCTACCTTTCCAGGTTCAGTAGTCACCGCAACTAAAACAACTTGCAAATGATTACCATCCAGCAAACCAGTTCCATCTGCTTTATACTGCAAGTCATTCACAACCAGAGGTTTACGTCCTCCGTTTTCTTCGTCACAGTCCTCTCCGTCTTTACTTAACACGAGTAACGCCGAACCATCAGGTTTCCAAACAGGGGCAGACACACCATTTTTTAAATTCGTCAGTTGTCTGGCTTCTCCACCTTCAGTTGATATGAGCCAGATTTGATTTTCATCTGAACGATTGGAGACGAAAGCAATCGTCTTTCCGTCCGGCGACCAGCGTGGTGAATGGTCTTTATGTTCACCAGATGCTGCCGTCCAATCATGTTCAATTCCAGTGTCACGGTTCACAAGAACCAGGTTTGATGCGTATTCTCTTTCTTCGGTAATCACTTTCTTCACATAGACACAATAGCCACCATCTGGCGACAGCTGTGGATCACCGACAAACGTAAGGTCATACAGTGATTCTTCCCCCATTAATTCTTGCTTCTTCTTCATATCTACTTCCACTCTTCACACTTCCTTTCTACTCTTTTCTTAGTTCAATGAGATAAGTGGAACTCCTGCTACGTAAATACATCCCCTTCCTAATTGATATAAAAAGGAATGAATATCCAAAAAGTATCTATTTTTAAAAAAAGAATCAAACAAACAGAACATGCATTCCCTTTTCGCCTCTTTTTACCTGAACCTCCGCTCACTTTCATACCAAAACCACATCGGTTTTAGGTGATATATCTCAAAACGGTATTTGAATGATCTCATTATGAGATATATAATGAAATTAACAAATTGAAAGCGGTTACCAGAGCGAAATTGCCGCTTAAAATACAGGGAGGATTTACAATGAGCCAGCAAGCACGAAACCAATTTATTGATCTTTTGTGCGACAAAACGACGATGAACAGGGAAGATGTTCTAAGAATGTCTGATGCGGAAGTAGAATATTTTCACTGGCTCTACTTTGATGACTCACCAGCGGACTTGATGTAAGACCAATAGAAAAAAGCGCCGGTTGCAAGAGTACTCTTGCAACCGGCGCTTTTTGTTTATGAGGATTGATCTTTCATGCCCTTACTTGAGGATATGCCTCGGAATATGCTCTTTCATTCCAGTATACAAACCAATCAAGCTATGTCTGGGAGAATCATAGCTTAATAAATGGTAATCGACAAAATTTAAGTATTTCATGGCTCCAATTGTTTTTGTTGAAAGCCCGTATCGTATTGGCCGCTCATAAGGAAAATATCTCACTTTCCTCATAAACGGAAATTCTTGATATAAAATGGAAAGCGTCCGAACCATTCTCGTCCAAGTTTTATGTCGCCTGGCATCACGCCTCAACCGTAAAAAATCAATCTGTTCACCACTCATATGAAGGATTTGCATCAGATCCAAATAACACTTGATTGAATCAAGATTATGACGCCACGCATGTAGGCCCATCAAATAAAAAGTATGATAAACAGAGAGTTCGTAAACATAGTCATATCCATTTACAGGAGTGGCTTCTTCCCATAGTTCTACAATATCAAAATTTGATGTATTCTCTTTTACGATATCCCAATGGATTTCAACTGAAAGCGGAACCGGAGACCCTGGTAGCTCTTTGCTTAAACTACAATGAAAATGTCCAGGTAATGCTTCCTCTTCAAGATCAAACCCCAATCTCTGAATACAATCTGATGCTTTCTGAATGGCCGAAGCATTGACCAAAAGATCGATATCAGATGTTGGTCTCGAACCTGGTTCACCGAAGTACCTTTCTGAAAAAAACACCCCTTTTAACGGAATGACTTCGATCCCCCTCAAGTTCAGTTCCCGAACGACCTGTTCTGTTTGATGCTTGATAAAAATGTTCTTGAACAGCGTTTGTGTATAAGCATCTTTTAAGTACTCTTGAAAGGCAAGAGGTGTTTGATAAAGAAGCCCACGACCTTTTAAAAGCGTATAGAGTTGTGGAGAAATCAAAGGTGTTTGCTCATGAGCTATGACCTGCTCATAATAGTTATCGTCTTCCGGCAAATTAGCTTGCTGATCATAAAGAGATTGAAGAAGTTCAACCACCAAAATAAAATCACCCTTTCAAACATTAGGAAATAGCTGTTTTCTCTTCAATGAATTGACGACCATTCAGCTTTTGGTAAAGAGGACAGTTTCGGAGCAATTGATCGTGCGTTCCACTTTGGACGATTTTACCTTCATCCATCACGATAATGTAATCTGCGTTTTGAACAGTTGAGAGGCGATGAGCAATGACAATCGTCGTTCTTCCTTCCATCAACTGATCCAGCGCCTGTTTCACAAAACGTTCCGTTTCATGATCCAGAGCTGAAGTGGCTTCGTCCAACAAAAGAATCGGTGAGTCTTTTAGAATCGCCCTAGCAATCGAAATCCGCTGCTTCTGACCTCCCGACAGCTTGACACCTCTTTCTCCTACTTCCGTATCGTAACCATCTGGTAAAGAACAAATAAAATCATGAATACTTGCATGACGTGCCGCTTGGAGCATTTCAATTTCTGTTACGCCTGGTCGAGCGATCTGAAGGTTGTCTTTAATCGTACCTCCAAATAGGAAGGTTTCCTGAGGAACATGCGCGATCATACTTCGGAGTTCAGAGAGTGAATAGTCATTGATCGACTGGTTATCGATCAAAATCTCGCCACTTCGTGATTGATAAAATCCCTGTAACAAATTAAACAATGTCGTCTTACCAGCACCACTTGGTCCAACGAGGGCGACGACCTTGCCAGCTGGAATATCAAGGGTAAACTTTTGAAAAATCGTTTTATGATCATCGTATCCGAATGTTATATTCTTAAATTGAATAGAGCTTAAAACATCTCTTTTTTGAGCTGTGGGAGCTGACAATTCTTCAGAGTCTGGAGGTTGATCAAGAACATTGAATACTCGTTCTAAAGCTGAAACAGATCGTTGAAATCCTGCCCATTGGCCGGCAAGCCCAGTTAAGGGATAAACAAGGTGGTTTACAAGATTGATAAACATGATGAGGGCACCAACCGTCATCACAGAAGTCGATACATAATAAGCACCAATACAAAGACTCAGCATAAAAGATAACGAACTGACCAATTGACCTCCAGCATAATACCATCCCTGAAGCTTTGCATTTTCCACTTCAAGTCCGTAAAGATGCTCATTTTCTTTCTTGTACTTAGAATAAATGGATTTCTCAAGTGTAAAAGCACGTATAACTTGAAAACCATGAAATGTTTCATTTTGAAGTGTACTAATTCGCCCAACCAATCGATGAATCTTTCTGCCATTCTTACGTAACAAAAGTCCAAAAAACATTCCCCCAAGAAGGGCAGCAGGCGCGATCAATAAACTGATCATTGAAAGGGTCCAATTAATTTGTATAAGAAAAATAAACACAGAAATATAAATGAGTGGCAGTCGAATCAAATTAATCAAGTTATACCCAATGACACCATCGATATTATGAACATCATTACTAAAGTGAGACAAAAGCTCACCAGAATGCATACTAGAAGCACTTGATGGAGGCAATCTTAGAATATGATGAAACAGATGATTTTTCACGTCCCGTTTCACCGCGTTCGTTGCAGCCGTTTCAAAGTAAATATCCAGGAAAGACGCCACAATACTAATAAAAATTAACCCGCCACCAAGCGGAACAAGCCATCGCATTTTTTCAAAATTACCTTGTAAAGCCGCATCCGTGATATTCCCAAAGAACCAGGCAAAGGCAATCGTTAAAGTAATGTCTAGCACCATCAAAGTAAACAGAATAAAATAGGCCTTCCTATGCTTTAAAAGAAATGGTTTTAGCATCCTGAACGTTCTTCGAAAGTCTCTCAAGGAAAAATACTGTTTAAGTAGGAGTTCTACTTTCGTTAAATAGGAAGTCTTCATCTTCTTCACTCCAAAAAGCTAATGAGGTCACTTACTCTTTTTGTTTAAATACTGTCGCAGAATGCCTGAAAGAAATGGAAAAGACAGAATCAGCCAGCGCCAGACGACAGCTGGAATATGATCGACGTCTAGAATGACCTTCTTTTTCTTTACGTGAACAAGCTTCCCAATAATAGCTGATTCTACAACAGGGACATCCATGCCAAGATTTGTATCACCTTTAAACGTATAATAACGTTGACCATTCTGCCATTCCGTTCGAATCAAACGATGCCCGACCAATTGACCAGATGAGGTATAAAAAAGGGCAACGTCACCTTTCTTTAATAAGGAAGGCTGACACTCGATAAATAGGCACGGATCATCTTCCTGGATAAAAGGGTACATGCTGTTTCCCTTCGCAGGAATTTCAATACTGCCATTCTCCTGTACCAGCTGCTTCAACACAGAAAAGGTTTCCTGATTAACTAACATGATGGACTAATTCACACTGAACAAGATCCATAATAAACTCTTCAATTTCTCCCTCGTCAGGTTGGCCATCCTCAGGAAACTCTTCATGAATTGCCTTTAGAATCGATTCGATCGTTTGCTCTTCATGCAACAAACTCCAACAAAATCCACCTACCGCATTCAATTTCGTAACCGTGTAGTTATCTGTATTCAACACCACGTATTCATCATCAAGCTGGGTAACATCATAATTTTTATTTTGAACAAAACGTTTCATTAAGAAATCAACTCCCAGAAAGTATTATTCTTTTGAAAATGAAGATTGTAGACTGGAACGGACGAAACGAGCTGTTGTAACTTTATGAAGAATTCTTCTTGTTTCTTCCTCACTATGCTCCCAATAAAAAACTTTATCGATAAGGTGAAGGAACGCATCTGATTTGGATATGCTCTCTCTCCGATTTTGAAGAGATTGATGTAAAAGCTGGATACTTGCTAATGGTGCTGATACTAGATCACTCGAATCCAATTCACTGTTAAACGGAGAATTATATACGGTAACTTCCTGATCTGTGATCTTGAGAATCGAAGCTTCATCAGAAAGCAATTCCCGCGGATGTGAAAGCTTCGCAGCAGTTGATTTACCTGCCCCTGATTGACCGGAAAAAATGTGTGCTTTCCCGTTTTCGATGACGCAAGAGGAATGAACGAGTAATCCCCAGTTATGATAGTTGATGAAAGAACTATAAAGATTCATAAGAGCATGTTTCAGAGCCAGTTCATCGTGCACATATAGGGTTGCTTCTTTGAATTCTGGATCGACCTCGATTAAGTAGTCTGAGCGACGGTAGGTTATTTTAGTAGGTTCTTTGGTGATTTGGACGTTGTAGTCAGTGAAAGGAGTGCCGAAATGATCGATTAGTTGAATAATCAGGTCAGGTTGGTTATTGCTAACATTATGAGTATTGCTTATTGATAAAATCTTTATCGGATTTACTGAAGGTTGTTGAATTTCAAAGACATGTTCACCAATTTTAATGAATGAATTCTGCATAGGTAATCTCCTTAAACAGAGGTTCTTATTATTGGAGGTTAATAGCATATGCCATTAACCTCCTCTGGGGGTTATTTATTCTTATGAGGCTTTTTGGGCTTGTACGGATCATGAGGATAATGTTTACCATCACTTTTTCCGCCATCTCCAGATACAGGACCGTGTCCTTTATTCCAGCTTTGGGACGTTTCAAACCGAATGAGCTGATGTGTCATGACTTTCGGGCTTTCATAACTTTTGAACCTGTTTCTGTTCTTGCTTCATGCCTTCATCCCCTTTTGTTCAATATAAAGAACAGACACGTGCAACTTTACATTTCTTTAACACAATCAAAGACTGGAATATTTTAGTACTATACTCCTGTTCCGATTAAACTGATTATATAACAAAAGATGTTCTTTTTAAAGAACAAAATCATAAAAAACATCCATTTTATGATTTGAAACTAGAAAACACAAAAAAGCCCCACCTCTTAATCAAGATCAGACTTTTTCGCTTATTTCCCACCAGTTAAAGTAAGAACATTAATTTCAGGCGTGTTAAATAGTCTAAAATTAATAAACGGGATGGCATCGCTACTTCCCAGCCCTGCGCTCACGTATTGTTTCGTACCTTTATATTCCCAGAGTCCCTTCACTCGATTTTGAGGCGGTAAGAGTCCTCCATTTTCATACCATGGCTCTGGTACAAATAATGCCCCGACAAAAGGGATGCGAATTTGTCCTCCGTGGTAGTGACCGGCGATGATAAGATCATAATTTCGAAATTCATAGTTTTTCTGTTCCTTAATATAATCAATTTTAGCATCAATGACCGGGTAATGATTGAGGGCAATTAACACATCTGAATCACTTTGCGAATCAATCTTGCTGACTTCATCTACTAGTTTATTTTCATATTCGTGATACTCAGGTAGTTCTGCGTATTCAGGTCGGACTCTTCCATTATAGTCCTTTGTCCGAGAATCAGGCGTCATGAGTGACAATTCAAAATCCACAAAAGAGAGTTTGGCTTCATTTCGTTTAATTGATTGAACAGATTCAAGCAGCCTCACACCTCTCTTCTCCATACCAGTTACGAATTCGTTTTTCACAAGATTGCCATCTGAATCTAACTCATATATTTCTGGATCCTCATTCCCAGGGGTATAATAGGCATATTCTTTATTGTTTATCCCATCGAGTAATGTATAAAAAGACTCGTAATTCTTACTCTCTAAACCAGTCAATAAATCACCTGTAAAAACAATCACATCATAATCGACTGAGTTAATCGCATCAAGAAGCTTTTCTTGATGCTTCCCAAACTCTCTTTCATGAAGATCAGTTATTTGCAGTATCTTGAATTCTTCAAATTCATCAGGAAGATTTTCGATGACAATATCTATCTTCCACAATCCTAACACGGTGATTATCCCATATGGTGTAACCGATAACGAAGAAAGCTAGAATTAAGAAAGTCACAATAATTTTTGATCTTCGCTTTTTCAATGATGACCGCCACCATTCAGCATTCAATTATTAGGTTGCCTTCACCTGATTTTGAAGGAGTTGGCTGAACACATTTCGTTTCTCATTAGCCAGTTGGTTAAACCCGCCTCTTTGGATGACTTCACCTTCATCAAGAACGACAACTTGATCAGCATTTCGAATCGTTGATAATCGATGCGCGATAACGATGATGGTCATTTTACCTTTGAGACGTTCAAGGGCTTCTTGAATTTTAGATTCGTTCTCTGTGTCAAGAGCACTCGTGGCTTCGTCCAATACGAGGATTTTAGGCTTTCTAAGAATAGCACGTGCTAAGACAAGACGCTGCCGTTCACCACCAGACAGTTTAATCCCCCTATCTCCTATTAAAGTATCCAGACCATCTGGTAGTCTCTTCACAAATTCGGCTGCAGAAGAAAATTCTAGTGCCTCCCACAAGTCATCATCACTGGATTCAGGTGCAACTAATACAAGATTCTCCCGTATGGAGGTATTAAAAAGAAATGGATCCTGCGCAACATAACTAATGGAACGCCTGAGTGAGAGGAGATGTTCGCTTTTCAAAGGAACTACCATCAATGAGAACATCACCTTTTTCTGGTTGATTCAATCCCATAAGTAAATCGATTAACGTGCTTTTACCTGCACCAGATCGACCAACAAACGCAGTCATCTGATTCGAAGGAATCATGAGATTAACATTTGAAAGAGCATATGAACCTTTCTCGCTATAACGGAAATAAACATTTCGACATTCGATTTGTTCGTTAAATTCAATTGGTTTAATCGCTCTCTCTCATATCAAATTCCCTTGCTTGATCACATTCATGTTGAAGAGCCTTAACTGCCTTAAAGGAAGGAAGTGTTGTTGCGATTTGCTCCATTGATGCTTGAATCCCAGCTACCCGTGGCCATAATCTTGAGAAAATCACAATAATGAGTGTGAGTTGACCAGCCTGAGCGTTAAAAAGATGAATAGCCATATAAATAAATACCGCAATTAACATTGCAGAAGCAACCTTATAATATAATTGCGACATTGTTTTCAATTTCATATATTCGACTTGCTCACTTTGCATTTTTTCAGTCACACCATGAAACCAATTCATTCTTGATTCTTCGAGCGTATTGCTTTTCACATCTTTAATTCCATTTATCTGATCCGTGATCCCTGCCATGTAACTTCTCGCTAGTTCATAGTTTCGATTCCCAAGTGCAAGCGAACGTTTAAGAAACTTGCGATTAAAAATGAGGAGAACAGCTCCACAAAGCAAAACAAACGTAGTAATCGTTGGTGCAAGAAAAAAGGCAAGTCCAATTTGAATAGAAGTAATAATTAGAGAGGAGATAAATTGAAGAAATGAACTTGTTCCTGAACTAGCTCGTGCAACTTCTGATAATAAAATATTAATAAGGTCAGACTTTCTTTTACTAACAAAAAATCTCCAATTTGAATGCAGTACTTTATTATAAGTCTCTACTCTCAAATGTCTTAGAAACCCCTGTTGAATCTCTGTATTACGAACCGTTATTTGGCGATGAACGATATGCTGAACTGTTACAAGAATAATAAAACTACCAAGGATGAGAGCTAACCCTAACTCAGAAGGAATGCTATCAAGAAATTGAAAAAAGTTTGAAAATGGAATATTTCCCACATTAATATCGACAATACCAGTCATACCGATTAAAGGAATTAATAGAAGAATTCCAACTCCCTCTAGCAAGCCAATTAGCATCATGGCTATTAAATTAAAGTAAAGGATCTTTCCGGCGTAAGAATGAATTTGTTTTAAAAAATAAAAAACATTACTCATATTCATGTCCTCCCGGTGGTAATAGCTGGTTTCATCTTCCTCCAAAGACATAAAATTGGTCGCAAAGGAAAATAGAGATAATGAACTGATTTTGGTAATCGAAGTGTCACTACATCTTCTGGGTAGGGATATAACAAACTAATTAGGAATAAGAACTTTTGCTGAAGTGACTTAATTGAGAACAAATAACGCTTGTGATACTTTGCTACAAAATCAGGAACAGGGTCTGTATGAAGGTTCACCATGTTCTCCAAATAAAAAATTGCACTCTGAGCAAGTTTGTGTGAATGCGACTGACTGTTTAAATAATTAAATGGCTTTGGCACTTCTACATCGAAGAGTTCTGAAGCTAAAATAATAGATTGTTCGCCAACTGGTGTTAGATGGAATTTCCTTAAAAGTGTTTTCACTTTTATCCAATCTAGTGGCTGGTCCATCAATTGCTTCATATCGATTAGCCATCTTAACCTAGACCAACCATGACGTGCGCCGTGAGAAGCAAGGAATATAAATAAATCTTCTCTTCCAAGTAAATAAACTGGGGAGCTTGTGAGCTGACTTAACTTTCTCCTATCCCATAATTCATCAAAATGAGGTTCCTTACCTGGACCAGGACTAAGTCGCCAGTGTACTTCAACCTTTACCTTCTTCTGTGGGTGATAATAGGAAAAATGATGATGACGCCACTTCCAATCATTTAATACAGATTCAATATAATCATCCTTGATATACCCTTCAGCTAAAAGAATATTCTCAGCTTCATCTAACTCTCTCATGGGAATGAGGATATCCAGGTCACTTGAAGTACGATGGGAAACATCTTCGTAGAGTTCATGTGCAAGAACCGGTCCTTTTAAATAAAGTGATCGGATGTTCTTATTAAAGAACAACCTGTTAAGCCTTTCCATTTCTCCAGATAAATGGAGCATATGAAACGTGTTTCTTCTGTATTCATGAGCTAGTTGTTCCAAAACGTGACTCGGCATCAAGTACTCTGTATTTCCTTTAAGCTTATTATAAAGTGAGGGATAAACACGGTGATGTCTCACTTGTTTCATGAATAATTCCCAATCAATTTCCGAAAAGAGTTTTGGTGATGAAGATAGTACTTTTTGGGTATTATCAGAGTTAAGTAGTTTTATCATTGCTAATAGTTCTTTAGGAATATTAGCGGTAGTAAGATTAAATTTTTTTTCCATCGAGATTTCCCTTCTATCTTATAGTATCAGATCCTTTTTGCAAACTTGCCTACTACCGTAAATCGCTCCATACCTTCCGAGCCAGTTATATAGTAAGGTCCACTTCTTAGCCAGGCATGAGCAATCATTTTTCCTGATTCATCTCTTGCCGTTCCTAAATAAAGCGTACTTTCAATCCCTCGTTTTTCTAGCATTCTCATTGCAGCAATAGCTTTTACTAGGCACTGGCTTTCCCATAAAGTATACTTACTCATAATGTGAATTGCCTGAGATATTTTAGCTAATTTCTCTTTATCACTTGTATTTAGGGGAAAAAATGTTTTCATCAAGTTTCCTAAATTCGGAGCGACTTTTGAAAATGATATTCGTTTCAAGATTCGCGCCCAACCTAAATAAAATAAAGATTCGATAAGTATTTTTTTCATTTTCCAGTTCATGGATAAGAAAATCTTCAACTTTTTCATTAAATTAATCCTTCCAATTAAACAAACTTATTAAATCAGTTAAATTCACATTTCCTCTACTTTAATTAAGTTTTCATCATGTAATGATATTAAAAAGGAAATAACTTGCTCCTGACATTCTTTTGGGTGGACATCATAATCTGAAAGTAAATTTATTACTACTTTCTCTATAGAAGTTGGGGTTATAATTTCTTCCCAAATCCTTCCTCCTAAAACCCCTAGATTGTAATATTTACCATTATAGATACTTAACATTACCTTTTCTCCACCCATATCACTTACAATTTGACCATCAACTTGACTTACCACAGATTCCAACGATATTTGATTAATATTCATGTTTTTTCCCTCTCCACTTCCACTGTATTTAATAGTAAAGTTGTTAAACCTTTAGCTGTAAATCGAGATAACGGCCTACATAGCTTATAAAGGTTAACATTATTTACAATTTTTGAAGTAGTATTCAAAAGTGCCACTCCATTAGCCCGGAACGATTTAGTATAAAATTACGGTAAGTGTGGTTAAATAAAGTATGCAGTCCTGCTAACTTCTGAATGGGTTGTATACTAATTTCTTCCTTTTCAGATTTAACTAATTCAAATACTCCAGCAAGTGGTAGTGGTTCAGAAGCAAATTTAGATGAAACTGGAATTGCGAATTTTGTTTCGCGATGAGTAATAGGGTGATATAGTTCAGCTTTCATTTCGAATTGGTTTATACTTTCTAACGAAAGCTTTTGTTGAGGATAAGCTGGAACTACAATAGGTATATTGTCTTCTGA